>NZ_JBVKBN010000001.1:180633-784717 GCF_055657065.1 Streptomyces sp. NPDC110618 | reverse complement strand
AAGCGGCCGGCCCCCTCAAGGAACGCGCCGACATCCACGTAGGTCGTCCCCGGACGTCCGCCCTCGGGGTCGTACAGCGCGGACACATCCCAGCCCCGGTCGGCCGGGAAGGGCCCCACCGCGTCCCCGCCCTCGGACAGCAGCCGCCACATGCCCTCCGGGTCGCTCACCCCGCCCGGGAAGCGGCACGCCATCCCCACGATGACCACAGGATCGTCGGACACCGGTGCGGCCGCAGGCGTCGGCGCGGCGGTCCCGGCGAGGGTGCCGAGCAGTTCCTCGCGCAGATGGCGGGCCAGCGCCACCGGAGTCGGGTAGTCGAACACCACGGTCGCGGTGAGTCCGGTGGCGCCGGTCAGGGTGACGAGGCTGTTGCGGAGTTCGACGGCGGTGAGGGAGTCGATGCCCAGGTCGCGGAAGGCGCGCTCGGCGGTGACCTGCTCGGGGCCGGTGTAGCCGAGGACTGCGGCGGCGCAGGACTGGACGGTCTCCAGCAGGACGCGGTCCTGTTCGGCGGGGGTCAGTCCGGTCAGCCGGCCGAGGAGTCCGGCGCGGTCCCCGGGCCCGGTGTGCCCGGAGCCGTCGGCCTTGCCCTCGACGGCGGCGCGTGCCTCGGGCAGGGAGGCGAGGAGCGGGCTGGGGCGGGACGCGGTGAACGCCGGGGCGAAGTCGGCCCAGTCGAGGTCCGCGACGACCACGGCGGGGGCCGCGTGGGTGACCGTGCGGCCGAGGACGTCGAGCGCGGTATGGGCGTTCAGCGGGAGGACGCCGCCTCGGCGCATGCGGGCGGCGGAGGCCGTGTCGTCGGCCATGCCGCCGTCGGCCCAGGGGCCCCAGGCCAGCGAGGTGGCGGGCAGTCCGGCCGCGCGACGGCGCTCGGCGAGGGCGTCGAGGAACGCGTTGGCGGCGGCGTAGTTGCCCTGACCCGCCGCTCCGATGCTTCCCGCGAAGGAGGAGAAGAGGACGAAGGCGTCGAGTCCGCGGTCGCGGGTCAGTTCGTCCAGGTGCAGCGCGGCCAGGGCCTTCGCCCGCAGCACACCGGCGAACCGCTCCGGCGACAGCGCGTCGATCACACCGTCGTCCAGCACACCCGCCGTATGCACGACGGCATCCACCGGATACTCCGCCAGCAGCCCCGCCAACACGTCACGGTCGGCCACATCACGCGCCGCGACCGTCACCCGCACACCCGCCGACTCCAGCTCACCCCGCAGATCGGCCGCACCCGGCGCGTCCAGGCCCCGGCGGCTGACCAACACCAGGTGCTCCGCACCCTGTTCGGCCGCCCAACGCGCCACCCGCGCGCCGAGCGCACCGGTACCACCGGTCACCAGCACCGTGCCCCGCGGCTGCCAGCCCCCGTCACTGTCACCCGTGGCGACCCGCTCCAGACGGCGCCCGAAGACACCCGAAGGCCGCACAGCCAGCTGATCCTCGTCGGGAGTACCGCCCGCCAACACCGAGGCCAGGCGCTGCGCGGCGCGTCGGTCGAGGGATGCGGGCAGGTCGACCAGACCGCCCCAACGGTCCGGATACTCCAGCGCCGCGACCCGCCCTAGACCCCACACCGAACCCTGCACCGGATCCGGGGCACCGTCCGAACGGCCCACCGACACCGCACCCCGCGTCAGCACCCACACCCGGCCGTGGAAGCCCGCGTCCCCGCACGCCTGGAGCAGCGTGGCGACGGTGCCGCAGGCCTGGGCCGCGTCGGCAGTGGGGGCTATGAGGACGATGCCGGCAGCTTCACCGGGGACCAGACTCGTCAACTCGGCGGTCAGTGACGCTCGTTCGGTGAGTACCGCCGCCGGTAGCGCGAGCGTGACGGGCTCGGCGCCGCACGCGGCAAGGGCCGTCAGCAGGGGGTCGTGGCCGGTCGTGCCCTCGGGCGCGATGACGAGCCAGCGGCCGGTGAGCGGGGTGTCGGCGGACGGGTCGAAGGGCTGCCAGTGCGGTCGGTACAGCCAGGCGTCGGTGCGGGCCCGCTCCTGACGGCGGCGACGCCACTCCGACAGGGCGGGCGCGACGGCATCGAGGGCTTCGGTGTCGATGCCGAGCGAGTCGGCGAGGGTGCCGAGGTCGCCGCGTTCCACGGCGTCCCAGAACTCGGCGTCCCCTTCGCCGGCGGTGGCGAGGGCGGGGCGGCCGTGGTCGGCGAGCCAGTAGCGGCGGTGCCGGAAGGCGTAGGTGGGCAGGGGGACGCGCTGCCCGCCGGGCAGGAGGGCCGACCAGTCGACGGAGGCGCCGTGGACGTGGAGCCGGGAAAGTGCCGCAATGACGGAGGTGGGCTCGTCGCGGTCCTTGCGCAGGGTCGGCGTGAACAGGGTCGTGTCGCCCCCGCCGGTCTGTTCGGCGGCCTCGGGGGTGTTCTGGGCCAGCGCGGTGAGGGTTCCGTCGGGGCCGAGTTCCACGTAGCGGGTGACACCGCGGGCGGCGAGGGCGCGTACGGCGTCGGCGAAGCGGACGCTCCGGCGGACGTGGCGCACCCAGTACTCGGGGTCGCGCAGGTCGTCGGCGCTCGCGGTGGTACCGGTGACGGTGGAGACTACGGGGAGGGCGGGTTCCGCGTAGTCGAGGCTCTCGGCCACGGTACGGAACTCGGCCAGCATGGGCTCCATCAGCGGTGAGTGGAAGGCGTGGCTGACGCGGAGGGTGGTGACCTTGCGGCCCTGGTCCCGGAAGGGCGTGACAACCGAGTTCACAGCCTCCGCCTCACCGGCAACGACCACGGCGTTGGGGCCGTTGACGGCGGCGATGCCCACCTCACCTGTGAGCAGAGGCAACACCTCGTCCTCCGACGCCTCCACGGCGACCATGGCGCCGCCCTCGGGCAGCGCCTGCATCAGCCGGCCGCGCGCGGCGACCAGACGGCACGCGTCCGCCAGCGACCACACCCCGGCCACATGCGCGGCGGCGATCTCACCGATCGAGTGCCCGGCGAGAACATCCGGCCGCACGCCCCACGACTCCACCAGCCGGAACAGGGCCACTTCGAGGGCGAAGAGCGCGGGCTGGGCGTACTCGGTGCGGTTCAGTCGGTCGGCGTCGTCGCCGAAGACAACCGCCTTGAGGTCGAAGGGAAGTTCCGCGTCGACCGCGTCGAAGGCGTCGGCGAAGACGGGGTACGTGTCGTACAACTCCCGTCCCATGCAGAGCCGTTGCGAGCCCTGCCCCGCGAACAGGAAGGCGGTGCGGCCGTCGGGCTGGGCGGTGCCGGTGACGATCGAGTCGGTGGGGGTGCCGTCGGCGAGGGCGGTGAGCCCGGCGAGGAGTTCGTCGTGGCCGGTGCCGAGGACGGCGGCGCGGTAGGTCAGCGCGGAGCGGTGCGCGGCGAGTGACCAGGCGAGGTCGAGCGGGCGGGTCCCGGGGTGTTCCCGCAGGTGTTCGCGCAGGTGGGCGAGGAGGCGGGTGGCCTGGGCGGGCAGGGCGTCCGGGGTTCGGGCGGACAGCACCCACGGTATGACGTGCCCCACGGGTGCAGCGGCCTCGGAGGGCTCCTCCTGGGGCGCCTCTTCCAGGACGGTGTGGGCGTTGGTGCCGCTGACGCCGAACGCGGACACGGCGGCGCGGCGCGGGCGGTCCTCGCGCGCGGGCCATTCCCGGGCGTCGGTGAGGAGTTCGACGGCTCCGGCCGACCAGTCGACGTGCGAGGTCGGCTCGTCCACGTGCAGGGTGCGGGGCAGCATCCCGTGCTGGAGCGCGAGGACCATCTTGATCACGCCCGCGACACCGGCGGCGGCCTGCGTGTGCCCGATGTTGGACTTCACCGACCCCAGCCACAACGGCTGCTCGCGGTCCCGGCCGTAGGTCGCGAGGAGCGCCTGCGCCTCGATCGGGTCGCCCAGCGTCGTCCCCGTGCCGTGCGCCTCCACGGCGTCCACGTCGGCGGGGGCCAGGCCCGCTCCGGCGAGGGCGGCGCGGATGACGCGCTGCTGGGACGGCCCGTTGGGGGCGGTGAGCCCGTTGGAGGCGCCGTCCTGGTTGACGGCCGAGCCCCGGACCACGGCGAGCACCCGGTGTCCGTTGCGCCGCGCGTCGGACAGCCGCTCCACGAGGAGCATGCCGACGCCCTCGGACCAGCCGGTGCCGTCCGCGGCCTCGGCGAACGGCTTGCAGCGGCCGTCGGCGGCCAGCCCGCGCTGCCGGGAGAACTCCACGAAGACGCCCGGCGTCGACATCACGGTGACACCGCCCGCGAGGGCGAGGTCGCACTCGCCGTTGCGCAGCGCCTGCACCGCCAGATGCAGGGCGACCAGCGACGACGAGCAGGCCGTGTCCACCGTCACCGCCGGGCCCTCCAGGCCCAGTACGTACGACACCCGGCCGGAGACCACCGACGTGGAGTTGCCGGTGAGCAGGTGGCCGCGCACGTCGTCGGGGACATCGGTCAGGCCCGCGCCGTACTCCTGGTTGCCGGCGCCGACGAAGACGCCGGCGCGACCGCCGCGCGCCGACTCCGGGTCGATGCCCGCATGCTCGAAGGCCTCCCAGGACGTCTCCAGCAGCAGCCGCTGCTGCGGGTCCATCGCGAGGGCCTCGCGCGGGGAGATCCCGAAGAACGCGGCGTCGAAGTCCCCGGCTCCGGACAGGAAGCCGCCCTCACGGGCGTAACTGCCGTCCTGGCGGCGGGAGTCGGGGTCGAAGAGGGCGTCGGTGTCCCAGCCGCGGTCGGTGGGCCAGGCGGAGATGGCGTCCACGCCGTCGACGAGGAGCTGCCAGTAGTCCTCGGGGGACCGCACCCCGCCGGGGAAGCGGCAGCTCATCCCGACGATGGCGATGGGCTCGTCCCCGCGCGACTCCAGCTCCTGAAGCCGGCGCCGCGTCTCGGCGAGGTCGGCGGTGACCCACTTGAGGTAGTCCCGGAGCTTGTCTTCATTCGCCATTGGAACGTGCCCCATACGTTGTCGGCGGTAGGAACGGTTCGGCCTGCTACGGCTTCGACGCCGGCGTTCAGGACCGGCCGAGTTCCCGATTGATGAAGTCGAAGATCTCGTCGTCCGACGCCGCCTCAAGCTGCTGGGAGACCGAGGCCTTGGCGTCGGCCTCGTTCTGATCACCCAGCTCCGTCAGCATGCTGCGCAAACGTGCCTGGGCGAGAGCCCTGGCGCCGTTCTCTGGGGAAAGCCTTGAAATCGTGGCGGCCAGCCGGTCCAACTCGGCGACCAGCGCACTCTCCGCCTCGGCTTCCTCCGCGCCGAACAGTTCCTCGTCCAGGTACGCGGCCAGATGACGTGGCGTCGGGTGATCGAACACGAGCGTGCTCGGCAGCTTCGTCCCGGCGTCCGTGGAGAGCCGGTTGCGCAGCTCCACGGCGGTCAGGGAGTCCACACCGAGCTCCCGGAACGCCTGCGCCGATCCGACGGCCCCCGGATCACCGTGCCCCAGCACCTCGGCGGCCCGCCTGCGCACCAGGTCCAGCAGGGCCTGGCGGCGTTCGTCGGGCGAGTGGGCGGCGAGCCGTGCGCGCAGGCCGGTGGCGGTGCCGGGGTCGGTTGGGGTGGTGTCGGGTGCGGGCTGGGCTTCCGGGATGCCGGTCAGGAGGGCGCTGGGGCGGACGCTGGTGTAGGCCGGGGTGAAGCGGGCCCAGTCCACGTCCGCGACCACGACCACCGGATCCGTGCCGGACACCACCCGCGCCAGGGCGGCGACTCCGCGCTCGGGGTCGAGTGCGATCAGGCCACGGCGGCGCAGCGCCTCCGCCGCCTGGGCATCGGCGGCCATACCCGCCTCCGCCCACGGCCCCCACGCGACCGAGGTGCCCGCCAGCCCACGGGCGCGACGTGCCTCGACCAGCCCGTCCAGACAGGCGTTGGCGGCCGCGTAACCGGCCTGCCCGCCACTGCCCCACACCCCCGCGATGGACGAGAAGACGACGAACGCGTCCAACGGGCGATCGGCCAGCACCGCGTCCAGATGCACGGCACCGGCCACCTTGCCCGCCCACACCTGGGCCAGTTCGTCGGCCGAGACGGCATCCAGGGACGTGTTCACGACCGTGCCGGCGGCGTGCACCACCGCATCCACCGGATACTCCGCCAGCAGCCCCTCCACCGCCGCACGATCCGCCACATCACAAGCCACGATCGTCACCCGGGCACCAGCCGCAGTGAGTTCGTCCCGCAGCTCGACCGCACCCGGCGCGCCGCCACCACGACGACTGACCAGCAGCAGGTGCTCGGCACCGTTGCCCGCCGCCCACCGGGCCACACGGGCACCCAACGCACCCGTACCACCCGTCACCAACACCGACCCCCGCGGCCGCCAGACGGAACCGTCACCGGCAGGCACCCGCTCCAACCGCCGCCCGAACACACCGGACGCCCGGACCGCGACCTGGTCCTCCTCCCCCACCCCGGCCAGCACGGCCGCCAGCGCGGAACTCGCCTTCGCCTCAAGGGAGTCAGGGAGGTCGACGAGGCCGCCCCAACGCCCGGGGATCTCCAGCGCGGCGACCCGACCAAGGCCCCACACAGCGGCCTGCACGGGATCGGGCGCGCCAGCGGACCGGCTCACCGACACCCCGCCCCGCGTCACGGCCCACAGCGGCGCCGACACCCCGGCATCACCGAGAGCCTGCACGAGCGTGAGAGTGGCGGACACGGCCAAAGGGGCGCCGTCGCACGTGCCATCGGCGATGGCCAGCAGCGACACCACCCCCGCGACGGGCCCGGCGCCCGCCAGGCGCCCGGCGACCGCGGCTCGGTCCGCGCCGGCCGCCTGGGTCAGCAGCTCGACGTCGGCACCCGCGCCCGTCAGGGCGTCCCGGACCGAAACGGACCAGGAGTCCTCGGCGAGTCCGTCGGGTACGACCAGCAGCCAGCGCCCCTCCAGCGAGGCACTGCGGCTCAGTCCGGTTATCGGCTGCCAGCGCACCCGGTACCGGGACCGGTCGAACTCGGCCTGTTCCCGGCTCCGGCGGTGCCAGGAGGTCAGGGCGGGCAGGACGGCGCCCACCACCTCGGCCTCCAGATCCAACTCCCCGGCCAGCGACTCCAGATCCTCGCGCTCGACCGCCTCCCAGAAACGAGCGTCGATCTCGCCCGCACCGGCGGCCTGCTCCCCGTGCGCGGGGGCCGGCCAGTACGTCTCGTGCTGGAACGCGTACGTCGGCAGCGGGACGGGTACCGTCGCCGGGAGCCGGGCCGCCCAGTCCACTCCGGCCCCGTCGACGTGCAGGCGTGCCAGCGCGGCCAGCAGGGAGTCGACTTCGGGGCGGTCCTTGCGCAGCACCGGTATCGCGGGCGCCGTCTCCTCCAGGCAGCCCTGTGCCAGCGCGGACAGGGTGCCGTCGGGGCCCAACTCCAGGAAGCGGCCCACTCCTTGGTCCGTGAGTGCCTGTACGGCGTCGGCGTAGCGCACCGTCGCCCGTACGTGCTGCACCCAGTAGTCCGGGGAGGTCAGCTCGTCGGCGGTGGCCTCCTCGCCGGTGACGGTGGAGATGATCTGCAGCTTCGGCTCGTCGTAGGTGAGGCTTTCGGCGACCTTGCGGAAGTCCGCGAGCATCGGGTCCATGAGCGGCGAGTGGAAGGCGTGGCTGACGCGGAGGCTAGTGACCTTGCGGCCCTCACCGCGGAAGCGGTCAGCGATCTCCTCGACCTTGCTGGCGGCACCCGAAATCACCACGGACCGCGGGCCGTTGACAGCGGCGATGCCCACCTCGCCTGTGAGCAGCGGCAACACCTCGTCCTCCGAGGCCTGTACGGCGACCATCGCGCCGCCCGCCGGGAGCGTCTGCATCAGTCGGCCTCGCGCGGCCACCAGCTTGCACGCGTCCGGCAACGACCACACCCCGGCCACATGCGCCGCCGCGATCTCACCGATCGAATGACCGGCCAGCACGTCCGGGCGCACACCCCACGACTCCACCAGCCGGAACAGCGCCACTTCCAGCGCGAACAGAGCGGGCTGCGCGAACTCCGTGCGCTGAAGCCGGTCGGCGTCCTCGCCGAAGACCACCTCCCGCAGCGGGAGCGCCAGCTCGGTGTCCAGGTGCGCGCATACGGCATCGAAAGCGTCGGCGAAGACCGGGTAGGCGTCGTACAACTCCCGCCCCATACTGATCCGCTGTGAACCCTGCCCCGCGAACAGGAACGCGGTACGTACATCAGGGCGGGCCAGCCCGTTGACCGAGTTCACAGCCTCCTCGCCCGAAGCCACCGCTTCCAGGCCCCGCAGCAGCTCCTCCCGGTCGGCACCCCACACCACGGCCCGGTGCTCGAACAGCGACCGCGACCGCACAAGCGAGCCCGCGACCCCCACGAGGGACACACCCTCGTCGGACGACACGAACTTCGCCAGCCGCCCGGCCTGATCCCGCAGCGCCGCAGCCGTACGCCCCGACACCACCCACGGAATCAACCCGTCGATGCCCTCGGAGTCCTCCGAGCCGGTCACCTCCTGCACCGGCGGCTCCGCCAGCACCACATGGGCGTTCGTCCCGCTGACCCCGAACGCAGACACACCAGCACGGCGGGTCCGCCCCTCGGCGATCGACCAGTCCTGCGGCTCGGTCAACACCTCCACAGCCCCGGCCGACCAGTCGACGCGGGAGGACAGTTCGTCCACGTGCAGGGTGCGCGGCAGCACCCCGTGCTCCATGGCGAGCACCATCTTGATGACCCCGGCGACACCGGCCGCCGCCTGGGTGTGCCCGATGTTGGACTTCACCGACCCCAGCCAGAGCGGCCGTTCGCGGTCCTGGCCGTATGTGGCGATGAGTGCCTGCGCCTCGATGGGGTCACCGAGGGAAGTGCCGGTGCCGTGGGCCTCCACGGCGTCGATGTCCGACGGCTTCAGCCCGGCGCCCGCGAGAGCGGCCCGTATCACCCGCTGCTGCGACGGACCGTTCGGCGCCGTAAGACCGTTCGACGCACCGTCCTGGTTCACCGCCGAACCGGCCACGACCGCCAGCACCCGGTGCCCATGGCGCCGGGCATCCGACAGCCGCTCCACGACCAGGACACCCACACCCTCGCCCCAGCCGGTACCGTCGGCACCCTCCGCGAACGCCTTGCACCGCCCATCGGCCGCAAGCCCCCGCTGCCGCGAGAACTCCACGAACGCACCCGGCGTCGACATCACCGTCACACCACCGGCCAGCGCGAGATCGCACTCACCCGCACGCAGCGCCTGCACCGCCAGATGCAGGGCGACCAGCGACGACGAGCAGGCCGTGTCGACGGTCACCGCCGGGCCCTCCAGGCCCAGCACGTACGACACCCGGCCCGACAGCACCGACGCAGCACTACCCGTGCCGATGTACCCCTCGACGTCCTCGTCCGAGGCGACGAGCACACCCGCGTAGTCCTGACCGTTCGTGCCCGCGAACACGCCGGTACGGCTGCCCCGCAGACCGCGCGGTGCAATGCCCGCCCGCTCCAACGCCTCCCACGACGTCTCCAGCAGCAGCCTCTGCTGCGGATCCGCCGCCAGCGCCTCACGCGGGCTCATCCCGAAGAAGCCCGCGTCGAAGCGGCCGGCCCCCTCAAGGAACGCGCCGACATCCACGTAGGTCGTCCCCGGACGTCCGCCCTCGGGGTCGTACAGCGCGGACACATCCCAGCCGCGATCCACGGGGAAGGGCCCCACCGCGTCACCGCCCTCGGACAGCAGCCGCCACATGCCCTCCGGGTCGCTCACCCCGCCCGGGAAGCGGCACGCCATCCCCACGATGACCACAGGATCGTCCGAGGCGGTGACCGCCGCACCCGCTGTCGTGTTCTCCGACTCACCGAGTTCGCCCAGCAGTTGCTCACGCAGATAGCGGGCCAGGGCCACCGGGGTCGGATAGTCGAACACGACCGTTGCCGCGAGGGGCACTCCCGTCGCCATGGCGAGGGTGCCCCGGAGTTCGACGGCTGTCAGGGAGTCGACTCCCAGGTCGCGGAAGGCGCGCTCGGCGGGCACGGCGGAGGCGCCCGAGTAGCCGAGGACACCGGCCGCGCACAGGCGGACGATCTCGAGGAGGACGCGTTCCTGCTCGGCCGGGGTCAGTCCGGTGAGTTGGTCGCGCAGGCCGGAACCGTCGCCTCGGCCGAAGCGTTCGGAGGCGGCGCCGGCGTCCTCGACGGCGGCCCGGGCCTCGGGCAGCGACTCGATGAGGGGGCTGGGCCGGGTCATGGTGAACGGCGGCGCGTACTCCCCCCAGCGGATGTCGGCGACCATGACGGCGGCGGCCCTGGAAGCACCGACCGCGCGTGCCAGGGCGAGGATGCCGAGGTCGGGCTGGAGAGGCAGGACGCCACCTCGGTGCATACGCCAGGCCACGACCTCCTCGTCCGCCATGCCACCGTCCGCCCACGGGCCCCAGGCCACCGATGTGGCCGACAGCCCGGCCGCGCGACGGCGCTCGGCGAGGGCGTCGAGCAAGGCGTTGGCGGCGGCGTAGTTGCCCTGGCCGGTGGTGCCGAGGGTGCCGGCCATGGAGGAGAAGAGGACGAAGGCGTCCAGGTCGCGGTCGCGGGTCAGCTCGTCCAGGTGCAGCGCGGCCAGGGCCTTCGCCCGCAGCACACCGGCGAACCGCTCCGGCGACAGCGCGTCGATCACACCGTCGTCCAGCACACCCGCCGTATGCACGACGGCATCCACCGGATACTCCGCCAGCAGCCCCGCCAACGCCTCACGGTCGGCCACGTCACACGCCGCGACCGTCACCCGCACACCCGCCGACTCCAGCTCACCCCGCAGATCGGCCGCACCCGGAGCCTCCAGCCCCCGGCGGCTCACCAGCACCAGGTGCTCCGCACCCTGTTCGGCCGCCCAACGCGCCACCCGCGCGCCGAGCGCACCCGTTCCACCGGTCACCAGCACCGTGCCCCGCGGCTGCCAGGCCCCGTCGCTGTCACCGGTGGCGACCCGCTCCAGACGGCGCCCGAAGACACCCGAGGGCCGCACAGCCAGCTGATCCTCGGGGCCCGAGGACAGCAGCGCCGCCCTGAGGTGGGCCGTGGCGCGCCGGTCGAGGGTGTCGGGCAGGTCGAGCAGACCGCCCCAACGGTCCGGATACTCCAGTGCCGCGACCCGCCCGAGACCCCACACCGAACCCTGCACGGGGTCGGGGGCGCCGTCCGAACGGCCCACCGACACCGCGCCCCGCGTCAGCGCCCACACCCGGCCGCCCGCGCCCGCGTCCCCGCACGCCTGGAGCAGCGTGGCGACGACGGCGGGGCCGAGAGGCAGTCCCTCGGTGTCGGTGCCGGCGAGGTGGGTGAGGGTGAGGACGCCCCGGACAGGGTGCTCCGCGGTCGCCGCGCGCAGCCGGTCGGCGAGGGCGGCACGGTCCGTACGGTCGCCCTCGGTGAGTTCGAGGACGGTCACGCGGTCGGGGCCGCCGAGGGCCGCCACGACGGCGTCGGGGGCCGGGTCGCCGTCGGCTGGAGTGCCGGGCAGGAGGAGCAGCCAGCGGCTGTCGGCCGGTTCGTCGACGGCGTCGGACGCGGTCGTGGCGGGCTGCCAGGTCACGCGGTAGGACAGGGTGTCCACGGCGGTCTGCTGCCGCTGCCGCCTGCGCCAGGAGGCGAGGGCGGGAACCACGGCGCCGATCTCGTCGGCCGGTACGCCGAGGGTGTGGGTGAGGGCGTCGACGTCCTCGCACTCGACGGCCTCCCAGAAGCGGTCGTCGACGGTGTCCGCCGCGGTGCGCCTCGCGGGCGCGTCGGGGGCGCTGCCGGGGTCGAGCCAGTAGCGCTCGCGCTGGAAGGCGTACGTCGGCAGGTCGATGGCGGGGGCGGCGGGCGGGGCGCCGAAGGCGGGGGTCCAGTCGATGTCGACGCCGTGGACGTGGAGGCGGGCGAGCGCGTCGTAGAGGGCGGGGATCTCGGGGCGGTCCTTGCGCAGCGCGGGGACGAGCAGGGGGGCGGTGAGGGTGCCCGTGGCGGGGTCGTCGAGGCAGGCGCGGGCGAGGGCGGTGAGGGTGCCGTCGGCGCCGAGTTCGAGATAGCGGGTGACGCCCTGTTCGCGGAGCCGTCGGATGTCGTCGGCGAAGCGGACGGGCTGGCGGACGTGGGCGGTCCAGTATCCGGCTGCGCACAGTTCGCCCGGGTCGGCGAGGGTACCGGTGAGGTCGGAGACGATGGGGATGTGCGGCCGGTGGTAGGTGAGGCTTTCGGCGACGCGCAGGAAGTCCCGCAGCATGGGCTCCATCAGCGGCGAGTGGAAGGCGTGGCTGACGCGCAGCGCGGTGACCTTGCGGCCCTGCTCACGGAAGTGCGCGGCCACGGATTCCACGGCCTCGGCGGCACCGGAGACGACCACGGACCGGGGGCCGTTGACGGCGGCGATGCCCACCTGGTCACCGACGAGCGGCAGGACCTCCTCCTCCGACGCCTCCACGGCGACCATGGCGCCGCCCTCGGGCAGCGCCTGCATCAGCCGGCCGCGCGCGGCGACCAGTCGGCAGGCGTCCTCCAGGGACCACACCCCGGCGACGTGGGCGGCGGCGAGCTGGCCGATGGAGTGCCCGGCGAGGATGTCGGGGCGGATGCCCCAGGACTCCACCAGCCGGAACAGGGCGACCTCGAAGGCGAACAGGGCGGGCTGGGTGAACGCGGTGCGGTTCAGGGTCTCTTCGTCGTCGCCGAAGACGATGTCGCGCAGGGAGCGGCCCAGTTCGTTGTCGAGGTGGGCGCAGGCGGCGTCGAAGGCGTCCGCGAACACGGGGAAGACGGCGTGCAGTTCGCGGCCCATGCCCAGCCGCTGGGAGCCCTGCCCGGCGAAGAGGAAGGCCACGCCGCCCTCGGTGCCCGCCGTGCCGACGACGGCCGCGGGGAGCGGCTCGCCGCGGCCGACGGCGTCGAGGGCGGTGAGGAGCGCGGCACGGTCGTCACCGACCACGACGGCCCGGTGCTCGAACACGGACCGGGACGTGGCGAGGGCGTGACCGATCCGTGCGGGGGTCGCCTCGGGGTGGGCCCGCAGATGCGCGGCGAGCCGGGCGGCCTGGGCGCGCAGGGCGGCGTCGCTGCGCGCGGAGACCGTCCAGGGCACGAGAGCGGCCGGGGGCCGCGCATCCGGTACGGGGAGACCGCCGTCGGCTTCTTCCAGGACGACGTGGGCGTTGGTGCCGCTGAGCCCGAACGCGGACACGGCGGCGCGGCGCGGACGGTCCTCACCCACGGGCCATTCCCGGGGCTCGGTGAGGAGTTCGACGGCCCCGGACGACCAGTCGACGTGCGAAGTGGGTTCGTCCACGTGCAGGGTGCGGGGCAGCACCCCGTGCCGCATCGCGAGGACCATCTTGATCACGCCCGCGACTCCGGCGGCGGCCTGCGTGTGCCCGATGTTGGACTTCACCGACCCCAGCCACAGCGGCCGTTCGCGGTCCTGGCCGTAGGTCGCGAGGAGCGCCTGCGCCTCGATCGGGTCCCCGAGCGTGGTCCCCGTGCCGTGCGCCTCCACCGCGTCCACGTCGGCCGGGCTCAGCCCCGCCGACGCCAACGCCTGCCGGATCACGCGCTGCTGCGAAGGCCCGTTCGGGGCGGTGAGGCCGTTCGACGCCCCGTCCTGGTTCACCGCCGAGCCCCGCACCACGGCGAGGACCCGGTGCCCGTTGCGCCGCGCGTCGGACAGCCGCTCCACGAGCAGGATGCCCACGCCCTCCGACCAGCCGGTGCCGTCCGCGCTCTCCGCGAACGCCTTGCAGCGGCCGTCGGCGGCCAGCCCCCGCTGCCGCGAGAACTCCACGAAGACACCCGGCGTCGACATCACCGTCACACCGCCCGCGAGGGCGAGGTCGCACTCGCCGTTGCGCAGCGCCTGCACCGCCAGATGCAGCGCGACCAGGGACGACGAGCAGGCCGTGTCGACCGTCAGCGCGGGCCCTTCCAGGCCGAGCGCGTAGGCGACGCGGCCGGAGGCGAGGCTGGCGGCGCTGCCGGTGAGCAGGTGGCCGCGCACGTCGTCGGGGACGTCGGTCAGGCCCGCGCCGTAGCCCTGGTGGCCGCAGCCGACGAACAGGCCGGTGCTGCTGCCGCGCAGGGCACGCGGGTCGAGCCCGGCGCGCTCGACGGCCTCCCAGGACACCTCCAGCAGCAGCCGCTGCTGCGGGTCCATCGCGACGGCCTCGCGTGGGGAGATACCGAAGAACGCGGCGTCGAACTGCGTGGCGCCGTCGAGGAATCCGCCCTCGCCGACGTAACTGGTTCCCGGGCGGCGGGAGTCGGGGTCGTGGAGCGACTCCAGGTCCCAGCCCCGGTCGGCGGGGAAGCCGGAGACGGCGTCGCCGCCGTTGCTGATCAGGTCCCACAGGTCCTCGGGCGAGCCGACCCGGCCGGGGTAACGGCAGGCCATGGCGACGATCGCGATGGGCTCGTCCTCGGCGGCGCTGCGCACCTGGACGGTGGCGGCGGGCGGGGAGGCGCCGTCGTCGAGGGCGTGCAGCAGGTGGTCGGCGAGGGCGACCGGGGTGGGGTGGTCGAAGACGAGGGTGGTGGGCAGGGTCAGGCCGGTCGCGGTGGTGAGCAGGTTGCGCAGTTCGACGGCGGTGAGCGAGTCGAAGCCGCAGTCCTGGAACGCCCGCGTCGGCTGGACGCTCTCCGGTGTGGGGTGGCCGAGCGCGGTGGCGGCGCTCGTGCGGACCAGCTTCAGCAGCACCTGGCGGCGCTCGGCCGGCCCCAACGGGGCGAGTTCCCCGCGCAGTCCCCCGGCGTGCGCGTCTTCGGTGGGCGTGACGGCCCGCGCGGCCTCGGGGATACGGCTGAACAGGGCCCCGCCGGGCAGTCCGCGCCGTCCCTCCGCGATACGGGCCCAGTCGATGTCGGCAACCAGGGCCCAGGTGTCGTCGTGGGCGAGGATCCGGCCCAGGGCGGTGAGGGCGGGCTCGGCCTCCATCGGGGAGAGGCCGCCGCGCCGCAGCCGGGCCAGGACGGCGGGGTCGTCGGCCATGCCGCCACCGGCCCACGGCCCCCAGGCGACGGAGGTGGCGGGCAGCCCGGCGGCGCGGCGGGCGCGGGCCAGCGCGTCGAGGTGGGCGTTCCCGGCCGCGTAACCGGCCTGCCCGGCGGAGCCGAGCGCACCGGCGATGGATGAGAACAGCACGAACGCCTGTACCTGGTCGCCGAGTTCGCGGGTGGCCTCGTCGAGATGGGCGGCGGCGCGCAGTTTGGCGCGCAGGACGGTGGCGTACCGCTCGGGGTCCATGGCGGTGAGCGGGGCGTCGTCGAGGGCGCCCGCCATGTGCAGGACGGCGGTGAGGGGCCGGTCGGCGGGCAGGGCGGCGAGCAGGGCGTCCAGCGCGGCCCGGTCGGCGGGGTCGCAGGCGGCGACGGTGACCTCGACGCCCAACTCCTCCAGCTCGCGGCAAAGTTCGTCGGCGCCGGGGGCGCCGGGGCCGCGTCGGCTGACCAGGAGCAGGTGCTCGGCGCCCTGTCGGGCGAGGTGGCGTGCGACGTGGGCGCCGATGACACCGGTCCCGCCGGTGATCAGGGTCGTGCCGGTGAAGCGCGGCTCGGGACGGTCATCGTCGTCGTCGCGGACGACCCGGACGAGGCGGCGCGCGAACACCGCCGAGTCCCGCACGGCGAGTTCGGTGTCGTCGCCGGTCAGGCAGGCGACGAGCCGGATCAGGGTGCGCTCGTCGAGGCGGGCGGGCAGGTCGAGGAGTCCGGCCCACAGGTCGGGGTGCTCGACGGCGACGGTACGGCCGAGGCCCCAGGTGGTGGCCTGTACGGGCCGGGTGAGCGGGTCGGCGGCACCGACGGACACGGCGGACCGCGTGGCCGCCCAGAGCCGCGCCCCGGTCCCGGCCTCGGCGAGTGCCCGCACCAGCAGGGTGTTGAGGTGCAGGCCGAGCGGGACCTCCTCGTGGGCGGGGTGCGGGGTCTCGGTCAGGGCGAGCAGGGACAGGACCGTCGTGGAGCCCGTCTCCTCCAGGGCGGTGACGATGTGGGCCCGGTCGGCGTCGGCGGTGACGGGCAGGGTGCGCGCCTCGGCACCGGCCGCGACGAACGCGGAGACGACAGCGGCCGCGGTCCCGGCGGCCTCCTCGTCGTCGGCGCAGTAGGGCAGCAGCCACTCCCCGGTCGGCGCGCCCTCCCGCACATCCAGGGGAGTCCACGTCTCGCGGTACTGCCAGGACGCGGCGGTGGAACGCCGGACACTGCTGTGGTGCCAGGCCGTCAGCGCGGGCAGCACGGGCGCCAGGACATCGGGGTCCAGCGCCAGCCGTCCCGCCAACTCCCGCACATCACCCTTGCGTACGGCCGCCCAGAACGCCGAGTCGACCGCCTCGCCCCGGCCGCCCTCGTCGTCGACGGTGGCGGCGACGTCGGCGAGCCAGTACCGCTGCCGCTGGAAGGCGTACGTGGGCAGGGCGACGGTCCTGGAGCCGGGGAACAGCGCGGACCAGTCGGGGGTGAGCCCGTGGGCGTACAGCGCGCCGACGGCGCTCAGCAGGGCGACCGGTTCCGGGCCCTCCTTCCGCAGCGCGGGCACGACGACCTGCTGCTGCTCGACGTCCGGCGCCGCCGAGGGCGGCACGGCCCGCGCGAGCGCGGACAGGGTGCCGTCGGGGCCGAGTTCGAGGAAGCGGGCGGTGGCGTGTTCGCCGGCCAGGGTGCGTACGGCGTCGGCGTAGCGGACGGTGCGGCGGACGTGGTCGACCCAGTACTCCGGGGACGTCAGCTCCTCGTCGGTGGCCGGGAGTCCGGTGGCCGTGGAGACGAGAGGGAGCTTCGGGCGGTCGTAGGACAGGCTTTCAGCGACCTCGCGGAACTCCGCGAGCATCGGGTCCATCAGCGGTGAGTGGAAGGCGTGGCTGACGCGGAGGGGGGTGACCTTACGGCCCTCGGCGCGGAAGCGTCCCGCGATCTCCTCGACCTTGTCGGCGGCACCCGAAATCACCACGGACTGCGGGCCGTTGACAGCGGCGATGCCCACCTCGCCTGTGAGCAGTGGCAACACCTCGTCCTCCGAGGCCTGCACCGCCACCATCGCGCCCCCCTCGGGGAGCGCCTGCATCAGTCGGCCCCGCGCGGCCACCAGCTTGCACGCATCCGCCAGCGACCACACCCCGGCCACATGCACCGCCGCGATCTCACCGATCGAATGACCCGCCAGCACGTCCGGCCGCACACCCCACGACTCCAGCAACCGGAACAGAGCCACTTCAAGGGCGAACAGCGCAGGCTGGGCGAACTCCGTACGATCCAGGACCTCCGCGTCCCCGCCGAAAACAACCGCCTTCAAATCGAAGGGCAGTTCAGCATCCACCGCATCAAACGCGGCCGCGAAGACGGGATACGCCTCATACAACTCCCGCCCCATCCCAACCCGCTGCGAGCCCTGCCCCGCGAACAGGAACGCCGTACGCCCCCGCACCACCCCACCACGCACCACCCGCGCATGGGACTCCCCCGCAGCAAGCGCCCCCAGCCCCGACCGCAACTCGTCCCAGTCCGCACCCACCACCACCGCACGGTCCTCGAACACCGACCGCGTCGACGCCAACGACCACCCCACATCAGCCACCGAACCCGGCACCCCAGAAGCCACCGACCCCAGCAACCGCCCCGCCTGCGCCCTCAACGCCCCCTCACCCCGCGCCGACAACGGCCACACCACCACACCACCGAAACCATCCACAGCCTCGGCCTCGGCAACCGGCTCCGCCGCCACCCCCTCCAACACCACATGCGCATTCGTCCCGGAGATTCCGAACGACGACACACCCGCCCGGCGCGGCCTGCCCTCAGGCGTGTCCCACTCACGGTTCTCCGTGAGGAGTTCGACGGCCCCGGCCGACCAGTCGACGTGGGACGACGGCTCGTCCACGTGCAGGGTGCGCGGCAGCACCCCGTGCCGCATCGCGAGGACCATCTTCATCACGCCCGCGACACCGGCGGCGGCCTGCGTGTGCCCGATGTTGGACTTCACCGACCCCAGCCACAGCGGCCGTTCACGATCCTGCCCGTACGTCGCCAGCAGCGCCTGCGCCTCGATCGGGTCACCCAGCGTCGTCCCCGTACCGTGCGCCTCCACCGCGTCCACGTCGGCCGGGCTCAGCCCCGCCGAGGCCAGAGCCGCCCGGATCACCCGCCGCTGCGAAGGCCCGTTCGGCGCCGTGAGGCCGTTCGACGCCCCGTCCTGGTTCACCGCCGAGCCCCGGATCACGGCCAGTACCGGATGTCCGTTGCGGCGGGCATCGGAGAGCCGCTCCAGGAGCAGCAGCCCCGCGCCCTCGCCCCACCCCGTGCCGTCGGCGGCCTCGGCGAAGGGCTTGCAGCGGCCGTCGGTGGCCATGCCGCCCTGGCGGCTGAACTCGACGAACGCGCCGGGGGTGGACATGACGGCGACGCCGCCCGCGAGGGCGAGGGAGCACTCCCCCGCGCGCAGGGCGTGTACCGCCAGGTGCAGGGCGACCAGGGACGAGGAGCAGGCCGTGTCCACGGTGACCGCGGGGCCTTCCAGGCCCATGGTGTAGGCGACGCGGCCGGAGACGACGCTTCCGGTGTTGCCGGTGAGGATGTGGCCCTCGACCTCTTCGGGTATGGCGCGCAGCCCGGAGCCGTACTCCTGGTTGCTGGCGCCGACGAACACGCCGGTGCTGGTGCCGCGCAGGGCGGCGGGGGCGAGGCCGGCGCGCTCCACGGTCTCCCAGGCGACCTCCAGCAGGAGCCGCTGCTGGGGGTCCATGGCGAGGGCTTCGCGCGGGGAGATGCCGAAGAACGCGGCGTCGAAGCGGTCGGCGTCGTGGACGAAGCCGCCCTGGGCGGCGGCGCTGCCTCGGCCGTCGTCGTGCTGGAGCAGTGCGTCGAGGTCCCAGCCGCGGTCGGCGGGGAAGCCGGTCATGGCGTCGGTGCCGTCGGCGAGGAGCCGCCAGAAGTCCTCCGGGGTGTCCGCCCCGCCGGGCCAGCGGCAGGCCATGGCGACGATGGCGACGGGCTCGGTCCTCGCCTGCTCCAGCTGCTGGTTGGCCTTGCGCAGCCGTTCGTTCTCCCGCAGCGAGGCACGGAGGGCTTCGACGACTTTTTCGGAGGACATGCGCAGCTCCACACTTCGCACTTCGATGCGGTCACGGGCCGACGGGGGCCGGACTCCGGGCAGGGACTCAAGAAAGGGGCGGGGCTCCGTCAGTCGTCGGTGCCCAGGGCCATCCGGACGAGGTCGTCGACATCGAGGTCGTCGACATCGACTCCTTCGGGGTCGTGCGGGCCGGACTCGTCCGGCGCCTCGGCCCGGTTCCCGTCGCGCTGGACGGGAACGCCCGCGGAGGCGAGGGCCAGCAGGGTGTCCAGCAGTCCCGACTCGCGGAAGGTGGTGATCGGGATGGTCGTGAGCAGCTTCCGGATGGTCGCCTCGTCGGGCTCGCCCGCCACCGGGACGGCCTCCGCCTCGGACTCGTCGCCGCCCCCGAAGTGCTCGCGGCAGAGGTGGTCGGCGAGGACGGCGGGTGTCGGGTAGTCGAAGACGAGCGTGGCGGGCAGCAGCACGCCGGTGGCGGAGTTCATCCGGTTGCGCAGTTCGACGGCGGTGAGCGAGTCGAAGCCGAGCTCCTTGAACGACTGGTCGGGGTCGATGCGGGCCGCGGAGGCGTGGCCGAGGACGGCGGCGACCTGGCGGCAGACCTCCTCGGTCAGCCTGCGGTGCCGTTCGGTGGCGTTCAGGCGTCCGAGTTGCTCCGCGAGCCCCGGGCCGCCGGAAACGGCGCTGTCGGTACTGAGGTCGCGGACCGTGCGCCGGACGCGGGCCAGGCCGGTCAGCAGGGGGTGCGCCGGGCCGTCGGCGCCGAGGCGGGCGGGGTCCACGGCGAGCGGGGCCAGGACGGCGTCCGGCCGGTCCAGTGCCTCGGTGAACAGCGCCAGGCCCTCCTTGGGGCTGAGCGGGGGCAGTCCGGCGCGTTCCATGCGCCGGATGTCGGCGTCGGTGAGGGTGCCGGTCATGCCGGTGACCTGGGACCAGGGGCCCCACGGCAGGGACAGGGCGGGCAGGCCGAGGGCGCGGCGGTGTGCGGCAAGCGCGTCGAGGAAGGCGTTGGCGGCGGCGTAGTTGGCCTGGCCGGGTGCGCCGAGGGTGCCGGCGACGGAGGAGAACAGGACGAACGCCGACAGGTCCAGGTCGCGGGTCAGCTCGTGCAGGTGGACCGCGGCGTCGAGCTTGGGCCGCAGTACGGCGTCCAGCCGCTCGGGGGTGAGTTGTTCGACCACGGTGTCGTCGAGGACTCCGGCGGCGTGCACGACGCCGGTCAGCGGGTGGGTGTCGGGCACCCGGGACAGGAGCGCGGCGGCCTGCTCGCGGTCGGCGAGGTCGGCGGCCTCGATGCCCACCTCGGCGCCGAGGGCGCGCAGTTCGTCGGCGAGCTGTGCGGCGCCGTCGGCGTCGGGGCCGCGGCGGGAGGCGAGCAGCAGGTGCCGTACGCCGTGTTCGGTGACGAGGTGGCGGGCGAGGAGCGCGCCGAGGCCGCCGGTGCCGCCGGTGATGAGGACGGTGCCGTCCGGGTCGAGCGGCGTGGGCAGGGTGAGGACGACCTTGCCGATGTGGCGGGCCTGCGACATGTGGCGGAACGCGGCGGGGGCGTGGCGGACGTCCCAGGGGGTGACGGGCAGCGGGGTGAGGATCCCGGCCTCGAACAGGTCGACGAGGGCGGTGAGCATCTCCCCGATGCGGTCGGGTCCGGCCTCGGCGAGGTCGAAGGCGCGGTAGCGGACGCCGGGGTGGTCGGTGGCGACCTCGTCGGCGTCGCGGATGTCGGTCTTGCCCATCTCCAGGAAGTGTCCGCCGTGCGGCAGCAGTCGCAGTGAGGCGTCCACGAACTCCCCGGCGAGGGAGTCGAGTACGAGGTCGACGCCACGGCCTGCGGTGGCCTCGCGGAAGGCGTCCTCGAAGGCGAGGTCGCGGGAGGAGGCGATGTGGGTGTCGTCGAGTCCGGCGGCGCGCAGGGTGTCCCACTTGGCGGGGCTCGCGGTGGCGTACACCTCGGCGCCGAGGTGGCGGGCGAGTTGGGTGGCGGCCATGCCGACGCCGCCCGCCGCCGCGTGCACGAGGACCCGCTGTCCCGGCTCTACGCGGCCGAGGTCAACGAGGGCGTAGTAGGCGGTGAGGAAGACGATCGGGACGGTCGCGGCCTGGGCGTACGTCCAGCCGTCGGGGATGCGGGCCACGGTGCGGGCGTCGGCGACGGCGACGGGCCCGTAGGCGGAGGGGAACATGCCGAGCACGCGGTCGCCGACCTCGAACCCGGTGACTCCGGGACCGGTCTCGGTGACGACACCCGCGCCTTCCAGGCCGAAGTCACGCGCCGGGCCGGGGTACATGCCGAGGGCGTTGAGGACGTCACGGAAGTTCACGCCGGCGGCGCGCACGGCGATGCGTATCTCGCCTTGCTCCAGCGGGCGTTCGGCATCGGGGGCCGGGACGAGTTCCAGTCCGTCGAGGGTGCCCTTGCGGACCGTGTCGAGCCGCCAGGGGCGGGTGCCGGTGCCGTGCGGCGGGCGCAGGGCGGCCGTCTCGTCGGCGCGGGCGAGGCGCGGGGTGTGCACCGTGCCGTCGCGCAGGGCGAGTTGGGCTGCGTCGGTGCGGGCGAGCGCGGCGGGCAGTGCGGTGAGGGACGCGGTGTCGGTGTCGAGGAGGACGAACCGTCCGGGGTGTTCGGACTGGGCGGAGCGCACCAGTCCCCAGGCCGCCGCGGCGGCGGGGCGTACCGAACCGCCATCGACCGGGACGGCGTCGCGCGTGACGAACACCAGCCGCGTCGAGGCGAGTTCGGGCTCCGACAGGAGTCGTTGTACGAGGGTCAGGGCGCGCTGGGCGGCGATGTGCCCGGCGCGGTCCAGGCCCGCGGCCTCGGTGGGAAGGGCGGCGATCAGGGTGCCGTGGGTGGCGTCGAGGTTGCCGGTGACATGGACGGTGACCCCGGCCGCGGCGAGGTCGGCGGCGAGCGCGCGCCCCGCGTCGTCGCCGAGCACGGTGAGAGGCGCGACGGCGGAATGGTCCGTCCGCTGCGGCTGCCAGTCGAGCCGGTACAGGTCGCCCGCGCCGCGGTCGGGGCGGGCGCGCAGGGCGTCGGGGTCGACGGCGCGCAGGGTGAGGGCGCCGACGGAGGCGACGGCCCGGCCGTCGGGATCGGCGAGTTCCAGGGTCACCGCGTCCTGTTCGCGCAGGGTGAGCCGGACGCGCAGGGCGGTGGCGCCGGTGGCGTGCAGGGTGACGTCGCGCCAGGAGAACGGCAGCCTGCCCGGCGCGGAGTCGTCCAGCGGCAGCAGCGCGGTGGCGTGCAGGGCCGCGTCGAGGAGGGCGGGGTGGACGCCGTAGCGGGGGGCGTCGGTGTGCGCCTGTTCGGGCAGGGCGATCTCGGCGTACACCTCGGTGCCGGACCGCCAGGCGCGGCGCAGGCCCTGGAAGACGGGGCCGTAGCCGAAGCCGGCGCCGGCGAGCCGGTCGTAGAGGTCCTCGACGGCGAGTTCCTCGGCGTCCGCGGGCGGCCAGTCGGTGTGCGGCGCGTCGGGTTCGGGGCGGGCGTCGGTGCCGAGGAGCCCGTCGGCGTGCAGGGTCCAGGGTCGGTCCTGGGCGGCGTCGACGGGGCGGGAGTGGACGCCGATACGGCGGTTGCCGTCGGCGTCGGGCGCGCCGAGCCGCACCTGGAGGGCGAGGGCCTGGCCGGGGGCGAGGGTGAGGGGTTCCAGCAGGGTCAGTTCGGTGACGCGGTCGCAGCCCGCGCGGGCCCCGGCGAGGAGGGCGAGGTCGAGGTGGGCGGTGCCGGGCAGGATCGCGGTGCCGCCGACGGCGTGGTCGGCGAGCCAGGGCTGGTCGGTGAGGGAGAGGCGGCTGGTGAAGACGTACTCGTCGGCGTCGGCGAGGTCGACGCGCGCGCCGAGCAGCGGGTGCCCGGCGTCGGCGAGTCCGGCGGCGGCGAGGTCACCGGCGCGGTCGCGGGCGCCGGGCCAGTAGCGCTGCCGCTGGAAGGGGTAGGTGGGCAGGTCGACGACCCGTCCGGAGCCGGGCGCGGCGGCGGTCCAGTCGACGTCGACGCCGTGGACGTGGGCGTGCGCGAGCCCGGACAGCAGGCTGTCGGTCTCGGAGCGGCCGGTGCGCTGCAGGGCGACGGCGGCGCAGCGGTCGGGGGCGGTGACGGCGTCGGCGGTGAGCGCGGTGAGCGTGCCGTCGGGGCCGATCTCCAGGTAGCGGCCGACGCCGGCGTCCTCCAGGGCGCGGACGCCGTCGTGGAAGCGGACGGTCTGCCGGACGTGGCGCACCCAGTGGTCGGGGTCGGCGAGTTCGGCGGCGGTGGCGGGGCGGCCGGTGACGTCGGAGACGACGGGCAGGACCGGATCGTGGTAGGTGAGACCGGCGGCGACCTCGCGGAACTCGTCCAGCATGGGTTCCATGAGCGGTGAGTGGAAGGCGTGGCTGACGCGCAGTCGTCGGGTGCGCCTGCCCTGGGCCGCGAACCGCCCGGCCAGGCCGAGCGCGGCGGTCTCCTCGCCGGAGACCACGACCGAGCGGGGGCCGTTGACGGCGGCGATGCCGACGCCGTCCGTGAGGAGCGGCAGGACCTCCTCCTCGGTGGCCTGGAGGGCGACCATGGCGCCGCCGTCGGGCAGGGCGTCCATCAGCCGGGCGCGGGCAGCGACGAGCGCGCAGGCGTCGGCCAGGGACAGGACTCCGGCGGCGTGTGCGGCGGCCAGCGAGCCGATGGAGTGGCCGAACAGGTAGTCGGGGGTCACGCCGAAGGAGCGCACGAGGCGGTACAGGGCGACCTCGAAGGCGAACAGGGCGGGCTGCGCGTGGCCGGTGCGGTCCAGCAGGTGCCCGGCGTCGCCGAGAACGGCCTCGCGCAGGGATGTGCCGAGGACGTCGGCGCCGAACCGGTCGCACACCTCGTCGAAGGTCTCGGCGAACACCGGGAACGCGGCGTGCAGTTCGGCGCCCATGCCGGGGCGCTGGGAGCCCTGCCCGGTGAACAGGAACGCGGTGCGGGCGGAGCGCGGCGCGGCGGCGGGTTCGACGGCGGAGGCGAGCCGGGTGAGGTCGGCGAGCAGGTCGTCGCGGTCCCGGCCGAGCAGCACCGCCCGGTGCTCGAACGGGGTGCGCGTGGCGGCCAGCGAGTGGCCGATGTCGGCGGCGGACAGCTCCGGGTGCCGCCGTACGTGCTCGGTGAGCCGCGCGGCCTGGGCCCGCAGCGCCTCGGGAGTGCGCGCGGCGAGCGGCCAGGCGAGCAGCCCGTGCACGGCGGCGGGGGCGGCGTCGCCGTCCGTGCCGGTACGTCCCGGTGGTGCCTCTTCGAGGATGACGTGGGCGTTGGTGCCGCTGAACCCGAAGGACGAGACACCGGCCCGGCGCGTACGGCCCTCCGTGTGCGGCCACTCGACGGGCTCGGTCAGCAGCCGTACCGCTCCGGAGTCCCAGTCGACGTGGCTGGAGGGCCGGTCGGCGTGCAGGGTGCGCGGGAGCGTGCCGTGCCGCAGCGCGAGGACGGCCTTGATGACGCCGGCGACTCCGGCGGCGGCCTGGGTGTGCCCGATGTTGGACTTCACCGACCCCAGCCACAGGGGCTGTTCGCGGTCCTGGCCGTAGGTCGCGAGGAGAGCCTGCGCCTCAATGGGGTCGCCGAGGACGGTGCCGGTGCCGTGGCCTTCGACGGCGTCCACGTCGGCGGGCCGCAGCCCGGCGTCGGCGAGGGCGGCGCGGATGACGCGTTCCTGCGAGGGGCCGTTGGGCGCGGTGAGCCCGTTGGAGGCGCCGTCGGAGTTGACGGCGCTGCCCCGGACGACGGCCAGGACGCGGTGACCGTTGCGGCGGGCGTCGGACAGCCGCTCGACCAGCAGCACGCCCGCGCCCTCGCCCCAGCCGGTGCCGTCGGCGTCGTCCGCGTACGCCTTGCAGCGCCCGTCGGGCGCGAGCCCCCGCTGACGCGAGAACTCCAGGAACGCGGCCGGGGTCGACATCACGGACACACCGCCGGCGAGCGCGAGGTCGCACTCCCCCGCGCGCAGCGCCCGAACCGCCCAGTGCAGAGCGACCAGTGACGAGGAGCAGGCGGTGTCGACGGTGACGGCCGGGCCCTCCAGTCCGAGGGTGTAGGCGATACGACCGGAAACGACACTGGCGGCGTTGCCGGTGCCGAGA
The DNA here is from genome assembly GCF_055657065.1 of Streptomyces sp. NPDC110618. Lineage (NCBI taxonomy): Bacteria > Bacillati > Actinomycetota > Actinomycetes > Kitasatosporales > Streptomycetaceae > Streptomyces > Streptomyces sp. NPDC110618. Next base: position 759,661 of record NZ_JBVKBN010000001.1, on the reverse strand, counting down.
TAGCCGTCCACGTCCGCCGCCGAGGCACGCAACAGGGTCGTGTAGTCCTGGCCGTTGGTACCGGCGAAGACGCCGGTCCGGGAGCCCCGCAGGGTGCGCGGGTCGACTCCGGCGCGCTCCACGGCCTCCCAGCAGACCTCCAGCAGCAGCCGCTGCTGCGGGTCCATGGCCAGCGCCTCACGGGGCGAGATCCCGAAGAACGCGGCGTCGAACCGGTCGACGCCGTCGAGGAAGCCGCCGGTGCGGGTGTAACTGGTGCCCTCGTGACCGGGGTCGGGGTGGTAGAGGGAGCCGACGTCCCAGCCGCGGTCGGCGGGGAAGTCGGTCAGACCGTCGGCCCCGGAGGCGAGCAGGTCCCACAGCGCCTCGGGCGTGTCGGCGCCGCCGGGGAGGCGGCAGGCCATGCCGACGATCGCGATGGGCTCGTCGGCGGCGCGCCCACCGCGCGGGCGGGCACCGTCGGCCCGGGTGCCGCGCCGGTCGTCGTCGGTGGGCAGGCAGCGCAGCAGGTGGGTGGCGAGCGCGGCCGGGGTGGGGTGGTCGAAGGCGACGGTGGGGGCGAGCTTGAGACCGGTGCGCCGCTCCAGGACGTTGCGCAGGTCGACCGCCATGAGCGAGTCGAACCCGAGGTCCCGGAAGGCGCGTTCGGGGTCGGCGGCCGGGGTGTCGCCGCTGCGGCCGAGGACGGCGGCGATCTCCGTCTGGAGCAACCGCAGGACGGCGGCGGGCCGTTCGGCTTCGGGCAGCGCCGCGAGCGTCCGGGCGAACCGTCCGCCCGCTCGCGCGGCGGCCGCGCGGCGGACCGGTGCGGCGGGGTCGCGCAGCAGCGCGGGCACGGGCGTGGTGGCGGCCCGTGCGGCGGCGAGGTCGAGCCGGACCGGCAGGAGCACGGCGCGCTCCTGGGCGAGGGCACGGTCGAGGAGGGCGACGGCGTCCTCGGTGGGCAGGGCGGCGACACCCGCGCGGGCCATACGATCCCGGTCGGCGGCGCCGAGCCCGGAGGTCATCCCGCTGTCCTCGGCCCACAGCCCCCAGCCGAGCGCCCACGCGGGGCGGCCCTGGGCGCGCAGGGTGGTGGCCAGCGCCTCCAGGAAGGCGTTGGCGGCGGCGTAGTTGCCCTGACCGGGCCCGCCGAAGGTGGCGGCCGCGGAGGAGAACAGCACGAAGGCCGACAGGTCCAGGTCGCGCGTGAGGCGGTCCAGGTGAACGGCCGCGTCGACCTTGGGGCGCAGTACGGCCGACAGCCGCTCGGGGGTGAGCGTGCCGATCACGCCGTCGTCGATGACACCGGCGGCGTGGAAGACGGCCCCGAGCGGGTGCGCCTGAGGTACTGCAGCCAGCAACTCGGCCAGCGCGTCCGGGTCCGCGACATCGCAGGCCGCGATCGTCACATCGGCACCGGCCGCTTCGAGGGAGGCCCGCAGCGCGTCGGCGCCGGGAGCGGCGGGGCCACGGCGGCCGGCGAGCAGCAGGTGCCGTACACCGTGGACGGCCACCAGGTGCCGGGCGACGGCGGCGGCGACGGGACCGCCCGCGCCGGTGACGAGCACGGTCCGCTCGGGGTCGAGGACGGGCGCGGAGGTCTCCGCACCGGCGCGGTGGCGGGTGATCCGGGCGCCGTACACGCGTCCGGCGCGCAGGGCGATCTCGGTCTCGCCGTCGTCGAGGGCGGCCACGGCGGCGCCCGCGACAACGTCGTCCGCCGCCGTACCGTCGGTGTCGACGAGAAGCAGGCGCCCCGGGTTCTCCGACTGGGCGGAACGCACCAGACCGCGCACGGCGGCGGCAGCGAGGTCGGCGACCGGATCACCGTCCCGGACACAGGCGGCGTTCCGGGTGACCAGAACCAGCCGGGCTCCCGCCGTCCGCTCGTCAGCGGTCCAGCGCCGGAGCAGGTCCAGGGTGCGGCCGGTCAACTCGTGCACGACGCCAGGGAGTTCGGCGTTCTCGCCTCGTACGGGCAGGAGCACCAGATCGGGCACGGTGTCATCGAGGGCGGCGAACAGGGCGTCGGGGTCCGGGCAGTGGAGGGCGTTCGCGGTCCCGGCCGCCGGGAGTTCGGCCCACTCGACGGCGAACAGGTCGTCGGAGACCGTGGTTTCGGCGGCCGGGAGCGGCAGCTCGGCGGCAGGGGACAGCGTGACTTCGGCGACCGTGACGACCGGTGCGCCCGAGTCGTCGGCCAGGTCCAGACGCAGTCCGCCATCGGCGAGCGGGCGCACCCGGATGCGCAGCGCCTCAGCGGAGGTGGCGTGCAGGGTGACGTCCCGCCACGCCACGGCCACCGACCCGGCCCGGCCGAGCGCTGGTGCCGCGTGCAGGGCGGCATCCAGCAGCACCGGGTGCAGGGCGACCCGCAGCGCGTCGGCCCGCAGTTCCTCCGGTACGACGGCCTCGGCGTACACCTCGTCCCCGGTACGCCATACGGCGGTGAGCGCGCGGAAGGCGGCGCCGTGACCGAGTCCGGCGTCCCGCGCCGTCTCGTACAGGGCGTCGATCTCGGCGGGGTCCAGTTCCTCGGCGTCGGCGGGGGGCCGTCCCGCGAAGTCGTCCACCGGCACGGGGGAAGCGGGTGCGAGCAGGCCCTGCGCGTGGCGGGTCCAGTCGTCGCCCTCGGAGCCGGCCGGACGGGAGTGACAGGTGAACGCCCGGGTGCCGTCGTCACTCGGTGCGTCCACAACGACCTGCAGCTCGACGGCCGCGTCGCCGTCGAGGACGAGTGCCTGGTCCTGGTCGAGCGAGGCGACGTGGTCGCAGCCGACGCGGGCGCCGAGGTGCAGGGCGATGTCGAGGAGGGCAGCCGTCGGCAGCACGGCCCGGCCGGCGACGGTGTGGTCGGCCAGCCAGGGGTGACTGCGGGTCGACAGCACGCCGGTGGACACGAGCGCGGACGAGTCGGCGAGGGTCACGACGGACCCCAGCAGCGGGTGCCCACCGGTGCCGCGCCCGCCGGGCACCGGGTCCAGCCAGTACCGGCGCCGCTGGAAGGCGTACGTGGGCAGGGCGACGGTCCTGGCGCCCGGGAACAGCGCGGACCAGTCGGGGGTGAGCCCGTGCACGTGCAGGGTGCCGACGGCGCTGAGCAGGGCGACGGGTTCCGGGCCCTCCTTGCGCAGCGCGGGCACGACGACCTTCGTATCGCCGTCGAACACCGACCGGGCGAGCGCGGTGAGCGTACCGTCGGGGCCCAGCTCCAGGAACCGGCTCGCCTTGTGCTCGGCCAGGGTCCGGAGGGCGTCGGCGTAGCGGACGGTGCGACGGACGTGGTCGACCCAGTACTCGGGGGAGGTCAACTCCTCGTCGGTGGCCGGGAGTCCGGTGACTGTGGAGACGAGGGGGAGCTTCGGGCGGTCGTAGGACAGGCTCGCGGCGACCTCGCGGAACTCCGCGAGCATCGGGTCCATGAGCGGTGAGTGGAAGGCGTGGCTGACGCGGAGGGGGGTGACCTTACGGCCCTCGGCGCGGAAGCGGTCAGCGATCTCCTCGACCTTGTCGGCGGCACCCGAAATCACCACGGACTGCGGGCCGTTGACGGCGGCGATACCCACCTCGTCCGTGAGCAGCGGCAACACCTCGCCCTCCGAGGCCTGCACCGCCACCATCGCCCCGCCCCCGGGGAGCTCCTGCATCAACCGACCGCGCGCAGCAACCAGGCGGCACGCATCCGCCAGCGACCACACCCCGGCCACATGCGCCGCCGCGATCTCACCGATCGAATGACCCGCCAGCACATCCGGGCGCACACCCCACGACTCCAGCAGCCGGAACAGCGCCACTTCCAGCGCGAACAGAGCGGGCTGCGCGTACTCGGTGCGCTGAAGCCTGTCCCCGTCCTCACCGAAGGCAATTGCCTTCAAATCAACAGGCAGTTCAGCATCCACCGCATCAAACGCGGCCGCGAAGACGGGATACGCCTCATACAACTCCCGCCCCATCCCAACCCGCTGCGAGCCCTGCCCCGCGAACAGGAACGCCGTACGCCCCCGCACCACCCCACCACGCACCACCCGCGCATGGGACTCCCCCGCAGCAAGCGCCCCCAGCCCCGACCGCAACTCGTCCCAGTCCGCACCCACCACCACCGCACGGTCCTCGAACACCGACCGCGTCGACGCCAGCGACCACCCCACATCAGCCACCGAACCCGGCACCCCAGAAGCCACCGACCCCAGCAACCGCCCCGCCTGCGCCCTCAACGCCCCCTCACCCCGCGCCGACAACGGCCACACCACCACACCACCGAAACCATCCACAGCCTCGGCCACGGCACCCGGCTCCGCCGCCACCCCCTCCAACACCACATGCGCATTCGTCCCGGAGACACCGAACGCGGAAACGGCGGCGCGGCGCGGACGGTCCTCGCCCACAGGCCATTCCCGGGCCTCGGTGAGGAGTTCCACGGCCCCCGCCGACCAGTCGACATGCGAGGACGGCGCGTCCACGTGCAGGGTCCGGGGCAGCACCCCGTGCCGCATGGCCATGACCATCTTGATCACGCCGCCGACCCCGGCCGCGGCCTGCGTATGCCCGATGTTGGACTTCAACGAGCCGAGATACAGCGGCTGTTCGCGGTCCTGGCCGTACGTGGCGAGCAGGGCCTGCGCCTCGATCGGGTCGCCCAGCGTGGTACCCGTGCCGTGCGCCTCCACCGCGTCCACGTCGGCCGGGCTCAGCCCCGCCGACGCCAGAGCCGCCCGGATCACGCGCTGCTGCGAAGGCCCGTTCGGCGCCGTCAGACCGCTGCTCGCGCCGTCCTGGTTGACCGCACTCCCCCGGATCACGGCCAGTACCGGATGCCCGTTGCGGCGGGCGTCGGACAGCCGCTCCAGGAGGATCAGGCCCGCGCCCTCACCCCAGCCCGTACCGTCCGCACCCTCGGCGAAGGACTTGCAGCGGCCGTCGGGAGACAGGCCGCGCTGACGGCTGAACTCGGTGAAGGTGACCGGGGTGGACATGACGGCGACGCCGCCCGCGAGAGCGAGGGAGCACTCCCCCGCCCGCAGCGCCCGGCAGGCCAGGTGCAGGGCGACCAGCGACGACGAGCAGGCGGTGTCGACAGTGACGGCGGGGCCTTCCAGGCCGAGGGTGTAGGAGACGCGGCCGGAGGCGATGCTGCCGGCGCTTCCGTTGCCGATGAAGCCTTCGAGGCCGGGCGGGGGGACGTCGAAACGGGAGCCGTAGTCGTTGTACATGACGCCGACGAACACGCCGGTGCTGGTGCCGCGCAGGGCGGCGGGGGCGAGGCCGGCGCGCTCCAGGGCCTCCCAGGAGATCTCCAGCAGCAGCCGCTGCTGGGGGTCGGTGCCCAGGGCCTCGCGCGGGGACATGCCGAAGAAGTCCGGGTCGAAGTCGGCGGCGTCGTGCAGGAAGCCGCCCTCCCGGGTGTAGCAGGTGTTGGGGTGCTCGGGGTCCGGGTGGTAGAGCGAGTCGACGTCCCAGCCACGGTCCTCGGGGAAGGGGGTGATGGCGTCGCGGCCGTCGGCGACGAGGCGCCACAGGTCCTCGGGGGTGTGTACGCCGCCGGGGTAGCGGCAGGCCATGGACACGATGGCGATGGGCTCGTGGTCCTTGGCCTCCAGCTCGCGCACCCGGGTGGTGGTGCGGTGCAGGTCGGCGGTGACGCGCTTCAGGTACTCGCGCAGGCGGTCCTCACGCACGCGGTCCTCACGCAGGCGGTCTTCGCTCACAGCTCGGCCCCCAGGTTCGGGTCGGGGTCGCGCACCACGGCGGACCCGGCCGACGGCAGGCCCGCTGCACTCGGGACGGTAGACAACACCGGATCTCCTCAGGCTCGGACACCCACGCGGTCCGCATGGCTTTTCGAAAACGTCGAGCACATCGAGCTCGTCGAACAGATCGACCTCGTCGAGCTCGTCGAACCCGGTCAAGTCTGGGGGCGCGCACGGCGTCGACGGCCGCCCGACCTCCGACTCTGAAAAATCCCCTAGTTGCCCCGGACGGGCCCGGCAGGGCTGTGGGACCGGCAATTCCCTAGAGTTCGGCGGCGTTTGTGGCCCCGGCTTCGGGGCTCGTGCTGCCCTGGGGTCCGCTCCCGCCGTGCCGCCCGTGCGGACTGCCCTGACGAGAGGGGTTCTTCCGATGACAGCCGTGCCCGATCCCGACAGACCAGAGGTTCTCGCGCCGCCCGAGGTCGACCTGGACGGCGGGGCGACCCTGCTGGCCTGGCTGCGGCGGATGCGTGACGAGCAGCCGGTGTGGCGCGATCCGGAGGGCCGCTACCACGTGTTCCGGCACGAGGACGTGCAGCGGATCACCGCGGACCCGGCGTTGTTCTCCTCGGACACGGTGACCCGGCTGTCGGGCGGTGAGCGTCAACCGCCGGGCGGGACCCTGCTGTTGCTGGACCCGCCGCGCCACGGCAAGCTGCGCCGGCTGGTGAGCAAGGTGTTCACCGCGAAGATGATCAGCGAGCTGGAGCCGCGCATCACCGAGGTCGCCACCGAACTGCTGGACGGCCTGGCCGACGCGGACGGCTTCGACCTGGTGGAGGCGTTCGCGAATCCGCTGCCGGTGATCGTGATCTCGTCGATGCTGGGCGTGCCGCCCTCGGACCGTCCGCTGTTCCAGGGGTGGGCCGACAACCTGCTGACGGCGAACTGGGAGACGCCGGAGGGCGCGGAGGTCCTGGGACGCACGGTGCAGGAGCTGGGCGACTATCTGGGCCGGCATGTCACGGAGCGGCGGGCGCGCGAGCACGACGACCTGATGAGCCTGCTGGTGCGGGCGGAGGTCGACGGGGAGCGGCTGAACGACGAGGACGTGGTGAGCTTCGCGGCGCTGCTGCTGCTCGCCGGTCATGTCACCACGTCGGTGCTGCTGGGCAACATGCTGCTCACGCTGGACCAGGAGGAGGGTGAGCTGGGCCGGTTGCGTGAGGACCGCGCGCTGATCGCCCCCTTCACCGAGGAGGTGCTGCGGCTGCGGCCGCCGTTCCTGAAGATCGAGCGGGTGCCGACGGCGCCCGTGGCGATCGCCGGGGAGAAGGTGCCGGAGAACACGATGGTGTACCTCTGGCTGCTGTCCGCCAACCGCGACGAGCGGGTCTTCCCCGAGCCGGACCGTTTTGTGCGGGACCGGCCCCATGCCAAGCAGCTGGCCTTCGGGCACGGCATCCATTACTGCCTGGGCGCCCCGCTGGCCCGTATGGAGGGGCGGATCGCGCTCGATCTGATGCTCGACCGGTACGCCGACATCCGTGTGGACCGCGACAGCCCGCTGTCCTATTTCGCCAACCGGGTCAACGTCTTCGGTCTTCGGCGGCTGCCGCTGACGGTCCGGCGGGCCTGAGCGGCGCACCCGGGCGGACGCAACCCCCACCTGACGGAGGAGCCCCATGGCCTTCGAGCCGAAACCCCCTGTGATCCCGACCGACCGCACCTGCCCCTTCGACCCGGACCCGGAGTACCGGCGGCTGCGGGCGGAGGAGCCGATCAGCCCGCTGACGTTCGACATCGCGCCGGGCCGCAAGGACGGCTGGCTGGTGACCCGGCACGAGGATGTGCGGGCCATCATGACCGATCCGCGGTTCAGCCATCGGGCGGATCTGCTGGCGCTGGTCGCGTCGCCGCCGTTCGAGGTGGAGAACTACGACCCGAAGCCGTCGCCGCCGGGTTCGTTCGTCCGTATGGACGCGCCCGACCACACCCACTACCGGCGGCTGCTGACCGGCTTCTTCACGGTCCGCAAGATCCAGGAGTACGAGCCGACGCTCGCCGGGATCATCGACGGCGTCCTAGAGGAGATGGCGGGTCTTGAGCCGCCCGTGGACCTGCTGCCGACGTTCGTGCAGAAGGTCGTGTACCGCTCGGTGCACTCCGTGATGGGTGTGCCGGAGGAGGACATCGCCGAGTTGGACCGGCACTTCTCGGCGATCATGCGGATCGACTACACGCTTGAGGAGTTCATCGAGCACAACACGGCGCTGGACCAGACGCTGGCCCGGGTCGTGAAGGAGCTGTTCGCCGAGCCCAACGACGGGCTGCTGGGCAAGCTGGTGAAGTCCGGGGAGCTGACCGAGGAGGAGCTGGCGAACATCTCCTGGATCACCATCGGCGGCGCCCTGGACACCACCCCGAACATGCTGGGCCTCGGCACGTTCGCCCTGCTGGAGCACCCCGAGCAGCTGCGGAAGATCCGCGAGCGGCCCGAGCTGATGGAACGGGCGGTGGAAGAGCTGCTGCGTTACCTGACGATCTCTCACATGGGCGCCAGCCGCGTCGCGTTGGAGGACGTGGAGATCGGTGGTACGAAGATCGAGGCCGGGCAGACGGTGGTGCTGTCGCTGCCGGCCGCGAACCGGGACCCGGAGCAGTTCGAGGACCCGGAGGTCTTCGACGTCACCCGGCCCTCGCGCCGGCACCTGGCGTTCGGCTTCGGCATCCACCAGTGCCTGGGCCAGCACCTGGCGCGCGCCACCCTGCGCCTGGGCTACCAGAAGCTCTTCGACCGCTTCCCCGACCTGCGCCTGGCGGTGGAGCCCCACGAGATCCCGCTGCGCGACAAGGCCATGCACTACGGCGTGTACGCGCTCCCGGTGACCTGGGGCTGACCGGCGTCCACGGGGACGGTTCCCACCGGGGGGCCGTCCCCGGCCCCCCGTTCCCGCCCCCCGTTCCGGCCCCGACCCCGTTCCGCCCCCGGCCCCGGACCCGGCCCCGGCCACCGGCGATTCCCTAGTCTTCGGCGGCATCGATGGCCCCCGCGCGGGGCCTGTGCTGGGCTGGCGGTCCGGGTGGCAGTGCCCCAACGATCCCCCAACCCGATCACGGAGAGACGACAGTCGAGTGATGGACCATCAGTTCATGTGCGGCGGAGCCGGCAGGCGGCTCGGCCGGACCAGGCAGGACGTGTCATGACGGCGCCGGCGATCGTCGCGGACGGTGTGCGCAAGCGGTACGGGGACATCCAGGCCGTCGACGGGGTCTCCCTGCGCATCGAGGCGGGCGAGTTCTACGGCATCCTCGGCCCCAACGGGGCGGGCAAGACGACCACCCTGGAGATCATGGAGGGCGTCCGCGAGCCCGACGAGGGCCGGATCGAGCTGTTCGGGCAGTCCCCCTGGCCGCGCAACCTGGACCTGCTGACCCGGATCGGCGTGCAGTTCCAGGCGTCGTCGTTCCTGGACAAGATGACGACGCGGGAGACGATCCGGCTGTTCGCCTCGTTCTACCGGGTCGGCGCGCGGCAGGCCGACGCGATGCTGGAGCGGGTCGGGCTGACCGAGTTCGCCCAGGTGCCCGCGGACAAGCTGTCCGGCGGGCAGGCGCAGCGGCTGTCCATCGCCTGCGGTCTGGTGCACGACCCGGAGATCGTGTTCCTGGACGAGCCGACCGCCGGTCTCGACCCGCAGGCGCGCCGCAATCTGTGGGACCTGCTGCGGGACGTCAACGAGGAGGGCCGCACGGTCGTCCTGACCACGCACTACCTCGACGAGGCGGAGGTGCTGTGCGACCGGGTGTCCGTGATGGAGCGCGGCAAGGTGCTGCGCACCGGCGCCCCGGCCGCGCTCGTGCGTGAACTGGACAACATGGTGCGGGTGAGCGTGGAGTCCGGGCTCGTCGCGCCGGACGCGATGCGGGACTCGCTGAAGGACGCCGGGGTCGTCGACGCCACGGTGGAGGACGACGGGGTGCTGCTGACGGTGACGACTGGCGCGCCGGGGCCGGTGCTGTCCGTGCTGGCCGACCGGGGCGCCCTGCGCGGCCTGGAGGTGCGCGGCGCCACTTTGGAGGACGTGTTCCTCCAGCTGACCGGACGGGAGTACCGCTCGTGAGCATCGAGGAGACCACCCCACGGCCCGTGACGACGGCGCCCCGCGAGAGCGGCGGCCCGGCGGGCAAGGGCACCGCAGGCAGCACGCCCGACCGCAAGGACCGGCTCAACCCGGTACGGGAACTGTCCCGGACCATGATCATGAGCGTGCTGCGCGACAAGGGCACGATCTTCTTCCTGCTGATCTTCCCGATCCTGTTCCTGCTGTTGTTCGGCACGCTGTTCAAGAGCGACGGCACCGCGCACATCAAGGTCGCCCAGGTCGGCCCGGTGGAGGTGCTGGACTCGCTCACCGCCGATCAGCGCGAGCAGCTGTCGGAGGCCGCCACCATCACCAAGGTGAGCGACGAGAAGTCGGCGCTGGAGAAGGTCCGCGAGGGCGACTACGACGCCCTGGTCATGCAGCAGGGCGGCACGGTCGTCCTGCGCTACAGCGCCGCCGACCAGGTCAAGGGAGCCTCCGCCCGGGCCACCCTCAACGCGGTACTGGAGCAGGCGAACCTGGCCGCGGCGGACGAGCCGCCCACGTACACGCTTCAGGCCGGCCAGGTCGAGGACGAGTCGGTCGAGCCGATCCAGTACCTGACGCCGGGTCTGATGGGCTGGGCCATCGCCTCCAGCGCAGTGTTCAGCACGGCGCTCACCCTGGTGACGCTGCGCCGCAAGAAGATCCTCCAGCGGATGCGGCTGTCCCCGATCCGCGCGTGGGAGGTCGTGGCCGCCCGCATCTCCATGACGCTGCTGATGGCGCTGGCACAGACCGCGCTGTTCCTGGCGGTGGCGACCCTGCCGTACTTCGGGCTCCAGCTGACCGGGAGTTGGTGGCTGGTGATCCCGCTGGTGATGTGCGGGACGCTGGCGCTGATGTCGCTGGGCCTGCTGATCGGCTCGCTCACCCGCACCGAGGAGTCCGCGGGCGGACTGGCGCAACTGCTGGTGCTGCCGATGTCGTTCATGTCCGGCTCGTTCTTCTCGCTGGACAGCGCCCCGGGCTGGGTGCAGGCCGTGTCGTACATGATGCCGTTGCGCTATCTCGTCAAGGGCAGCGAGGCGGTGCTGAGCCGGGGCGGCGGGCTGGCCGACGCGCTGCCGACGATGGGCGGCATGCTCGCCTTCACGGCGGTGGTGACGCTGCTGACGCTGAAGTTCTTCCGCTGGAACGAGACGTGATCCGCTGAGGAGCACGGACGAGGGGCCCTGCGCCGGGAAGCGGCGAAGGGCCCCTTCTAACTTCCCTGGCCGTGCCAGCCGTTGAGGTGCAGGACCTCCTCCAGCGGGCGGCGCGGGCCGGGGCGGAAGGTGCTGCGCAGGGGGTGCGCGGTCGGCAGCAGCGCGCCTTGGCGGACCCCCGGCGGCAGGCCCAGGAGGTCGGCGACCTCGTGCTCGCGGTCCAGGTGGACCGCCGTCCAGGCGGTGACCAGGCCGCGGCTGCGGGCGGCCAGCGCGTAGCTCCACGCGGCGGGCAGCAGCGAGGCCCACAGGCCGGCCTGGTTGCCCTCCGGCAGCCGGCCGCCGGGAACTTCGATGCACGGGATGACCAGGACGGGCACCCGGTGCAGCCGCTCGGCCAGCAGCCGGGCGCCGGACATCACCGACCGGGTCTCCGAGGGCAACTCGGCCAGGCGCCGCAGCCGCTCGGCGTTGCGATCGTGGAAGGCGGCCCGGTACACGGCGGCGACCTCGGCGCGGAGTTCCGGGTCGGTGAGGACGATCCAGCGCCAGGACTGCCGGTTGTTGCCGTTGGGTGCCTGCAGGGCGATCCGCAGGCAGTCCCGTACGACCTCCAGGTCCACGGGCCGGTCAAGGTCCAGCCCGCGCCGGACGCTGCGGGTGGTGGTGAGCAGTTCGTCGGGGGTCACAGGAGCACCGCCCGTACGACGAGGCCGAGATACGTGGCGACGATGAAGAGCATCGCGAACAGCACCGGCCAGGTGCCGCGTCCGGCGGTCAGGAAGCGCCGGGTGCCCCACACGGGCAGCAGGACGGCGGCGCAGGGCAGCAGCACGAGGGGGCCGCTGGGGGCGAGGAGCGCCAGCTCGCAGGCGACGGCCACGGCCGCGCAGCCCGCGGTGACGGCGGCACTGCGGCGGGGGCCGAGGTCCGTGGAGTACAGCCGCTCGCCGTCAGCGGCTTCCCAGGCCGTCTTGCGGGCGAACTCGAAGTGCAGGAACACCCCGGCGCACAGGGCCAGCAGCACCGGCCCGCGCCAGTCGGCGCCGACGGTCCCGTCCGCGACCAGCGAGCCGTACACATAGCAGCCCAGGATGACCTGCACCGGGTAGGTGACGGCCAGGTTGAGCAGGTGCCGGTCGCGGACGGCGGGCGAGATCCGTTCCAGTACGGCGAGGAGGACGCCGTAGCCGAGGGCGGCGAGGATCAGCAGGGCGGCCGTGGCGGAGAGGGCGGCGTTGAGGCCGACGAGCAGTGCGGTGATCGCGGCCATGGCGCCGCGCAGTTCCGCCGTGGTGATGGCACCGGTGACCAGCGGCCGGTCGGGGTGGTGGACCCTGTCGTAGTCGAGGTCCTTCTGCTCGTCGAGCATGCGCAGGAACAGCAGCGCCAGGACGACGCTGACGACCCGCAGCCAGGTGGCGTCGGAGGGCCGCCAGGCCGTGCCGGTGGCGGCCACCGCCGAACCTTCCAGGGCGAGCACCCACAGCAGACCGTAGGTGCCGTAGACGTGCGGCCGGAACATGCGCAGCACGAACCGGCCGAGCCGTGCGGGGACTTGAGGGACGGCGACGGTGGTCACTGCGGGAGGTCTCTCCGTTCGGGACGTCTCATACGGCGCTGTGGGCGGCCGGCGCGGCCAGGGCGCCGGTCGTGGCGGGGTCGGCGAGCCGCAGCCGGACCTCGGCGGCGAGGGCGCCGGACTGGTGCAGCGTGCACGCGATGTCGGCGCCGGGCAGGACCGGTCCGGTACGGCACTCCAGCGGCAGGTCGGTCTCGGCGAAGCAGCGGAACCTGGCCGTCAGTCCGACCGGAAGCGCGGTGGGCGCGGGCAGGGTGCCCGCGTCGACGGCGGCGGTCAGGGCGAGTTGGCGCAAGCCTTCCAGTTCCAGCATGCCGGGCACGTGGTCGACCCAGTGGTCGTAGAGGGTGGGGTGGCCGGTGTCGGGGATCAGGCGGGCGGTGCGGGTGCCGTCGGGGTCCGTGCGCGGCGCGGTGATGACCGCGTTGTCGGGGTCGCGGCGGCCGACGCGAGCCGCCTGTACGCGGCGGCCGGCCAGGGCGACAGGTGTCTCGGGCAGGCCGAGCGCGTCGCGCTGCCCGGCGCGCATACGGGTCCAGGCGCCGGGCGACATCCAGGAGTAGTCGATGCGGGCGTGCAGGGCCTCGCGGGCTCCGATGGTCATCGTGTACCGCAGCCGCAGGCCGGTCGGTCCGGTGCGGTTGCGGAACCGGTGCTCGATGCGGGTGGCGACGACCGCCTGGGTGGGGTGGTCGCCGCAGGCGAGGGCCTCGGGGTCGGGGACCTCGAACTCTACGGAGCGCAGCAGGAATTTGTGGCCCAGGGGCACGTCGAGGTAGCGGTGGGCGACGACGTAGATGCCTTGGCGGCAGGCCTCCAGCAGGAGCATCGGGTCGTGGCGGGCGCGGTCGCCGAGGGTGTCGTGGTAGAAGGCGTGGCGGCGCGGCAGTTGCGCGGCGAGCAGGAAGTCGTCCTCGCCATGGCGTTCTGCGTCGGTGAGGAAGACCTCGGCGAGCGCGGCGCGGTGCACGAGTTCCCTGGGCAGGGTCCGGGTGAACTGCACGGTCACGCTCCTCAGTTGGGCCGGGCGCGCAGGGCGTCCAGATGTCGGCGCCAGGTGTCGGTGTCGGCCCCGTCGAGGACGGGGGCGCGGCCGGGGACGCGCATCGGGAGCACGGAGGAGCCGACGATGACGGCGTCCCACGGGTCGAGTTCGACGCCTTGCTCCCAGGCGGTCTCCAGCAGGGTGCGCTCGCTGGCGTCGGGCTGTGCGCCGAGGTGCCGGGTCATGGTGTCGCGCAGGCGTTCCGCGGCGGGGTCGAAGTGGAGGTCGCGGGGCTTGGTGTCGGCGTACAGGCGGCCGGCCAGTTCCAGGGCGTGCGCGGTGCGGTCCTCGCCGGCGAGCGCGGAGCGGAACAGCTCCTCGCGGGTGGCGTCGTCGAAGTGGACGGCCAACTCCCGTAGTACGTCCGCGGGTTCGTCGGGGGTGTGCACGAGGTTGAGGAGGTAGCTGTAGCGGCCGAGGAGGTGGCGCAGCTGGCCGGGGCGGCGGGCGTCGGGGTCGGTGGGGCCCTTGAGCCGGGTCAGTTCGACGGAGGCGGGCACGTACGGCTCCCGTTCGGGGCGTACGAGCAGGACGAGGGCGTCGGCGTCCTCCAGGAACAGTGCGGCGAGCCGCCTGCGCTGGGGCGTGGCGAGGTTCCACTGGAAGTACCACAGGGAGCGGATCATGGTGCGGGTCAGCCGGGTCACTCCGGCGCCGACGATGCGGTAGCGCTGCTCGGTGAGCCAGTCGACGGCCGCCTCCAGCCTGCGGGCGACGACGGCGTCGGGCTTGAGCAGGAGGGCGGCGTGCCGGTGGGCGAAGCCGGTGACGTCGTCGGTGAGGGCGGCGAGTTGTTCGTAGCTCTCCTGGTAATAGGTGTCGGCGCCGTACAGCCGCTGCTTGTCGGCGTGGCAGGTGAGCCGCGGTGAGACCGGTATGCCGTGCTCCAAGGTCATCGCTGGGTGCTCCCGTCGGGTCGGTCGGTGGTCGGGGCGGGGCCGAGGTAGCCGGTCGCGAGGCAGTCGTCGAGGAGGCGGCGCAGGTAGGGCCGCGCTCCGGTGGCCGGGGGCCTGCGTACGAAGGCGGCGGCCTGCGTGTCGTCGAAGTGGACGCGGCGCCGGAAGTAGGTCTCGTACAGGGCGATCACGCGCCGGTAGTAGGGGCGTTCGCGGTCGGTGAGGGCGTCGGCGGAGAACGCGGACGGCGGGACGAACCGGGGTACGTGGAAGGACGGGTACTCGGCGAGGACGTCGGAGAAGTCCCGGAGGGTCAGGACGTGGCCGACAGCGTGCAGGGTGTGTCCCTCGGCCTCCTCGAAGCGGGTGGCGGCCGCGGTGACGAGGTCGGCGACGCGGTCGACGGGGACGAGGTCGAGGAGGGCGTCGTAGTGGCCGGGCACGGTGCGCACCAGGCCCCGGGTGAGGACGCGCAGCACCGGGTAGACGGTCTTGCGGTCGCGGGCGTGGCCGGTGCGGGAGGCGCCGGTGACGATGCTGGGCCGTACGACGGCCACGGGCAGGCCGTCGGCGGCGGCCTTGCGGACCATGGTCTCGGCGGTCAGCTTGCTCTTCTCGTAGCCGTTGCCGGGGTGCTGGCCGACGTCGAGTTCGTCCTCGCGGGCGACTCCGTCGCGCTCCCCGCACACGTAGGCGGTGCTGACGTGCACCAGCGGGGTGCGGTGGGCGAGGGCGATGTCGAGGACGTGGCGGGTGCCGGCGACGTTGATGGTCTCGTAGCGCTCGTCGGGCAGTCCGAAGTCGGTGACGGCGGCGCAGTGCACGATGCGGTCGGCGCGGGCGACGAGGCGCAGGGCTTCGTCGTCCAGTGCCAGGCCGGGGCGGGTGATGTCCCCGGCGACGGGGGTGATGGTGCCGCGGCCGGAGGTGACCTTGCGGCCGTTGTTGCGGACGAGGTCGGTGGTGCGGTGGGTCAGCGGCAGCACGGTGTGGCCGGCGGCGGTGAGCCGCGCGATCACCTCCGTGCCGACGAAACCGCTGGCACCGGTCACCAGCACGGTCAGGGAGTCGGACATCTGGGGGTTCCTCCGCGAGGACGGGGTGGGCGGTCGGTCGGGTCGGCTGTCACCCGGGGTTCGGGCTGGCCGTCACCCGAGGCTCGGGTCGGTTGTCACCCGCGGTTCACGGCGCCGGAGTCCGGTGCGGCTGGGCTCCGTTGCTCGACAGCAGGTCGCGGGCTTCCTCGATGGGGAGTTCCGCGTCCAGGTGGGCGCCGATGCGCAGCCAGTCGTAGCCGAGTTCGAGGGTGGCCCGCCAGGTGTCCGCGGACTCGAAGGACAGCGGGAAGGCGTCCGCGCCGACGGCGCCGCGCACCAGGCCGATGAAGGACCTGAGGTCGGTGAGGAGCGCGTCGCCCCGCTCGGGGGCGTCGACCGTGCGCCGCAGGAGCGTTCCGGCGCCTTCGCCGATGGGCCCCCCGGTGGCGGCGGGGAGGAGGTCGAGGCGGCGTACGAGGTCGGAGTCGGCGGGCAGCGGGTTGACGCCGTACGCGCTGAACAGTCCGCGCAGCGCGGCGTGCACGGCGCGGCGGGTGGTGAGTTCGGCGACCCGCCACTGGCCGCGCTGGAGGGCGCCGGTCAGGTCCTCGACGGCGTTCTCGACGACCACGTTGGCCCAGACGAGGCCCATCGCGGCGGCGGCGAACCGGTCGGCGGGCAGCGGCATCAGGTCCACCGCGCGGGGCCCGCCGACGGCCGCGCCGCGCACGGAGAGCAGCGGGCGGGCGGTGCTGGGCGGCGGGGTGACCGGTCCGGGCGGCGCGGCGAGCGGCAGCGACGGGGTGATGGTGCCGCCGCCCTTCCAGGCGACGCGGATGAGCCCGTAGCGCAGGAACGTGGCGAGCAGCGCGCCCGGGTCGGTGACGCCGGTGCCCGCGCTCGCGGCGAGGGCCTGGGGCAGGGGCCGGCCGAGGACGAGGGAGCGCCAGACGGTGCCGGCGTCGTCGCCGAGGGCGAACACGTCGCGCCGTGCGCGGACGACGTGGACGCGGTCGCCGGTCTGCCAGGTGGTGACGCCGTTGACGCGTTCGACGGTGATCCGCTCGGGCTGCCGGGGCACACCGGTCAGGCCGAGTTTGGCGGCGAAGGCGAGGGCCTCGGTCAGGTACTCGTGGGCGGCGTCGGTGTCGCCGGGTGCCGGTGCGGTGGCCTCCAGCAGCCAGTAGCGGTCGCGGACGTCGGTACGGCCGGCGCGGTCGAGCTGGAGGGAGAGCCACTTGGGTTCGAGGTAGGTCTCGCCGACGCGGGCCGCCCAGGACTTCACCGTCTGCACCAGGCCGGAGCGGGTCCAGTCGACGGCCTCGTCCGTCTCGCCGAGGCAGAGCAGCGCCAGCGCGTGGCGCAGGGACTGGCGGGCGCGGTGGGCCCACCAGTCGGCGGTGATCTCGCGGAACCGCTCCACGGGCAGCAGCGCCTTGACCTCCTCGACCAGGGCGTGCCCGCGCAGCGGGTGGCTGTGCAGGAAGCGCTGGCAGCGGTTGAGGAGGTCCTCGGAGAGCCGGCCGGGCCGCTTGGCGCCGTCCTCCACGGCCCGGAACTGGTCGGCGAGCTGACGCACCGACCGGGTGCGGATCTCCACCCGCCGCCCGTCCACGAACAGCAGCGACGGCATGGTCGGCAGGTCGTCCTCGGAGCGGGCGACGAGCAGGAAGTCGATGTCGGAGGAGGGGTTGCCGAACCCTTCCGCGATGGAGCCCTCCAGGGTGACGGCCCACTCGGTGCCACGGGGAAGTTCGGCGAGGGACTTGTCCAGCAGGTCCTGCAACTGGTCCTCGGTGAGGATCACGGGTCTGTCTCCGTTCAGGGGGTGACGTCGGCGGCGGCAGCGGCGGCCGGAGCGTCGGGGGTGACATCGGAGGAGGACCGGGCGCCCTCGGCGGGGGCGGCGGTCCCGGCGTCGCCGGTGAACAGGGCGGCCCCGGAGTCCCCCGCGGACGGGGCGGACTCGCCCTCGCCCGGGGCCGGGACAGTCCCGGCGTCGCCGGTAGGCGGGACGGTCCCGGCGGTACGGGCGTCAGTGGCCGTACCGGCAGCGGCGGAACCGGCGTTATCGGCGGTCCCGGGGGTGGCGTCCGGTGGGTCGGTCAGTACGGTGACCGTTCCCGCGGCGCCGTCCACGCGCAGTCGGCTGCCGGGGCGCAGCTCGGTGGTCGCGTCCTTGACCTGGACGACGGTGGGGATGCCCAGTTCGCGGGCGACGACGGCGACATGGGTGAGGGGGCTGCCGCGTTCGATGACGAGGGCGGCGGCCGAGGTGAGCGCGGCGACCCAGCCGGGGTCGGTGCGGTAGGTGACGAGGATGCCGCCGCCGATGTCGCGCGGGGTGTCGGTGACGACGGCGGGGCCTTCGGCGACGCCGGGGCAGCACGGGGTGCCGTGCAGTTCGCGGGCGCCGCTGCGGGCGGCCGGGCCGTGCGTCCAGCCGGCCCGTTCCAGGTTGCCGGACCAGTAGGGCGCCCCGTGGGTGGTGAAGCGGGACGGGGCGTGCAGGTCGCGGTCGGCGTCCTGCTGCCTGCGCCGCACGGCGACGAGGTCGCGCAGCCCGGTGTGGACGATCATGCCCTCGTAGGCGCCGGTGATCTCGTCCAGGCGCAGCAGGAACACGTCGTCCCAGCGGTCGATGGCGCCCGCGCGGGCGAGGTCGCGGCCGAGGGCGCGCAGCATGCGCTTGGCGGCGCCGAAGGCGCGGGTGCGGCAGAACCGCAGCCGTTCCCGGTCGGTGAGCGCGGCGCGGGCCTTGGCGCGCACCCGCTCGTACACGAACCGGCGCGGCCCGCGCAGGTGTTGGTCGAGGTAGGCGTCGGCCTGGCCGCCGCGGTCCTCGGCGTCGGCCGCGTCGGCCGCGCCGGTCTCCCGCAGGGCGTCGCGCAGCAGGGTGAACAACCCGCCCGGGTTCTCGTACAGATCCGGTACTTCGAGCTTGAGTTCGTCGGGGCTGCGGTAGCCGTAGTCGGCGATGTAGGCGTCGACTGCGGCCAGGAACTCGGTGTGGCCCGCGGCGCGCAGCGCCTGGTGCGCCTCGTCGTCCGGGGTGCGTTCCAGCAGCTCCAGGAGGTCGGCGTCGGTGCGGGCACGGGCGGCCAGTTCGCGGAGTTTCCAGGCGGGTTCGGCGGACTCGACGGCGCCGCCGGGGGCGGCGGCGGCCCAGGTGAACCATTCGGGGGCGTCGGGCAGCCAGCGGCGGGTCAGCAGGGCGAGCAGGCCGACGGAGAGCAGAATCGTCGCGTCGAGGGCCTGCATCGGCCCCCATTTCTCGATGAGTTCGCGTTGGAGGCGGCGGAATCGGCGATAGGTCTCGTCGCCGGGCAGGGCGTCGTAGTCGACATTGTTGAATACCGCATAAGCCCGGTAGAAATCGCGGTGGAAGGTCTCCACGGATTTCTTGATGGTGAGGAATCGCCGGGTGAAGACGACCGTGCGCCGAATGCGGGAGAGACGGCCGCGCAGTCCGGGCCGGGGCGTGAACGGGTGCAGTGTGTCGGCGAGTTCGTCGGAGATGCTCTCGGCGACGCCGAGGGATTTCTCCAGCACCCGCCGGTTGAGCGGGTAGAGCGGGGCCAGGCGCACCATGCGGTACCAGTGGAACAGGTTGTAGTAGACCCGTCCGTGGATGTGGCCGAGCAGGTGCGGGGTCCACTCGCGCACCTCGCGCAGTTGCTCGCCGCGCACGCCGAGGGCGCGGGCGTAGCTCTCGTAGACCTTGGCGTAGGTGTCGGCGGCGAAGGTGTAGGTGAGCGGGGAGACGACGCCGCTGAAGCTCTCGATGATGTTGGAGTTGTCCCAGATCCGCAGCTCCCCCACCGGCTCCGCGCCGAGGGTGGTGACGGGGCGGCTCTGCAGGATCCACAGGGTGCCGTCGGCGATGGCCCACTCGATGTCCTGCGGGCTGCCGTAGTGCTCGGTGATACGTACACCCGCCTCGTGCAGGCGGGCCAGGTCGTCGTCGCTCAGGGCGAGGGCGGCGCGCTGCTCGTCGGCGACGGGGGTGACCTCGCAGCCGGAGTCGGGCCCTGCGTCGTATCGTTCCTGCTTGTCCCCGACGACCGTGCTCAGTACCTGCCCGGTCCCGGCGTCGAGGACGACGGTGTCCGCGTCGACGGCGCCGGACACCAGCCCCTCCCCCAGCCCCCACACGGCGCTGACGACGTGCCGGTCGGTGCGGCCGGTGGTCGGGTCGGCGGTGAACAGCACCCCGCTGCGCTCGGCGTCGACCATCTGCTGTACGACGACGGCGACCCCGCCGGTGCCGGGGGGCAGTCCGCGCTCGGCGCGGTAGCGCAGGGAGCGCGCGGAGAACGCGGAGGCCCAGCAGCGGCGCACCCGGTCGGTGACGTCGGCGAGCGAGCGCACGCCGAGAAAGCTGTCGAACTGCCCGGCGAAGGAGTGCCGTTCACCGTCCTCCTCGGCTCCGGAGGAGCGTACGGCGACGGTGCCGCCGCCGGCCTCGCGGTGGGCGCGGGCGATGGCGTCGGCGACGCGTGCGCCGAGCGGGGCGGTCTCGATCAGGCGGGCGATCTCCTTCGCGGCCTCCTCGGCCCGGGTCTCCCAGCCGTCGGCGAGCAGCCCGGCCAGTTGCTCCTCCAGTCCGGCGTCCCGGCGGAATTCCTCGAATACGTCCAGGCCGAGGACCGACCACCGCGGCACCGGAAATCCGGCCGCGGTGAGCGCGTGGAGGTTTCTTCCCTTTCCCCCCGCCTGCCGGGCGACCAGGGTGGTGTCACTGGAGGGTGTCAGGACGTTCGGGGACCGCTCAGCGGATCCCGTGGAGAGTGACAACTCGCTTTCCCTTCCAAGGTGTTACTCATCCGGCCCGAGCGTTTCACGGCGGGCCCGGCCGAAAAAGCGCACGGGCTCCGGGAGGTGGAATTTCGGCCTGTTAGCGATTTCACATTCCGGCGGTACGGCGGCCGTCGAGGACGACGGGAAAAGCCGCGTGGCCACGCAGGACGATCCGGTCGCGGCGGGTCGGGGCGGTGCCCGGAGCGGGCGCCAGGCCCGGGATACTCGTCGGTAACCGACCGAAAGCAACGGTTGCCTCCAGCCGCGCCAGCAGCGCGCCGAGGCAGTAGTGGGCTCCCCCGCCGAAGCTCAGCGGCCGGATGTCGGCACGTGTGGGGTCGAACCGGTCGGGGTCGGCGTAGCGGGCCGGGTCACGGTTGGCGGCGCCGAGCAGCAGCACCACATGGGTCCCGGCCGGTGCGGGCACCCCGCCGAGCGTGACGCCGTCGGCGAGGGCGACGCGATTGCTGAGCTGCACCGGGGAGTCGTAGCGCAGCACCTCTTCGACGAAGCCCTCGACGGGGACGGTGCCGTCGCGCAGGCCGGCCGCCACCTCGGGGTGTTCGAACAGCAGGCGCAGGCCGTTGCCGAGGAGGTGGGTGGTGGTCTCGAACCCGGCGAGCAGGAGACTGGCGAGGTTGGCGACGAGTTCGGCGTCGTCCCGCAGCAGCCCTTCGTCGCGGGCGGCGAGCATCCCGGTCACCAGGTCGTCGCGGGGGTCGGCGCGGCGGGCCCGGATCAGGTCGGTGAAGTACGCGTCCACCTCGGCGGCGGCCCGGTCGGCGGCGGCCAGTTGGGCCTCGTGGGCGGCCGGGTCGGACGCCGGTTCCAGGGTGGCCATGAGGTCGGCGGCGTAGCGGCGGAAGCGGGCGCGGTCGGCCTCCGGGATGCCCATGAGCTCGCAGATCACATGGGCGGGCAGCCGGAAGGCGAACGCGTCCATGAAGTCCACGGGGCCCTCGGCCCGCCGCAGTTCGTCGAGGAGGGCGTCGGTGATCCGTACGACGCCGTCCTCCAGGGCGGCCACGCCGCGCGCGGTGAACTTCTGGGCCATGGACGCCCGCAGTCTGCCGTGGTCGGGCGCGTTGGCGACCAGCAGGGACCGGCTGAGCATCGCCAGCGAGGGGTGCCGGGCCGGATCGGCGCCCCAGGTCACGAGGTTGACGTCGGCGCCGAGTCCGGGTTCGCGCAGCGCCTGCCGGCAGGCCTCGTACCCGCACACCAGCACCATGCCGTCGCCGGCCGGTGCGACGGGGCCCAGTTCGTGGGCGAGCGCGTACAGCGGGTAGGGGTCGGCCCGTCCTTCGGGCGTGAGTAACTGGAACACGAGGGACTGCGCGTCCACGGGTCCTCCTGGGGTGGTCGGCTGGGGCAGTGTGGACCGCGCGGCCCGCCGGACGCATCAGTCAGCCGACTGCTCCGGCGGCCTTCGGCCAGGTCAGCCGTCTCGGACCCGCCAACCTTCGAGGGGATTCCTTAGAGCCCGGGCGCCGGGCGCATGGGCGACAGGGGTGCGGGCTTAGCGTCCTTCGGTGTCGGACGCCGTACGGCGGGACCAGGGAGGCGCTCGTGACCACTGCGACGCTGACGGACGGCACCCTCGTGGGCCGCGCCGACGAGGCGGCCCGGATACGGCACTTCGTCACCGCCCCTGGTGAGGACGGCCACGTCCTGGTCGTCACCGGCAGTCCCGGCATCGGCAAGAGTGCCCTCGTCGACAGTGAGGTCGGCGGGCTGGGCGGGGCCGGGGTGCGGGTGCTGCGGGCCGAAGGCAGCGAGACGGAGCGCGAGTTGGCGTTCGCGGGGCTGCACCAGGTGCTGCGGCCGGTGCTGGCGCGGGCGTCGGTCCTTCCACGGCGGCAGCGCGAGGCCCTGCTCGGTGCCTTCGGCATGGCGGACGCACCGGCCGAGCCCGACCAACTGCTCCTGCGGATCGCCGTACTGGACCTCCTCACCCACCTCGCCCGTGCGCGGCCGCTGCTGATCGTGGTGGACGACGCCCAGTGGGCGGACCGGGACTCCCTGGACGTACTGGCGTTCGTCGCGCGGCGGTTGCACGGCGAGCGGATCGCGCTGCTGGGGCTGGTCCGCGCCGACGGCCCCCTGCCCGCGTTCGCGCGCGGCGCCCCGGTGCTGGACCTCGCGCCGCTGGACGCGGACGCCGCGACCCGCCTCCTGGACGCCCAACCGCACTGCCCCTCGGGCCCGTTGCGGGCGCGGATCCTTCAGGAGGCGCAGGGCAATCCGCTGGCGCTGATCGAGTTCGCCCGCTCGGAGCTGGGCCCGGCGCCGTGGCCGGTGGAGCCGCTGCCGCTCTCCGACCGGCTGGAGCAGCGGTTCGCCGCCCGGCTGGCCGAACTGCCCGGCCCCACACGGCAGGCGCTGCTGCTGGCGGCGACGGACCCGGGAGCCGTCTCCGGTGTGGCGCGCCAGGTGTGGCGGGCCGCCGAGGAGGCGGGCCTGACCGAGGTCCGCGACGGGATCGTACGGTTTCGCCATCCGCTGATCCGGTCCGCCGTGTATCACGCGGCGCCGCCCACGCAGCGCCGGGCGGCGCACCGGCGGTGCGCGGCGGCGCTGCGCGCGGAGCCGGACCGGCGGGCCTGGCATCTGGCGGCCGCGGGCACCGGGCCGGACGAGTCGGTGGCGCGGGAACTGGAGCGCACGGCACGGCGGACGGGCCGGCGCGGCGGTCTCGTCTCGGCGGCACTGGCACTCCAACGGGCCGCCGACCTCACCCCCGACCCGCACGAGCGCGCCCGACGGCTCACCCTGGCCGCCCGGCTGGCCGCGCCGACCGGGCAGACGGCCTGGGTGGAGGAACTGACCGACCGCGTACGCACCCTCTGCGACGACCCCGCGCTGCTTGCCCGCGCCGCCCTCCACCGGGGCCAGGCCCTCGCGCTCACCCCGCGCCGCGCCTCTGCGTACCCGCTACTGGTCCGCACAGCCGGCGACCTGGCCCCGCACGACCCCGACGACGCCCTCCAAGCCCTCGCGACAGCCGCCCTGATCTGCTACTACGGCGGCGACAGCGAGCAGCGCGACGCACTGCGCCGCGACTTCTCCCGGCTCACCGCCGCGATCGGCCCGCGCCCCGAGCCGGACCTGGCGTCGCTGTGGATCAGCACCGCCACCGATCCGGCCGCCGACCGCGACACGCTCCTCGCCGGGGTCCGCCGCCTGGCGGCCCTGGACCCGCCGGGATCCGAACCGACCGCCACCGACCCCCACACCTTGCTCACCGACACCCACCACCCGACCGCCCCGGACACCCCACACCCCGAACCGACCGGCACCGACCCATCCACCCCCCGCCACACACTCCTCGCCGACACCCACCACCCGACCGCCCCGGACACCCCACACCCCGAACCGACCAGCACCGACCCATCCGCCCACCGCCACACACTCCTCGCCGACACCCACCGCCCGGCCGCGCCGGACACCCCGGGACCCGAACTGACCGCCGCCCTCGCGACCTTGGCGTGGCTGCTCGACGACAACGCCCTCGCGCTCGGCCTGTTCGACGCCCTCGGCGGGTCGTCGGCGGGGCCCTCGCCGCTGCCCGACGGGCTGCGCTGCGTGGAGGGCTGGGTGTGTCTGGAGCACGGCCACTGGAACCGGGCCCGGACCGTCGCGGCGGCCTCGGCACGCGCGGCGGCGCACAGCGACCCGCCCTACACGGCGTCGGCGCCGCCCGCCCTGGACGCGGCGGTGCTCGCGCTGCGCGGCGAGACCGGCCCGGCGCGCGCCGCCGCCCGCCAGGCGCTCAACCAGGTCGCCTGCGCTGAGAACCGCTTCGTGACGGTGCGTGCCCGCTGGGCGCTGGGCATGGCGGCCTGGGCGGACGGCGACCCCTTGGGCGCCTACGACGAGTTGCGCTCGATGTTCACCGCGGACGGCGGCGCACTCCACTACCACGTCTCCGGGTACGGCGTGGGCGACCTCGCGGCGGCGGCCGTGCGGATCGGGCGGCGGGAGAGCGCCCGCGCCATCGTGCAGAGAGTGCAGAGCGTGCAGGGCTCCTCGCCCCGGCTCCGGGCCCAACTCGCCCGCGCCAGGGCCCTGCTGGCGGACGGCGAGGAGGCAGAACTCCACTTCCGGTCGGCGCTGGACGAACCCGGCGCGCGGGAACGGCCGTTCAGTCACGCGCAGATCCAACTGGAGTACGCCGAATGGCTGCGCCGTCGACTGCGTACGGGCCGGGCCCGGCCCCTGCTGACCGCCGCGCTGGAGACATTCGTACGGCTGGGCGCCGGGCCCTGGGCGGCCCGCACCCGGGCGGAGCTGCGGGCCGCCGGGGTACGTCTGAACCCCGGCGAAGGGGACCGCCTCCCGGAGCTCACCCCGCAGCAGAGGCAGATCGTGCGCCTCGCGGCGCGCGGGCTGACCAACCGGCAGATCGGCGAGCGGCTCCAGCTCTCGCCGCGCACGGTCGGCTCCCACCTGTACCGCTGCTTTCCCAAGCTGGGCGTGACGGCCCGGTCCCAACTCCGGGATGTCATCGACGGCAGCCGGGCCTGACGGTTCAGCGCACCGCTTCCCGTCCCGCCGCCGCGCGCACCGCGTCGACCAGTTCGGCCTGCCGCAGGATGTCCTCACCGGGCCCCTTGAAATCCCCGCCGTCCAACACCGTGCGGGCGAAATGGGCGACCAGGGAGGCGAACTGGTGGCCCGCGGGCAGGGTGCGCTCCTCCACGTGGTCCTGTCGGACCAGTCTCAGCACCGGCCGCAGGGTGGGCGGCGCGGTGAACGCGCGGTCCAGGGTGATGCGGCCCTCGCTGCCCCACAGGGTGCAGGCGCACCGGTAGGAGCGGTCGAAGCCGAAGGTCAACTGCCCTGTGCGCCCGGCCGGGTCGGCGACCAGCGCCGCCCCGGCCACGTCGACACCGGTCGCGGGATCGTCCCGCAGCACCGCGCCGTGCACGGCGACCTCCGGTCCGAGGTAGAGGCTCGCCGCGCGCAGGGTGTAGACGCCGGCGTCGAGCAGCGCGCCGCCGCCGAGGGACGGGTCGTAGCGGATGTCCCCGTCGGGCAGCGGCGGGAAGGCGAACTCCGTGTCGAGGTGGCGGGGTTCGCCGATCGCACCGGCGTCGACGAGGGCCCGTACGGCGTCGTGCTGGCCGTGGTGGAGGAAGGCGAAGTTCTCCATCAGCAGCAGCCCGGCGTCCCGCGCGGCGCCGACCAGTTCGGCCGCCTCGGCGCGGCCGGTGACGCAGGGCTTCTCGGACAGGACGTGCTTGCCCGCCGCCAGGGCCCGTGCCACCCACTCGGCGTGCAGCGCGGGCGGCAGCGGCACGTACACGGCGTCGATGTCGTCGCGCGCCAGCAGGGCGGCATAGCCGGTGACCGCCTCGCAGCCGAACGTCCGCGCGACGGCCTCCGCCTTCTCGCGGCTGCGGCTGGCGACGGCCACCAGCCGCACCGACGGCTCGGCCGCCAGCGCGGACAGCGTGGTCCGCCGGGCGATGGCGGCACAGCCGACCACGCCCACGTTCAGCACGTGTTCCGACACGGTTCGCTCTCTTCCGGGTGGGGTTGGTGATGGGTGCGGGCATCGGGTCTGTCGGGCGGCGCCCAGTGTGCCGGTAACGGAGTCGCATGGCCGGGGTGGCGGTCCGAGGAACCACGGCCCCCGCCGTCGGCCGACGTGTGTCGGGCCGACCGGGGGCCATGGTCATCCGGCGCTGTGCGTCACTCCGTTCCGAACTGCCTGTCGATGAAGTCGAACAGGTCGTCGTCGCTGGCGGACTCCAGTCGCTCCTCGACCGCCAGGGCCGGTTCCGCCGCCGGGTCGCCGACCGCCGTGCCGGTGGGTCCGTCCAGGCGGGTCAGGAGGCCGCGCAGCCGCCCGGCGAGCGTGGAGCGGACCGACTCGTCGCCGGCGATCTCCTCCAGCACGCCCTCCAGGAGGTCGAGTTGGGCGAGGACCGGCTGGACGGAGGCGGCGGCACCGGGCGCGGTCTGCTCGCGCAGGTGCCGGGCGAGTCCGACCGGTGTCGGGTAGTCGAACAGCAGGGTGGCCGGCAGCCGCAGCCCGGTGGCGGCGGTGAGCCGGTTGCGCAGTTCGACGGCGGTCAGCGAGTCGAAGCCCATCTCCAGGAAGCCCCGTTCGGCGTCCACCGCGTCGGAGTCGGCGTAGCCGAGCACCGCCGCCGCGTGGTCGCGGACGAGGTCGACGAGGAGACCGAACCGGGCCTCGGCGTCGAGTCCGGCCAGCCGCTCCCGCAGCCGCTCCGCCGTCCCGGCGCCCTCGGCGGCGGGCGCGGTGCCGGTGCGGCGGCCGGGCACGGGCCGGACGAGGGACCTCAGCAGCGCCGGGACCTCGCCGTCGGGCGTGCGCAGCCCGGCCGTGTCGAAGCGGGCCGGGACCAGCACGGCCCGGTCCGTGGCGACAGCCGCGTCGAACAGTTCCAGCGCCTGCTCGGACGGCATCGGTACGACCCCGCCGCGCGCCATGCGCCGCAGGTCCGCCCCGTCGAGCTTGCCGGTCATCGCCGAACGCTCCTCCCACAGGCCCCACGCCAGGGACTGGGCGGGCAGGCCCTGGGCGCGGCGCTGCCGGGCGAGGGCGTCCAGGAAGGCGTTGGCCGCCGCGTAGTTGCCCTGTCCGGCGCCGCCGAAGATCCCGGCGAGCGAGGAGTACAGCACGAAGGCCCGCAGCTCGCTGCCCCGGGTGAGGTCGTGCAGGTGCAGGGCGCTGTTGACCTTCGCGGCGAGCACCGTGTCCAGGTGCTCCTGGGTGAGGGAGCCGATCACGCCGTCGGCGAGGACTCCGGCGGTGTGGACGACCGCGGTCAGCGGACGCTCGGCCGGGACGGTGGCGAGCAGCGCGGCCAGGGCGTCCCGGTCGGCGGTGTCGCAGGCGACGAGGTCGGCGCGGGCGCCGAGCGCGGACAGTTCGTCGACGAGTTCCCGGGCGCCGGGCGCGTCGGGCCCGCGGCGGCCGACGAGCAGCAGGTTGCGGGCGCCGTGCCGGGTGACCAGGTGCCGGGCGAGCAGGCCGCCGAGCGCGCCGGTGGCCCCGGTGACCAGGACGGTGCCGTCGGCGTCGAGCAGCAGGCCCGTACCGTCGTCGGCGCCGCCGGTCAGGGCCGTCGTGCGGACCAGCCGGGGCACCCGCACCTCGCCCTTGCGCACCGCGAGCTGGGGTTCGTCGAAGCCCAGCGCGGCGGTGAGGGCGGCGTGGGACTCCTGGGCGCCGTCCCAGTCGACGAGTACGAACCGGCCCGGGTTCTCGGACTGGGCGGTGCGCACCAGGCCCCAGACGGCGGCGGCGACGGGGTCGGGTGCGTGGTCGCCGTCGTGCACGGTCATGGCGCGCCGGGTGACGAGCACCAGCCGGGCCGCCTGGAAGGTGTCGTCGGCGAGCCAGTCCTGGAGCAGCCGCAGCGCGTGCCCGGTGGTGCGGGAGAGCGCCGCCGGGTCTGTCCAGTCGGTGTCCTCGCCGAGGGCCGCCAGCACGGTCGCGGGCGCGGGGGTGTCCCCGGCGGCCACGGCAGCGGCCAGGGAGGCCGGGTCGGTGTGGCGGGCGGCGGTGATTCCGGTGGCCGTCAGCGCGGCGTCCACGGCCTCGTCGTCGCCGAGCACCGCCCAGGCGCCGGTGATACGGGCCGGGGCGGCGGCCGGGGTCACCCAGTCCACCTCGTGCAGGTGGCGGGCGGCGCGCCGGTCCCCGAGCCGGCTCGCGTCCGGCAGCGGGCGCAGCGTCAGCGCGCCGACGGTGGCGACGGCCCGGCCGTCGGGCGTGGTGGCGTGCAGGGTCACCGTGTCGGGTCCGGTCCGGGTGAGCTTGACCCGCAGCGCGTCGGCGCCGTGCGTGTGCAGCCGTACGCCGGTCCAGCTGAACGGCATCACGGCACTGTCGGCGGCCGGGGTGAGGCCGACGGTCTGCACGGCGGCGTCGAGGAGTGCCGGGTGCAGCCCGTAGCGGGCCGCGTCGGCGGCGACCTCGGCGGGCGGCGCGATCTCGGCGTAGACGGTGTCGCCGTGCTTCCAGGCTGCGGTCAGGCCCTGGAAGGCGGGGCCGTAGGCGAAGCCGCCCTCGGCGAAGCGGTCGTACAGGCCGTCCACGGCGACGGGTTCGGCGCCCTGCGGCGGCCAGACCGTGAGCGGCGCCTGCTCCTCCGCGGTGGGCTCGGGGGTGAGGCGGCCGACGGCGTGCCGGGTCCACGGTTCGTCGTCGGTGGCGTCGTCGGGCCGGGTGTGCACGCTGACCTCCCGGCCGCCGTCCTCGCCGGGCGCGCCGACGGTGACCTGGACGTGCACGGCGCCCTGTTCGGGCAGGGCGAGCGGTGCCTCCAGGGTGAGTTCGTCGACGGCCGGGCAGCCGACCCGTTCGGCGGCGAGCAGCGCCAGCTCCAGGAACGCGGTGCCGGGCAGTACGGCCGTGCCGGACACGGCGTGGTCGGCGAGCCAGGGGTGCGTGCTCAGCGACAGGCGCCCGGTGAGGAGGTAGCCGTCGCCGCCCGCGAGCGCGGTACCGGCCGCGAGCAGCGGGTGGTCGCCCGCGGCGAGTCCGGCGGCGGCGAGGTCGGCGGTCACCGGCTCGGCGTCGAGCCAGTAGCGGGACCGCTGGAAGGCGTACGTCGGCAGCTCGGCCCGGCGGACCGGGCGGCCGGCGAAGTAGGCGGCCCAGTCGGGCCCGGCGCCGTGGACGTGCAGGGTGGCCAGCGCGGTGGCGAGCGCGATGTCCTCGGGCCGGTCGCGGCGCAGCAGCGGGGTGACGACGGCCGCGTCCGGGTCGGCGAGGCAGTCGCGGGTCATGGCGCTGAGCACACCGTCGGGGCCCAACTCGACGTACGTGGACACCCCTTGGCGTTCCAGCGTGGCGAGGACGTCGGCGAAGCGGACGGCTTCGCGCACGTGCCGCACCCAGTAGTCGGCGCCCTCCAGCTCCCCGGGCGCGGCGACC
The DNA here is from genome assembly GCF_055657065.1 of Streptomyces sp. NPDC110618. Lineage (NCBI taxonomy): Bacteria > Bacillati > Actinomycetota > Actinomycetes > Kitasatosporales > Streptomycetaceae > Streptomyces > Streptomyces sp. NPDC110618. Next base: position 730,422 of record NZ_JBVKBN010000001.1, on the reverse strand, counting down.
TCACCGGTGAGGTCGCAGACGATCTGCACGGCGGGGGCGCTGTAGTCGAGGTCGCGGATCTCGGCGGCGAAGGGTGCCTGCATGGGCTCCATGCGCGGCGAGTGGAAGGCGTGGGAGACGGTGAGCCGCTTGGTACGCACCCCGGCCTCCCGCCAGCCCTCGGCGAGTTCCGCCACGGCCTCCTCGTCGCCCGAGACCACCACGGACGTGGGCCCGTTGACGGCGGCGACTGCGACCCGCTCCTCAAATGTCCGCAGCACCTCGACGACCTCGGCCTCGCTCGCCTGGACGGCCAGCATGGCGCCGCCGTCCGGCAGTTGCTCCATGAGGCGCCCACGCGCGGCGACCAGCCGGCAGGCGTCGGCGAGGCCGAGCACCCCGGCGACATGGGCAGCGGCGATCTCGCCGATGGAGTGCCCGACGACCACGTCCGGCCGCAGACCCCAGTGCTCCAGCAGCCTGAACTGGGCCACTTCCAGGGCGAAGAGACCCGCCTGGGTGTAGTCGGTACGGTCCAGCAGAGCCGCCGCGTCGCTGCCCGCCGGGGCGAACAGCACCTCCTTCAGCGGGTGGTGCAGCTCCCGGTCGAGCTCGGCGCAGACGGCGTCGAGGGTGTCGGCGAACAGCGGCTGGGCGTCGTACAGTTCGCGTCCCATGCCGGGGCGCTGGCTGCCCTGCCCACTGAAGAGGAACGCGGTACGACCGTCGCGCCGCCGCACCCCGCGCACCACACCGGGCGCCTCACGGCCCTCGGCGAGTGCCCTGAGCGCGTCGAGGAGTTCGTCCCGGCCACGGCCGACGAGAGCCGCCCGCCGGTCGAACGCGGCGCGCCCGACGGCCAGCGTGTGGGCGATGTCGAGGTCGCTCGCGTCGTCCTGCCGCTCGGGGTCCTCCAGATGGGCGAGGAGCCGGGCCGCCTGGGCGCGCAGGGCGTCGGTGGTGCGCCCGGAGAGCACCCAGGGGACCACCTCGCCGGAGGGGGCAGGGACGGGCGTCCCCTCCGGCGAGATGGAGTCCTCGGCCTCGGCGGGCGGTTCCTGGAGGATCACGTGGGCGTTGGTGCCGCTGATGCCGAACGCGGACACGCCCGCCCGGCGCGGCCGTTCACCGCCGCCGGGCCACTCCACCGGCTCGGTCAGCAGCGTCACGGCACCCGCGTCCCAGTCGATGCCGGTGGACGGCCGCTCCGCGTGCAGGGTGCGCGGCAGCAGCCCGTGCCGCAGGGCGAGGACCATCTTGATGACCCCGCCGACACCGGCGGCGGCCTGCGTGTGGCCGATGTTGGACTTCAGCGCGCCGATGCGCAGCGGCCGGTCCGCGGGCCGGTCCTGGCCGTACGTCGCGATCAGGGCCTGCGCCTCGATGGGGTCGCCGAGCCGGGTACCGGTGCCGTGCGTCTCGACGGCGTCCACATCGGCCGGGCCGAGCCCCGCCGACGCCAGCGCCTGCCGGATGACCCGCTGCTGGGCGGGCCCGCTCGGCGCGGTCAGGCCGTTGCTGGCGCCGTCCTGGTTGACGGCGGAACCGGCGAGGACGGCCAGCACGGGGTGCCCGTTGCGGCGGGCGTCGGACAGCCGCTCCAGCAGCACCATGCCGACGCCCTCGGCCCAGCCCGCGCCGTCGGCGTCCTCGGAGAACGCCTTGCAGCGCCCGTCCTCGGACAGCGCCCGCTGCCTGCTGAACTCGATGAACGTGTCCAGCGAGGAGATCACGGTGACCCCGCCCGCCAGCGCCATGGAGCACTCACCGGAGCGCAGCGCCTGCGCGGCCATGTGCAGCGCCACCAGCGACGACGAGCACGCCGTGTCGACGGTGACGGCCGGCCCCTCCAGACCGAAGGTGTAGGAGATCCGCCCGGAGGCCACACTGCCCGCGCTGCCGGTGGCGAGATACCCCTCGAAGTCCTTGGGAGCGTGCTGCACCCGCGACCCGTAGTCGTGGTAGTTCGAGCCGACGAACACCCCGGTACGGCTGCCGCGCACCGCGCCCGGATCGATCCCGCCCCGCTCGAACGCCTCCCAGGACGCCTCCAGCAGCAGCCGCTGCTGCGGGTCGACGGCCAGCGCCTCGCGCGGGCTCATCCCGAAGAACTCGGGGTCGAAATGGTGTGCGTCGTAGAGGAATCCACCGCCGCGGGCGTAGAAGGTGCCGGGCCGGTCCGGGTCGGAGTCGAAGGCGCCCGCCAGGTCCCAGCCCCGGTCGTCGGGGAAGGCGGACACGGCGTCACCACCCCGCACCAGCAGCCGCCACAGGTCCTCGGGACTGTTGGCGCCGCCGGGGTAGCGGCAGCTCATCGAGACGATGACCACGGGGTTGTCGTCGACAGGTGCCGGGGCGACCGGCGCAGCTTCCCGCACCGCGGGCGCGGCGCCGAACAGATCCTGGTGGAGCCGGTCGGCGAGCGCGGTCGCGGTGGGGTGGTCGAAGACGAGGGTCACCGGCAGCCGCAGACCGGTGGTCTCGGCGATGGTGTTGCGCAGGGCGACCGCGGTGAGCGAGTCGAAACCGAGGTCGCGGAAGGCCCGCTCCTCGTCGATCTCCTCGGGCCCGGAGTAGCCGAGCGCCCCGGCAGCCAAAGTCCTTACGAGGGTGAGCAGTTCACGCCGCTGTTCGTCGTACGGCAGGGCTGCGAGGCGGGCGACGACCGCGTTGCCGTCGTCCTGGGTGCCGGTGGTGTGCCGGGCGGCCTCGGCCTCGCGCACCTCCGGCAGCTCGGCGAGCACCCGGGCGGGCCGGTCGGCATGCGCGTAGGCGTACGTCTCCCAGCGGACGTCGGCCACCGTGAGCACGGGTTCGGAGCCGAGGACGGCCTGTTCGAGGGCGGTCAGCGCCGACTCGGGGTCCATGGCGGGCATACCGGAACGGGCCAGCCGCTCCCCCGTCTCCCCGGCGGCCAGACCGCCGCCGCCCCACGCGCCCCAGGCGACGGACGTCGCGGGCAGCCCCTCGGCGTGCCGGACACGGGCGAGCGCGTCGAGGAAGGCGTTTGCGGCGGCGTAACTGCCCTGGCCGGGCCCGCCGAGGGTGCCGGCGAGCGACGAGAACAGTACGAACGAGGACAGGCCGAGGTCACGGGTCAGCTCGTGCAGGTTCAGGGCGGCGGCGGTCTTGGGCCGCAGCACGGTCTCGGCCCGCTCGGGCGTCAGCCCGTCCAGCACGCCGTCGTCGAGGACCCCGGCCGCGTGCACGACCGCCGTGAGCGGCCGGTCCTCGGGTACGGCCGCCAGCAGCGCGGCCAGTTGGTCCCGGTCGGCCACGTCGCAGGCCGCGACGGTGACCCGGGCCCCGAGTCCGGTCAGCTCCGCCTCCAGCTCGGCGGCACCAGGAGCCTCCGCTCCCCTGCGGGAGACGAGCAGCAGATGCCCGGCACCGTTGCCCGCCAGCCTCCGCGCGACCTGGGCGCCGACGCCGCCGGTGCCGCCGGTGATGAGCACCGTTCCCTCGGGCGCCCACGTGGCGGACGCGGCGTCGGGCTGCTCGGCCCGCACCAGCCGCCGTACGAAGAGACCGGTGCCGCGTACGGCCAGCTGGTCCTCGTCGGGCGTGGCCGTGAGCGCGGCGGCGAGCCGGGTCCCGGCACGCTCGTCCAGCTCCTGCGGCAGATCGACGAGCCCGCCGAAGCGCTGCGGGTACTCCAGCGCCGCGATCCGGCCCAGGCCCCAGACCTGTGCCTGCACGGGCGCGGTGAGCCGGTCGGCGCGGCCCGTGGACACGGCACCCCGGGTGCCGATCCACAGCGGCGCCGCGATCCCGGCGTCCCCGAGCGCCTGCAGCAGCGCCGTGGTCAGCGCGAGCCCGCCGGACAGCGCGCTGCCGTGGGCGTACGGCGTCTCGTCCAGGGCCAGCAGCGACAGCACCCCGGAGGGCGAGGGGAGGCCGTCGTTCAGCGCGTCCGTGAGCAGGGTGGCGAGTCCAGCCCGGTCGGCGTCGGCGGCGACGCTGAGGGTGGTGACGCGGGCGCCGTGCCGGGTGAGGGCGTCGGCGACGCCGACTTCGAACTCCGCGGGGATGGACTCCCCTTCGGGCACGACGAGCAGCCAGTCACCGTCCAGGGCGACGGACCGTGACTCACCGCCGAGGGGCTTCCAGACGACCTTGTACCGCCAGTTGTCCACCGCGGTACGGGCGGCGGCGTCCTTGCGCCACCGCGAGAGGGCGGGCATCAACTCGGCCAGCGGCTCCCGGTGTTCCAGACGGAGAGCGTCAGCGAGGGATTCGAGGTCCTCCCGCTCGACCGCGTCCCAGAAGCGGGCGTCGACGGTGTCGGAGGTGGTGGTTGCCGCGGTGGCGGGGGTGGTCTTCTCCAGCCAGTAGCGGCGGTGCTGGAAGGCGTAGGTGGGGAGTTCGACGGTACGGCCGCCCTGTCCGGCCAACACCTTGGTCCAGTCGACGGGGATGCCGCGTACCCAGGCCTCGGCGAGGGAGGTCAGGAAGCGGGCGGTGCCGCCGTCGTCGCGGCGCAACGAACCGACGACCACCGCGTCCGGGGCGGTCTCCTGGACCGGCATGCCGAGTACCGGGTGCGAGCTGATCTCGACGAACGCCGAGTAGCCCTGCTCGGTGAGCCCTTGGATCGCGTCGGCGAAGCGGACTCGCTGGCGCAGGTTGCGGTACCAGTACCCGCCGTCCAGGCGGGCGGCGTCGATCAGCTCGGCCTCGGTGGTGGAGAAGAACGGAACCTCACCGGTGCGCGGCTGAACCGGGCCCAGAACCTGGGCGAGCTCGTCCTCGATCGCTTCCACGTGCCAGGTGTGCGAGGCGTAATCCACCGGGATACGACGCGCCCGGATATCGGCGCCCTCACAGTGCGCCATCAACTCGTCGAGGGCATCCGCGTCGCCGGCGACAACCACGGAGGACGGGCCGTTGACGGCGGCTATGTCGACACGGTCACCCAGAAGCTCCTGCACCCGCTCCAAGGGCAGCGGCACGGACACCATGCCCCCACGCCCCGCGATGGCCCGAATCGCCTTCGACCGCAACGCGACAACCCGCGCACCGTCCTCCAACGACAGACCACCCGCCACCACAGCAGCAGCGATCTCACCCTGCGAATGCCCGACCACCACCGACGGCCGCACCCCACACGCCCGCCAGACAGCCGCCAGGGACACCATCACAGCCCAGGACACGGGCTGCACCACATCGACGTCAGCCAGCTCACGCCCATCACGGACGACTTCACTGAGCGACCAGCCGACAAAGGGCTCCAGCGCCCGCTCACAGGCCTCCATCGACTCCGCGAACACCGGCGAGGCATCCCACAACTCCCGCCCCATACCGGCCCACTGAGCCCCCTGCCCCGGGAACACGAACACCACACGATCCGCACCCGCGGCAACCGAACCCCGCACCACACCGGACCCCGACACCGCACCCGACACCAACTCATTCAACCAGGAGGCGAGTTCATCCACCTCGGCACCGAGTGCGACCGCGCGGTTCTCAAAGGCGGTGCGGGTGGCGGCCAGCGACCAGGCCACGTCCAGGGGCCGCATCCTGCCCTCGGCCTCCGACGCGAAGGCGGCCAGCCGCCCCGCCTGCCCGGCCAGCCCCTCCCGGCCACGCCCGGACACCACCCACGGCACCACACCACCAGCCGCGAACACCGGCTCCGGCTCGGGCGCGGCCTCCGGCTCCGGAGGCTCCGGCGCCTCCTCCAGCACCACATGCGCGTTCGTCCCGCTCACGCCGAACGAGGACACACCGGCGCGGCGTGGACGCCCCTCGACGCGCGGCCACTCCACCGGCTCGGTGAGCAGGGAGACCGCACCCGTGGACCAGTCGACGTGCGGGGTGGGCTCGTCGACGTGGAGGGTCTGCGGCAGCAGCCCGTGTTGCAGGGCGAGGACCATCTTGATCACGCCCGCGACACCGGAGGCGGCCTGGGCGTGGCCGATGTTGGACTTCACCGAGCCGAGCCAGAGCGGGTGCTCGGGGTCCCGGCCCTGGCCGTAGGTGGCGAGGAGCGCCTGGGCCTCGATCGGGTCGCCCAGGGTGGTGCCGGTGCCGTGCGCCTCGACCGCGTCCACGTCGGCCGTGGTGAGCCCGGCCTTGGTGAGGGCTGCGCGGATGACCTGCTGCTGGGCGGGACCGCTGGGGGCGCTCAGGCCGTTGCTGGCGCCGTCCTGGTTCAGTGCTGTGGCGCGGATGACGGCGAGGACGGGGTGGCCGTTGCGGCGGGCGTCGGACAGGCGCTCCAGGAGGACCATGCCCGCGCCCTCGGCGAGGCCCATGCCGTCGGCGGCCTTGGCGAAGGCCTTGGAGCGGCCGTCGCGGGCGATCCCTCGGGTGCGGGCGAAGCCGATCAGCCCGATGGGCTCGACCATCACGGCGACGCCGCCGGCGAGGGCCATGGAGCACTCGCCGGAGCGCAGCGACTCCACGGCCATGTGCAGGGCGACCAGGGAGGAGGAGCAGGCGGTGTCGATGGTGACGGCGCTGCCCGCGAGGCCGAGGGTGTAGGAGATACGGCCGGACAGCACGCTGGTGGCGCTGCCGGTGACGATGTGGCCCTCGACTCCCTCGGGCAGGTTGTCCAGGCCGCCGAAGCCCTGGTTGCCCGCGCCGACGTACACGCCGACGGGGGCGCCGTGCAGCTGCTCGGGGAGCAGTCCGGCGCGTTCGACGGCCTCCCACGCGGTCTCCAGCAGCAGCCGCTGCTGCGGGTCCATGGCGACGGCCTCGCGCGGGGAGATCCCGAAGAAGGCGGGGTCGAAGTCGCCGGCGTCGTAGACGAAGCCGCCTTCGCGGGCGTAGCAGGTGCCCTCGCGGTCGGGGTCGGGGTCGTAGAGGGCGTCCAGGTCCCAGGCGCGGTCGTCGGGGAAGACGTCGATGACGTCGCGGCCCTCGGCGAGGATCCGCCACAGTTCCTCGGGGCTGTTGGCGCCGCCGGGGTAGCGGCAGCTCATCGAGACGACGGCGATGGGATCGTCGTCGTCCGCGGCGGCCACGGGTACGGGCGCCGGGACGGGCAGGGTGTCGGTGGTGCCGACGAGTTCCTCGCGGATGTGCCGGGCGAGGGCGGTGACGGTGGGCCGGTCGAAGATGACGGTGACGGGCAGCCGCAGTCCGGTGGCCGCGTTGAGCCGGTTGCGCAGTTCGACGGAGGTGAGGGAGTCGAAGCCCAGTTCGCGGAAGGCGCGGCCGGTCTCGACGTCGTTCGGACTGCTGTGCCCGAGGACGCCCGCGACCTGGCCGCGCACCAGGTCCAGTACGGCCTGTTCCTGGTCCTCGGCGGACAGTCCGCGCAGCCGGGCGAGCAGTCCGGCGCTCTGGGTGTCCGGGACGTCGTCGCGCAGCCGCTCCTCCTCGGCCCGCAGCAGTTCGGCGACCTCGGGCACCTCGGTGAGCAGGGGGCGGTGGCGGGCGGCGGTGAAGACGGGGACGAAGCGTTCCCAGTCGATGTCGGCGACGGCGATGAAGCACTCGTCACGGTCGAGGACCTGCTGCATGGCGGCGACGGCGAGCTTGGGGTCCATGAACGGGATGCCGCGCCAGCGCAGTTGCTCCTGGACGACCTCCAGGCCCATGCCGCCGCCCTCGTCGCTCCAGATGCCCCAGGCGATGGAGGTGCCGGCCAGGCCACGGGCGCGGCGGTGCTCGGCCACCGCGTCGGCGTAGGCGTTGGCGGCGGCGTAGGCGCCGTGGTCGCCGCTGCCCCAGACACCGGCGACGGAGGAGAACACGACGAACGCGTCGAGCCGGTCGTCGTCGAAGACCGCGTCGAGGTTGGCGACGCCCGAGTACTTGGCCTCGGCGCCGTCGGCGAACTCCTGGAGGGTGGTGGTGGCGAGCGGGATGAGGATGCCGACGCCCGCGGTGTGGACGACGGTACGGATGGGCGGGCCGTCGGCCTCGACGCGCGCGACGAGCGCGGCCAGGGCGTCCCGGTCGGCGATGTCGCAGGCGGCGACGGTGACGCGAGCACCCAACTCGCGCAGTTCGGCTTCGAGTTCGGCCGCTCCGGGGGCATCCGGTCCGCGGCGGCTGAGCAGCACCAGGTGCTCGGTGCCGTTGCGGGCGAGCCAGCGGGCGGTGTGCCCGCCGAGGCCGCCGGTGCCGCCGGTGATCAGGGCGGTGCCGCGGGAGGTCCAGGTGCGCTCGGCGGGCGCGGAGCCGGCGGGCGTACGGACCAGGCGGCGGCTGAGGACACCGGTACGGCGGACGGCGAGCTGGTCCTCGGCGTCGGTATCAGCATCGGCGTCGGTCTGCGACGCGGAGGCGGCCAGGATCGAGCAGAGCCGGGCAGCCGTACGGTCGTCGGGGATCTCGGGCAGGTCGACGAGGCCGCCCCAGAACTCGGGGTGCTCCAGCGCGGCGACCCGGCCCATGCCCCAGGTGCCGTTCTGCACTGGGTTGCGCAGCGGGTCGGTCGTGCCGGTGGTGACGGCACCGCTGGTGGCGAGCCACAGCGGGGCGCGCAGCCCGGTGTCGGCGCACGCCTGGATCAGCGCCAGCCCGGCGACCAGGCCTGCGGCCAGGCCCGGCTGCTCGGGGTGCGGATGCTCGTCGAGGGCGAGGAAGGACAGGACGCCCGAGAACGTGTCGGTGCCGCTGTGCAGGGCCGTCTCGGTCATCAGGGCGGCCAGCCGGTCGCGGTCCGTGTCGGACGCGTCGACGAAGAGCGGTGCGGTCCGGGCGCCCTGCTCCGCCAGCCCGTCCAGGCAGACGCGCACGAGGTCGGAGTCGGCGTGGAGGGCGGGCACGACGACCAGCCAGGTGCCGGTGAGCGTCCCGGCGGGGCGGTCGGCGGCCGGGCGCCAGGCGATGCGGTAGCGCCAGGAGTCGATGGTCGCGGTGGCCCGGCGCCCACGACGCCAGGCGGACAGCACGGGCAGCGCCCGCTCCAGCGCCTCCTGTCCGTCCTCCCCGGCGACGTCGAGCGTCCCGGTCAGCGCGTCAAGGTCCTGCTCCTCCACGGCCGCCCAGAACTCGGCGTCCACCGGGTCCTCGCCCGCGGCGCCCGTGGTGAGGGCCTGGGGTGCGCTGGTGTCGAACCAGTAGGGGCGGTGTTGGAAGGCGTAGGTGGGGAGTTCGATGGTACGGCCGCCCTGTCCGGCCAACACCTTGGTCCAGTCGACGGGGATGCCGCGTACCCAGGCCTCGGCGAGGGAGGTCAGGAAGCGGGCGGTGCCGCCGTCGTCGCGGCGCAACGAACCGACGACCACCGCGTCCGGGGCGGTCTCCTGGACCGGCATTCCCAGCACCGGGTGCGAGCTGACCTCGACGAACGCCGAGTAGCCCTCGTCGACCAGTCCCTGGATGGCGTCGGCGAAGCGGACTCGCTGGCGCAGGTTGCGGTACCAGTAGCCACCGTCCAGGCGGGCGGTGTCGATCAGCTCGGCCTCGGTGGTGGAGAAGAACGGGACCTCACCGGTGCGCGGCTGAACCGGGGCCAGAACCTGGGCGAGCTCGTCCTCGATCGCTTCCACGTGCCAGGTGTGCGAGGCGTAATCCACCGGGATACGACGCGCCCGGATATCGGCGCCCTCACAGTGCGCCATCAACTCGTCGAGGGCATCCGCGTCACCAGCCACGACCACGGAGGACGGGCCGTTGACGGCGGCTATGTCGACACGGTCACCCAGGAGTTCCTGCACCTGCTCCAAGGGCAGCGGCACGGACACCATGCCCCCACGCCCCGCGATGGCCCGAATCGCCTTCGACCGCAACGCGACAACCCGCGCACCGTCCTCCAACGACAGACCACCCGCCACCACAGCAGCAGCGATCTCACCCTGCGAATGCCCGACCACCACCGACGGCCGCACACCGCACGCCCGCCACACCGCAGCCAGCGACACCATCACAGCCCACGACACAGGCTGCACCACATCGACATCGGTCAGCTCACGCCCGTCGCGCACGACGTCACTGAGCGACCAGTCGACATGCGGCGCGAGCGCCCGCTCGCACGCCTCCATCGACGCCGCGAACACCGGCGAGGCATCCCACAACTCCCGCCCCATACCGGCCCACTGAGCCCCCTGACCCGGGAACACGAAGGCGACGCCGTCGGGTTCAGCGTCGAAGGAGCCGGTGACAACGCCGGGTGCCGTACCGCCCTGGGCGGCCAAGGTGTGCAGGGTGCCGCCGAGTTCGGCGTGCGAGGTGCCGAGAGCGACGGCCCGGTGTTCCAAGGCAGCGCGGGAGGCAGCCAGGGACCAGGCCACGTTCACGGGCCGAACGGTGCCGTCGGCGGTCTCAGCGGTCTCGGCGAAGGCGGCCAGTCGTCCCGCCTGTCCGGCGAGTCCTTCCTGGCCACGCCCCGACACCACCCACGGCACCACACCACCGGCCGCGAACACCGGCTCCGGCTCGGGTGCGGCCTCCGGCTCCGGAGGCTCCGGCGCCTCCTCCAGCACCACGTGGGCGTTCGTCCCGCTGCCGCCGAAGGAGGAGACGCCGGCGCGGCGCGGGCGGCCGGTCTCGGGCCAGGGCTGGTTGTCGGAGGGGAGCGCGACGGCTCCGGAGGACCAGTCGACGTGCGGGGTCGGTTCGTCCAGGTGGAGCAGTCTGGGCAGGACTCCGTGGCGCATGGCCATGACCATCTTGATGACGCCCGCGACTCCGGAACTCGCCTGGAGGTGCCCGATGTTGGCCTTCAGGGAGCCCATCCACAGGGGGTGGTCCGCGGGTCGGTCCTGGCCGTAGGTGGCGAGTACGGCCTGGGCCTCGATGGGGTCGCCGAGGGTGGTGCCGGTGCCGTGGGCCTCCAGGGCGTCCACCAGGTCGGGGGTGAGCCGGGCGTTGGCGAGCGCGGCGCGGATGACGCGTTCCTGGGAAGGGCCGTTGGGGGCGGTGAGGCCGTTGCTGGCGCCGTCCTGGTTGATGGCGGAGCCACGGATCACCGCCAGGACCGGGTGGTTGTTGCGGCGGGCGTCGGACAGACGCTCCAGCAGGAGCACGCCGACGCCCTCGCCCCAGCCGGTGCCGTCCGCACCCGCCGCGAACGGCTTGCACCGCCCGTCCGGTGCCAGCCCGCGCTGTCGGCTGAACTCCACGAAGTTGCGCGGGGTGGCCATGACGGTGGCGCCCGCGGCGAGGGCGAGCCGGCACTCGTCCTGGCGCAGGGCCTGCACGGCGAGGTGCAGGGCCACCAGCGACGAGGAGCACATGGTGTCGACGGTGACGGCGGGCCCCTCAAGGCCGAGGGTGTAGGCGATGCGCCCGGAGAGCACGGCACCGGCGCCGCCGGTCAGCATGTGGCCCTCGACCCGGTCGCGGGCCTGCGCGGCGGCGGCGCCGTAGCCCTGGTCGCTGCTGCCGACGAAGACTCCGGCCTTCTCGCCGCGCAGCGTGCCCGGGTCGATACCGGCCCGCTCCAGCGCCTCCCACGATGTCTCCAGCAGCAGCCGCTGCTGGGGGTCCATCGTGGTGGCCTCGCGCGGTGAGATGCCGAAGAACGCGGGGTCGAAGTCGGCGGCGTCGTAGAGGAAGGCCCCGAAGCGGGTGTAGGTGGTGCCCTGGTGCTCGGGGTCGGGGTGGTACAGGTTCTCCAGGTCCCAACCGCGGCCTGCGGGCAGCTCCGAGACCGTGTCGACGCCCTCGACGAGCAACTCCCAGAAGTCCTCGGGGGTGTGGGCGCTCCCGGGGAAGCGGCAGCTCATCGAGACGATGGCGATGGGCTCCTGCTGGCGGGATTCCACTTCCTGGAGGCGCCGGCGGGCCTGCCGCAGGTCGGTCGTGACCCTCTTGAGGTAGTCGCGGAGTTTGTCCTCGTTAGCCATTGGCGTCATCAGTCCCTAGAGCAGGCCCGAAGGCTTGGAGTCACCCGTACGGCGTCGGCAACGGGCAGGTGGGGTGCGGGTGGTGGGCGGCGGCCGGTCTAGTTGAGGCCGAGTTCCCGGTCGATCAGGTCGAACATCTCGTCGTCGGACACGGCTTGGAGCAGTGCGTCGTCGTCACTTCCGTCGCCCGCCGCGGCGGCGGCGTCCGCCGGGCTGTCGGACAGCCGCCACAGCAGCGCCTGGAGCCGGGAGGCGATACGGTCGCGGGCCGCCGCGTCGGCGGGGTCGAGTGCGGCCACCTGGGCCTCCAGGTCGTCCAGCGCCGACGGCTCCCCGCCGCTCGACTGCCCGGCGTCCGGGACCAGTTCGGAGAGCAGACGTCCGGCGAGGGCGGCCGGGGTCGGGTGGTCGAAGACCAGCGTGGCGGGCAGGGCGAGTCCGGTCGCGTCCTTGAGCCGGTTGCGCAGTTCGACGGCGGTCAGCGAGTCGAACCCGAGGTCGCGGAAGGCGTGCGAGGGGCTGATCGCGGCGGTGCCGTCGTGGCCGAGGACCGCGGCGACCTGGGTGCGGACCAACTGGAGCACGATGCGCTCCTGTTCGACGCGCCCCACTCCGGCCAGCCGCTGGGCGAAGGCCCCCGTCGAACCGCCGTCCGCCATCGTGTCCTCGTTCTCCGCGTCGGCGGCGGCGCGGCGCACTTCGGGGATCTCGTCGAACAAGCGGCGGCGCCGGGCGGCCGAGTAGGTCGCCGCGAACCGGTCCCACACCACGTCGGCGACGACGAGGAACGTCTCGTCACGATCGACGGCCTGCTGTACGGCGCCGACGGCCACCTCCGGGTCCATGGTGGGCACGCCGTAGCCGCGCAGCCGGTCGCTCTCGGCGTCGTCGACCATGCCGCCGCCCGCCCAGGCACCCCAGGCGATGGACGTGGCGACCCGGCCCAGGGCCCGGCGCCACTCGGCGAACGCGTCCAGGTAGGCGTTGGCCGCCGCGTACCCGGCGTGCCCGCCGTCGCCCCACACGCCCGCGCCGGAGGAGAACAGCACGAACGCCTCCAGCGGCCGGTCCGCCAGCAGCGCGTCCAGATGAACGGCGCCGGCGATCTTCGCCTCCGCCACGGCGCGCAGCGCGTCGAGACCGGTGTCCTCCACGCCCACGGCCGGGGGTTCCAGACCGGCCGCGTGCACGACGGCGTTGACAGGCGCGTTGCCCGGCACGTCGGCGAGCAGTTTCGCCAGCGCGTCCCGGTCGGTGATGTCACAGGCCGTGATGGTGACCTGGGCGCCCAGCGCGGTGAGTTCCGCCTCCAGTTCGAGCGCACCGGGCGCGTCGGGTCCCCGTCGGCTGACCAGCAGCAGGTGTTCGGCGCCGGTCGCGGCGAGCCGTCGCGCGAGATGCGCGCCGAGGGCACCGGTGCCGCCGGTGACGAGTGTCGTACCGGAGAACCGGACCGTACGGCCCTCGCCGTTCCCGGAGTCCGGGACGGCGGCGGGCTTGCGGATCATACGGCGTACGTACAGGCCTTCGGCGCGGACGGCGAACTGGTCCTCGTCGTCGGCTCCGGTCAGGGCGGCGAAGAGCCGGTCCCACAGCTTCGTGTCGTCTTCGCCGTACGGGGACGGCGGGAGGTCGACGAGTCCTCCCCAGCACTGGGGGTGCTCCAGCCCGAAGACCCGGCCCAGGCCCCAGACGGCCGCCTGCTCCGGCGCGGGTCCGCCGTCGGAGGTCCCGGTCACCCGTACCGCGCCCCGGGTGACGGTCCACAGCGGCAGTCGCGCCCCGGTGTCCGTCAGGGCCTGCATGAGCAGCACGGTCGCGGTGACGGGACGAGGCAGGACCTCGCCGTCCGACGGTGCGTCCTCCGGGCGGAACGGCAGGAGGTTGAGTACGGCGCCGACGCCCGGAGCACGCTCCAGCGCCTCCCGCAACCGCTCGGCCAGGGCGGAGCGGTCGTCGCGGTCCAGGTCGAAGGGGACGGTGGTGACACTCTCTACGTCCGCGCGTCCACGCAACCGCTCGATCAACTCGTCCGTGTCGGAGTCGTCGCTCGGCAGAACGACCAGCCAGTGCGGGGGCAGGGCACCCGGTCGTCCGTCGGCGGGCTGCCAAGTCACCGTGTAGCGCCAGGAGTCCAGCGTGGTGCTCTCCCGCCGGCGCCGCCGCCACTCGGCCAGCACGGGCAGCACCGGTTCAGCGGCCCCCAGCGTCCCGCGCCGCTCGGGAGCGAGGTCGAGCGTGTCGGCCAACGCCTCCAGATCCTCCCGCTCGACGGCCTCCCAGAAACGGGCGTCCACGTCGTCCCCGGGGGTGCCGGCCGGTGCGGACTCAGGTACGTCGAGCCAGTAGCGGCGGTGCTGGAAGGCGTAAGTGGGAAGTTCGACCGTACGACCGCCCTGTCCCGCGAGCACCTTCGTCCAGTCGACGGCGATGCCTCGCACCCAGGCCTCGGCGAGGGAGGTCAGGAACCGGTCGGCGCCTCCCTTGTTGCGGCGCAGGGTGCCTACGACCGTGGCGTCCGGAGCGGACTCCTGAACCGCCATGCCGAGGACTGGATGGGAGCTGATCTCGACGAAGGCCGAGTAGCCCTGCTCGGTGAGCCCTTGGATGGCGTCGGCGAAGCGGACTCGCTGGCGCAGGTTGCGGTACCAGTACCCGCCGTCCAGGCGGGCGGTGTCGATCAGCTCGGCCTCGGTGGTGGAGAAGAACGGAACCTCACCGGTGCGCGGCTGAACCGGGCCCAGAACCTGGGCGAGTTCGTCCTCGATCGCTTCCACGTGGCAGGTGTGCGAGGCGTAGTCCACCGGGATACGACGCGCCCGGATGTCAGTGCCCACACAGTGCGCCATCAGCTCGTCCAGCACATCCGCGTCACCAGCCACGACCACGGAGGACGGGCCGTTGACGGCGGCTATGTCGACACGGTCACCCAGAAGCTCCTGCACCCGCTCCAAGGGCAGCGGCACGGACACCATGCCCCCACGCCCCGCGATGGCACGAATCGCCTTCGACCGCAACGCGACAACCCGCGCACCGTCCTCCAACGACAGACCACCCGCCACCACAGCAGCAGCAATCTCACCCTGCGAATGCCCGACCACCACCGACGGCCGCACCCCACACGCCCGCCACACCGCGGCCAGCGACACCATCACAGCCCAGGACACGGGCTGCACGACATCGACGTCAGCCAGCTCACGCCCATCACGGACGACTTCACTCAGCGACCAGTCGACATGCGGCGCGAGCGCCCGCTCGCACGCCTCCATGGCCTCCGCGAACACCGGCGAGGCATCCCACAACTCCCGCCCCATACCGGCCCACTGAGCCCCCTGCCCCGGGAACACGAACACCACACGGTCCGCACCCGCGGCAACCGAACCCCGCACCACACCCGCGTCCGACTCCAGTTCACCGAACCGCAAGGCGAGTTCACCCAGGTCGGCGCCAAGAGCAACCGCCCGGTTCTCGAAGGCGGTACGGGTGGCGGCCAGCGACCAGGCCACGTCCACCGGTCGCACCGACTCCCCCGCCGCGGCGAAGGCAGCCAGCCGCCCCGCCTGCCCGACAAGCCCTTCCTCGCCGCGCCCGGACACCACCCACGGCACCACACCACCGGCCACGAACACCGGCTCCGACCGCTCCTCCGCCGCCGGCGAGTCGCTGGGCGCCTCCTCCAGCACCACATGCGCGTTCGTCCCGCTGATCCCGAAGGCCGAGACCCCGGCCCGGCGCGGACGACCGTCCGTGTCCGGCCAGTTGACGGTGTCGGTCACCACGGACACGGCGCCCGACGTCCAGTCGACGTGGGAGGACGGCGCGTCGACGTGCAGGGTGCCGGGGACGAGCCCGTGCCGCATGGCGAGCACCATCTTCATCACGCCCGCCATGCCGGAAGCGGTCTGTGTGTGCCCGATGTTGGACTTCAGGGAGCCGATCAGCAGGGGCTCGGGCCGGTCCTGCCCGTACGTGGCGAGCAGGGCCTGGGCCTCGATGGGGTCGCCGAGCCGGGTGCCGGTGCCATGGGCCTCGACGACGTCGACGTCCGCCGGGGTGACCCGGGCGTCGGCGAGGGCGGCGCGGATGACGCGCTGCTGGGAGGGCCCGTTGGGGGCGGTGAGGCCGTTGCTGGCGCCGTCCTGGTTGATGGCGGAGCCGCGGATCACGGCGAGGACCGGGTGGTTGTTGCGGCGGGCGTCGGACAGGCGCTCCAGCAGGACGACGCCGACGCCCTCGGCGAGGGCGAAGCCGTCGGCGGCCTCGGCGAAGGGCTTGCAGCGCCCGTCGGGCGCGAGGCCCCGCTGCTGGCTGAACGCGACGAACGGCGCCGGGTCGGCCATCACCATCGCGGCCCCCGCGAGTGCCATCTCGCACTCGCCGGACCGCAGGGATCCCACCGCCAGGTGCAGGGCGACCAGCGAGGAGGAGCAGGCGGTGTCGACGGTGACCGCCGGGCCCTCCAGGCCGAGGACGTAGGAGACGCGGCCGGAGGCGACGGCGGTGGAGGCGCCGGTGACGAGGTAGCCCTCGGTGCCCTCGTTGCTGCGGGTCAGCAGCGTGCCGTAGTTCTGGTCGGTGAGTCCGGTGAAGACGCCGGTACGGGTGCCCCGCAGGCCGCGCGGGTCGATGCCGGCGCGCTCGAAGGCCTCCCAGGAGGTCTCCAGCAGCAGCCGCTGCTGCGGGTCCATCGCCTTGGCCTCGCGCGGCGAGATACCGAAGAAGGCCGCGTCGAAGTCCCCGGCGTCGTGCAGGAATCCGCCGTGCCGGACGTAGCTGGTGCCGGGCCGGGCGGGGTCGGGGTCGTACAGCCGGGCCGTGTCCCAGCCGCGGTCGGCGGGGAGGCCGGTGATGACGTCCTCGCCCGCGGTGACGATCCGCCACAGTTCCTCGGGGCTGTTGGCGCCGCCGGGGTAGCGGCAGGCCATGGCGACGATCGCGATCGGGTCGTCGTCGAGCGGCCGGTCGGCCGACGCCGTGCTCACCGGTTCGGGGGCCTTGTCGCCCAGGGCCAGCCGCCTCAGGTGTTCGGCGAGCGCCAGCGGTGTCGGGTGGTCGAAGACGACTGTCGTGGCGATCTTCAGGCCGGTGCGGGCGGCGAGCCGGTTGCGCAGTTCCACGGCGCTCACCGAGTCGAAGCCCAACTCCTTGAACGCGTACGCCGCGTCGACGGCGTCGGCCGAGGGGTGGCCGAGCACGGCGGCGGCCTCGGCGCGCACCAGTTCCTGCACATGGCGGTCCCGGTCGGCGTCCGGCAGGGCGCGCAGCCGCTCGGCGAACGGGGCGGTGCCGTCTGCCTCCTCGCGCCCGGCGCGGACGGGGTCCACCTGGGCGGGCTTGGGCTTGAGGTGCGCGATGAGCGGGGCGGAGCGTGCGACGGTGAACACGGAGACGAACCGGTTCCAGTCGACGTCCGCGACGGCCACGAGCGTGTCGTCGTGGTCAAGTGCCTGCTGGAGGGCCGTCATCGCGGGTTCGGGAGCGATGACCGGGATACCGCGGCGGCGCAGTGGATCACGCATCTCCTCGCTGATCATGCCGCCGCCGTCCCAGGGCCCCCACGCCACGGAGAGGGCGGGCAGCCCGCGGGTTCGGCGCGCGTGCTCGACGAGGGCGTCCAGGGTGGCGTTGGCGGCGGCGTACGCCGCGTGCTCCGCGACACCCCAGATGCCGGAGATGGAGGAGAAGCAGATCAGCGCGTCGGTCTCGGCGGGATCCAGGATCTCGGTGAGGTTCCGCACCCCAGCCACCTTGCCCTCCGTGACCTCGGCGAACTCCGCGAGCCCGAGGCCGTCGAGCGCGCCGAGCACACCGACACCGGCCGCGTGCACGACGGTGCGGACGGTACGGCCCTCGGTGCGCAGGGAGTTCAGCAGTTCCTCCAGCGCCGCACGGTCGGCGACGTCACCGGCGACGACACTCAACCGCGTTCCGTGCGAGGCGACTTCGGCCTCCAGCTCCGCCAGCGCCCCCGCATCGGTGGCACCGCGACGCCCGACCAGCACCACGTCCTCGGCACCGCCGCGTGCCAGCCAGCGCGCCACGTGCGCGCCGAGCGCCCCGGTACCGCCGGTGACCAGGGCGGTACCGGTGGGCGCCCAGCGGCGTGCGGCGGGCCCGGAGACGGGCGCCGGCATGAGCCGCCGCACGAACGTGGACCCGGCGCGCAGGGCGACCTGGTCCTCCACATCGTCGCCGCGCGCCGACAGTACGGCGCAGAGGGCGGCGCCGGTACGGCCGTCCAGTCGCTCGGGCAGATCCACCAGGCCGCCCCAGCGCTCGGGGAACTCCAGCGCGGCGACCCGGCCCAGCCCCCACACGGCCGCCTGTTCCGGCCGGGCGGCGCTCTCCTGCTCCCCGACGGCCACGGCACCCCGCGTGGCGCACCACAGCGGCGCGGCCACCCCAGCCCGGCCCAGCGCCTGGAGCAGCGACACGGTGAGCGCGGAGCCGGTGGTCAGCACGGGGTGCTCGGGCAGCGGGCTGTCGTCCAGCCCGGTGAGGGCGAGCACACCGGTGAGGGGTGCGTCCGACTCGGACAGCGCCTGCTGGAGCGTGGCCTCCAGTACGGCGGTCTCGGCGTGGCGTGCGCCGAGGGCGAGGGTGTGCGGGCGGGCGCCGTGCCGGGTCAGGGCGTCCGCGACGGCGGCGACGAAGTCGGCCCCGGCGACGGCCTCGTCCTCGGGGACGACGAGCAGCCAGTCACCGTCGAGCGTGACGGACCGCGACTCGCCGCCGAGGGGCTTCCAGACGACCTTGTACCGCCAGTCGTCCACCGCCGAACGCGCGGCGGCGTCCTTGCGCCACCGCGAGAGGGCAGGCATCAGCTCGGCCAGCGGCGCCCGGTCCGTCAACTCCAGTGCTGTGGCGAGCGATTCGAGATCCTCGCGCTCGACGGCCTCCCAGAAACGGGCGTCGACGGTGTCCGAGGCTGGGGCAGGGGTGGCCTTCTCCAGCCAGTAGCGGCGGTGCTGGAAGGCGTACGTGGGCAGTTCGACGGTACGGCCGCCCTGTCCGGCCAACACCTTGGTCCAGTCGACGGGGATGCCGCGCACCCATGCCTCGGCCAGGGAGGTCAGGAACCGGTCGGCGCCTCCCTTGTTGCGGCGCAGGGTGCCTACGACCGTGGCCTCCGGAGCGGACTCCTGAACCGCCATTCCCAGCACCGGGTGCGAGCTGACCTCGACGAAGGCCGAGTAGCCCTGCTCCACCATCCCCTGGACAGCATCGGCGAAGCGCACACGCTGCCGCAGGTTGCGGTACCAGTAACCGCCGTCCAGCCGGGCGGCGTCGATCAGCTCGGCCTCCGTGGTGGAGAAGAACGGCACCTCACCAGTACGCGGCACGACCGGACCGAGAGCCCGCGCCAACTCGTCCTGAATGGCCTCCACGTGCCAGGTGTGCGAGGCGTAATCCACCGGGATACGACGCGCCCGGATATCGGCGCCCTCACAATGCGCCATCAACTCGTCGAGGGCATCCGCATCACCAGCCACGACCACGGACGACGGGCCGTTGACGGCAGCGACGTCGACACGATCACCCAGAAGCTCCCGCACCCGCTCCAAGGGCAGCGGCACGGACACCATGCCCCCACGCCCCGCGATGGCCCGAATCGCCTTCGACCGCAACGCGACAACCCGCGCACCGTCCTCCAACGACAGACCACCCGCCACCACAGCAGCAGCAATCTCACCCTGCGAATGCCCGACCACCACCGACGGCCGCACCCCACACGCCCGCCACACCGCAGCCAGGGACACCATCACAGCCCACGACACAGGCTGCACCACATCGACGTCACTCAGCTCACGCCCATCACGGACGACTTCACTGAGCGACCAGCCGACATGCGGAGCCAGTGCCCGCGCACACGCCTCCATCGACTCCGCGAACACCGGCGAGGCATCCCACAACTCCCGCCCCATACCGGCCCACTGAGCCCCCTGACCCGGGAACACGAACACCACGTCGTCGACGACCTGGGCCGCCCGTCCCCGTACGACGGAAGACGGCAGCCCCTCGGCTCCGGCGGCCACCTCCCGTAGAGCGGGAAGCAGTTCGTCCGCGTCCTGGCCCAGGATCACGGCCCGGTTCTCGAAGGCGGTACGCGTGGCCGCCAGCGACCAGGCCACGTCCACCGGTCGCACCGACTCCCCCGCCGCGGCGAAGGCGGCCAACTGTCCCGCCTGCCCGGCAAGCCCTTCGCCACCACGCCCGGACACCACCCAGGGGTGGACACCGCCGGCGGCGAAAACCGGCGCACCGGACGGTTCCTCTCGCACCGGGGCGTCCGGCGCCTCCTCCAGCACGACGTGCGCGTTGGTGCCGCTGATGCCGAACGACGAGACCCCGGCCCGGCGCGGACGCCCCTCCACGCGCGGCCACTCCACCGGCTCGGTGAGCAGCGACACCGCGCCTGCGGACCAGTCGACGTGGGGGGTGGGCTCGTCCACGTTGAGGGTCCGCGGCAGCACCCCGTGCCGCAGGGCGAGCACCATCTTCATCACCCCGGCGACACCCGCGGCGGCCTGCGTGTGCCCGATGTTGGACTTGAACGAGCCGAGCCACAAAGGCCGTTCGGGGTCGCGTCCCCGGCCGTAGGTGTCCAGCAGCGCTTGTGCCTCGATCGGGTCACCCAGCGTGGTACCCGTACCGTGGGCCTCGACGGCGTCCACCAGGTCGGGAGTGAGCCCGGCGTTGGCGAGCGCGGCGCGGATCACCCGCTCCTGGGAAGGGCCGTTGGGGGCGGTGAGGCCGTTGCTGGCACCGTCCTGGTTGACGGCGGAGCCGCGGATCACCGCCAGGACCGGGTGCCCGTTGCGGCGGGCGTCGGACAGACGCTCCAGCAGGAGCACGCCGACGCCCTCGCCCCAGCCGGTGCCGTCCGCGCCCGCCGCGAACGGCTTGCACCGCCCGTCCGGCGCCAGCCCGCGCTGCCGGCTGAACTCCACGAAGATCCCGGGCTCCGCCATGATCGTGGCGCCGCCGGCGAGCGCGAAGGCGCACTCACCGGACCGCAGCGCCTGCACCGCCATGTGCAGGGCGACCAGGGACGACGAGCAGGCGGTGTCGACGGTCACGGCCTGTCCGCGCAGGCCGAGCACGTAGGCGATCCGGCCGCTGGCGACACTGCACGAGGTTCCGGTCAGCAGGTATCCGTCGACCGACTCCGGGGCGTTCCGGAGCCCGGGGCCGTACTCCTGCTGCATCAGCCCGAGGAACACACCGCCGTCGCTCTCGCGCAGCGTGGTGGGGTCGATCCCGGCGCGCTCCAGTGCCTCCCAGGACGCTTCGAGCAGCAGCCGCTGCTGCGGGTCCATGGCCTCGGCCTCGCGGGGCGAGATGCCGAAGAAGAACGGGTCGAACTCGGCGGCGTCGTACAGGAACGAACCGGCGCGGGCGTACGTCGTCCCGTGGTGCCCGGGGTCGGGGTGGTACAGGTTCTCCAGGTCCCAGCCCCGGTCCGCGGGGAACGCGGACACGGTCTCTCCGCCGGTCGCCAGCAGGTCCCACAGTTCCTCGGGCGTGCGGATGCCACCGGGCAGCCGGCAGCCCATGGCCACGACGGCGACGGGATCCTCGTCGGCTCTCGTCCTGCGCTCCATCTCCGTCTCCGCCTCGGCGCCTCCGTCGAGCAGTTGGCGCAGGTGCCGGGCGAGGGCTCGCGGGGTCGGGTGGTCGAAGAGCACCGATGCGGGGAGGGAGGCGCCGGTGTCGGCGACGATCCGGTTCCGCAGTTCGACCGAGGTCGCCGAGTCGAAGCCCAGTGCCTTGAAGGTCAGGGTGGCGTCCACGTCGCCGGGCCCGGCATGCCCGAGCACGGCCGCGGCGTGCGCCCGGATCAGTTGGAGCAGGTCTCCGTGCCCCGGTACGGGCGCCTGCCCCGCCGCGTCGGAAGGCGGTGCGAACGACACCGTGCGGCGCGACGCCTCACCGTCCAGCCAGTACCGGCGGCGCTGGAAGGCGTACGTCG
Organism: Streptomyces sp. NPDC110618; assembly: GCF_055657065.1. NCBI lineage: Bacteria > Bacillati > Actinomycetota > Actinomycetes > Kitasatosporales > Streptomycetaceae > Streptomyces > Streptomyces sp. NPDC110618. The sequence goes on along the minus strand of NZ_JBVKBN010000001.1, from coordinate 708,717 downwards.
GCAGCGGGACCGTACGACCGCCCTGTCCGGCCAGAACACGCGTCCAGTCGACGGGGATGCCGCGTACCCAGGCCTCGGCGAGGGAGGTCAGGAAGCGGGCGCCCTCGTTGCGGCGGAGGGTGCCCACGACCACCGCGTCCGGGGCCGCGTCCTGCACCGGCATCCCGAGTACCGGGTGTGAGCTGACCTCGACGAACGCCGAGTAGCCCTGCTCGGTGAGCCTGTGGACGACGTCGGCGAAGCGGACGCGCCGGCGCAGGTTGCGGTACCAGTACCCGCCGTCCAGCCGGGCGGTGTCGATCAGCTCGGCCTCGGTGGTCGAGAAGAACGGCACCTCACCGGTGCGCGGCACGACCGGACCGAGAGCCCGCGCCAGCTCGCCCTCAATGGCCTCCACATGCCAGGTGTGCGAGGCGTAGTCCACCGGAACGCGCCGTGCCCGGGCGTCACCGCCCTCGCAGTGGGCCATCAGTTCGTCCAGTGCGTCCGCGTCACCCGCGACGACCACCGACGACGGCCCGTTGACGGCCGCGATGTCGATACGCCCGCCCCACTGCGCGACAAGGCTCTCGGCCTGCCCCGAGGACAGCGCGAGGGAGACCATGCCGCCCCGGCCCGCGATGGCCCGGATCGCCTTGGACCGCAGCGCGACAACCCGCGCACCGTCCTCCAGCGACAGGCCGCCCGCGACCACAGCAGCGGCGATCTCACCCTGCGAATGCCCCACGACAACGGAAGGCTCGACACCGCACGCCCGCCACACCGCGGCCAGCGACACCATCACAGCCCAGGACACGGGCTGCACGACATCGACGTCAGCCAGCTCACGCCCACCGCGTACGACTTCGCTCAGCGACCAGTCGACGAACGGGGCCAGTGCCCGCTCGCACGCCTCCATGGCTTCCGCGAACACCGGCGAGGCATCCCACAACTCCCGCCCCATACCGGCCCACTGAGCCCCCTGACCCGGGAACACGAACACCACACGATCCGCACCCGGGGCGACCGAACCCCGCACCACACCGGACGCCGACACCGCACCCGACGCCAATTCGGTTACTCGGTCGGTGACTTCGGCCAGGTCATTCCCGAAGGCGACCGCACGGTGCTCGAACGCGGTACGGGTGGCGGCCAGCGACCAGGCCACGTCCCCGGGCCGCATACCGCCCTCGGCCTCCGACGCGAACGCGGCCAGCCGCCCCGCCTGCCCGGCAAGCCCCTCCCGGCCACGCCCGGACACCACCCACGGCACCACACCACCGGCCGCGAACACCGGCTCCGACCGGTCTTCCGGCTCAGCCGTGCTCGGCGCTTCTTCCAGCACGACATGCGCGTTGGTCCCGCCCATGCCGAAGGCGGAGACGCCGGCGACGAGGGGGGCGTCCGGGCGGGGCCAGGGGCCGAGGCGGGTCGGGACGTGCAGGCGGAGGGCGTCGAGGGGGATGTCGGGGTTGGGGGTCTCGTGGTTGAGGGTGGGCGGGAGCTCGCGGTGCTGGAGCGCGAGGACGGTCTTGATGAGACCGGCGAGGCCGGCGGCGCCTTCCAGGTGGCCGATGTTGGTCTTCACGGAGCCGACGTGCAGTGGCGGCGCGTCCTCGGCTCGCGCCGTGCCGAGGACGGCGCCGAGGGCGCCCGCCTCCACGGGGTCGCCGACGGGGGTTCCGGTGCCGTGGAGTTCGACGTACTGGATGTCGTCGGGGGCGGCTTTGGCGTTGCGCAGTGCGCGGCGCAGGACGTCTTCCTGGGCGGCGGCGTCGGGGGCGGTGAGGGTGGTGCCGCCGCCGTCGTTGTTGAGGGCGCTGCCGCGGATGACGGCGCGGACGGGGTCGCCGTCGGCGAGGGCGCGGTCGAGGGGCTTGAGGACGAGGAGGCCGCCGCCCTCGCCGCGGACGTAGCCGTTGGCGCGGGCGTCGAAGGTGTAGCAGTGGCCGTCGGGCGAGAGGGCGCCGAAGCGGTGGGGGAAGAGGCTGCTCTGCGGGGCGAGTTGGAGGTTGACGCCGCCCACGAGGGCGAGGTCGCTGTCGCCGCCGCGCAGGCTCTCGCAGGCGAGGTGGAGGGCGACGAGGGAGGACGACTGGGCGGAGTCGAGGGTGAGGCTGGGGCCGCGCAGGCCGAGCAGGTAGGAGATCCGGTTGGCGATGAGGGCGCGGTGGGTTCCGGTGAAGGACCGGTGGGTGACGCCGGCGGGGTCGAGTCCGTGGGCGAGGGTGGCGTAGTCGTCGTGGGCCGCGCCGATGAAGACGCCGGTGCTGGTGGCACCGAGGCGGGCGGGGAGGACGCGGGCGTCCTCCAGGGCCTCCCAGGCGAGTTCGAGCACCAGACGCTGCTGGGGGTCCATGGCGTCGGCCTCGCGGGGCGAGATGCCGAAGAAGGCGGCGTCGAAGCCGGTGACGTCGTCGAGGTAGCCGCCCCAGCGGGGGGTGTCGTCGCCGGGGTCTGCCTCGGCGGGGGCTCCGGCGAGTTCCAGCCGGTCGGCGGGCGTGGGGCGTACGGCGCTCTCGCCGGAGCGCAGCAGCCGCCACAGGGCGTCGGCGTCCGGGGCGCCGGGCAGCCGGCAGGCCAGGCCGATGACGGCGATGGCGCGCTGGGGCGCGGCGTTGAGCCCGTACCGGGTGCGTTCTGACTCGCTCATTCCACTCCACCAGCTTGTCGGCCCAGCCCTGTGGGCCCGCGGACGTCGGGCAGCGCGTGCTGACGGCGGGTGTCCGGTGCACTGCGTGGTCGGCGGCGCGTTCCGGCCGGTCGGGCAGGGCTGGGGGGTTCCCGGGCCGTCGGGCTCCTCACGCTAGGTGCGCACCCACTAGGGCGCCCCCTAGATTCCGTGGGCGTCGGACGGGGCCGAACTCGGCGCTGTGACCGGGGGTTTCGGGAAACGCCCAGACATCGGCGTCCGGGCGGGGGCGGGTGTTGCGCTCGACGGGGCCGGTCCTTCTCAATGAGGCGGTGCCGCCCGGCCGGGTGGTGCCGGCCCGGCGTGCGTGCGGCGGGCGTGCCGACACCTGTCCGGCCCCGAAGACGGAGGGATGCAGATGAGCGCGAAGCTGGCGGAGGTGCGCTCCGCACTGGCGAGGTTGCACGGCAGCGTCGAGTCGCTGCGGTCGGCCGACGGCGATTCCCCTTACATCCGGAGGCTGATGAACGACCTGGACCGCTTCCGGGTGGACATGGAGGACCTGCCGGTGACGGCCGCCCGCAAGGCGCGTGGGGAGGCACGGGAGCTGGTCCCGATCCCGGTGCCCGACTCGCCGCTGGAGCACACCCCGTGGCCGGACGCCGACGACGAGGGCATCGGTGGGCACCGCCGCTGACCGGTACGACGACGAACGCCGGCCTCCCCGTGGGGACGGGGAAGCCGGCGTCGCAGAGCCGTGGCGGCGGCTGCTGCCTCACTCGTTGATGAGGGGTCTCACTCGTTGATGAGGGGTACGGGGTTCACTTCACGAAGTCGGGTACGGCACGGGGCGGCCAGCTACCGACGGTGAGCACGCCCATGGAGTAGGCGCGGGAGACGAGCGCGGCGCGGTTGGGGGCCTTGAACCGGCGGAGCATCAGGCCGACGTGGTACTCGACGCCCTGTCGGCTGAGGTAGAGCCGTGAGGCGAGCTGCACGGTCGAGGCGCCGGTGGCGACGCCCTCAAGGATGCGGGCGTCGAGGGCGGTGAGCAGGGGCGTGGGTTTGGCGGGCCGCTCGGCGGCCTCGGCGGGCTCGTCGTCGGGGCTCATCAGGACGACGACGCCGGACAGGTCGTCGCCCTCGCCCTTGACGGCGATGCCGGTGAACTCCGCGGAGAAGACCCGGTCGTGACCGCGCATCGCGACCACCCGCTCGACGAAGCGGCTGCCGTGGCCGTTCGACAGGTGGGAGAAGTGCTTGGACAGCACGTTGCGGGCGCTGGGGTGCAGAACGTCGTAGATGCTGCGGCCGCAGACCTCCGTGGAGGGCAGTGCGACGTGCCGGAAGAAGTCGGCGTTGGCCGCCTCTATCTTGAGCCCGGGGTTGAGGCTCGCCATGCAGGTGACATTCTGCGAAGCGGTCGGGCGCCGGTCCCCTCGACGGGCGCTGCGCGGGAATTCCGGATGACCACTGACCTTTGTCGACCTGTCGGCGTGCGGGAGCATGGAAATATCCCCTCCTGGACGTCACACGTGCTCGGAATGCGATGCAGCGAAGAAATGGAAGCGGCCGCCACGGCACGTTCGTTCCATTCGTTTATCTGCGTCGATGGCGGCGACATTAGGTGGGCCGCGTCCGGGGAGTCAACGAAGGTCCGGACCGACGGGGAAACACTGCGGTGTCTGGGGCGGGCGGGTTCGGTCATCGCGCGTAGCGGGGGTTCGGTGCCGGGGTTCGGTACGGTCACGCCCGCACCGGCGGGTACCGCACCCCCACGTGACAACCACACAGCACGGTCATGACAACCCTGTATCACGGGCAGGCGTAGAGCCTTCAACGCGCCTACGACCTGCGACTAAGACAAGACGTCCCCAACCGGAGCCGAAACATCCCCTCGGGACGACCGAACGGTCATGCAGTCCGCGCCCGCCCTTCATCACGGAAAGATAACAATGAGAAGCGTGCGGTTTGAAGATTCGGATCCGGGGTACTCCGAACCGCCCTGCGATCAGACCCCCGGACCCGGAGCCCCCTCCCTGAGGCGCCTCCGCAGGATTTGCTACCGGAATCCCCGCCCCGTCCCGTACCCACTTCGGCCCCGCCCGGAAACACCGAGGAAACTTACCGGAGAAACGCCGGGACACCGCAAGAATTTATTCCCGGCAAAACTCGGAACCGCCCGCGGCGCACTCGGCGAAGAACGAAGGCGGCCCGCGTCCGACGCCGCAGCGCACGGACGCGGGCCCCTCGTCAGGGTCCGAGGACGGATCAGGTACGGGTCCAGCGCTGGTTGCTCCCGCCGGAGCAGGAGTACAGCTGGATCAGCGTCCCGTTCGCGGTACCCGCGCCCACCGCGTCGAGGCACAGGCCCGACTGCACGCCGACGATCGTGCCGTCGGAGTTGAGGCGCCACTTCTGGTTGTCGCCGCCCCAGCAGCTGTAGATCTGGACCCTGGTGCCGTTGCCGGTGCCGCCGGCGTCGAGGCACTTGTTGCCGTAGACCCTCAGTTCACCGGCGTCGGTGTACGTCCACTGCTGGTTGCTGTTGCTGTGGCAGTCCCAGAGCTGGACCTGGGTGCCGTCGCTGGTACTGGCGTTGGGGACGTCCAGGCAGCGGCCCGAGCCGACACCCTTGATCTGGCCGCCGTCCTCGGTCGGCGGGGGCGTGGTGGTGCCGCCGTTGAGAGCGTTGAGGACGGCGGTGTAGGCGGACTTCTTGCTGCCGTCGTTGTTGAACAGCAGCGGCGTCTGCTCCGAGCGCCAGGAGTCGCTGTCGCGCACACCCCAGACCGTGACGCCGAGGCAACGCGACACGGCCAGGCAGTCGTTGACCACGTTGGCGTAGGTCGAGGCCGGGGCGCCCTGGATGTCGAGTTCGGTGACCGCCACGTCGACGCCGAGGGCGGCGAAGTTCTGCAGCGTGGTGCGGAAGTTGCTGTCATAAGGGCTGCCGCTGTTGAAGTGCGCCTGGAAGCCGACGCAGTCGATCGGTACGCCGCGCTGCTTGAAGTCGCGCACCATGTTGTACATGGCCTGGGTCTTGGCCCAGGTCCAGTTCTCCACGTTGTAGTCGTTGTAGCAGAGCTTGGCGGACGGGTCGGCGGCGCGCGCGGTGCGGAAGGCGACCTCGATCCAGTCGTTGCCGGTGCGCTGCAGGTTGGAGTCGCGGCGGGCGCCCGAACTGCCGTCGGCGAACGCCTCGTTCACCACGTCCCACTGGGCGATCTTGCCCTTGTAGTGGGCCATCACCCCGTTGATGTGGTCGATCATCGCCTGGCGCAGCGTGCTGCCGCTGAGGGACTGCATCCAGCCGGGCTGCTGGGAGTGCCAGGCCAGGGTGTGGCCGCGCACCTGCTTGCCGTTCTGCACGGCCCAGTTGTAGACGCGGTCGGCGGCGGTGAAGTTGAACTGGCCGCGCTGCGGCTCGGTGGCGTCGATCTTCATCTCGTTCTCGGCCGTGACCGAGTTGAACTCACGGTTCGCGATCGAGGTGTACGCCGAGTCGCCGAGCTTGCCCGAGGCGATGGCGACGCCGAAGTAGCGGCCGCTCTGCGCCGCCGCGGCGCCCAGGGTGCTCTCGGCGGCGTGCGCGGACGGCGGGGCGACCAGTGCGGTGACCACACCGAGGATGCCGGCGACCAGCGCCAGCAGCAGTCCGCGGGCTTTTCGGCGGACTTCGGGTCCGGGGAGGGCGTAGCGGCCCATGTAGGTGCCTCCAAGGTTCCAGTGCGGAAATCACGGAATGACCTGAGCACGGGGAAAGCGCCGTCCGCACCCGCACGGCGGACGTCCGAAATTTCGACTCGCTTGCGGTTTCCCAGACAGGAGGATTGGGTCTTTGACGATGGACCGTCAACCCTTCGGGCGCAAGAAGTTTCCGAATCTTCTCCGAAACTTTCGGAGCTTCTAGGGTGGTCCCGCCGACAGCGACGCCCGGTACTCGGCCAGCATGCGCAGGTGGCGGCGGGTGTCGGAGAGGGCCTTGGCGGTCAGGTCGGCGTAGAGGATCGTGTCCGCGCCGGGTTCCGCCTCCGCCACCGTCGACCCGTCGGGCGCGTACACCGCTCCGGCGCCCTCGCAGGGGCGCTGCGCGGGGCCGTCGATGGCGTTGGCGAAGACCGTGTAGACCGTGTTCTCCAGGGCGCGGGCCCTCAGGTAGATCGCGGCGCGGTGTTCGGTTCCGGTGGCGAAGGCGGCCGGGTACACCAGGGCCTCGGCGCCCGATACGGCCGCGGCGCGGGCGTGTTCGGGGAAGGACATGTCGTAGCAGATGCCGAGGCCCAGCCGTCGGCCGCCGACCGTGAGGACGCCCGGCCGGGTACCGGCGGTGAACAGGGCCGCTTCCTCGTCGTGCCACAGGTGCTGTTTGTCGTAGGGGACCGTGATGCCGCCGCCGGGGTCGACGGCCAGGAGGGAGTTGGTGAGGCTGCCGTCGGGGTGGCGGACCGCCGCGCCCACGAGGACGGTGACGGCGTGCTCGGTCGCGGCGCGGGCGAGCGGGGACAGCCGGACGTCCGTGACGGTCCGGTCCTCGTCCGCGTGCACCGTCGCGGCGTACGTGTGCCGCGCGAGCCCCGGCAAGTCGTAGGCGCACAGGTGCAGTTCGGGCAGCACGACCAGCCCGGCCCCGGCGCGTGCCGCCTGTGCCGCCTTCGCCGCTGCCGTACGGGCGTTGCCGGTGAGGTCGAGGGAGCGGGCCGGGGTCTGTGCCACCGCGATGCGCAGCTCGTTCACCGGGCCGCTCCGGAGATGGCCGAGAACCCTGGTTTCGCGTCCTGTGTCTCCACCCTCACCCGGCACCCCGGCTCCACCGCGCACGGGGGATGAACGTCCACCAGCAGGTCGCCGTGTGCGGACGACGGGTGGGAGCCCAGCGGGGTCGGGGCGCCGTCGGCGTCGAGGAGGGTGACTCGCCAGGTGCGTGTGCCGTGGTGGGCCGGGGCGGTGGCCGCCACCCGGAGGACGCCCCCGGGGCGCAGTTCGGCGGAGGCGACCACGGCGGTGCGTACGAGAGGGTCGCCCAGTCCGTACATCGCTCCGTGCTTGACCAGGGGGCGGCGCGGACGGTCCGGCACGTGCTCGGCGACGACTTCACCGACGTACATGGTGTGGACGGGGAGGTCGACGGTGCGGCGCAGCCGGCACTCCACCGCCGCGACGCCGCCCGTCACCCAGGGCGTGGCGGTTGCCGAGGGCTCGCCGAGGCGGATCGGTTCGCCGGCGGTCTTGTCGATGTCGGTGAGCGAGTGGCTGCCCGCGAAGTCGGCGATCTCGGCCTGGTCCTCGGCGCACAGGGTGACCGAGAACTCGCCGCTGCGCTCGATGAGCCGGCGGGTGGCGGAGCGGGGGCCGAGGACCACCGCCGCGTACAGCGGCTGCTTGTTGACGAAGAACGCCCACTCCGCCGACATGACGTTGGTGACACCGTCGTGCCGTGTGCAGACCAGGCCGACGGTGCTGGTCAGCTTCTTCCACAGGTCGCCGGTCATACGGCTGCCTTCCTCGGGTCACCGACTCCGCTCAGGGCGAGGCGGAATCCGGCCGGGTACAGCGGGCCGGGGAAGGGCCCGTGGCGGCGTCGGGTGCGGGTGAGGTCGCCGAAGCGCGCGAAGCTTCCGCCACGGGCGACGCGGTAGGTACCCATGGTCTGGACGAGGTGGTCGGGCACGAACGGGCCGCCGGGGTAGGGGCGGTAGGTGTCGGACACGTACTCCTCCACGTTGCCGCCCATGTCGAGGGCGCCGAACGGGGAGCGGCCCGCGGGGAAGGCACCGACCGGGGTGGTGGTGTGCACGCCGGTTTCCCGGGTGTTGGCGGCCGCCGGGTCGAAGGTGTCGCCCCAGGGGTGGGCGAGCCGGTCCGGGCCCGCCGCCGCGTACTCCCACTCGGCCTCCGTGGGCAGCCGCCAGGGCAGGCCGGTGCGCCGGGCCAGCCAGGCCGCGTAGGCGTCGGCGTCGGCGGGCTGGATCCCGGCGACGGGGTGGTTGGCGCGGGCGTAGGGGTAGGCGCCCAGGTACCAGGTGGTGGGGCGGGAGGGATGGCCGGTGTCGCGGAGGAAGGCGCAGTACTCGCGGTTGGTGACCGGGTAGGTCGCGATCCGGTAGGGGTCCAGGCGTACGTGGTGGGCGGGGACTTCCTTCTGGATCCACTCGCGTTCCACGCCCACGTGGGCCCATCGGCCGACGACCGCGTCGATCTCCGTCTCGGGCAGTCCGATCTCCACGGTGCCGCCCGGGACTTCGCACACCGCCGGGATGTCGGTGATGCGGGGGTCGCCGGTCAGGGCGAGGATGCCGCCGGCGGCCAGGCGTTCGGGGAGCGGGGCGGCGATGTCCTCGACGAGAGCCGCCAGTTGCCCGGGATCCGGCGCGGCTGTTCGCACCGCCGCGTCCACGGGGAGCTCGAAGCGGCCGGGGTCGGCGAGCGCGGCGTGCTCCTTGAAGTGGGGGGAGGCCGCTACGTCCTCCAGTCTCATGCGGGGGCCTCCGTGTCGAGGGTAGGCAGGGAGAGGTGGTGGCCGCTGCGGGCCTTCGCCGCCAGGTAGCGGGCGTTGTCGGCGGTCAGGTGGACGCCGGTGGGCAGCGTCTCGGTGACCTCGATGCCGTGGGCGCGCAACTGCCGTACCTTGTCGGGGTTGTTGGTGAGCAGGCGGACCCGTTCCAGGCCCAGGGTGCGGAGGATGACCGCGGCCGTCAGGTAGCCGCGCTCGTCCGCGCCGCGGCCGATGAGCCGGTTCGCCTCGAAGGTGTCGGTGCCCTCGTTCTGCAGCAGGTAGGTGTCCAGCTTGTTGTAGAGGCCGATGCCGCGTCCCTCCTGGCGCAGATACAGCAGGGCGCCGCCGTGGACGGCCAGCATGCGCAGGGCTTCGTCGAGTTGGGGGCCGCAGTCGCAGCGCGTGGAGCCGAGCACGTCGCCCGTGAGGCATTCGCTGTGCAGCCGCACCAAGGGTGCCTCGGCGTCGTCCCAGGGGGCGAAGAGGCAGGCCAGGTGCTCGCCGTCGTCGGGCAGTCCGTGGAAGGTGACCAGTTCGGTGCTCTGGCCCAGGGCGCGGCGCAGGGTGACGGGGACCCGGGTCCGTACCGTCGCGGCCGGTACGGCGGCTTCCTGGTGGGCGGTGGCGAGGCTGCGGACGGCGTGCCGCGCGCAGCCACGTTCGGCGCTCAACCGGCCACCGCCCAGACGGCCTGCCGGGCCCGCCGGACCAGCGTGTCGACGTCGAAGCGGCGCAGCACCCGGACCTCACCGGACACGTCGAGGCCGACGACCAGGATCTGCCCGTCCCAGCCCGCGACCGCCACCCGGCGTTCGTCGATGCGGTGCATGCAGGACACGCCCTGCCGGAACTCGTCGACCAGGCGTCCCGAGGCGAGGTCGGTGCCGTGCGCCCAGTCGGTGCGCCAGCGGTAGAGGCCGAAGTCGTAGGAGCCGGCGAGCACCACCGGGGAGTCCGGGTCGCCCAGCAGGGAGACGCACTTGACGGACTCGTCGGGGCCGAGGAGCGTCTGCCGGTGCACCACCTCCCAGCCCTCGCCTTCGGCCTCGCGTTCCAGCAGCCCGACCTTGACGGTGTGGTCGCGGGAGACGGTCGCGACGACCCGGTCGCCGAGGGTGGCGACCGCGTTGACCAGGTTGCCGTGCTCCCACAGCACGCTCCGGTCCCGCAACGAGCCGACGGCGACGGTACGGTCGGTCGCGGCGGAGGCGAAACCGCCCGCGAACGGCACGAGCGACTTCACCGACCCCTCGTGCGGGGTGCCCCGGCCCACCTCCGCCAGCGAGGTGGCGTCCAGGCCGATCAGGGCGCCGTTGTAGGTGCCCGCCACCAGTCGCCGGTCGTCGACGCGGCACAGGGAGGGCACGGGCGCGCCCAACCGGTCGCTGACGGCGAGGAGTTCACCCTCGTTGTTGCAGCGGTGCACGTAGCCCGCGTAGGTGCCCGCGTAGAAGTCCGGTCCGCGTGTGGTGAGCGACAGGACGGGGCTGTCGGAGACCGGCAGCAGGCGTGGCCGCTCGGGGCCGTCCTTGTCGGGGTCGAAGGCGATGACCGTGCCCGAGTCGCAGCCGACGAGCAGTTCACCGCCGAGCATCGCCATGGCGTTCGGCCCGTGGTTGGGTGCCGTCGGCTCGGCCAGGGAGGTGGCCGTGGTGAGGTCCACCAGGTGAGGGCCGTTCCAGAAGCTGCCCACCGCGGCCACACCGCCCGGGGCCACGCTCACCGAACGGGGCCACATGCGGGGGTCGCCGAACCGGTGCCGCCGGGTGCCGTCGGCGGCGAACACGTGCAGGGAGCCGTCGTAGGCGCCGACCACGAAGGAGCTGTCGTCCCGGGTCCAGGCCACGGCCCGTGCCGCGGTCCCGGCGACGGTGACGCTGCGGCGCACCGCGAGGCGCGGGGTGAGCAGTTCGGCGATCCCGTCGTCACGGGTGATGGCCAGGGTGCGTCCGTCGTGCGACCAGGCGCAGCCCTCGACGGAGGCGGTGCAGTGGTACTCGGCCGCACGGCCCGGGCTGTCGGGGTCGCGTACGGCGATCAGGCCGTCCTCCCCGACCGTGGCGACCAGGCCGTCCCTGCTGACCGAGACCATCATGCAGTGGGCGGTGTGGGAGCCCACCTCGCCCTCGAAGGTGCCGGTGCGGGTGTCCCACAGGGTCGCCCGGCCGTCCTCGGAGACGCAGATCAGCCGGTGGCCGTCGGGCATCCAGGCGACCGCGTTGACGTCGTCGGTGTGCCGGGCCAGGACGGTGAGCGGCTCGGGCCGCCGGGTGCCGGGGTGTTCGGGGATCCGCCAGACGGCCACTGTCTTGTCCGCGGAGGCGGTGGCCAGGATGTCGGGGCGTACGGGGTTCCAGCGGGCGGAGTTGACCAGGCGGCGGTGGTGCAGCCGGGTCAGCGGTCGCGGGCGGGCGGGGTCGCCGACGTCCCACAGCAGCACGGTCCCGTCGTAGCTGCAGGTCGCCAGGCGCTTCCCGTCGGGGCGGAAGGCGACGTCGGTGACGGGTGCGGCATGCCCCTCCGGTCCGGGCCTCAGATCGATGGCGCGCAAGGGTTCCTCTCCTCGGTTCGGTTCGTGATGCGGGCGCGGGGCTCAGCCGACGGCAGCGGCCGGTACCGGAGTGCGGTCGTGGTGGCGCAGCCGGTACCGGACCGGCCCGCGCGGCAGCCAGTGGTCGCGGAGCTTGGTGAGGACGGGGCGCCCGCCACCGGTGTCCATGCGGTACAGGGACAGCAGGCCGGTGCGGCAGCCCACCAGCAGGTAGGGGGCGCCGTCGGCGTCCCGGATCACGGTGAGCGCCTTGGGATAGTCCGGCAGGTCCTCCAGCAGCCCGGCGAACTTCACCCCGGCGTGCTCGTACGCGGCCAGTTGCATGCCGTACGAGGAGGCGAGGACCAGGCCGTCGCAGACGACGGCGTTCTCCACCGTGTTCGACAGCAGCCGGGACCAGCGGGCGGCGACGCCCACCCCGACCTCGATCTCCTTCAGGCCGCCGTCGCCGACGACGTACAGCCGGTTGTCCTGCGCCCAGGCCCGTTTGGGGTACTCGCCCTGGTCGAAGCGCCAGCGCGGGCTCGCGTCGGTGGCGTCGAGCACGGTGATGACGCCGTTCCTGGTCACCAGGACCCGGTCGCCGTCCGGGAGGTAGGCGGTGGCCCACACGGGCAGGCCGTCCACGTCGAAGCGGGCGAGGCGGGAGCCGTCGGCGGTGTCGAGTTCGACGGCACCGCCGTTCGTCGCGACCAACGCCCGGCCGCCGTCCGGGGAGACCGCGACGGTGTGCGGCAGGTCGGGCAGGCGGACCTGCCACCGCAGTGTGCCGTCCCGGTCGGTGCGGAAGACGTCCCGGTCGCGGGTGATGCCGACGCAGCCCGAGGCGACCGGCGCCACCCGCCGGGTGAAGCCCCCTCCGGTGCGGTGCTCCGCCTCCACGCGCAGCATCGGTCCGGCGGCGGAGTCCGTCACGCGGGCGACGGCGACGCCGGAGTCGGTGGCGCAGTACAGGGTGCGCGGATCCTCCCGGGACGGCTGGATGTCCCACACCGCCTGGCGCCGGTGCGCGGAGTCGCGTACGAACCCTCCCTCCGCGTCGAGTTCGACGACCGTGCCGTCCTGGCACAGCACGTACACCTGGCCGGCGTTGCCCACCGTCAGGTCGCTGAGCTGATGGGGAAAGCCGGTGACGGTGCGTGAGATGCGCAGCTCCCGGCGGGAGTTGTCGAAGATGTGCAGTTCGCCGTCGAAGCCGCCGGAGTAGGCCCGGGTGAAGTCCGGCGAGAAGGCGACGAACTCCACGTCGTCGCGGGCGAACAGCAGCTCGTCCTCCTTCTCCCCCGTCGGGCTCACCACCACGACCCCGTTGGCGATGTCGGCGTTCTCCCCCTCACCGAAGTCCTGGGTGGCCCAGAACCGGTCGTGCAGGGCGTCGTAGCGCACCCGGTGGATGTTGCCGTCGTCCAGCTTGACCAGGTCGGGGAAGGCCCCGTCGGTGAAGGAGCCGAACCTGAGGTGCCCGCGCTTGTCCGACACGGCGTGCCGGGTGGGGTGTTCGGTGCAGGCCCATTCCATGGGGCTGTCCCCGCAGATGTTCGGCCGGATCTCCAGGACCTCGAAGGTGTGCAGGTCCAGCACCAGCATCTGGCGGTGGTAGCCGCTGGTGACGTATACGCGGTCCTGCCAGCTGCCGATGCCCCGGGAACTGCACGGGGAGGGTTCCTCGCGGGGCCGCAGCCCGGACCGGTCGCCCATCGCCGCCGGGTCCAGCCGGTCGACCAGGTCCAGGGTGTCCAGGGACCAGCGGAACACCGCGCCCATCCGGTCCTTGCCGATCACCCAGCCCTCCGCGACGGCCAGTCCGTAGAGCGGGCGGCCCTGCCGGACGAAGGGCGAGGAGGCCACCGGGCGCAGTTCCCGGTCGAGTCGGTGAATTCGGCCGTAGGCGTCCGAGGCGAGCAGGCCATCACCGTCCAGGGCGAGAATTCTGACGAAACGGTCCGTGGGGGTCACGATGTTCTTTCCCGTTCTTTCTCCGATGGGTCCTTTTACGGAACTGCTCGGCTACTTGCTCGGGTTGGCGCCCTCACGGTCCGGACCGTCGTCATCGCCGTCGTCGTCATCGCCGTCGTTGTCATCGTCATCGTCGTCGTCGAAGTCGTCATCGTCGTCGTCGGCGCTGCTGCCCGAGCCGGTGCCGGGCGAGGTGGCGCAGTTGCTGTCGAGGGTGGCGGCGTCGGTGGTGGACAGGACGGCACCGGTGGTGGCGTCCAGGGTGACCAGGACTGTTCGCCTGCTCTGTTCGACGGTGACCTTCCAGACGGTGGTGCCGTTCTTCTGCACCATCGCGACCTCGGTGACGCGGCCGTCGCCCGCGCTCCGCAGGGCGGCGTCGGTGGCCGCGGCCACGGTCCCGACCGCGAGGCCGGAATCGGACTGCCGGTTGACACCGGAGGAGCTGTCCGAGCGGACCTGCGCGGACGTGCTGCCGTTGGGGGTCGTGCCGGACGGTTCGCCGCCCATGGCGACGCCGGCACCGCCCAGCATGATTCCGCTGACGACAATCGCGGCGATCGCGTTCTTCTTCCGCATGGCCGACTCCTTCACGTCGAATGGATCTGACGTTTCAGAGTTTTGAGGCGGCGCCGGGTGAATTCCAGGCGGAAAGCCAAGGGTTGGCGGTGCGCTCTCGAAAGCTTGCCGTTCTTAACCTTCCGCTTGAATTCTCCTGGCCCGGCAACGGGCGCCCCGTCAGAAGGCGTTCGCCCCCGCCCTGCGCGCGGTGGCGCGCGGGCCGCGGCTCGGTGCCGGGCGCTGCGGGGCCACGACCCGCAGCCGTACGACCGCGTCGAGGCCGCCGCCGGGCGCGGCGTCGAGCACCACGTCACCGCCACCCGCCCGGACGAGTTGCTGCACGATGGGCAGACCCAGGCCCGTGCCGTCGTGATAGGTGCTGGACGCCCGCCAGAACCGGTCGAAGGCGCGCTGCCGTTCCTCCGGGGTCATGCCGGGGCCCTCGTCGATCACGTGCAGTTCGGCCCAGCTCCCGCGGGTGCCGCCGTTGATCATCGTGGCCAGGGTGATCGTGCCGCCCGGCGGTGAGACCCGGAGCGCGTTGGACAGGAGGTTGTCCACGACCTGTTCCAGGGCGCCGGGCAGCGCCCACACCTCGCCGGCGTCCTGCCCGGTCACGGCGATGTGCACCTGGTGCTCGGCGGCGAACGCGGACCAGATGGCGGCCCGGTCGGCGACGACGGCGCCGAGGGCGGTGGCCTCGGGGGTACTGGCGGAGTTCTCCAGCCGGGCCAGGGCCAGCAGCCCCTGCACCATACGGCCCAGGCGCTCCACTTCCTGCATCGCCTCGTCGAGGCTGTCGTGGGCACGCGGGTCGAGGTAGGGCTCGAAGTTCTCCAGGCGCAGGCGCAGCGCGGTCAGGGGTGTCTTGAGCTGGTGAGAGGCCTCGGAGGCGAAGGCCCGCTGGGCGTGCAGCAGGTGCTGGAGCCGGGTCGCCGTCCGGGCGAACGTGGTGGCGAGGCGTCGCAGTTCGGGCGGGCCCTGGGTGATGGCGGGCAGGTCCTTGACGCTGCCGTCGGCGAGTTCGGCGGTGGCGCACTCCAGGGCGCGCACGGGGCGGGTGACCCAGCGGGCCAGCGCCAGCGCGATGAGCGCCACGGCCACCAGCACACCGAATCCGATGAGGCCGAGAGTGGTCCAGGTGCCGTGGATCCGCGATGCCAGCGGGGACATGGGGTAGGCGACGCGGACCACGCAACGGACGTTGGCGCCGTAGGAGTTGGGCACGGTGACGTCGAGGGTCTCACCGCCGACGACGGAACTGCTCCCGGCGGCGGAGGTGTGGCGCTGCCCGAACGCCGCGGCGATGTCGGGCTCGGCCGACAGGTCCGTACCGGCCTCCACGGTGCCGTGCGAGTCGGCGAGTACGCGTCCGTCGCCGCCCACGACGACGACATGGCTCCCGGTCTCCCGCGCGAACGCGGCCACCTGGTCCTTGAGTTCCTTCGTCTGCCTCCGTTCGATGCGGTCCTCCAGCGAGCCCGCCAGCATCTCGGCGACGTGCCGGTTGTCGCCCTCAAAGCGGGACAGCTCGCCCCGGGCGTAGAAGTAGCCGAGGGGGACTTCCAGCGCGAGCAGGACGAGCAGCGTGAGGCTGAGGTAGCTGAGCAGCAGGCGCCGGGTCACCGGACGTCCCGCGCAGGCCCCTGCCAGGCGGGCTCGGCGTCCCGGGCGGCGGGCGCCTGGAGCCGGAAGCCGACACCGCGCAGGGTGTCGATCCAGGAGGAGTCGCCGAGTTTGCGCCGCAGCGCGGCGATGTGCACGTCCAGGGTCTTGGTGGGGCCGAAGTAGTTCGGCTGCCACACGGTGTCCAGGATGTGCTGGCGGGTGCAGACGGCGCCGGGGTCGTCGGCGAGGCAGACCAGCAGGTCGTACTCCTTCGGGGCGAGGGCGACCGGGTTGCCGTCCAGGCACACCTGGCGGGTGCGGCGGTCGATGGTGAGCGGGCCGATCCGCTGGACGCCGGGGGCGCCGCCGGCGGCACCGGGCTGCGGGGACGGTGCCGGGCCGGCCGCCACCAGCGGGGCCTGGGCGCGGCGGGTGACGGCGCGGATGCGGGCGATCAGCTCGCGGACGCCGAACGGCTTGGAGACGTAGTCGTCGGCGCCGATCTCCAGGCCCAGGACGCGGTCGACCTCGTCGCTGCGCGCGGTGATCATGATGATGGGCACCTGGGAGCGCGTCCGCAGCGCCCGGCACACCTCAAGGCCGTCCATGTCGGGCAGTCCCAGGTCCAGCAGGACCATGTCGCACTCCCCGGCGGCCAGCCCCTCAGCGCCGGTACGGGCCAGGTCGACGGTGAAACCGAACCTGCTCAGCCCCTCGACCAGCGGCCCCGACACCCGGTCGTCGTCCTCGATCAGCAAGACACGCATAGCAGCAGACCCACCAGTCTCCGGTTGTGTGCAGCAGGCAGCACGGGACGTCCGCGCGGACAGCCCGCCGTCACATACGTCCGGCCGGATGTTTGCGTTCATCCACCACGAATGTTGGCCGTCCCTTAACCGAGTGCTGGCCCAACGCTGCCCCCGCGCAGGCGACGTCCCTCCTAGGGTGTTGACGCGTAAGCGACCCCTCTTTCCCCCGTGAGGCCCCCCGTGAGGAAGGACGCTGTGACACCCGATTCCGACCCGAACACCCCGGACAACGGCTCCGCCGCCCGCGACCGGACCTTTGTCATCACCGATCTCCCGCAGCCGCCCGCGAGTTACCCCCAGTCGACTCGGCTGCCGGGCGACCCCGACGACGACCCCGACGAAGCGCGCGCCGGACTGTGGGACCGGCTGGGCGACCGCTGGGCCACCGCCGCCACGGCCGCCGCCGCGGGCCTGGTGCTTCTCGGCGTGCTGGTGGGCATGGCACTGCTCACCGACGGCATCACCGTCACCCCGGCCGGGGCCGGGCAGACGGCCGGGGAGGTCACGCCGGCGACCCCGCCGGACCGTCCCGCGCAGCCCGCGAGTCCGACGGCCCCCGAGACTCCCCCGGACACCGACACCGCCGTCCCGTCGGCCTCCCCCTCTGCCTCTGCCTCTGCCACGGCGGTGGAGACGGCCCCCGGTCTCCCACAGGGCGGCGCGAGCCACGACGACGACGATGATGACGACGACCTGGATGACGACGATGACGACGATGACGACGACGACCTGGATGACGACGACCATCACTGACCGCGTGGCCCGCGCTCAGTCCTCCTGAGTGCCGGTCAGCCTCCCGTCCGGCGCCGTGCCGCAGCGTCCCGCAGCGCGGGCGGCACATACCCGGCGTCCCGCGCGGACAGGGTCGTCCCCGGCGGCACGATCTTGTCGATCTCGTCCAGCACGTCCGGCGGCAACGGGGCTTCGGCCGCGCCGAGTTGGTCCTCCAGCTGGGACAGCGTGCGCGGGCCGATGATGGGCGCGGTGACCGCCGGGTGAGCGAGGACGAAGCCGAGGGCGAGCTCGATCAAGGTCAGTCCGGCCTGTTCGGCGAGGACGGCCAGGGCTTCCACGGCCTCCAGCTTGGCCGTGTTCTCGGCGCTGTCGATGTCGAACCGGCCCGGCTGGCGGGCCGCCCGGCTCGACTCCGGCTGGGAGCCGCCCGAGCGGTAGCGGCCGGTGAGCCAGCCCCCGGCGAGGGGGCTCCACGGGATCACCGCGAGGCCGTACCGCTGCGCCACCGGGAGGACTTCGGCCTCGACACCGCGGGCCAGGATGGAGTACGGCGGCTGTTCGGACACCACCCGCTCGCGTCCCCGTGCCTCGGCCGTCCACTGGCCCTCCACGATCCGGGACGGCGGGAAGGTGGACGTACCGAGGTAGCGGACCTTGCCCTGGCGGACGAGGTCGGTGAGCGCACCCAGGGTCTCGTCGAAGTCGGTGTCCTCCTCGGGGCGGTGCACCTGGTAGAGGTCGATGTGGTCGGTCCGGAGTCTGCGCAGGCTGTCCTCGACGGCGCGGAAGATCCAGCGCCGCGAGTTGCCGAACCGGTTGACGTCCTCCCCCATCCGGCCGTGGAACTTGGTGGCCAGGAAGACGTCGTCGCGGCGGCCTTCGAGCGCCCTGCCGACGATCACCTCGGACTCGCCCTGCGAGTACACGTCCGCCGTGTCCACGAGGTTGATCCCGGCGTCGAGGGCGCGATGGATGATGCGCACACTGTCCTCGTGGCTCGGGTTGCCCCGGGCGCCGAAGTTCATCGTGCCGAGGGCGAGCGCGCTGACCTGCACGCCGGTGCGGCCGAAGGGGCGGTACGGGATGGTCACGGGGTTCCTTCCGGTGGTCGTGCGAACTGGGGCACGGCGGGTCATGCGGACTGCCGCTCGGTCAGTGCCGTGGTGAGGGTGTCGGCGGGGCGGGGCAGGCCGTAGTGGTCGCGCAGGGTGGTGCCGGTGTAGTCGGTGCGGAAGCGACCGCGTTCCTGGAGGATCGGCACGACCTTGTCCACGAAGACCTCAAGGCCGGAGGGCAGGACCGGCGGCATGATGTTGAAGCCGTCGGCGGCGCCGTTGTCGAACCACTCCTCGATCGCGTCGGCGACCTGCACGGGCGTTCCGGTGAACGTCCGGTGCCCGCGCCCGCCGCCGAGGCGGCCAATGAGCTGCCGTACCGTCAACTTCTCCCGGCGGGCGAGGTCCACGATGAGGGTGTACCGGCTCTTGGCACCCTCGATCTCGTCCTCGGAGGGCAGGTTCTCGGGCAGCGGGGCGTCCAGGTCGAGGGCGTCCGGGTCGAGCCGGAAGGTCTGGGCGAGCTGCCGCTTGGCGAACTCGGGGCTGATCAGCCGGTCGAGTTCACGGTCCAGCTCCTCCGCCTCGGCCTCGGTCTCGCCGATGACCGGCACGATGCCGGGCAGGATCTTGACGCCGTTCGGGTCCCGGCCCAGGGCGGCGGCCCGCTTCTTCAGGTCGGCGTAGAACTCCCGCGCCTCCGCGAGCGTCTGCTGCGCGGTGAACACCGCCTCCGCCCAACGGGCCGCGAACGCCCTGCCGTTGTGCGAGGAACCGGCCTGCACCAGCAGCGGATGGCCCTGCGGTGAGCGCGGCACGTTCAGCGGGCCCGCCACCCGGAAGAACCGCCCGGTGTGCTCGATCCTGCGGACCTTCGCGGAGTCGGCGTGGACGCCGGCGGCCTTGTCGGCGACGATCGCGTCGTCGGTCCAGCTGTCCCAGAGCTTGGTGGACACCTCAAGGAATTCGTCGGCGCGTTCGTACCGCTCCCTGTGCAGGGGCGTGTCGTCCAGGCCGAAGTTGCGGGCCGCGTCCGCGCCCGCGGTCGTGACGATGTTCCAGCCGGCCCGTCCGCCGGACACATGGTCGAGGGAGGCGAAGCGGCGGGCGAGGTTGTAGGGCTCGTTGTAGGAGGTGGAGGCGGTGGCGATCAGGCCGATCCGCTCGGTGACCCCGGCGAGCGCCGTCAGCAGCACCGTCGGCTCCAGCCGTCCGCCCGGCCTGCGCCCGGGGTCGCCCATGAGGCCCGGACTGTCGGCGAGGAACAGCGAGTCCAGCCTGCCCCGTTCGGCGATACGGGCGAGGTTGCGGTAGTGCTCGACGTCCCAGGAGGCGAACGGGTCGGACTCCGGCAGCCGCCAGGCGGCCTCGTGGTGGCCGACGCCCATCAGGAAGGCGTTGAGGTGGAGTTGTCCGGGGCGCTTGCTCATGTCGGTTCCTTCGTGCGGTGGTCGGTCAGGGCTCCCAGGGCGCCCAGCAGGGTGGTCCGGTAGTGCTGGAAGCGGGGGTCGCCGGGGTCGCGTTCGGCGGGCAGGTCGATGCGCAGGTCCTGGGCGAAGTCGCCGTTGTCGAGGACGAGGACGCGGTCGGCCAGGGTCACCGCCTCGTCCACGTCGTGGGTCACCAGCAGCACGGCGGGCCGGTGCGTCTCGTACAGACGGCGCAGCAGCCGGTGCATGCGGATGCGGGTCAGCGCGTCGAGGGCGCCGAACGGCTCGTCGGCGAGCAGCAGTTCCGGTTCGCTGACCAGGGAGCGGGCGAGCGCGGCCCGCTGCTGTTCGCCGCCGGACAGTTCGTGCGGCCAGGCCGACTCGCGGTTGCCCAGGCGGACTTCGTCCAGGGCGACGCGCCCGCGTTCCCGGGCGTCCTTGCCGGGCAGGCCGAGGACGACATTGTCGAGGATCCGCAGCCACGGCAGCAGCCGGGCGTCCTGGAAGACCAGCGAGACCCGTTCCGGGACCAGGATCTCGCCCGTGCCGACGGTGCTGTGGTCGAGTCCGGCGACCGCGCGCAGCAGCGTGCTCTTGCCGGATCCGCTGCGGCCGAGCAGAGCCGTGAACTCGCCCCGCCCGATGGTCAGATCGACTCGGTCGAGTACGGTCCGGTCCCCGAAGGAGCGGGTGAGCCCGCTGATCCGGACGGCGGCGGCCGGGGCGCCGCTCAGGCGGTGATCGTACGGCGCCACGACAGCACCCTCCCCTCCACCAGGCGGACGAGGGCGTCGGAGGCGAATCCGAAGGTGCCGTAGAGCACGAGGCCGACGAGGATGATGCCGGACTGGGCGTACTGCTGGGCCTGGAACATCATGTAGCCGATGCCGGAGGTGGCGTTGATCTGCTCGACGACGATCAGGCCGAGCCAGGCCGCGGTGACGGCGAGCCGCAGGCCGGTGAAGAAGCCGGGCAGGGCGGCGGGCAGGACGACCCTGCGCAGGAACTGCCAGCGGGACAGGCGCTGGGCCTCGGCGAGTTCCACGTAGCGCGCGTCGATGGAGACGAGCGCGGCGTGGGTGTTGATGTAGATGCTGACCAGGACGCCGAGCGCGATGACGACGACCTTCATGGTCTCGCCGATGCCGAGCCAGAGGATGAGCAGCGGCAGCAGGGCGAGGTTGGGAATGGACCGTTTGACCTGGAGGGTGCCGTCCACGAAGGCGTCGCCGGTGCGGGACAGCCCGGAGGCGAGGGCCAGGACGACGCCCGCCGCGACGCCGATGAGCAGGCCGAGGAAGGCGCGGGTCAGGGAGGTCTGCACGCTGTCCTGGAGGCGTCCGCTGCTCCACAGCTCCTGGGCGGAGGTGAGGACCGAGCCGGGGGACGACAGCTTGCGCGGGTCCAGCCAGCCGGCCGCGGAGGCGAGCCACCACAGCGCGATGAGGAGCAGCGGGCCGAGGAGCCGGCCGAAGGGGATCGACCTGCCGCGCCCGAGGCGCCGTTGGAGCGCCGGGACCAGGGTGTCCGTCCTCGGGGGCGGTTCCTTGGTGGCGGTGGCCGTCGTGCCCGCGCCGCTGCGGGCGGAGAGGTCGAAGGTCATCGGGGCTCCTGGGGTCGGGGGGTGAGCGAGCGGAACGCGCTGGAGTGGAAGACCAGTGGGTCCACGTCCCGGTCCAGACGCAGGTCGTGGACGCGGAGCACGACGATGTCGTGGTCCCCGGCGCGAACCTCGTTGTCGACGGAACACTCGAACCAGGCCGCTGCGCTGGGCAGCAGGACCGCGCCCTCCGGGGTGGTGGTCCACTCGGTGGCGGTGAAGCGCTCCTCGCTCGGACCGGCGAGCCGCCGGCACAGCGGCCCCTGGTCCGCGGCGAGCACGCTGACGCCGAGGCGTTCGGCGCGCCGCAGCACCGGCCAGGTGCTGGAGGTGTGCGCCATGCACACCGAGACCAGGGGCGGCGTCAGGGAGACGGTCGTGAAGGAGCTGGCGGCGAGGCCGACCGGGGCCCCGTCGACGAGCGCGGCGACGGCCGCGACTCCGGTGGGGAAGGCGCCGTAAACGGCGCGCAGCGAGGTGGTGTCGTGCAGGAGCGCGGTCATACCGGGACCTCCGTCGGGGTTGCTCCGAGCAGGGGCAGAAGGCTGTCGCCGACGCGGGCGATCTCCCGCTGGTACGGGGTGTCCGACAGCACGAAGTGGGTGACGCCGAGCGCCCGGTACTTGTCGAGGGCGTCGGCGACCTCCTGGGCGGAGCCGACCAGCCAGGTCGTACCGGCGCCGCCGCCTCCGTAACGGCCCGGCGCGGTGTACAGGCAGCTGTCGAGGACGTCGCCGCGGTCCGCCAGGTCGAGCAGACGCTGCTGGCCGACGGCGGTACGGCGCCGGAACGCCTCCTGGACCCGCGGGTCCGCCTGTGCCATACGGGCGACCTTCTCCTCGGCCGCCCGCCACGCCTCCTCCGAGGTCTCCCGGACGAGGGTCGTGACGCGCAGCCCGAACTCCAGCGGGCGGTGCGTGCGGCCGAGGGAGTCGGACAGTGCCCTCAGCCGGTCGATGCGCTCGGCGACGCCGTCCAGGGGCTCGCCCCAGAACAGCTGGACGTCGGCCTCGCGTGCCGCGACCCGTTCGGCGGCCGTGCTGGCGCCGCCGAAGTACAGGCGCGGGTGGTGTCCCTGCTCGGCTCCCCAAGGGCGGGGCCGGACGCGGGAGTTCTCGACCTGGTAGTGCTGGCCGTGGAAGGTGACCTCCTCCTCGGTCCACAGGCGGCGGACCAGTCGGAGGAATTCCAGGGTGCGGTCGTAGCGGCGGGACTGGTCGAACTCGCCGTCGCCGTAGGAGGCGGCGTCGTCGAGTCCGCTGACGATGTTGACCAGGACCCGGCCCCGGCTGAGCCGGTCCAGGGTGGCCGAGGCGGACGCGAAGTTCGCTGGGTGCCAGTAGCCGGGCCGGATCGCGATCAGCGGTTTGAAGGTCGTCGTACGGGCGGCGAGGGAGGCGGCGACGGTGAAGGTGTCGGGCCGCCCCCAGCCGGTGCCGAGCAGGGCCCCGGCCCAGCCGTGGTCCTCCACCGCGCGGGCCAGTTCGGTGGAGTGGTCGAGGGTGCCCCAGCCGTCGACGGTGTCGTCACCGCGGTGACCGGGCTCGACGGTGTTCGGGATGTACCAGAGGTATTCGCCCATGTCAGGCCTGCCCGCGGTACTCGGCGGCGGCGGCCTCGGCGGCGATGTGCTCGAAACGCCGGTCGAAGAGCACGCTCACGTCGAACTCCTTGACGAAGCCGGCGCCGGACATGAGATCGGCGATGGACTGCTCCCAGGCGATGGAGGAGTCCCAGTTCGTCGGGTACAGCGGCTTGCTGCGGGCCTTGACGATCCGCTCGCCGTCCTCCTTGGAGACGCCCTGGTCCTTGACGTAGTAGGACTCGATCCATTCCTCCGGGTTCTCCCAGGACCAGTTGTTGCCCTTGACCCAGATCGGGATGAACGCCCGGACCGCCGCCGCCTTCTTGTCGTCGGCGAGGACGGAGGTCGGCGCCCACAGCAGGCTGAGCAGGTCCTGGACGTCGGTGGGCAGGGCCCGGGCGCCGTCCTTCTCGTACTGCTCCAGGTACTTCGTCAGGGACGGCTCGGTCAGCGGGGCGAGGTCGACCTGCTTGCCCTGGAGGGCGGTGAGGAACTGGGCGCTCGGGAGCGGGACCAGTTCCACGTCCTTGTGGGAGATGCCGTTGTCCTTCAGCCACTTCAGGATCGTGACGCCCTGCGCCTGGCCCTGCGAGAAGCCGATCTTCTTGCCGACGACGTCCTTCGCCGTCCTGATGTCGCTGCCCGGCCGGGTGGTCGGGATGTAGTTGACGGCCGTGTTGTGGGAGATGGCGACGATCCTGGCCTCGACGCCGATGTCATGTGCCTGGATCGGCGGCATCCCGGCGTTGCTCGCCAGGTCGACCGCGCCGGCGCGGAAGCCCTGGATGGTCTCCGGGCCGCCGTTGAGCCGGACCCACTCGGTGCGGAACGGGACCGGGCCGAGCGAGGGTTCGGCCTTCAACTGGGCCTCGGTCGTGGCCACTCCGAGGCGCAGGGTGGTGCTCTTGTCGGGTGCCGCGGTCGGCAGCGCGCCGACCGTCGTGGCGTCCGTGTCGTCGGACGAGGCACAGCCCGCGAGGGTCAGCAGCGCGCCGCTGCCCAGGGCGAGGAAGCCTCGGCGGTTCAAGGGTCTTGACTGGTATGGGGACATGGCGGTGTCGGGGAACCTTTGCGTGTGCGCGGCGGTGGTCAGGGGGCAGCGAGACGACGTGGTCGTCAGCCGGCGGCGACGGCGACGCGGTGGTCGGCGGTGAAGGCGCGTCCGGCGACCAGCTCGGACTCGCGTCCGTCGGGGCCCACGGGCACGTCCCCGATGAGCGTGACCCGGTGCAGCCGGCGCTCGACGTCCAGGTGCTCCAGGTCGCGCGGGGCGAGGTGGGCGGTGGCCCGGTTGTCCCAGAACGCCACGTGTCCGGGCTCCCAGCGGAAGCGCACCGTGTACTCGGGCCGGGTGATCTCGGCGTACAGCAGATCCAGGATGCGCCGGCTCTCGGCGGCACTGACGCCGACGATGTGGCTGGTGAAACCGGGGTTGACGAACAGGGCCCGCTCCCCCGTCTCGGGGTGCACCCGCACCACGGGGTGCACGGAGACGAGCAGGTTGTCGTTGACGCGGCGGGCGTACGCGCTGTCCTCACCGACCGGACGGCTGCCGCCGTAGCGGTGCTCGGCGCGCAGGGTGTCCACGAAGGCGCGCACCGGCGCGGACAGCCCCTCATAGGCGGCGACGAGGTTGGTCCACTGGGTGTCGCCACCGAACTCGGGGACGGTCTCGGCGCGCAGGATGGAGGCGGCGGGCGGGTTCACGGCGGCGGTGACGTCGGTGTGCCAGCCGTCGAAGTAGCTGTACTGGCGCTTGCGGTACTCGTCCCGGAAGGTCTTGCCGTACCGCTCCTCGAAGCGGCGCGGGTCGATGGTGAAGATCTCCGGGTGGTCCTCCGGCGGGGCGTCGTCGTGCGGGTGGGCGTAGGTCAGGTCGCCGAAGTGGCGGGCGAAGGCGATCTGGGAGGCGTGGTCGAGGCGCTGCCCGCGGAAGAAGACCACCTTGTGGCGGTGCAGGGCTTGCTTGATCTCCTCGACGGTCTCGGTGGACAGCGGCTGGGAGAGGTCGACGTCGTCGATGTCGGCACCGATGTGGCCGGCGACGCGGCGGACGGAGAGCTTGCTCATGGTTGCGGAGTCCTTTCGGGCATGGCTGAGACAGGTGTGGCAGACATGGGCGTGGCGGACATGGGCGTGGCAGACATGGGCGTGGCGGACATGGGCGTGGCGGGCACGGGTCTGGCGGACACAGGAATTCGGCCCGCGAGGGTGTGAGGGCGCGAGGGCGTGACGGAGTGACCTGTCGTGCGAGGGCGCGCAGGTGTGCGTTCAGGTGAGGAGGCGCGCGGTGGTCACCGTCGCGGGGCGGACGCGCGCAGGCGCGTCGGCGGGGAGCCGGTCAGTGGGTACGACAGCCCAGTCCGGCGAAGTGGTGCGCACGGAAGACGTTCACGGGGTGCCGGCCTGCGGCTTCCCGGATCGTGGCCTTCTGCTGTGCGTCCATGGGAGAAGTCTGGCGCGGTGGCCCGGCGCGGACAATGTTTTGTGGCGGCGCGGAAGAAACCCCGGCTAGCGGGCGGCGCTCCCCGCGGTACGCAGCCCCAGCGGGTCCCGGTACACGGCGGACAGCACCGGAGCGGTCGCGGCCACCGCGAGCGTGTGGATGCCGAAGGACCCGGTCCGCACCTGCTCACCGTCGCCCGCCAGCTCGCGCGTCAACTCCACCAACAGGTACGGGAGATGGATGGTGGCGGACTCGGTGAGTACGAGGGAGTCCGGGCTGATGAGGTCCAGCAGGGGCCGGGCCGCGTGCGCGATGAGCCTGAGCCGGGTGCGGCACAGCTCCAGCGCGCGGGAGTCGCCGTCCTGGGCGACGCGGACGAGGAGTTGGAAGTCGGGCCGGTCGATGATCCCGGCGGCGACGGCGCGTTGGGCGACGGCCCGGTCGGAGACGGTGGCCTGGAGACAGCCGCTCCGACCGCACGTACAGGGCTCGTGGGAGCCCGGCACGGGCAGGTGGGCGATGCCTCCGGCGCCGTGGCGGCGGCCCTGGAGGACGATGCCGCCGGTCGCGATGGCGGCGTCCACCGCGTTGCCGACGAACAGGTGCACCAGGTCGTCCCCGGGCACCGCGCCGAACAGCAGCTCCGCCTGGGCCAGCGCCCGCGCGTGCCCCTCCACGTGGACGGGCAGCCCGACCACCCGCTGCAGCGTCCGCCGCAGCGGGATGTCGCGCCAGCCGAGCGCGGAGTTCTCCACGAGAACACCGGCGTCGGGGTCGACCCAGCCGCCCGTGACCACGCCGAGTCCGAGCACGGAGCGCCCGTGGGCGTGCCGCCGCAGGAACCCGGGCAGCCGGGCCGCCACGTCGTGCAGGACGGCCCCGTGCTGGGGCGGCCTGGGCACGCGTTCCTGCGCGATGACCCGGCCGCGCAGGTCGGTGAGGGAGAAGGTCAGCCGGGGCACCGCGATGTGCACGCCCGCCGCGACATGGTGGGAGGTCTCGATGTCCAGCGGGATGCGCGGGCGCCCCGGCCGGGGCCGCCGGGACGGCTCGGGCGGTTCCCAGACCAGTCCCATGGCGAGCAGTTCGGCGGCGTGCCGGGACACGGCGGCGGCGCTGAGTCCGGTCTCCCTGATGATCGCGGTGCGCGCCAGCGGGCCGCCGCGCAGGACGGCCCGCAGGACGGCGGTGGCACCGTCGGACGGTTCAGTGGCGGTCCTTCCGCCCGGTGTCGCGATGAGCGCTGGTCGCATCGGTGGTCCTCGGTCCGGGGGTGCTGCCGTCGGGGTGGGCCAGGCCGAGGTGGTGGCGCAGCGTCGGCCCCTCGTACTCGGTGCGGAACACGCCCCGTTCCTGGAGGAGCGGGACGACCTGGTCGGCGAAGGTGTCGAGGCCGGTGGGGGTGAGGTGCGGGACGAGGATGAAGCCGTCGCTCGCGTCGGTCTGCACGAACTCGTTGATGGTGCGGGCGATCGTCTCGGCCGAGCCGATGAAGTTCTGCCGGTTGCCGGTCTCGATGACCAGGTCGCGGATGGACCAGTTGTTGGCGGCGGCCAGTTCCCGCCACTCGCGGGCGGTGGCGATCGGGTCCCGGTACATCCGGACCTGGGCGCGGCCCTGGGAGATGTGGTCGCCGCTGACGTCGGGGTCGATGTCGGGCAGCGGCCCGTCCGGGTCGTAGCCGGACAGGTCCCGGTTCCACACGAACTCCAGGTGCCTGAGGGCGGTTGCTCCGCTGACCTGCTGGCGGCGCACCTCCTTGGCCAGTTCCTCCGCCTCGGCGTCGGTGTCGGCGAGGGTGAAGGTGGCGGCGGGCAGGATCAGCAACTGGCCGGGGGTGCGGCCGTACTTGGCGAGGCGGCTCTTGACGTCGGTGTAGAAGGCGCGGCCCGCTTCGAGGGTGGCGTGCCTGCTGAAAATGGCGTCGGCGTCGGAGGCGGCGAACTCGCGGCCCTCCTCGGAGTCGCCGGCCTGGAAGATGACGGGGCGGCCCTGCGGGGAGCGCGGCACGTTGAACCGGCCGTGGATGTCGAAGTGCTGCCCGGTGTGGACGAAGGCGCCGGCCTTGGCGTCCCGCAGGAAGACGCCGGTCTCCTGGTCGGCGACGATCTCGTCACCGTGCCAGGAGTCGAAGAGTTCGTGGGCCGTCTCCAGGAACTCCTTGGCCCGCGAGTACCGCTCCTCCTGCGGCAGGAAGCCGCCGCGCCGGAAGTTCTCGCCGGTGAAGGCGTCCCAGGAGGTGACCACGTTCCAGGCGGCACGGCCTCCGGAGAGGTGGTCGAGGCTGGCGAACTGCCGCGCGACCTCGTAGGGCTCGTTGAAGGTGGAGTTGATGGTGCCGGTCAGACCCAGGTGCTCGGTGACGGCGGCGAGCGCGGCGAGGACGGTGAAGGTGTCAGGGCGGCCGACGACGTCCAGGTCGTAGATCTTGCCGCCCTGTTCGCGCAGCCGGAGCCCTTCGGCGAGGAAAAGGAAGTCGAATTTGGCGCGTTCGGCGGTGCGGGCGAAGTGGGCGAAGGAGCTGAACTCGATGTGGCTGCCCGCCGCCGGGTCGCTCCATACGGTGGTGTTGTTGACGCCGGGGAAGTGCGCGGCGAGGTGGATCTGCTTCAGGGGCTTGGACATCGGGGTGGTCCCTTCCGGCTCAGGCGGCGTAGCGGTTGGCGGGGCGGGCCAGGCCGAGCAGGCCGCGCAGGGTGTCGGCCTCGTAGGACCGGCGGAAGGCGCCCCGGCGCTGGAGTTCGGGGACCAGGGAGCGGGTGATGGCGGGCAGGTCGTGGCCGACGACGGCGGGCCGCAGCCGGAGGCCGCTGATCCCTGCGGACTGGAACTCCTCGATGAGATCGGCGAGTTGGGGGGCACTGCCGGTGAAGGTCAAGGCATCGCTGAGGTACGGCCGTCCCGCGAGGGTGTCGAGCCGGTCCCGGCGTGCGGCCGCCGCCTCCGGGTCGTCGTCGAGGTAGACGAGCAGGTCGGCGAAGACGTGGAGGGGTTCGGCGACCCGTCCGGCCTTGTTCTGCTCGGTGCGGACGCGGGCGATGATGGCGCGGGCCTCGTCGGCGTCGTGCGGGGTGACATAGCCGATGTCGGCGGCGCGGGCGACGAGCCGGTAGGGGATGGTGTCGTGGGCGAGGGCGCTGACGACCGGCTGGCCCTGCGGCGGCCGGGGCGTGATGGACGGACCGCGGACGCTGAAGTGCTTGCCCTCGAAGTCGATGTAGTGGAGCTTGTCCCGGTCGATGAAGCGGCCGGTGGCGGCGTCGCGGATCTCGGCGTCGTCCTCCCAGCTGTCCCACAGCCGCCGCACCACCTCCACGTAGTCGGCGGCCTCGTCGAAGAGACCGGCGATGGTCTCCCGGTCGGCCGGGGTGTCGTAGGCCTTGATGCGCGGGATGGTGCGGCGGCCGAAGTGGGCGGCCTCGTTGGGGCGGGCGGTGATCTGCACGCGCAGTCCGGCGCGGCCGGTGCTGACGTAGTCGAGGGTGGCGATGGCCTTGGAGATGTGGAAGGGCTCGGTGTGGGTGGCGACCACGGTCGGCACCAGCCCGATGTTCCGGGTGAGCGGGGCGACGCGGGAGGCGATGAGGACGGCGTCGAGGCGGCCGCGTACCTCGTCGGTGCGGTCGTCGGGGTCGAGGAAGTGCGAGGACTGCGGGCCGAGTCCGTCCTCGATGGTGACGAAGTCGAGCAGTCCGCGTTCGGCCTCGGTGACGAGGTCGGCCCAGTAGGCGGCGGTGAACAGGTCCTTGGGCCGGGAGACCGGTTCGCGCCAGGAGGCGGGGTGCCAGCCGGTGCCGTCGAGGGCGACCGCGAGGTGCAGGGGGGTGAGGGGAGTCGAGGACACGAAAGTGGGTGCCTTCCTGGGAGTGACGGGAGTGCGGGCGCCTCAGGCGTGTTCGGGCGGGTTGATCCGCGAGGTCTCGATCGCGGAGTCGGTGGTGCCCCACTTCTTGAGAATGCGGTCGTACGTGCCGTTCTCGATCAGCTCGTTGACGGCGGCCTGGAACGCCTCGGTCAGCGGGGAGCCCTTCTTGAAGGCGAAGCCGACGTCGAGGCGGTGGAACTCACCGAGGAAGGTGGTCTGCGAGGCGGGCTGGGATGCCTGGTAGCGCAGTCCGTTGATGGTCGACATGATGACGTCGATCCGGCCCTGCTGGAGTGCGCTGAGGGTGGCCGCGTTCTCCGCGTACACCTTCACGTCGTACGGCTTCTTGCCGGCCTCGGCGCACTCGCCCTTCCGCGCGGTGAGCGTGGCCTCGAAGGTGGTTCCGGCGCCGGTGCCGATGGTCAGCCCGCACAGCTGGGTGAGTTCGGTGACCTTGTTGCCGAGCTCGGTGTTGCCCTTCTTCACCGCGAAGCCCTGGCCGTCGTTGATGTAGGTGACGAAGTCGATGGTCTTGAGGCGTTCGCTCGTGACGCCGAAGTTGCCGGTGCCAAAGTCGTACTTGCCGCTGCCGAGGGCGGGCAGGATCGTCTCGAAGGAGGCGTCCTGCCGCTCCAGTTCGATGCCGAGCACCTGGGCGACCGCGTCGGCGAGGTCGATGTCCTGGCCCGCGGGGGCCTTGTCGGAGCCGTTGGGGTAGTACGCGCCGGGCGGGAAGCCGATGGAGCTGCCGACGCGCAGCTTGCCCGCCTCGCGGACGTCGTCGGGGAGCAGGGCGGCGATCGCGTCCACCCTGCGTACGGCGGCCACCGGGTCGTCGCTGGGCGCGGGGGACGCCTGGGCGCCCGCCGGGGCCGTACCGCCGGAGTCGCCCGAGCCGCAGGCCGTCAGCGCCAGGAGCGGCAGCAGCGCGAGCGCCGCGACGGCACGGACACGGGTTCTGGTACCGGGAAGCTTCACAGGTGGAGGGCCTTTCGGGTGCGCGGCTGGACGTGAGGGTGCGGCGGAACGGCACCCGGGCATGGCGCGGTCGCCTCGCCGCGGGCATGCGCGGAGGAACCGTCGGGGCGGAACAGGTCAGTGCGGGCGTGACGACGTCGGGCGTCGGGCGGAGCGAAGGCTGCGGCAGCGCGCGTGAAAGGGAGAAGAACTCGGCCCGCGACGGGGTCACCGAGGGAGGGAAGGGCCGGTCAGACGGCCCGCTGCCGCGTCAGGCGCAACACGCGGCCGACCACACCCGACCGAAGTCGATGTGGTCGCGCGAGACCAGGCGTGGCTGGGGGTTCATGGCGTCAATTGAGCAGGACATCGCGCTGTCCGTCAAGCGGCGCCCGGATGGCGGACCGTCCCGACCGGTGTGCGGCCGGGGGCCGTTGACTGCCGAGATGCCGGTGTCGGGGCGCTGTTGACAGATGAATGCCATGGGCACATACCATCGACGGCGGAACGGGCTTCCGCACGGCGCGGCAGCCCTCTCCGGCCGCGTTGAGGGACGCGGCGATGTGACGACGCCGGGTCCGGCGGTGCGTACGCGCAAAGGCTTCTCTGCCGTGCTGTGCCGCCGGACGGTCATCCACGCCTGCGATTCCCTCCCCCGGAGAGCCCCTCGATGGTCACGCTTGTCACTGTCACCGAACCGGTCACCGAACCCCCCGAGAAGACCGCGGCCGACGCCCCTCGGATCGTGCCGCGCCGGCACACCGGCCGCTGGCTGGCCGCCGCCGTCGCGCTGCTGCTGTTCGCGATGGTGGTCAACTCCGTCGTCCGCAACCAGGCGTTCCAATGGGGCGTGGTGGGCCGGTACTTCACCACGGCCGCCGTCCTGGACGGGCTGCTGCTGTCGCTGTGGCTGACGGCCGTGGTGATGGTGCTCGGTTTCCTGCTCGGCACCCTGCTCGCGGTCATGCGTCTGTCCGCCAACCCGGTGCTGCGCACGCTGAGTTGGGGCTACGTGTGGATCTTCCGGTCCACTCCCCTGCTGGTGCAGCTGCTGTTCTGGTTCAACATCGGCGCCCTGTACCCGACGCTCGGCCTCGGCATCCCGTTCGGCCCGCAGTTCCTCACCGTCGAGACGGTGAACCTGCTCGGCCCCACCCTCACGGCCGTCATCGGTCTGACCCTGCACGAGAGTGCCTACGCCGCCGAGGTGGTGCGCGGCGGCATCCTCTCCGTGGACGCCGGACAGACCGAGGCCGCGCAGGCGCTCGGGCTGAGCAGACGCCGCACCCTGCGCCGGATCGTGGTGCCGCAGGCGATGCGCTCCATCGTGCCGACGGCCGGGAACATGCTGATCGGCACGCTCAAGGGCACCAGCATCGTCAGTGTGCTGGCGGTGCACGATCTGCTGTACTCGGTGCAGCTGATCTACAACCAGACGTACCAGATCATCCCGCTGCTGATGGTGGCCACCCTGTGGTACATCGCGGTCACGACCGTGCTCAGCGTGGGCCAGTTCTACGTCGAGCGGTACTACGCGCGCGGCGACTCCCGCGCCCTGCCGCCCACCCCGCTGCAACGGCTGCGCGGCCAACTGGCTCTCCTGCGGCTGCGGTTGAGCGCGGCGAGTGCCGCCGACGCCCGGCCGTCGATCGGCGGTGGCCGGTGAGCGCCGCGTCCGAGGCCGTGCTGGTGGTCGTGGGCGCGGGACCGCGCGCCACCGGCCTGCTGGAGCGCATCGCGGCCAACGCGCCCGAACTGTGGGACGGGGCACGGCAGTTGCGCATCCACCTGGTGGACCCGCACCCGCCGGGTCCGGGGCGTATCTGGCGGGACGAGCAGTCCGGGCTGCTGCGGATGAACTCCATGGCGGAGGACGTCACCATGTTCACCGACGAGTCCTCCACCGTCGAGGGCCCGGTACGGCCCGGCCCCTCCCTCGCCGAGTGGGCGGCCCAGTTCTCCGGCCGGGGCCCGCGCCACGCCCCGTACGCCGAACCCGCCGACCCCGAGGTGCTCGCCGAACTGCGCACGCTGGACGGGGCCGACTTCCCCACCCGGCGCGCCCAGAGCGCCTACCTGGACTGGGTGTTCCGCAGAGCCCTGACCGAGCTGCCGGACTCCATCACGGTCGAGTGGCACCCCGCGGTCGCCACCGCGGTCACCGGTGCCCCGGACGGACCGCAGCACGTGCACTTGTCCGACCGGGCCGATCCGCTCACCGCCGATCTGGTGGTCCTCGCCCAGGGGCATCTCGGTGCCGTACCCACCGCCGAGCACCGCGACCACGCCGCCTTCGCCCGCCGGCACGGCCGCTTCCACCTGCCACCGGAGTTCTCCGCCGACGCCGACCTCTCCCCTCTCGCGCCCGGCGAGCACGTCATCCTGCGCGGCTTCGGGCTCGCTTTCATCGACCTGATGTCCCTGCTCACCGAGGGCCGCGGCGGCACCTTCAAGACCGCGGACGACGGCAGCCTCACCTATCTGCCGTCCGGCAACGAGCCGGTCCTGTACGTCGGTTCGCGGCGCGGAGTGCCGTACCACTCCAAGACCCGCTACCGTCTCCAGGGGCCCCGGCCCGACCTGCCGCGCCACTTCGGCCCCGAGGCGATCGACCGGCTGCTCGCCGAGGAGCGCCCGCTGGACCTGCGGCGCGATGTGTGGCCGCTGATGGCCAAGGAGATCGGCTACGGCCACTACCACGAGCTGTTCCACGCCCACCCCGGGCGCACGGCGCTGCCGTGGCCGCAGTTCCGGGCCGCGTACGACCGGCTCGACTGGTACTCGGACGGAATGACCGCGCTGGTCACCGGTGCCGTCCCCGACCCGGCGGACCGGCTCGACTTCGAGGCGCTGGACCGCCCGCTGGACGGCCTGGCCTTCGCCACCCCGGACGCCTTCCAGGAGCATCTGCGCGGCCACATCACCGAGGACGTGAGCCGCCGCGAGGACCCGGAGTTCAGTGCCGACCTCGGGGCGTTCCTCGCCCTGCTCTCCGTCTACGGGCACCTGCCCGGTCTGGTCAACTCCGGTCGGCTCACCGCCCGTTCGGTGGCGGACGACCTCGACGGCTGGTGGCACGGTTTCTTCAGCTTCCTCGCCTCGGGGCCGCCCGGCTTCCGGCTGCGGCAGTTGCTGGCGCTGTCCCGGGCCGGGGTGGTTCGCTTCCTCGGAGCGGGCGTCCGCATCGGCACCGACGAGGGCACCGGCACCTTCACCGCGACCAGCCCCACCGTTCCCGGCCACACGGTCCACGCCACCGCCCTGGTCGAGGCCTACCTGCCCGGCCCCTCCCTGGATCGCACCGAGGACCCCCTCCTGCGCGCCCTGCACCAGGAGGGCGCCCTCACCGAGGAGGTCATCACCGACGCCACCCGCACCCACCGCTCCGGCCTGCTGGCGGTCTCACCGGCGGACGCCCACCTCCTCGACCCGTCCGTGGGCGGCCCCCACCCGCGCCGGATCGCCCTGGGCGCCCCCACCAACAGCCGGTCGATCGCCGCCTTCTCCCGCCCGCGCACGAACGCCCCGGCGTTCCGCCAGAACGACGAGGTTGCCCGCGCCCTCCTGCGCACCCTGAACGCACATCACCCCTCACCCGCCAGCGCCCCCAGCAGCGCCACCGCCTCCTGACGGCTCAGCAGCTCATGGAACCGCTCGTTGCGGAAGGTCCGCAGACAGGCGTAGCAACTGCTCTCCGGCCCGCACTCACAGCCACCGACCCGGGAGAGCGCCGCGTCGACCACTTCGACCAGCCGGTCGCCGACGCGGATCACATTGCCCGCGCCGCCCGGAGTGGTGTCGAAGAGCAGCAGGGACGGCATTCCGTCGGCACCCGTGTGGACCGTGCCGTCGATGTCGTCGCGGCTGATCTCCAGGTGGGTGGCGGCGCCCTCAAGCAGGGCGTAGAGGCCGGAGCGGAGCTGCTCCGGGGGTGCCGACAGGGCGGTGAGCGGGTCGAGGTGGATCTGGAGGAAGTCGGTCTGGTAGCGGTGGGCGAGGGAGACCACGCGCAGCGGGCCGGTGCACTGGGTGTCCTTGAGCAGGTGCGGATGGCCCGTGCGGCGGCCCGTGGCGCGGGCGTGGGGGCGGCCCCAGCCGCACCAGTCGCAGATCTCGTAGCCCGCCCCGGCGGGTCCCTCCGAGACGACGACCATCTCGCCGCGCGCCCCCGCCGACCAGGCCGTGGTGTGCCCGGAGGGGAACACGGTCACCCCGTCCGTCAGATCGGCGGTGTCGGTGGACATGTGGACGTCGCCGTACCAGGACCGGCGCGGCGGGGTCTGTCCCGGGCGGCGCTGGGGTCCGCGGGCGGCGACGAAGCCGTAGACCGGCTCGACGTAGCGCCGGGGCGCCGCCGTGGAGACCGTGCCGCAGGCGGAGCAGGTGGGGTCGACCGGCTCGGTGGCCTCCGCGTACCGGCCGCAGGCGCCGCACACCGTGTAGTAGCGGCTGACCAGTTCCCGGTCGGGCAGCCGGTAGACGCCCGCCGAGGACCACAGCCGGCCACCGGCCACGATCTCGGCACCCGGCGCGTACTCGTGGACGGCGGCGCTGAGGTCCCGGGTGAGTTCCAGCTGGCCGGCGACGGCGCCGCCGTCCTGCGGCAGTCGCAGTTCGACGGTGTCGACGGGGAAGCCGTACTTGGGCAGGACGTTGCGGTTGGCGAGGACGCCGAGCAGGTCGCGCTTGGTGAGGGTGTGGATGACCTTCTGGTACATCTCCGCCAGCCGGTACTTGCGGGCGGCGGCGGCCAGTTCGCGGCGTTCGGTGTAGGCGGTGACGTCCTGTTCGAGAATCTGCTGCGCGGCCCGCAGCAGCCGGTCGAGTTCACCGACCCAGGCGTCCGACTCCACTCCGATCTCGTCCTGGACGCTCTGCGGCAGCACCCGGCGCACGGAGGCGGTGACGCTCCCGGGGACCGGGGTGAGCCAGTCCCGCACGGTGTGCGCGGCGATCTCCCCGGTGGTGTCGTCGGGCAGGAAGAACTCCCCCGCCGTACGCCAGATGCGGCCCCGCTCCTCCTTCATGGCGCGGAAGAAGGCGGCGAGGGCTATGGAGTGGGCGTGGCGGCGGTCGATCCGTACGTTGTCGACCGGGACGATCGGGGCCCGGACCTCCCCGGCGATCATCCGCTGGGGTTCGGCGAACCGGGCCAGGTCGTGGGGGCGGCGCTGGGCGTAGGTGAGGACGAGGGCGGCGGAGTCGGCGCGGCGGCCCGCGCGCCCGGCGCGCTGCACGTAGTTGGCGGTGGAGGGCGGCATGTTGCGCAGCACGACCGCCTGTAGTTCGCCGACGTCGACGCCGAGTTCGAACGTGGTGGAGCAGGACAGGGCGTTGACCTGCCCGCGCACGAACTCGCCCTGGACCTCCGCGGCCTTCTCGCCGGTCCACTGCGCGGTGTGCTCCTGCGCCTTCAGCGGTACGGGGTCGAAGGTGAGGTAGAGACGGCGCAGGTGGCTGTCGGACTCGGTGCTCGGCTTGCACTCCTCAAGACGGCCGGTGCAGCGCAGGGTGGGGCACACACCGCGCACGGACACGGCGACGACGCGGCGGCAGCGGTCGCAGACGTGCACCGGCTCGGTGTCGGCGGTGACGGGCCGCAGCCGCAGCCAGGCGTGGTCGAGGCGGCGCACGGCGCCGATGCCGGGCTGGTTCT
Organism: Streptomyces sp. NPDC110618; assembly: GCF_055657065.1. Lineage (NCBI taxonomy): Bacteria > Bacillati > Actinomycetota > Actinomycetes > Kitasatosporales > Streptomycetaceae > Streptomyces > Streptomyces sp. NPDC110618. The sequence goes on along the minus strand of NZ_JBVKBN010000001.1, from coordinate 672,796 downwards.
CGCCCGCCAGCCACTCGGCGAGGTGACCGGTGGTCAGGTCGGTCCACAGGCGGCGCAGGGTCTCCAGGGCGGTGGCCCGGCGGTCGCCGCGGTGGCCGAGGGCGTCGAGGACCCGCTCCAGGTAGTCGGCGCGGCGGTTGGACACGCTCGCGGCGCTGGGCAGCCAGCTGATGACCTTCCGGTCGGCGTCGGAGCCCTGCGAGCGGACCCAGACCGGCCCCCGGCGCGGTGCGAACGCCTCGTCACCGGCGTCGACGTCCTCGGGCATGGTGAGGGCGCCCTGGTTGCGGACGGTGCGCAGCAGTTCCTGCAGCAGCCGCCAGGCCTCGTCCTCGGTCAGGCCGAGCGAGGTCAGGGCGGCGGGCGGCTGCCAGGAGGGTTCGCGGTCGAGGTCGACGCGGAGCAGGCCGAGGCCCTCCAGTGACTGGCGGTCGTCGATGCTGAGGACCTCCTGCATGACCCACAGGGCGACCTCGCGCTGCTTGGCCTGGCGGGAGTCGTTGCGGCGGAAGACCCCGGCGCGGTCGGCGGCGCGGACGGTGTGGGCCACGAGGTCGTCGATGTGCAGCGGCTCCTCGGGGTCGGGGCAGCCCTTCAGCGCGGCCTGGGTCATCAGCCGCCGGTGCTGGATGCGGGTGTAGGAGTCCTCCAGGTAGGGCGCGAAGTAGGCCGCGGCCTGTCGGCTGTCGCTGAAGAAGAGGAGCTTGCGGCCCTTGCCGGGCAGTGCGGCGGCCGGGCCCTCGGTGGCCGGGGGCAGCGCCTGGTAGAGGGCGGTGCCGAGGACCGAGGCGGCGGCCTCGTTGCCGGTCTCGAAGAGCCGGATCATGCCGTGGCCGCGGGCGCCGCAGGACAGGCAGGACGCGGGGGTGCCGTCGCGGGTGTCGAGCTGGTGGACGCGGCGCAGTTCGGAGCCCTGGCAGCCGTCGGCGGTGCAGACGGGAGTTCCGGCGGGGTGCACGGCGGCGCACCGGGTGCACAGTCTGCGTTCGCTGAGTCCTCCCTTGGCGCTCTCGCCGAGGGTCTCGTCGTCCTCGTCGACGCCCGCGCCGGAGTCGCCGCCGTCCAGGAGCAGCCAAGTGTGCGGCTTGTCGGGGGACTTGCGGTGCGCGAGCCGTGGGCGTCCGCCCGCGCCGTCGAGGGTGCCGTGCAGGTGGACGGCACCGCAGCGGCGGCAGGCCCCCAGTTCGAAGGAGGGCCGCGCGCAGGTGGCGCAGCTCTCGTGGCGGGCCAGGTCCAGATGGGGTCCGGCCGGGTCGAGGCAGGTGAAGGCGCCCTCGGTGGCGCGCGCGAACACGTGGTAGCGGGCGGAGAGCACGGGCGCGCCGTCGGTGTCGGTGACCCGGCTGGCGAGCTGGATGAGCGCGGCGACGGCGTCCGGTCCCGCCGGGTCGCCGGGGAAGACGGACTCGGCGATCTCGTGGACGGGCCGGGGCCCTTCGGCGAGTGCCCGGCGCAGCGCGGCGGTTCCGGCCTCGGTGGCGAGGGCCGCAGCCGGGGTGACGTTAGCGGGCAGCCCGTGCTCGCGTGCCGCCGCCGTGATCCCGGGGCCGGGGTCAACCTCGGTGGCCAGCCGCAGGTACCGGTCGGTCGGCAGCGGCCCCCAGTGCGGGCCCTCGGGGGCGGCCACCCGGGTCGCGGTGACCAGGTCCTGCTCGGCGGGGTCGTCGGCGTCCCAGTGGAAGGGCACGTCGAAGAGGGCCTGCGCGAAGGCGGTGACGGCGGCCGGGTTCTCCTCGGCGCCGACGGTGGCACTGGTGGCGATCGCCTGTACGGCCCGCCCCTGGCCGACCCTGTCCTTCAACCGGCGCAGCAGCATGGCCAGTTCGGCGCCGCGCGCCCCGTCGTAGACGTGCGCCTCGTCGACGACGATGTACCGCCAGCCGCCCGCGTGGTCTCCTTCGAAGAGGTCCATGTCCTGGGGCCGCAGCAGCAGGTACTCCAGCATGGCGTAGTTGGTGAGCAGGATGTGCGGGGGCGTGGCCCGCATCTCGCGGCGGCTGAGCAGTTCGTTGGGCAGCCGCGGCTCACCGGGGTTGAGCTGCTCGAAGGTGTCGGCGGCGCGGCGCGGGTCGTCGTGGGTGTCGCCGGTGTAGCGGCCGAAGGTGATGTGCGGGGCGGCGGCGAGCAGGCGGCGCAGACGCTTCATCTGGTCGTTGGCGAGCGCGTTCATCGGGTAGAGCAGCAGGGCCCGGACGCCGGGGCCGAGCGTGCCGCGGGCGTGCTCGGCGGCCAGGGTGTTGAGGACGGGCAGCAGGAAGCTCTCCGTCTTGCCGGAGCCGGTTCCGGTGGCCACGACCAGGTTCCGTCCCGCAACTGCCTTGCGCAGGGCCTGCTCCTGGTGCCGGTACAGCGGCCGGTCGGCGGGCAGCGCGGGACCGGTCAGCGCCCGGAACGCCGGGTCCAGTACGCCCTCCGCGATCAGTTCCGCAAGGGTGGCGCCCTGCGCGTAGGCGGGGGTGGCCTCCAGCAGGGGGCCCTTGGTGAGCAGCGGGCTGGTGTCGACGGCGTGGGCGAGCGCCTCGGCCAGGCGTGGTTCGCGCAGCGGCAGCAGGGAGCGCAGATAGCGGCGGTAGGTGTCGCTGATCAGCAGGGACGTGGCGAGCGGGTCGAGGCTGTGCAACGGACTGGCTCCTGGGCGGGATCGCTGTCTGACGGGAAGGGAAGTCGGCGGCTCAGCCGGTGGCCCGTACGGCCTCCGCAGTAACGGAGGCTCCGTGCGCGGCTCGTACGGCCTCGGAGACGACTGCGGCTCAGTGCGCGGCTCGTACGGCCTCGGCGGTGACCAGGCATTCCGCGAGCGCGAGGTCCACGGCCGTGAGGTCGGGGGCGTGGGCGGCGACGGAGGTCCACAACGGCCGCAGTCCGCGCTCCAGTTTGGCGGCCCGCGCGTCGCCCGCCGCGGCGAGCCGGGCGATCAGCGCGCACCCGAGGGAGAACTGCGGCACCCGCATCCAGCTCTCCTCCCGCCCGTACAGCGGGCCGGGCCCGCGGTCGGCGAACGCCCCCGCCAGGGCGGGATGTCCGTCGTCGAGGAAGAGCTCGACCGCGTCCAGCCACTCCCCGAACTCCTCGCGCTCCACGAAGTACTGAAGGGTGCGCCGGTCTCCGAACGCCTGCCAGGCGGCCTCGGCGCGGGTGTCGGTGTCGAGCAGGCCGCGCGGTACGACCCGGGCGGTGCGCCACACGGCCCGCTGCTGGATCTCGGGGAGTTCGTGCAGCGCGCGGGCGTGGGCGTCGAACCGGCCGACGGTGCGGCTCGGGTCGTCGTGCCCGGTGAGCAGCGCCGTACCGGTCTCGCCGAGGAACTGCCCGACCTCGCCGAGCAGTTCGGTCTCCTCCGGGTACAACTCGTCGACGTCGTACGCCGGATCGCCGGAAAGGTACGGCAGCAGCGGCGCGGTGAGGAGCAGCGCGCACATCGGCGCGCGCCGCCAGACGGGCCGTACGGCGACGGGGTCGGCCACCTCGCGGACACGCAGGGCGGCCAGCCCGCTGCCCACGAGGGCGGCGGCCAGTTCCCCGGAGCGCAGGGCGCTCTCGGCCGCGCCGAGCAGGGCGTCGGCGCCCGCCTCGCCCAATGCGGCCAGGCATTCGGCGGGTGCGGTGTCCTTCGCGCCGCAGGACCGCAGGTCCCGTCCGCGGGCGGCGACGATCCACTGGTAGGGAACGGCGGCGGCGCCCCGGGGCAGTGTGCCGTGACCCGCCAGGTACCACGTGGTCCGGGCGGCGGCGGTGTCCTCGACGGCCCCGGAGGTCCACGGGGAGCGCCGCAGCACCAGGGTGTCCCGGTCGCGCAGACGGGGCCAGGCAGGCGCGGATCCGGCCGGGGGTGTTCCCGCGCGCAGGGTGACGACCAGGGGCCCGGCCGACCGCCAGGCGGCGGGCAGCGGGATACGGCCGTCGTCGCCGACCGGTACGGACAGCGGGGTGCGCCAGGGCGCGAGGACCGAGTGGACGCCGGCGCTGAGTTCGCCGGGGTGGCGCAGTCCGCGCAGGAGCAGTCCGGTGCCGTCCGGGACGACGGACTCCGCGATGGGCTGGGTGCGGACGGTGGCGACGTGCACGCTCTGCCCGGCGACCAGCAGCCGCAGTTCGGCCTTGGCGCAGTCGCGGACGGTGTCCGTCAGCGGGGCCAGGGTGTAGCGCAGGTCGCCCTTGCGGGTCCGGGTACGGCGTTCGGGCCGCAAGGTGTGCAGGGTGGCGCCCTCGACGACGAGGGCCAGTTCCGGGGTGACCGCCACCGCCTGCTCGGGCAGGCGCACGGTCAGGGCGCTGTCCCGGGCGAGGTCGGTGGCATCGATGTCGAGCGGCCGCACGGACCAGGTGAGGGGCCGCCCGTCGAGTTCCAGGCGCACTTCGGAGTGCGGGATGGACGCCCGCACCCGGAACGCGTCGATTCCGTCCCGCAGGACGAGGTCCCGGGAGATCTCGTGCGCGGCGAACCGCACCACGCTCTCCGAGACGGTCACCGGCCGTTCGGCCCGCAGGTCAAGCCTGGCGGTGGCGAGTCCGCCGTTCGGGGCGAGCAGCCGCCACTCGGCGGAGGGCATGGCCTCGACGCCCTCGGCGAGGAAGGCGGTGAGCCTGCGCGTGCCCCGCTGCCGCCCGGGGCGGCGGACAAGGATCTCGTACGGCCCCACCAGCGGGCCGGGTATGTACTGCCAGGGGTCGACCAGGGCCCCGGGCGCCCCGGTGAGGCGGGCCAGTTCCTCGGGTCGGCCGACACGGCGCACCTCGACCTGCCAGTCGGTCGCCTCCTGCTCACCCGGCCTTCGTCGGAGCCGGAGCGCGGGCCGCCGCTGCCACACCGGGGCTCCGTCGTCACCGGTGATCCAGGGCAGCGTCGCGCCGCCCTCCCAGCCGAAGGACCGTCCCACGGCCACGTCCAGCCACCGGCCCGGCGCCGCCCCGGCGGCACGGACACGTGTCACTCCGGACAGGGACACCCTGCTCAGGGTCCAGCCGCTCCAGCCGTACGGCGTGGGCAGTTCGACGGCCGCCGCCCGGCCGCCCTCGGTCTCCAGGGCGCCCACGTGCAGCAGGTGGAGTTCGGCGGCGGGCAGGGGCTCGTCCGGCGGGACGCGGTGGCCGTCGGCGGCGAAGGCCAGCAGGACGGTGTGCGGGTCGACGACGGTCGCGGCGTGGGTGGTCCCGGCCGGGTCGGTGGCCTCGACACGGCGGACGGGGCCGGGCAGCACCCAGTGCGGCGGGGCGGCGGTGACGGATTCGCCGTCGGCGGCCAGGCTCCAGTTCGCGTCCGGGCCGCCGGGCAGGGTCAGCAGCACACTGCCCGCGCCGGGGCCGAGGCGGAGTTCGGGCGGGGCGATGGCCGTCCGGGGCGCGGGGTCGCGGGTGACCGGGGTGGCCGGCGGGCGCCAGCTCCAGCCCAGGGCGCGGGCCGACGCCTCGGCCGCCGCGATCCAGCGGGCGCCGACGGCCGACAGGTCCGTGGTGGGACCGTCCAGATCGGGACGGGCGGCGACGATCCGCGCCCGCGCCTCGGACAGCCCATGCGCGAGATCGACGGACCCGCCGAGGGCCACGGCGTGCACCGTGCAGGCCGGCCAGCGCGCGAAGACGGTGTCCTGGGGCACGTCCGAGCGGGCGGCGAGCAGCACGTGGGCCACCAGCGCCTCCAGCACCAGAGCGGTCCGCCGCGCCACGGACTCCGGCCCGGCACCGGTCGACGGCTCCCCCGCCTCACGCCACGCCCGCTCGCAGTCGTCGAGCAGCCGCACCGGATCCACCAGCATGTTTCCCCTCCCCGCCCGGCCCGCCCCTCCTTGCCGCACGGACCGGCTGATGTTTACCGTTCTACCATTCCTTCACGCTGGTTCCACAGGGAATCCGCAGGTGGCACCGCTGTTCGGGACTCGGGGGGCAGGTCATGACGACGGAGGTCGATGCCGGATCGCCGGCCGCGCTGTACGCGCGTCTGATGGCGGCGGCGGGACCGCAGCGGACCCTGACGTCAGTGGCAGTACGGCAGTTGGTGGTCGGCACGGACCGCTCCGTGCTCGCCGAGGCACTGGCGCAGGTGGCCCGCGAGGGCGTCGCCCTCCCCGCCGCCGTGCGGGCCATGTTCGACGTACCGAACGAGACGCCCGAGGCAGCCGCCGCGGTGGACGCGGCACCGGTCGTACGGGAAGAGCCCCCCGGCGTCCCGGAGGCGGCCCCCGTCGCCGACCCGCTCCCCGCCATCCCGTCCCAGCCGGGCCCGCGCTTCGCCTTCGAGCTGCCCCCGGACGCCCGCCTGGACCTGACGGCCCTGACGATCCGCACGCTGCGTCCGGACACGGACCTGGAACCGGAACCGGAATCGAACCCGGAACCGGGGCACGAGCCGGCCCCAGAACCGGAACCGGAACCGGAACCCGAGTCAAAGCCGGACCCGGCCCCCGAGCCCGAGCCGGAAGCAAGAACGGTTCCGCAGCCAACCCCGGCGCCCGAGCCGCACCCCACGGCTCGCCGGCCGAAGCGCCCCGCGCCCCAGCACCCGAGCCCGGCCCCTGACGCCCCCCGGCGAGGGAACCCGGCGTCCGACCTCCCTGAGGAAACTCCCGCCCCGCGGGCTGTCGCCGACCCGGTCAAGGCCTGGGGCAAGGCCATCGGCAAGTACCCTCTCCTCTCCCACCAGAAGGAGAAGGAGCTGGCCAAGGCCATCGAGGCGGGCCTGCTGGCGCGCGCCGAACTGGCGGAACCCAGCGCGAGGATCACCCCCGAGCTGCGCGGCGAGCTGGAACAGCTCGTCCGGCTCGGCGAGCGGGCCCACACCGAGTTCGCCCGGGCGAACCTGCGGCTGGTGATGAGCCTCGCCCATCGCTACCGCGGGCGCGGTCTCGACCTGATGGATCTGATCCAGGAGGGCAACCTCGGACTGCTGCACGCGATCGAGAAGTTCGACCACGAAATGGGGTTCAGGTTCTCGACGTACGCGGCGCAGTGGATCCGGCAGGCGATGCACCGCGCGCTGGCCGACCAGAGCCGCACGGTGCGGATTCCCGTGCACGCCCATGACGCCTTGGCCGCACTGGACCGGGCCGCCACCGAGCTGCGGCTCGGCTCGCCCCACGAGGACCTGCCCGCGGTCGCCGCCCGCGCGGGTACGACGGTCGAGGAGGCGCGCAAGCTGCTGGCACGGGTGCGCCGGACGGTCCCGTTCGAGGATCTGGTCGAGGCGATCGGCGAGGACGCGCTGCACGAGGAGGCCGACCGCAGCGAGGACGGCCCGCACCGGCCCGAGCCCGACACGTACTACAGGGACCTGTCCCCGGAGCAGGTGCGCCGGATCCTCGACTGCCTCAGCGAGCGCGAGCACCAGGTGATGACGCTGCGCTACGGCCTCGACGGCGGCCCCGAGCTGACGTTGGAAGCGATCGGCCAGGTCGTCGGCGTCACCAGGGAACGCATCCGCCAGATCGAGTCCATGGCGATGTCGAAGCTGCGCGAGCGCACCCTGCACCGGACCCGTCCGCCACGGGAGTCCGCCCCGCCCCAGCCCGCCCCCACCCGGTCCCCCGCCGCGTCCACAACCCCGTCCACAACCCCGTCCACCACCCCGTCCCCCGCAGCGCCCACCGCCGCGTCCACCGCCCGGCCCACCGACGAACTCCCCGACCTCGCCGACGAGCTGTGCGTGACCCGGAAGGTCCACCACAACGGCCGCGTCCAGGTGGACGGGCAGTCGATCGACGTGGGCATGCGCTACGTCGGCGAGCGGGTGACGGTGCTGCTGGAGGAGGACTGGTTGCGGGTGCTGTTCGAGGGCCGCCCCGTCGCGGGCGTCCCGCGCCGGGACCCGGCCCACGTCCCCGCGCCCGTGCCGGCGCCCGTGCCGCGTCCCGTCGTACGGGCACCGCACCCGGACCCACGCCTCGACGGCAAGGTCCATGTGTTCCGCAGGGTCGACACCGGCGGTCATGTCCGGGTGGACCAGCAGAAGGTCGACGTGGGCGCGCAGTACGCCGGCGAGATCGTCACCGTCGTGCTGGAGGAGGACTCGTACCGGGTGCTGTACGAGGACCGCACCATCACGACGGCGTCGCGCCTCCGCCCGGGCCGCACCGACGCGTCGGCGGCCGTTCCCCCGCCCGCGCCCCGCCCTGCCGGACTGGTCCGGCTCCGGGCCGCCGCCCGCGAGGTCCAAGTATTCCGCACGGTCGCCCGCAGCGGTCATATCCGGGTGGACCAGCAGAAGGTCCACGTGGGCGCGCAGTACGCCGGCGAGATCGTCACCGTCGTGCTGGAGGAGGACTCGTACCGCGTCCTGCTCAAGGGCCGCACGATCGCCGCGGCGCTCCGCCGCCTCCCCGGCCGCCGGAACCGCGACGCGGCCGGATGACGCCGTGACCTCGGCGCACTTCATGTCCGTCGGCCCCCTGCCACCCGGCACGAACACCCCTACGATGGCCAAGTGATCGACGACGTGAGCGGGCGCAGCTACCGTGTGCAGCGATGGGCCGCCAGGGGGTCGCTGGCGGCGGCCGGGCTCGCGTTGCTCGTGCCGTTGGCCTACGGCGGTGTCGGCGGTGTGCTGATGCTCGTGGGCGGTGCCGTCGGCGTGGTCGTGACGGTGGCCGCCGTCTGGTGGACGCTGACCCTGAGGGGCCCCCTGCGAGGGGTCGCGGCCCTGGTCGTGCTGACCGTTCCGGCGTGTGTGGTCGCCCTGTTCGCCGTGACCCTGTTCTGGGCGCTGCCCGTGTCGGCCGCGCTGTGGGCGCTCGCCGTCTGGTCGGGCCGGTACGCCCTGCGCGGCACCGGGACGCACCGGGTGCGGGAGCGTCGGTGCCCGCCGCCCGCGCGACCGTTCCTGATCATGAACCCGCGCTCCGGCGGCGGCAAGGTCGGCCGGTTCGGGCTGAAGGAGCGGGCCGAGCGGCTCGGCGCCCGGGTGGTGGTTCTCGACCCCGACAAGCAGCAGGACGTCACCGAGCTGGCCCGTGACGCCGTGGCCGAGGGCGCCGACCTGCTCGGCGTCGCGGGCGGCGACGGCACCCAGGCGCTGGTCGCGGCCGTCGCCGCCGAGCACGACCTCCCGTTCCTGGTCGTCACCGCCGGTACCCGCAACCACTTCGCCCTCGACCTCGGCCTGGACCGCGACGACCCCACCACCTGCCTCGACGCGCTGACCGACGGCGTGGAGCTCCGTGTCGACCTCGGGTTCGCCAACGACCGGCCGTTCGTGAACAACGCCTCCTTCGGCGCGTACGCGGCGATCGTGCAGAGCCCGTCGTACCGCGCGGACAAGATCGGCACCAGCCTGGAGCTGCTGCCCGACCTGCTGACCGGGAAGCAGGGGCCGCGGCTGACCGCCCGCGCGGGCGACACGACCCTCGACGCCCCGCAGGCCGTGCTGGTGAGCAACAACCCCTACCGGACCGGCGATCCCTTCGGGTTCGGCCGCCGCGACCGGCTCGACACCGGGATGCTCGGCATGCTCGGCGTCCGGGTGGAGAACGCGGCCGAGGCCGCCGCGCTGGTGATCGACCCGGCCCCGGCCGCGCTGACCGTGCTCACCGCACGCGAGGTCGTGGTGGAGTCGGACGGACCGGAGGTCGAGGTGGGTCTGGATGGCGAGGGCCTTGTCCTGCCGTCGCCGGTTCGCTGCCGTATCGAGCCGGGCGTCCTGCGGGTCCGGGTGCCGCGCCACCGCCCCGGGCTCGCCCGCCGCGACCCGTCCCTGGACTGGCGCCGGCTCCGGAAGCTCGCGGCGACCGTCGGGCGCACGGCGCGCCCCCACTACCGGGGCTGATCAGTCGGTTGACGTGGGCCGCCGCCAGGCCTTGGGCGCCTCGGCCAGGTCGGTCAGCGGGCGCAACCGGTACGCGTACGCGTAGTCGCGGTCGGCCGGGAGCTTGTACGCGTCGTGGGTGTGGGCGCCCCAGCTGTTGTCGCCGCCGACGCCCATCTGACGGTGGTTGACCCGCAGCACGATCTCCTCGCGCGGGGTGAGCTGGTAGTCGTGGCGCACCCCGACCGAGAGGTCCTCCGGGGTGAAGCGGGACGCGTTGATCTCCAGCAGGGGTTCCCCGGTGACCAGGAGTCCGACCCCGTCGGCGTCGGTGAGCGCGGCCCAGCGCACATCGGTCTTGTTGCCGTTCTCCTGCGGGCGGATGTACGGGGTCCACTGTTCGTCGACGGTGCCCGAGTACCGGCCCACGTCGGTGCCGTTGTTGCGGTCCCAGTGGTTCTCCTCGGGGCCCCGGCCGTAGTAGTGCAGTCGGTCCAGGCGCCCGGGGAGGAAGAGGACGGTGCCGACCTCCGGGATGTACGGCAGGGAGGCGGCGCCCGGGTGCAGGGTGTTCTCGACCTTGATCTCGCCGTTGCCGAAGACGGTGTACACGGTGGTGTACGTGGACCGCACGGTGGTCGGCAGGGTGCCGGTCACCGTGATCTCGACCGCGCGATCGTCCAGCGAGCGCACCCGGACTCCGGTGACCTGGCGCCGGGTGCCCGCGTCGCGCCAGGTCTCGTTGCGGATGTGCTGGCGGTTGCCCTTGTCGGTGTCGGTGGGTGCCCGCCAGAAGTTGGGCACGGGCCCGGAGTCGATCAGACGTGCGCCGGCGGCCTCGTAGGAGTCGAGCACTCCGCGCGTCTTGTCGACGGAGACGGAGAAGTCCCGGCCGGTGACGGTGACGGCCCGCTCGCCGTCGACATGGGCCAGGGCGGGGACAGTGCCCAGGCGGATCGGGACGGGGGCGGGAACGCTCGCGCTCAGGGGCAGTTGGCACCGCGCCACTTCGAAGCCCGCATCGGCCCACTTCGTCGACTGCCGTGTGGTGAAGGAGAGTTGGAGGAAGTACTCGCGCGTGGGGTCGTCGGCGGGCCGGTCGGCCGGGAGGGGGATCCTCCGGCTCGACAGCGGCGGTACGTCCGACTCGGCGCGGCCGATCGCGCCCTGCCGCACCGGCTCCCCGTCCACGAGCAGCGTCCAACTCCCGTCGAATTCGCGGAGGTTGGTGAACAGGTACTCGTTGGTGAGGGTCACCGTGCCGTCCTCGCCGAGCCGTGCGTCGACGGCCTGGTAGACGCGCTTGACCTCGGCGGCCTTGCCGGTGTGACCCCGGTCTGCGGTGACGATGCCGTCCGCGACGAAGTTCCCGTCGTTGGGGTTGTCGCCCCAGTCGCCGCCGTAGGCGTAGAAGGTCTTCCGCGCCGGCTGCTTCTCGGTGACGGCGACGGTGGCCGCGTCGAACCAGAAGCGCACGCCCGCGTCGCCCGGGGTGCGCCGGTCGGAGGCGAGTTCGGTGGCGCTCAGCGCGCGGGCGTAGACGCGGGCGCGCCGGATGGTGCCCGCGAACTCCCGGTTGGCGTGGTCGGCGTCGGTGCCCAGGGCGAGCGGCGCGCAAGTGGCGCCGGGCCTGCGGTTGGTGGCCCGGGTCGCCTTGGCCGCCCCGTCGACGTAGAGGACGAGCGAGCCCGCGTCCGCGTCGAAGACCCCGGCGACGTGATGCTCCCGGCCCCGCCAACCCGTCTCCGGAAGCTGCCAGTTGACGCTGACCCACTCTCCGCCGGAGTGGATGAAGAACTCCAGGCGCTTGCCGGACTGTTTCAGCGCGTACTGTGTGTCCCCCTTGGTGATGATCGGCTGCTGGTAGCCCGCGTATCCCGGAGTGATCCAGGCTTCCAGGGTCAGCGACCCGGTGAGGTCCAGACGCGCGTCCCGCGCGAACACCGTCCCGCCGTACAGCCCTTTGTCGCGGTCGAACGTGCCGTGTGCCGCCTGGATCTCGCCGCGCAGGCCGAGCGGCCCGGTCTCGGTGAACAGCCGCCGCACGGGGGTGGGCCAGGTCAGGGACTGGTCGGCGAAGTCCCAGATCCAGCCGCCCTGGAGCACGTCGTGGCGGCGGACGACGTCCCAGTACTCCTTCAGGTTGCCGTTGGAGTTCCCCATGGCGTGCGCGTACTCGATCATCACGTACGGCCGCTTGTCGCCGGTGTCCTTGGCGCGCTCCTCGACCTTGGCCGGGGTGTCGTACATCTTGGAGCGGATGTCGCTGACGCCGGGCCGGTCGTCGCCCTCGTACTGGACGACCCGGGTGGGGTCGTGGGCGGCGATCCAGTCGTGCATGGCGCGGAAGGTGCTGCCGCCGCCCGCCTCGTTGCCCAGGGACCAGATGACGACCGAGGCGTGGTTCTTGTCGCGGTGCACCATGTTCTGCGCGCGGGCGACGCAGGCCTTGGTCCAGTCGGGGTGGTCGCCGGGGTAGTTCTTGTGGATGCCGTGGGTCTCCAGGTTGGTCTCGTCGACGAGGTAGAGGCCGTACTCGTCGGCGAGTTCGTACCAGAGCGGGTTGTTGGGGTAGTGCGAGGTGCGGACCGAGTTGATGTTCAGGCGTTTGATCAGCTCGATGTCGCGGACCAGGTCGGCCCGGGTGAGGGCGGTGCCGCGGTCGGGGTGCACCTCGTGGCGGTTGACGCCGCGCAGGGAGACCGGCTGCCCGTTGATGCGCATCAGCCCGTCCCGCAGGGCGAATTCACGCAGGCCGACCCGGTGGGACAGGGTCTCGGTCACCTGTCCGGCCGGGTCGCGCAGGCTGAGGACGGCGGTGTAGAGGTACGGCCGTTCCGCGGACCACAGTCGAGGCGCGGGCACGGCTTTCGCCGCCCGTACGGTGGTGTCGGTGCCGGGCGCGCCGACCTGCGCGGTCTGTTGCAGCGGCCGGGACCAGACGGGGTGGCCGTCGGCGTCGTACAGCTGCGTCTCGACGGTGTACGCGCCGGGGGCGCCGCCCTGGTACGCGCGCACGCTCGCGGTGACCGCGAGTTCGGCGGTGGTGAAGTCGTCGCCGAGCGGGGTGTCGAGGGTGAAGTCGCGCAGGTGGACGGTGGGGGTGGAGTACAGGTACACCGAGCGGAAGATGCCGCTCAGCCGGATCATGTCCTGGTCCTCCAGCCAGTCCCCGTCGGAGTAGCGGTAGACCTCGACGGCGATCAGGTTGGTGCCGGGCTCCAGATGCTCGGTGATGTCGTACTCGGACGGGGTGTAGGAATCCTCGTCGTAGCCGACGAGTTGGCCGTTGATCCACACGTAGTGCGCCGACTTCACGCCCTCGAAGTGCAGGAAGACCCGGCGTCCGGACCAGTCGCGGGGGACGGTGAAGGTGCGGCGGTACTGGCCGACCGGGTTGTAGTGGGTGGGCACGGCCGGTGGCTGGGGCTCCTCGCCGTGGCCGTTGGCGCCCCAGTAGGGGTAGGTGATGTTGAGGTAGATCGGGCGGTCGTAGCCGTGCAGTTGCCACACCGAGGGCACCGGCAGGGTGTCCCAGCCGCTGTCGTCGAGGCCGGTGCGGTGGAAGTCCGGGTCCCGGTCGGCGGGACGCTCCGCGTACGCGAACCTCCAGGTGCCGTCGAGGCTCAGCCGGTACGGGGAGGCGGTGCGGTCGGCGGTCAGGGCCTGGGCGGTGTCGGCGTACGGCATGAGCGTGCAGTGCGGGGGTTCGGTGCCGATGCGGAAGACGTCGACGGAGCCGTTCCACTCCGTCTCGCCCGCCGCCCGTGCGCGTGCGGCTGGGAGGGCGAGGGCGCCGAGGAGGGCTGCTCCGCCCTCCAGCAGACGGCGGCGGCTGACGGTCGCGTACGGCATGGACGTGGCCTTCCTCAACCGCTGGTGACAGCGGGTGACTGCCGGGAACGAGGGTCACCCTAGGTCGCGGACGGCTACCCCACGGCGATCTCCGCGACGTCGGCGGGTCGCTCCCCCACCGGAGAGTCCGAGAATTGGGTCCGGTACAGCTCGGCGTAGCGGCCCTCGGCGGCGAGGAGTTCGTCGTGGGTGCCGCGTTCCACGATCCGGCCGTCCTCGACGACCAGGATCAGGTCGGCCGCCCGTACCGTCGACAGCCGGTGCGCGATGACGACGGCGGTCCTGCCGTCCAGGGCCTCGGCGAGGGCTTCCTGGACGGCGGCCTCGGAGGTGTTGTCGAGGTGGGCGGTGGCCTCGTCGAGGATGACCACCCGCTGGCGGGCCAGCAGCAGCCGGGCGATGGTCATGCGCTGGCGCTCACCGCCGGAGAGCCGGTAGCCGCGCTCGCCGACCACCGTGTCCAGGCCGTCGGGCAGGGAGCGTACGAGAGCGTCGAGGCGGGCCCGGCGCAGCGCGTCCCACAGGTCCTCGTCGTCCGCCTCGGGCCGGGCCAGGAGAAGGTTGGCGCGGACCGTGTCGTGGAAGAGGTGGCCGTCCTGGGTGACCATGCCGAGGGTCTCGCGCAGGGACCGGGCGCTCACCTCGCGGACGTCGAGGCCGCCGATCCGTACGGCGCCGGAGTCCACGTCGTACAGCCGGGGCAGCAGGCTCGCGATCGTGGACTTGCCGGCGCCGGAGGAGCCGACGAGCGCGACCGTCCGCCCCGGTTCGGCGCGGAAGGACACGCCGTGCAGGACCTCGGAGCCGCCGCGGGTGTCGAGGGCGGCGACCTCCTCAAGGGAGGCGAGGGAGACCTTGTCGGCGGACGGGTAGGCGAAGCGGACGTCGTCGAACTCCACGGCGACCGGGCCCTCGGGGACGGCCTTGGCGTCGGGCCGGTCCTGGATGAGGGGTTCGAGGTCGAGGACCTCGAAGACGCGCTCGAAGCTGACGAGGGCGCTCATCACCTCCACGCGCGCCCCGGCGAGCGAGGTGAGCGGCGCGTACAGGCGGGTGAGCAGCAGGGCGAGGGCGACGACGGCGCCCGGTTCGAGGCTGCCGTTCAGGGCGAACCAGCCGCCGAGTCCGTAGACCAGGGCGAGCGCGAGGGCGGAGACCAGGGTGAGGGCGGTGATGAACGCCGACTGGGCGGTGGCGGTGCGCACCCCGATCTCGGCGACGCGGCGGGCGCGGGCGGCGAACTCCTCGGACTCCTGCTCGGGCCGCCCGAAGAGCTTGACGAGGGTGGCGCCGGGGGCGGAGAAGCGTTCGGTCATCCGGGTGCCCATGGCGGCGTTGAGGGTGGCCGCCTCTCTCGTCATCCGGGCCATCCGGCGGCCCATGCGGCGGGCCGGGACGACGAACACCGGGAGCAGCGCCAGTGCAAGTAGGGTGATCTGCCAGGAAAGTGTGAGCATCACGACAAGGGTGAGCAGCAGAGTGACCAGGTTGCTGACGACTCCGGACAGGGTGTTGCTGAAAGCCCGTTGGGCTCCGATCACGTCGTTGTTGAGACGGGAGACCAGCGCCCCCGTACGAGTGCGTGTGAAGAACCCGACCGGCATGCGCTGCACATGATCGAACACGGCAGTCCGCAGATCCAGGATGAGGCCCTCCCCGAGCGACGCCGAAAGCCGCCGGGCGAGGATGCCGAGCACCGCCTCAAGTACCGCGATCAGCGCGATGAGCAGGGCCAGCCGTACGACCCTGCCGTCGTCGTCCCCCGACACGATCGCGTCGACCACCTTGCCCGCCAGCACGGGTGTGGCCACGGCGAGCAGCGCGGTGATCACCCCGAGCCCCACGAACTGCGCGATCCGCGCCCGGTGCGGGCGGGCGAACGCGTCGATCCGCCGAAGCGTTTCACGCGCGAACGGTCGACGCTCCTGCTCGGCGTTCATGACGGAATGCAGCTGTGTCCAGGCTGTGGTCTCCATGCTCATGCGAGAGAACCTAGGACCTCAAGCTCCCTTGAGGTCAATGCTCCGCAAGGGATCACTCGCAGGAAGTGGCGGGCCTCGCGTCTGCCGGTCCGTCAGATCCTGTGCCTGCTGCCGCTGCTGCTGGTCGCGGTGGTGGCGGTGCGGCACCGTGCCGTGCTGGCCGAGGGGTTCGCGCATCTGGCCACCGCCCAGTGGCCCTGGCTGCTGGCCGCGGGTGCCGCGACCTGCGCGACCTGGGTGGCCGCCGCTGTCAGCCGGCAGGGTGCCGTGCCGGAACGGCTGCCCTTCGGCCGGCTGCTGGCCACGCAGTTCGCGGCGAGCGCCGCCAACCATCTGCTGCCGACGGGGGTCGGCGCGAGCGCGGTGAACCTACGGTTCATGACGGTGCGCGGCCTGCCGCTGTCCCGTTCCTCGGCGGCCCTGGCGCTCTACATGCTGGCCGGGGCGGTGGCCCGGGGCGTGCTGCTGGGCGCGCTGCTGCTCGCCTTCCCCGACGCCCTGCGCCTGGGCGGCCTGCTGCCCGAGGGGGCGGTGGGCCCGCTCGTGCTGACCGCGGCGCTGGTGCTCCCGCTGGCGGTGGGCGGCCTGGCCCTGGTCCGCCGGGTACGCACCACCGTGGCCTCCTTCCTGCGGACGGCGCTCGGCGAGGCCCGCGCGGTGCACGGCCGCCCGTCGCGGGTGCTCGCCCTGTGGGGCGGTTCGTTCGGCTTCGCGGCCTGCCAGGTGGCCGGGCTGGTCGCGGTGGGGCAGGCGCTGGGCCTGGGCGTCCCGCCCCTGCACGTGGCGGTGGCCTACTTCGCCGCCACGGCCGCGGCCGCCCCGATCCCCGCCCCCGGGGGACTCGGCTCGGTCGAGGCGGCGCTGATCGTGGCGCTGGTGGCGGCGGGCGGTGCGGCGCCGGTGGCGACGGCGGTGGTGCTGGCGTACCGGCTCATCACGATCTGGCTGCCGCTGCTGCCCGGGGCCCTGACGCTGGGGGTGCTGGTGCGGAGGAAGGTGATCTGAGGAACACTCCCCTGGTCGTCAACGAGAGGGGAACCCACCATGCCGGTGCGCGTCGAACGTCAGGGAGCCGTCACCACGGTGGTCCTGTCCCGCCCCGAGTCCCGCAACGCCGTCGACGGGCCGACCGCCGCCGAACTGGCGGACGCCTTCCGGGACTTCGAGGCGGACGAGGCGGCCCGGGTGGCGGTGCTGTGGGGCGAGGGCGGCACGTTCTGCGCGGGCGCGGACCTGAAGGCGCTGGGCACCGACCGCGCCAACCGGGTCACCGAGGACGGCGACGGCCCGATGGGCCCGACCCGGATGCGGCTGTCGAAGCCGGTGATCGCGGCGGTGGCCGGCCACGCCGTGGCGGGCGGCCTGGAACTGGCCCTGTGGTGCGACCTGCGGGTGGTCGAGGAGGACGCCGTCCTCGGCGTCTTCTGCCGCCGCTGGGGCGTCCCCCTGATCGACGGCGGCACGGTACGCCTGCCCCGCCTGATCGGCACCGGCCGCGCGATGGACCTGATCCTCACCGGCCGCCCGGTCCCGGCCCGGGAGGCCTACGAGATCGGCCTCGCGAACCGGGTGGTCCCCACGGGGCGGGCCCGCGCGGAGGCGGAGGCCCTGGCCGCCACGATCGCCGCCTTCCCCCAGCCCTGCCTGCGCGCCGACCGCGCCTCCGTACTCGACCAGGAGGGCCTGGGTGAGGAGGAGGCCCTGCGCTCCGAACTCCGGCACGGTTCGGCGGTGTTGGCGGAGAGCCTGGAGGGAGCGGCCCGGTTCGCGGCGGGGGCGGGGCGGCACGGGTCGTTCGAGGGGTGAGCCCTGGCCGGCTGGTCGCAGCCATCAACGAGCGGCTGTGACCAGCGCTTTCACAGGAGTCCCCGGACGGCCGGAGGCCGGGGATACCCGTCCGGCTCTCCCGGGACGCCGATCCAGACGGCCAGGGCTACGGGGTCCAGCCGCTCGCCGGTCACCTCGGCGACGCACAGATGCACGGCGCGGACCAGTTCGGGGCAGTGGGTGAGCGCGTCAGCGGCCACCGCCCCGGTTCTGCGCAGGGCGAGCGCGAGACGGACCCAGGGCTCGGGCTTCCCGGGCCGCGTCGCGACCTGGGCGACGGCCAGTTCGCACGCCTGGTCCGTCGAGCCCTCCAGCCGGGCCAGATCGGCGCGGTCGATCTCGGCCCCGCTGAGGTCGAGGAAGTCGGCGGCTACCGGAACCCGGCGCAGTTCCGACGTGGCCGTGGCGGCTTTGCAGAGCAACACCGGGTAGGCGTTGGAGGGGTGGGCCGAGGGGTCGGGTCGAAGTGCGGCGGAGCCGCTGACGGGTGGGGCCTTGGAGGCGCCGGAGGACCATGCGTCGGCCAGGGCCTGGACCGTGGACGGGTCGGGGACGAGGTGCCGAAGGCGCCAGCGGACACGGTGGGCCACGACCCCCTCCAAGGCGAGCGTGAGGATGTCCTCCGGGATGTCCTCGTGGTCGTTCCAGGTCACCGTGGTGCCGTCCATCAGCGCGGCGAAGTACCGGCCGGTGTCGGTCAGCCGCGGCGACAGGCACAGCGTCCGGTAGGCGTCCAGGGCCTGGGCACGCCAGTACACGAGCTGGAACTGGGCGCGCCGCAGGCGCGTGCCCCGCTCGATCAGGGTGAGCCGCCGCCAGAAGTCGACCACGCCGAAGAAGGCGAAGACCCCGTGGAGGAGGCCGGGCAGGGGGCGCGGGTCGTCCCGCCAGGGCGCGTAGAACAGCTCGTCGCCCGGCGGTTCGTTCTCCTCGTGCAGTGCGACGGCGTTGAGCAGCGCGTGCAGCTTCATGTGCTGGAACTCGTGGATCAGGGTGGCCGCGAGTTCCGTGCTGTCGGGCGGAGCGCTGGCGACGATCCCGCCGAACGCGTCGCCGGACGACGAGGAGTTCACCACGCCGCCCGGTGCCGCCGGCCGTGGGGTCACCGCGGTGAGCGCCGCCGCCAGAGCCCCGGCGCGCCGACTGTCGACCTGGGCCAGCAGGGCGCCCGCCGCGCGTGCCGTCATTGCCCACGACAGCGCCTCGGAGGCATCCAGCGGCAGCGAGTGGCGGGGGCCGTCCGCGTCGCGGTGCTGGTCGATGTCGTCGAGGACGAAGTCGAAGCTGTCGGAGCCGACCGCGGTGCTCACCCGGTGCGCCGGGCGCCACAGCCGGTGCGTCGCGGCGCTCGGCCGCGTGACGTGCACGTTGTCGCCTCCGCGTCGGACCAGCGTGAGCCCGCTGTCCCTGACCTCGACCCGCACGGTGCGCAGTCGCGTCTCCCGCAGGTCGAAGGCTCCGACCGTGGGCAGCAGCGCGAATCCGTCGCGCACCGGGAGCGAGAGGGCGAACGACACCCCGGCCCGGCAGGCCGCTGCCGCCGCCACGCCGTGGAGGTGCGCCAACTCGTCGAGAAGGGCGTCGGACAGCGCCTCGGCCGGGGCGTACAGCGCACGCAGGGTCCGGCTCGTCCAGCGGCTCACCGACGGGTGCAGCAGCACGGTCGAGACGGCTTCGGGGTCCTCACGCGCGGCCCGGAGCAAGAGCTCCCGGACCCCGGGGACGGAGGGGAGCCGGTCCATCCGGTCCGCCATGACGGACTCGGCGAGCTCCAGCAGGTCACGGAGCGCCAGCAGCCGGATTCCGCCCTCCTGGGCCCGCAGCCGCTCGATCAGGACGCGGTCCTCGTCCCCTGTGGCCAGGGCACGGACGGCATCGCCGTTCAGCGCGGCGGGCCTGGGCACGGCCGCGGGCTCGGTAGAGGGCCGGTACGTGCTCTTGGGTACCGGCGTGGACTTCCCGCGGGAGGACCACGACGGCGCCCCCGAGGAGACACCGCCGCCTCCCCCGGCGGACCCGAAGTCGGAGACGGTCCGGTCCGACCGGACGAACCGGTCCAGGGCGCGGACCACGGCCGGGGACCGCGCCTCGGGGGCGTACCGCCGCGACAGCAGTGCCTCCTCCAGCGTGAGTCCGGTCAGATCCAGGACGTCCGCGGCCGGGGCGTCCGCGGGCGGCGCGGGGCCGGTGACGCCGGGCGGGCGCGCACCGCCGTCGGCGAGTTCGGCGCGGACGAGGGCGAGGTTGCCCGCGCAGACGACGACGGTGGGGTGGTGCTCGCCGAGCCTGCGGCGCCCCGTCCCACAGGCGGCCGCGAAGTGCTCGACGGCCAGGTCGGGGCGGCCCAGAAGGTGCCATACCGTGGCCAGTTCGTGCCGGGCGGCGATGGTGTCCGGATGGTCCTCGCCCAGTTGCCGCTCCGCGCTGCGCCAGACCTCCGTCAACTCCTCGCGGGCTCGTTCCAGCAGGTGCGGGTCCCCTTCGTGATCGCGCAGGACGCGGGCCCGTTCGTGCCGGGCGATCAGCACGTCGGGGTGCTCGGCGCCCAGGACGTCCAGGTGTTCCTGGACAACTTCGTCGGCCACGACCCCGGCTTCCCGGGTCCGTCCCGCGTCGCGCAGGACCCTGGTGAGAGCGAGCCCTGCGGCCAGGGTGTCGGAGGCCGCCTCCTGGCCCAGCGCGCGGGTGAGTCGGCGCACGTCCCGCAGTTCGTTGACCGCCTCCTCGAACCGCCCCTGGTGGTGGGCGATCCGTGCGAGGTCGGAGCGGATGCGCAGGATGCCCCGCTTGCCTCCGGCCGGGGTGCGCAGCCGCAGGGCGAGCGCCAGCCTCAGCTCGTCCTCCGCGAGGGCGTACCGCCCCAGCGCCAGGAGAGTGCGCGCCCGGCCGGTGTGGAACGACGAGCGCAGCGGATCGTCCTCGGACAGCGCGCGTTCGGCCCGGTCGATCAGGAGCCGGTACAGCTCGTCCGATTCGGCCAGGTCGCCGGTGTCCCGCAGCGCCCAGGCCAGGTCCAGCCGGGCGGCGAGAGTGGCGCGGTGCTCCTCGCCGAGCAGGCGGGCCCGGGTCAGGGTGACCGCCGCCAGCTCTGCCACGGCCTCCCGGTGCAGGCCCGCGTTGCGCTGGTACCGGGCGGTGCGGACGGCGGGCTCGGTGGCCGCCGCGACCAGGTCCGGGGGCGGTTCGAGGCTGCCCTCGAACACGGTCAGCAGGACATGTGCTGCCGGACCGTGCGGGGCAAGGGCACGCCAGCGCGCCCAGTGCGGCGGGCGGTTGTCCCACAGCGGGCGCATGGCCCGTTCCAGGAGCGCGGTGACCAGTTCGAGCAGCGGCCGGGCGCGCTCCCGGAAGTCCTCGTGGGCGCGGCTGGCGGCCCGGACCATCGGGTGGATGGTGAGTCGGCGGGTAAGGCTCCGGTCAGCGGTGCCGGTGTGCTCGATCGCGATCAGCCTCAGTCCGTCCAGGCCCTCCAGTGCTTCGCGCAGCCGCCGCGCGGTGAGCCCGTCGAACATCGGGTCACGGGCCAGGAGTTCCACGTCGAGGAGGTCGCGGTACGGCACGGCGGCCGGGCCGAACGCGGACAGCAGGCGCAGCAGCGGCCGGGCGAAGACGTTGCCCTGCCGGTGCAGCGCGTCCAGGGAGAGTTCCCATGTGGTCAGGAGCGCGCGGCGGGTCCGTTCGGTCGCGCCGAGGTCGGCGTCCGGGTCGAACGCCACGTCGGCCAACTGCCCGTCGAGGCTGTCGCGGTAGGTGTCGAAGGTGTCGGGCATCGACTCCTCGGGCCAGAGGTCTTCGCACGCGCGGGCCAGATAGGAGCCCGCCAGGTCGAGCGCGAGCGGCAGCCCGCCCAGGTGCTCCGCGAGTCGCCGTGCCTCGGTCTCCGTCCCGGCTCCCGGCGCCAGGTCGAGCAGGACGCGGGCACCGTCCTCACCGGACAGCGGCTCGACGCCCACCATGTGCACCCAGTCGCCCCACCGCGCGGCCCGGGTCTCACGGCTGGTGACCAGCACCGTACCGACCGTCCGCTCGGGTGGTCGCAACCAGCCCCTCCCACTGGCGGGATGGGTCTCGTCGGCGGCCAGCAGGGCGGGGTCGTCGACGTTGTCCAGGATCAGCAGCCAGGGCCTGCCCCAGGCGTTGAGCCGCTGCCACAGCACGTACGAGGGATCGGCGCCCTCGACGAAGTCGCCGGGGGTCGCGCCCGCGGCGAAGGCCACCGCGCGCAGGCCGGCCCGGCAGCCGTCGCGGTCGGCGCCCGAGACCCACCACACATGCCGGTAGGCGCCGCCGAGCCGGTGCGCCATTTCCAGGGCGACGCTCGTCTTGCCCGTTCCGCCCATCCCCGCCAGCAGCCACACCCCGGGGACTTCGGCGTCGCCCCGGGAACGCCGCGTCAGCGCACCGGTGAGGGTGTCCACCAGTGCGTTACGGCCTCGTAGCCGCCCCTGGGGGACCCTGCGCTGGGGCACGGCCAGTGACTCGGCGGGGGGCGGGGCCGCCGCGGACCCCGAGGGCGCGTAACCGGGCTGCGCGCCGACATACGTCACATGGACGTCGCGCATGACACCGGCGGAGACACCGCCCCCGACCGCGTACGCGGTCACGCTGTCCGGACCGTCGACGGCCGGGAGTGGGCTTGGCTCAGCCGGTCCGTTCAGCCCTGGGCCGGACCGGGCGGGGACGGGGGGCCCATCTGCACCCCGCCGTTGATCACCCCGGCGGCGACGGACCCGTCCTCCGCCGTGAAGTGCACGTCATGCCCGGCGGCCACCCCGCCAGGGGCCGAGGGCGCCGTGCCCGGCGGCGCGTGCACCGCGAGCAGGGAGGACAACTCACGTGCGGCGAGCTCCCGTTCGGCCTCGGTCATGCTCTCCAGGGCCAGGGTGAACCGGGCCTGCCAGATGCCCTGCTGAAGGTGGCGGACTCGTTCGAGTTCGACTTCCTCGCCCGCCAGGAGGGCGGCGGCGGTCTCGTTGAGGCGCTCCATCTCGCGCTCCTCGATCCGCGCGTCGCCTCGGCCGAGCCAGTGCGCGACGGCCCGCCGAAACCCCTGCCAGGCATCCGTCCCGGCCGCCGCGACCACCGCACCGCCACCGGCCGATGCCAACGCCAGCAATGCCTCGCCCAGCATCAGGTCCTCCCCCGCGCCGCGTACGTTGCCAAAACCGTACCGGCGCACGGCCGTTCACGGCAGCCGTGTCACGCAACGCGCGGGGCGCGCAAAGGGGCACGGCCTCTGCGGCCATGCGCCCCCCATCCGCTTCCGCACGGCCGCCCGCCCGGCACGAACTACTGTGCGGAGTACGGCAGGATGAGCCGTCGTGCCCGTCGGTGGGCGACGGTACAGTCGGGAATTCGAGCAGGGGAAAACGTGACGAATCTTCACATCCGGTCGACAGCGGGGTATTTCGCCGCCGCTTCCGCTCCCGGAGGTGACCGGTGAATCGGGATCTCACCATGGACGACTGGGTCGTCGCCGGGATCGCGGTGGCCGCGGGTCTGCTGGCCGCGTTTCTGCTCCGGTTGCTGCTGCGCTGGCTCGGCAAGCACGCCGAGAACACCCGCTGGAGCGGCGACGATCTGATCGTGGACGTGCTGCGCAGCGTGCTGCCGTGGTCGGCCGTGCTGGGCGGTGCCGCCGCCGCGGGTGCCGCGCTGCCGCTGACGAGGACGGTTCAGCACCATGTGAACCAGTCGCTGACGGTGCTGCTGATCTTCCTGGTGACGTTGGCCTCGGCACGGGGCATCGCCGGGGTGATGCGCTCGGTGACGCAGTCCCGGCCCGGGGTCGCGGGGTCGGCCACGATCTTCGTCAACATCACCCGGATCCTGGTCCTCGCGATCGGGTTCCTGGTGGTGCTGCAGACCCTGGGTATCTCCATCGCGCCGCTGCTCACCGCCCTCGGTGTCGGTGGTCTGGCGGTCGCGCTGGCGCTCCAGGACACGCTCGCCAACCTCTTCGCGGGCATCCACATCCTCGCCTCCAAGACCGTCCAGCCCGGTGACTACATCCGGCTGAGCAGTGGCGAGGAGGGCTACGTCGAGGACATCAACTGGCGCCAGACGACGGTGCGCAACCTGTCCAACAACCTGGTCGTGATCCCCAACGGGCAGCTCGCGAAGACGAACATGACCAACTTCATGCGCCCCGAGCAGGAGTTGACGATCCTGCTCCAGGTCGGCGTCGCCTACGACAGCGACCTGGACCAGGTCGAGCGGGTGACCAACGAGGTCATCCGGGAGGTGATGAGCGAGGTCGAGGGCGCGCTGCCGGGCCACGAGCCGATCATCCGCTTCCACACCTTCGGCGACTCCCGGATCGGCTTCACGGTGATCCTCGGCGTCGGCGAGTTCAGCGACCAGTACCGGATCAAGCACGAGTTCATCAAGCGGCTGCACCGCCGCTACCGCCAGGAGGGCATCCGGATCCCGGCGCCCACCCGGACGGTGGCGATCCAGCAGGGCTCGCTCTCCATTCCGCAGCAGCGCGTCGCCGAGGACGAGCCGGGCGAGGTCGTCTCCCCCGCCCGGCTCGACTGACACCGACGTCTCAGAGCGTCGCCGAGTTGTCGTGGTGGCCGCTCCGCCGGTTGCGCGGGGCGGCCGACGCCGACGGGCTCACCGGGGTGACCGTCCAGTCCGGGTGGCCGGGCATCCGGGGCGTCTTCGTCCCGTACAGCCACTCGCGCAGGAAGCCGGAGAGGTCCTGGCCGGACACTTCGGAGGCGACGTTTATGTAGTCCCCCGTCGAGGCGGTGGAATCGCGGTACCGCTCCAGGAAGGCCCGCTCCAGGGCGGTGAACGCCTCCTCGCCGACCTGCTGCCGCAGCGCGTACAGGACCAGGACGCCACCGAGGTAGCGCTGGCTGTCGAAGAGGTTGACGGCGTTCGGCGCCGCCACCGGCCCGGAGGACTTGCGCCACTGGTCGCCAAGCGCGTACGTGTGCTTCATCCGCGCCTCCAGCGTGGTCATGCCGAGCGAGTCGGGCCAGCCGCGCTCGTAGCGGTACAGCAGCCCGTAGAAGTCGGCGTGGCCCTCGTTCAGCCACAGGTCGGCCCAGCTCGCCGGGGAGACGCTGTTGCCGAAGTAGGAGTGGACCAGCTCGTGCATCATGTGCGAGCCGATCTTCGACTCCTGCTGGAGGAGGTAGTTCGGCCGGTAGATGGTCAGCGTCTGGGTCTCCAGGCCGGTGAAGCCGAACGGCTCCGGTTCGTCGGAGTTGCACGGCAGCAGACCGTACGTCTCGAACGGGTAGGCCCCCAGGCGCTGTTCGACCCACTCGACCAGCGCCGGGGTGAGTGCGAGCGCGGGTTCCAGCGCGGCGGCCCGCGCGGTGGGCACCACGTCCCTGAGCGGCAGTCCGTGCGGGCCCTGCCGGTCCTTGACGACGTAGTCGCCGACGGTGATCTGCACCAGCTCGGTGGCGAGCGGCGAGCGGGAGCGGTAGGTGTACGCGGTACGGCCACCGGCGAGCTCCTCGGTGCGCACGAGCGTCCCGGTCGCCACGCCGCGCAGACCGGACGGGACGGTGAGCCGGAAGGTGAAGTCGGCCTTGTCCACCGGGTGGTCGTTGCAGGGGAAGACCGTGTGCGCGGAGTCGGGCTGGCAGGCCACCGCGAACCCGTCCGGGGTGGCGACCCAGCCGGTGTGCGCGAGGCTGCGGCGCGGGTCGGCGGCGTACTCCACGCAGACCGTGACCCGGGCCTTCGCCGGCAGGGTCCCGGCCGGGGTGATCCGCAGCTTCTCCGCCACCTGCTCGAAGGCGGCGCGCCGCCCGCCGACCCGGACGGAGCGCACGTCCAGGCCGAGGGCGTCCAGGGAGAACCGGCTGAGCGCCTGGGTCGTGCGGATGCGCAGGGTCGCGGTGGCGTCGACCAGCTTCGTCGTGTCGTCGTAGGCGAAATCGAGGTGGTACGACGACACGCGGTAGCCGTCGTTGCCGAGGGCGGGGTAGACGGGGTCGCCGAGGGTCTCGGGGCCCGGGGTGCCGCCCTTCCCCTTGGCGGCGTGGGCGGTGGGGGCCACCGCCAGGACGGCGGCGGTGCCGATCAGGGCGGCCGGGGCTGTCACTCTGGTGCGGTTTCTCATGGTCTGCTTTCGCTCGAACGGCCGGGTGGTCAGGTCCGGCCTCACCTCGGATGAGTGATCCACCTGCATGACCACCGAATCACCACCGGAGGTTGCACTTCCGACCGGAACCCGTCTCCCGCGGATCCGGAACCCGCCGCCCGTCCGCCCCGCGCGTCCGGATCTCGCCCTTCGCGCCCGCCGCCCGCCCCCCGCGGTGCGGACCCCTGTCGAGTCGGGGGCGATCACGAGATATCTTGATGTCGAGCAATGTTGCAGACGTGGAGCGGAGCACCCGGTGACTGACTCGACCATCATCTATACGCACACTGACGAGGCCCCGGCCCTGGCGACGTATTCCTTCCTGCCGGTGGTCCAGGCGTACGCCTCGCAGGCGGGTGTCGCCGTGGAGACGCGGGACATCTCGCTGGCCGGCCGCATCATCGCGGTGTTCCCGGAGTACCTGACCGAGGACCAGCGCATCCCGGACGCCCTCGCCGAGCTGGGTGAGCTGGCCAAGACGCCCGCCGCCAACATCGTCAAGCTGCCGAACATCTCGGCGTCCATCCCGCAGCTCAAGGCCGCCATCGCCGAGCTGCAGGCCCAGGGCTACGCGCTGCCGAACTACCCGGACGACCCGAAGACCGACGAGGAGCGGGAGATCCAGGCCCGCTACGACAAGGTCAAGGGCTCCGCCGTGAACCCGGTCCTGCGCGAGGGCAACTCCGACCGCCGCGCCCCCGCCTCGGTCAAGAACTACGCCAAGACCCACCCGCACCGCATGGGCGCCTGGACCCCCGAGTCCAAGACGAACGTGGCGACGATGGGCACCGACGACTTCTGCACCACCGAGAAGTCCACCGTGATCTCCGAGGCCGGTTCGCTCCGCATCGAGCTCCAGGGCGACGACGGCTCCACCACCGTGCTGCGCGAGTCGGTCCCGGTCCTCGAAGGTGAGGTCGTCGACGCCTCCGTGATGCGCGTCGCCGCGCTGCGCGAGTTCCTGACCGCGCAGATCGCCGAGGCCAAGGCCCAGGGCGTGCTGTTCTCGGTGCACCTGAAGGCCACCATGATGAAGGTCTCCGACCCGATCATCTTCGGCCACGTCGTACGCGCCTTCTTCCCGAAGACCTTCGCCAAGTACGGCGAGGTCCTGGCCGGCGCCGGCCTGTCCCCGAACGACGGTCTGGGCGTCATCTTCAAGGGCCTGGACGCCCTGCCCGAGGGCGCCGAGATCAAGGCGTCCTTCGACGCCGAGCTGGCCGAGGGCCCGGCCCTGGCGATGGTCGACTCCGACAAGGGCATCACCAACCTGCACGTGCCGTCCGACGTGATCGTCGACGCCTCGATGCCGGCCATGATCCGCACCTCCGGCCACATGTGGGGCCCGGACGGCCAGGAGGCCGACACCCTCGCGGTGCTGCCGGACTCCTCCTACGCCGGTGTCTACCAGGCCGTCATCGACGACTGCCGGGCCAACGGCGCCTACGACCCGTCCACCATGGGCTCGGTCCCGAACGTCGGCCTGATGGCGCAGAAGGCCGAGGAGTACGGCTCCCACGACAAGACCTTCGAGATCCCGGTCTCCGGCACCGTCCGCCTCGTCGACAACAACGGCGTGGCCGTCCTGGAGCAGCCCGTCGCCGCCGGTGACATCTTCCGCGCCTGCCAGACCAAGGACGCGCCGATCAAGGACTGGGTGAAGCTCGCCGTCACCCGCGCCCGCGCCACCGGCGACCCGGCCGTGTTCTGGCTGGACGAGAACCGCGCCCACGACGCCCAGCTCATCGCCAAGGTCAAGCAGTACCTGCCGGAGCACGACACCGAGGGCCTGGACATCCGCATCCTGTCCCCCGTCGAGGCCACCAAGCTGTCGGTGGAGCGCATCCGCCGCGGCGAGAACACCATCTCCGTCACCGGCAACGTGCTGCGCGACTACCTGACCGACCTCTTCCCGATCCTGGAGCTGGGCACCAGCGCCAAGATGCTGTCGGTCGTCCCGCTGATGGCGGGCGGCGGCCTCTTCGAGACGGGCGCCGGCGGCTCCGCCCCGAAGCACGTCCAGCAGCTGCTGAAGGAGAACTACCTGCGCTGGGACTCCCTCGGTGAGTTCTTCGCGCTGGTGCCGTCCCTGGAGCAGTACGCGAAGACCACCGGCAACGCCCGCGCCCAGGTCCTCGCCGACACCCTCGACCGCGCCACGGCGACCTTCCTCAACGAGGACAAGTCCCCGACCCGTCGCGTCGGCGGCATCGACAACCGCGGCAGCCACTTCTACCTGTCCCTGTACTGGGCGCAGGAGCTGGCGGCGCAGACCGACGACGCGGACCTGTCGAAGGCGTTCGCGCCGCTCGCCGAGACCCTCGCGGCCAACGAGCAGAAGATCGTCGAGGAGCTGCTCGCGGTCCAGGGCTCCCCGGCCGACATCGGCGGCTACTACCAGCCGGACCCGGCGAAGGCCTCGGCCGTCATGCGCCCGTCCGCGACCTGGAACGAGGCGCTGGCGTCCCTGAGCTGACACCTTGGGCACAACCGGAAGGCACAACCGGAAGGCCGGTCCCGAAAGGGGCCGGCCTTCCGGCGTTCTCCCAGGTGAACCGGATGATCTGGTTCCGCCCTGCGCGTCCTTCGATCATGCTTACGATCACTGCCGCGGCCCCGGGAGACACCCGCGCGGCACGCACAGGAGGGGAACCATGTCCAGCATTTCGCGACGCTCCCTGCTCGGTTACTCCGGTACGACGGCGGCGGGCGCGGTGCTCGGCAGCACGGCGGGGGCGACGCCCGCGCAGGCGGCGGAGGCGGAGGACGAGGGGGCGCAGGCGACCGAGTTCGACCCCCAGACGTTCTTCAAGGGCCGGACCTGGAAGCCCGGCGCGGACCCCTCCGGTACGACCATGGAGGTCGAGATCGAGTTCCGGGTCCGGACCACCGAGGCGCCGGCGGCCCACGAGGTCAGCCCCACCGAGGTGGCCGAGGCTCTCAACGAGCTGGCCCAGTCCAAGGGCTGGCCGCCCATCACCTTCTACGGCACCCCCAAGCCGGCCCCGCTGAACTGACCCCGCACCCCGTTGTCAGTGCCCTCCCGTACATTCGGCCCATGTCGATCAACGCACACCTGCGCGACTCGGTCCGGCTGCCGGGAGGGCGCGCCCTGGTCAACGGGTTCGGGCTGGAGAACCGGGGAGGAGCAGGCCCCCGCGCCCTCCTGCGCAACGGGCACGAGTTGGAGGCCTACGACCTGTACGAGGTCTTCGCCGGGGACTCCGCCCCGCTCGCCGTGTTCCCCCTGCCCTGGCCTGGGTGGGAGCACGGCGTGCACTCCGTGAGCCCGGACGGCCGGTTCGCGGTGTTCTCCGGGCAGCGCGCGGTACGGGCCGTGGGCGTCGGCGGCGAGACGCTGTGGGAGTACCGGCACGGCTGCTGGGGCCCGGAGATCGGCCACCCCCACTCGGGCGACGAGCAGCAGGTGTGCCGCGGGTTCGAGAGCGGCTCGTGCCGCGTGTCCGACGACGGCAGGCTCGTCTGGGCCCATGTCGTACGGGAGCCGGACGCGGGAGCGTGGCAGGAGTGCTGGGTCGTCCTGGACGCCCGGGACGGGCGGGAGCTGGCGCGGCTGCCGCTGGAGAGCGTCGCCTCCGGTTCGCACCAGCTCTCCCACCCGGACGGCACGCACATGGGCCTGTGCGTCGGCATGGGGCAGGACGGCATCCTGGTCCACTGGGCCCGCTGGGACGGCGAGCAGCTGACGAGCTGGGACAACGAGGGGTCCACGGACCGCATCCTCACCGACGTCCACCCGAAGCATCCGGGGTTCCTGACGGTCGAGCACAACGGCGCCGACCTGCGCCTGCACGCCCTGGACGGCACCGTGCTCGCCGAGCGCGAACCGGAGCCGGTCGAGGACGACAGGGACGACGGGGACGACGGGGACGACGGGGACGACGGGGACGACGGGGAAACCCCTTGCTGGGACTACTTCTGCGGATTCGTCGACGCCGACACCGTGATCGCCTCGACCCTCGGCTCCGACGAGGACACCGACCGCGCCCGCCACTGGCTGCTGGACGCCCCCACCCTGGAGATACGCGGGTCCGTCTCGTACCCCGACGGTCCCGTGGACAGCTGTGTGACGGCGCTCGGCGACGGCACCTGGCTCACGTACGACGACCGCGCCGAGACGCTCCACCGCTGGGAGGTGCGCGATTAATCGTTTGCACCGGGCCCCCGCGCTCACCATGGTGAGGCCCATGACTGACGTACCCGAGCGGTGGACCCGGGCGACCGTGTACCCGGACATGTGGGCGGACCCCGACCAGGACCCCCGCGACAACGACGGGCCGGGCCCGGAGGGCGAGTTGGAGACCCTGCGCAGCGTGCTGCGGGACTTCCGGCTCACCCTGGAGATGAAGTGCCAGGGCCTGACCCCGGAGCAGTTGGCGCGCCGGTCGGTGCCGCCGTCCACGATGTCCCTGCTCGGCCTCGTCCGCCATCTCGCGGAGGTGGAGCGGGACTGGCGCAACTGGATCACGCCCGGAGAGCCGGAGCCCAAGCTGTACGGCGCCCGGGACGCCGACTTCGACGGGGCGGTGGGGGAACAGGCGCTGGTCGACGGCGCGTTCGCCGACCTGGCCCGTGAACAGGCCGAGACCGACGCGGCGTTCGCGCGGTACCCGGACCCGGCGGCCCGCGTGGGCGAGGATGGCAACTCCGTGCGCGAGCTGTGGGTGCACCGCGTCGAGGAGTACGCCCGTCACTGCGGCCACGCCGACCTGCTGCGCGAGTGCGTCGACGGCCGGGTCGGACAGTAGGAGACAAGGAGCCCATGAACTTCGAGCTGTCCCCCGGGGACGAGCACTCCCCCGTGATCCTCCACGTCCCGCACTCCTCCCGGGAGATCCCCGCCGACGTACGGCCCGGCATCGTGCTGGACGACGCGGCGCTCGCCCGGGAGCTGGACCACATCACCGACTCCCACACCGCGCTGCTCGCCGCGGAGGCCGCCGAGCGGTGCGGGCTGCGGCCGTGGGTGTTCACCAACCGGCTGTCCCGGCTGGTCGTCGACCCCGAGCGGTTCCCGGACGAGCGGGAGGAGATGCTCGCCGTCGGCATGGGCGCCGTCTACACCCGCACCACGCACAAGGATCCGCTGCGGGCCGAGGACACCGACCCGGAGCCACTGCTGGCGCGCTACTTCCGGCCGTACGCCGAGGCGATGACGGACACCGTCGCCGGGCGGCTGGCGGCGACCGGGCGGGCCGTGGTCGTCGATGTGCACTCGTACCCGAGCGATCCGTTGCCCTACGAGCTGCACGGGGACGGGCCCCGGCCCGCCGTCTGTCTGGGCACCGACTCCTTCCACACCCCGCCGGGCCTGCTCGCGGCGGCCCGGGAGGCGTTCGGGGAGTGCGGGGAGGTCGGCCTGGACAGCCCGTTCAGCGGAACGTACGTGCCACTGGAGTTCTACGGCGCCGACCCGCGGGTGAGCGCCCTGATGGTGGAGATCCGGCGGGACATCTACATGACCGAGCCCGGCGGCCCCGCCGGACCCGGACTCCTGCGGCTGGCGACCGCTCTCGCCCGGCTGGTGGACGCGCTGCCCGGGTGACGTCCGCCTGGAGCACTCCCGGGCGACAGCGGGCCGGGCTGCGGAGAGGGTGGTGGGCATGACTGAGGAAACCACCACGCTCAACGGCCCGGCCGCGCCGGAGATCCGGGAGTGGCCGACGAAGGACCTCACCGGGACGCAGTTCGACCCGGTCCTCGCCGAGCTCATGCGCGAGGGGCCGCTCACCCGCATCCGGCTGCCGTACGGCGAGGGCTGGGCGTGGCTGGCCACCCGGTACGAGGACGTGAAGGCGATCACCAACGACCCGCGCTTCGGGCGGGCCGAGGTCACCCGGCGTCAGGTGACCCGGATGGCGCCGCACTTCAAGCCGCGCCCCGGCTCCCTCGCCTTCGCCGACCAGCCCGACCACAACCGGCTGCGGCGGCCGGTGGCCGGCGCGTTCACCGTGGGCGCGATGAAGCGGCTGCGACCGCGCGCCCAGCGCATCCTGGACCAGCTGATGGAAGGCGTCGTACGCGACGGCCCGCCCGCCGATCTCATCGAGCGGGTGCTGGAGCCGTTTCCGCTGGCCGTGGTCAGCGAGGTGATGGGCGTACCGGCGGCGGAGCAGGACCAGGTGCACGCCTGGACCCGCACGATCATCTCCACCACGGGCGCCGAGGACGCCGAACGGGCCAAGAACGGCCTGTACGGCTGGATCACCGAGACGGTGCGGTCCCGCGCCCACAGCACGGGCGACGACGTGTACTCGCTGCTGGGCGCCGCCGTGTACCGGGGCGAGATCAGCGAGACCGAGGCGGTCGGCCTCGCCGGCCCGCTGCAGATCGGCGGTGAGGCGGTCACCCACAACTGCGGCCAGATGCTGTACCTGCTCCTCACCCACCCCGAGCTGATGAAGGGCTGGCGGGAGCGCCCCGGGGACCGGGGCGCCGTGGTGGACGAGCTGCTGCGCTGGATCCCGCACCGCAGCAGTGTGGGCCTGGCCCGGATCGCCCTGGAGGACGTCGAACTGCACGGCGTGCGCATCCGCGCCGGTGACCCGGTGTACGTGTCCTACCTGGCCGCCAACCGCGACCCGGAGGTCTACCCGGACCCCGACCGCATCGACCCGGACCGGGACGCCCCGCCCCACCTGGCCTTCGGTAACGGGCCCCACTACTGCACCGGCTCGGTCCTGGCCCGCCTCCAGACGGAACTGCTCCTGACCACCCTGCTCGACCGCCTGCCGGGACTGCGGCTCGCGGTGGACCCGGAGGAGGTCCCCTGGCGCCGGAAGACCATGATCCGCGGCCCGCAGTCCCTGCCCTGCACCTGGTGGCTCAGGCCCGCGTCCACTCCGTG
Organism: Streptomyces sp. NPDC110618; assembly: GCF_055657065.1. Taxonomy (NCBI): domain Bacteria; kingdom Bacillati; phylum Actinomycetota; class Actinomycetes; order Kitasatosporales; family Streptomycetaceae; genus Streptomyces; species Streptomyces sp. NPDC110618. The sequence continues at coordinate 640,424 of NZ_JBVKBN010000001.1, read as the reverse complement.
ACGACCACCTCGCCGCCGGTTCGCAGTCGTAGCGCGAACGGGCCGGAGACAGGGGTGTCGGTGGTGAAGCGGCCCATCGTGTCCGCCGTCAGGGAGTGGGTCTGCTGGGGGCCGCCGAGGACCTCGATGCCGGCCGGCTGGGGCGGCAGGACCTGGCCCAGCAGACCCTCGTCGGTGACCTCGACATCCACCGTGACCTCACCCGCGGTGAAGGTGAGCATGCGGGGCACGTCGGTGGCGCCGCGTACCGGGATGGCGTCCGTCACCGAGTCGAAGGTCAGCTCGGCGATCCTGGCGTCGAGGTCGTGCAGGGCGTAGGCGTCGACGGCGATGCGGGTCAGCTCCGCCGGGACCGGGTCCAGGATGGCGGCGGCCCGGCGCAGTTCCTCCTCCAGGAGGGTGTCCCGGTAGTCCTCGTGCGTGGTGTCGTCGTTCACAGCGCTCCCCGTGCGTCGAGTCGGGCCCTGAGCCGGCGCAGACAGCGCTGGCGCAGGGGGCCGATGCTGCCCACGGCGATCCCCAGGGCCGCGGACACCTCCTGATAGCTCGGCGGCGGCGAGGACATCAGTACCCGCAGCAACTGGCGGCAGCGATCGCCGAGTTCCTCGAACTCCTGCCACACCCGGCGGACGCGTTCGCTCTGCATGGCGGCGTCCTCGGAGTCCAGCAGGGACTCCTCCGGGGTGCGGTCCTCGCTGACCCGGTCCAGCAGTTGCGGGTCGTCCGTCGGCGTCAGCCGCCGTAAATTCTTCAGCACCTTCAGGCACTCGTGCCGCGCTGTGCTCGCCAGCCAGGACCCGGCCTTGTCGGGTTCCCGGATCCGCCCGAGGTGCTGGGCGAACCGGAACCAGACCGTCTGGTACACCTCGTGGGCGTCCGCGTCGGAGAGCCGGTGTGCGCGCACCACCGACCACACCAGCGGACTGAGTCCTTCCACGAGCGCTTTCCAGGCCGCCGCGTCCCCGTCGACGGCGGACTGGACGAGCGCGCCGACTTCAGCACGATCCACGGCCCCACCCCTCGTGTACGGCAAGTCATCGTACGCCGCGGAGGGGACGGTTCCGAGCCTCATGCCGGAGGACTGAGCGGCACGACCGGAACCGGGCGCCAGGTGGGCGGGCGCAGCGCCGGCACATGCGCCCCGCGCACTTCGGCGTACTCGGTGTTGGAGGCGAGGAGTTGGGTGCGGGCGGCGCGCGGGTCGGTCTCCTTGTGCGCGGTCATGTGCGAGGCGATCATCCCGGCGACCACGGGGGTGGCGAAGGAGGTGCCGCTCCAGTGCGCGAACCCCTCGAACATCACCTGGTCCGGCTTGCCGGTGGGCGCGGCGGCCCGCTCCTCGCTGAGCACGCCGGTGTGGCGCGGGGACTGGCAGGTGCAGACGTAGGCGAAGCCGAACCGGCAGGCGTCGTAGGTGGAGTGCTGGTAGACGTACGGGACGGGCACGTCGAAGCCGGTGAGGGAGCTGGTGAGCCGCTCGCCGGGGGCGTACGCCTTCACCCAGGGGCCGTGGTTGGAGAAGCAGGCGCCGAACTCGCCGTCCGCGCGCAGCGCGCCGACCGAGAGCACGGAGTCGGCGTAGTCGGGCAGGTCGGCGTAGGCGGCGGGCCAGAACGGCGTGGCGCTGGCGTTGTTGCCGGCGGCGGCCACCAACAGGGTGCGCCGGGTGCGCAGTTCCTCCATGAAGGCGGCGAGGCCGAGGAGTCCGTCGGTGCGGCCGTTGGAGGTGCCCGCGGAGAGGCTGAGGATGTCCGGCCAGCCGCCGCGTTCGACGGCCTCGAAGAGCTTGTCGCCGAACTCCGACTCCAGGATGGCGCCCGCGTCGTTGAGGGTGTTGCGGACGGTGATCCCGGTGTTGGGGGCGACGGCGGCGACGAGTCCGGCGATGAACGTGCCGTGTCCGACGTACTGCTGGAGGATGCCGTCGTCGTCGCACTCCTTGATCTGGAGGTCGCCGTCGGTGTGTGCGAGCAGGGGGTAGGAGCGGTAGTCGCGCATCAGTCCGGTGTCGACGACGAGGACTCCGACGGCGGTGTCGGGGTCGTAAGTGCCCTCCGCGGCGGCCGGGTTGGGCGGCTGGGTGAGGGGCGCCGGTACGGGTTCGTCGCCGGGGCAGGCGTTGACCGCGATGGACACGACGTGGTTGCGGCTGACCAGGCGCCGTCCGGCCCGGCCCTCGGCGGCGCGCAGCGCCCGCAGCGCACCCGCGACGGCCCGGTCGCCGCGGCGGTCGCCGTGACCGGGGTCTCCGACCTGGATGCGGGTGATGCCGGAGCGGTTGGTCTCCGGGCTCGCCCGGCGCACACGGTCGGCGGTGAGCCCGGTGAAGGTGGTGAAGTGCTCGCGCACGGTGTCCTCGACGAGGCGGGCCTCCTCGCCGTCCCGGGCGAGGACGACACCCTTCTCGTAGAGGAACTCGGCGGAGTCGTCCGGGCCCATCGCCAACGGGACGTCGGGCATGGAGCGTTGGATCTGCTCGAACTGCTCGTGGAATCGCTGTGGTGCCATGGCGTGTCCTCCCCCTGAGGCGACAGTCGTCAGACAGAGTCGCCGAGCCGCGGATTGATACAGCGCCAGACCTGTATGGCCGGCAACTCGCACCACTACCATCCGTGGAGTGACAGCGGGAAGCGACTCGGTTCTCGAATTGCTGCCGAAGGTGTTCGCCGCTCCCGGGGAGGCGCTGGCCGGGGCGGAGCGGGTGCTGGGGGCCGATCCCTCGCCGCTGCACGCCTCCGTGGCGCACCAGGTGATCGGTATCTGGCAGCGGGACTTCGGCGACATGCGGCTCGCGCTGGACCATCTGCGCCGGGCCCGCGACTTCGCCGCGCGCGCCGATTCCGCGGAGCGGGAGGCGGACGTCCTGGGCACGCTGGGGGTGGCCCTGGTGCACGCGGGGCGTACCCGGCAGGGTCTCGCGGCGTTCGAGCGGGGCATCGCGCGCGGGGCCGGGCACACGCGGGCGCGGGTGCTGTACCGGCGGGCGTATGTGTGGTGGGTGCTGGGCCATCACCGGGAGGCGCTGGAGGACGTACGGCGGGCGATTCCGGTGCTGCGGCAGGCGGAGGACGTCATCTGGACGGCGCGGGCACTGACCTTGCGGGCGACGGTGCATCTGGCGCTGGGCGCGGTGGAGCGGGCGGACGCGGACTTCACGGCGGCCGAGGCGCTGTGGGAGACCACCGGCCAGGAGCACGACAAGGCGGACGCGGTGGAGAGCCGGGGGCTGGCGGCGTTCCGGTCGGGGGACATCCCGGCGGCGCTGCGGCTGCTGGACGAGGCGGAGGAGCGGTACGCGAAGCTGGGCACGCCGACGTTCATGCTGGACATCCGGCGCTGTGAGGTGCTGATGGCGGCGGGGCTCGCCCCGGAGGCGCTGGCGGAGGCGGACGCGGCGATCGGGGTGCTGGACGAGATCGGCGGGCAGTCCACGCGCAAGGCGGAGCTGTTGCTGGTGGCCGCGCGGGCGGCCCGGCTGGCGGGCGACCCGCACACCGCGCTGGCCCGTGCGGCGCTGGCGGTGCGGCTGTTCGCGGGGCAGCGGCGCGGCTGGTGGGAGACGCACGCCCGGCTGGTGCTGATCGAGGCGCGGCTGGCCACGGGGCGGGCCTCGGGGCGGCTGGTCGCGGACGCCGCGTCGGTGGCCGAGCGGCTGGTCGCGTTCGGGGCGCCGGCCGCCCCGGAGGCGTCGCTGCTGGCGGGCCGGATCGCGCTGGAGCTGGGCTGGACGGCCGACGCCGAACGGCACCTGTCGATCGCGGCGCGCAGCAGGCACGCGGGGCCGCCGCTGGCGCGGATGACGGGCTGGGCGGCGCAGGCCCTGCGGGCGCGGGCGGCGGGGTCGGGGCGCGGGGTGCTGGAGGCGTGCCGGCGCGGCCTGGACGTACTGGACGATCACCGTACGACGCTGGGCGCCTCGGAGCTGCGGGCGCGGGCGACCGCACAGGGCGCCGAACTCGCGGCGCTGGCCCAGCAGGTGAGCCTGGACTCGGGTGGGCCGCGGCGGCTGCTGGTGTGGAGCGAGCGGTGGCGGGCGACTGTGCTGTCGGCGCCGCCGACGCGCCCGCCCGCCGATCCGGCCCTGCAGCGCGGCCTCACCGCCTTCCGCGAGATAGCGGCCCGCGCGGAGGAGGCCCGGATGGAAGGACGGCCGGTGCTCGCGCTGGATCGCGAACAGCGCCGTCTGGAACGGGAGATCCGCTCCCGCACCCTGCACATGCGCGGCGAGGAGCCCGGGGACGGCGACCGCTTCGACGCGCGCCGCCTGCTGGAGCGGCTCGGCGACGGGACACGGCTGCTGGAACTGGCCGTGGTGGACGGCAGGGTGCAGGTGCTGCTGTGCGGCAGTGGCCGGGTACGCCGCTACGAGGCCGGACTGCTCGCCGACGCGGAGGTCGAGGCCGAGCATGTGCAGGCCGGACTGCGGCGGCTGGCCCATCCCGGCGCGGAGGCGCGCCTGCCCGTGGTGGAGGCGGCGGGACGCCGTCTGGAGGACCTGCTGCTCGGCCCCGCGGCCCAGCACCTGGGGACCGGCCCGGTCGTGATCGTCCCGCCGGCCCGTCTGCACCGGGTGCCGTGGGCCCTGCTGCCGACGCTGCGGGAGAGGGTAGTCAGCGTGTCGCCCTCGGCGAGCAGTTGGCTGCACGCCCGGGAGACCGAGCCGCCGCCGGGCGGCCGCCAGGTGCTGGTGCGCGGCCCGGGCCTGGCGACGGGCGGCGCGGAGGTGCCGCGGCTCGCGGACCGCTACGGCACACCGACCCTCCTGGAGGGCGACGACGCGAGCGTCCCGCGCGTGCTGAAGGAGCTGGACGGAGCCGCCCTGGCCCACATCGCGGCGCACGGCACCTTCCGGGCGGACAGTCCGCTGTTCTCCTCCCTCCGCATGGCCGACGGCCCGTTGATCGTCCACGACTTCGAGCACCTGGACCGCAGCCCGTACCGCATCATCCTGTCCTGCTGCGACACGGCCCGCTTCGCCTCGGTGGGCGCCGATGAACTCCTGGGCCTGGTCACGGCCCTTCTGCCGCTGGGCACGGCGGGCGTGGTGGCGTGTACGGCGCCGGTGAACGACGCCGCGGTGGTCCCCCTGATGCTCGCCCTCCACGCATCCCTGTCCGCGGGCCTGTCCTTGGCCGAGTCCCTGCGCGACGCCCGGGCGGCCCTGCCGCAGGACGCCCTCCACCAGGCGACGGGGTGGGCGTTCACGGCGTTCGGCGCGGCCTGAGCGTGTCCTGCCCGCGTCGGGCGGGCTGTGCGCCGTGGACGACGCTCATCTTCGGGACGGCGCTGCCCCGCTCGCGTCACGCGGGCTGCGCGGCGCCGCGGGTGGCCTCACACCGCCCGTAGCCGCCCCGCTCGTGTCACGCGGGCTGCGCGTCCGGCAGTTCGACCATCCACGACAGCGCCCCCCGGTCGCTCGCGTCCCGTGGGCTGCGCGGCGCCGCGGGTGGCCTCACACCGCCCGTAGCCGCCCCGCCCGCGTCACGCGGGCTGCGCGTCCGGCAGTTCGACCATCCACGACAGCGCCCCCCGGTCGCTCGCGCCGAGGCGGGCGTACGCGCTGTAGAGGTGGTTGCCGACGGTCCGTACGGACAGGGTGAGGCGCTCGGCGATCTCGCGGTTGCTCAGGCCCGCCGCGGCGAGGGTGACGATCTGGCGTTGCCGGGCGGTGAGTTCACCGAGGACGAGGCCGGACAGGGCCGGTGTGCGGGCGCCCTGGCAGCGGCGGGCGAGGGCGACCGCGCGGGTACGTGAGGTGCGGGCGGCGCGGGGGTCGCGGTGGGCCCGGACCGCCTGGGCGTGCGCCTCGGCCGCGTACAGCAGCAGCCCGCGTTCCCGCAGCGCCTCGGCGGCGCGGTCGAGCGCGGGCCCGTCGCCGCGGGCGAGGGCGTCGGCGTGCTGGGCGAAGACCCCGTCGAGCCGTCCCACGGCCCGCTCCGGGGCGCCGAGGCGGACCGCGTCGTACGGCTCCACCTCGGCGAGCGCCGCGTCCAGGTCGCCGCGCGCCACGGCTGGCCACTCCCCGTCGCCCGCGTCCGCCACCGCCAGGGTCAGTTCACGGCGGCAGCCCTCGTCCTGGGGCGTGGTGCGCAGCCCTTCCCTGGCCCAGGCCTCGGCCTCCCGCAGCCGTCCCCCGAAGCGGGCGAACCGCGCGCGTACGGCCGCGTACTCGGCCGGTACCGGCGCGCCCTCGTCCACCAGCCACTCCCCCACGGGCGCCGACACGGCCCGTACGTCGGCCCGTTGGACGCTGCGGCGCAGTACGGCCGTCTCAGCCGCGAGGGCCCGCGCGCAGTCGTCGGGGGTACGGGCCAGGCGGCGGGCCCGCAGCCGCCCCGCCGCCGCCCGCAGTGCCGGGCCGTGCAGGGGGTGGACGAGGCGTACGTCGCCCTCGTCGTCGATGTGGATCAGGCCGTCGGCCTCCAGGCGTTCCAGGGTCCACAGGTCGAACTCGTCCATGTGCGCGGCCAACGGTTCGCAGAAGGCGAGGCGTTCGAGGGTCTCGCGCTCCTCCGGGTGGACCCGGTCCAGTACGTGTGCGGTGCGCTCGCGCACGGTCGGCGTCAGCGGCAGCGGCCCCCGCCAGGCCCAGGCGTCCGAGTCCGGTACCCGGGTGAGCAGTCCGCGCGCGCGTACCGCGCCCACCAGGTCGCGCAGCAGCCGCAGATCGCCCTGGGACAGGCGGTGCAGCCGGTTCACGGTGAGCGGTTCCAGGCCGCCGTCCGCGATCAGCGGCTCCGTCTCCTCCGGGGGCAGCGGGTCCAGGGCGAGACGGGGCAGCAGCTCCCCCGTCCAGAGCCGGGAGATCGCTCCGGGCGTGGTCGCGCCGTCGGTCGCCACGACCAGCAGGCGGGTGCGTCCCTGTACGGCGAGCTGGTGGACCAGGGCGGCGGAGGCGTCGTCCAGGAGGTGGGCGTCGTCGACGATCAGTTGCCGTACCGACGACAGCAGTTGGACCGCCCGGTGCAGGGTGACGCCCTCGGGCAGCAGGTGCGCGAAGGCGGCGAAGGGGATGGCGCGGGCCTCGGGCGTCCCGGCCACCAGCGCGCAGTCGCCGCCGCGGGTGGCCTCGGCGGCGAGCCGGGTCTTGCCGCTGCCCGCGGCCCCGGTCACCACGATGCCGTGCCTGCCCGCGGCCAGTGACCGGCGGATCAGCTCGACTTCGCTGTCCCGTCCGGTGAACGGCCAGGGCAGCTCCAGGGTCTTCGCATCCCGTTCGTATGTCGTCACACCCAATAGAGGCGGGCTACTCAGTCCTGATACAGGGTGACTTGAGTAGCCCCCGACTCAGGCGCCCGGCCGCCCACGACGGCAACCTTGCCGCATGACCGCTCGCTACTGCTCCCTCGCGCAGCAGTCGGCCCCTCCTCTGGCACCGGGGCTGACCGCCGAGCGGCAGCGCGCGCTCATCGGCGGACGCCGTATGTGGGTCAACAACACGGTCCTGCACTACTACTTCTTCGACGGCGACAACGACGCGTCCGTGATTCCCGTACCGGGAACCGGGGGGTCCCGACGGGTGTCGTGGGTCGGCTCGAAGGAGCAGCGGGACGTGGTGCGCGAGTGCTTCCAGGAGTGGCGGGACCTCGGTATCGGGGTGTCGTTCGCGGAGGTCTCCGACCGCTCGGAAGCGGAGTTGCGGATCGGGTTCCAGCTGGGTGACGGTTCGTGGTCGACCGTGGGCAAGGACGCGCTCCTGGTCGGCCTGAACGAACGCACCATGAACTTCGGCTGGGACCTGACCGTGCCCGGGGAGCGGGCCACCGCCCTGCACGAGATCGGGCACGCGCTCGGCATGCTGCACGAGCACCAGAGCCCGTTCGCCGGTATCCACTGGGACGACGAGGCGGTTCTCGCGGACCTCGCCGGGCCGCCGAACTTCTGGAGCCGGGAGACCACGTACGTCAACATCCTGCGCAAGCTGGACCCGGACGAGGTCAACGGCTCCGTGTGGGATCCGCAGTCGATCATGGAGTATCCGTTCGCGGCGGGGCTGATCCTGGAGCCGGAGCAGTACCGCAGGGGCCTGAACCCGCCGGGCACGCTGTCCGCCGCGGACAAGGAGTTCGTCCTGCGCTGGTACCCGCCGGCCGGCCCCGAGCGGACGCCCGCGCTGGTGCCGTTCCGTTCGGTGCCGCTCACGCTCGGGCCGGGCGAGCAGGCCGATTTCACCGTCGAGCCGCCGGAGACCCGCGAGTTCACGCTGGGCACCTTCGGTGACAGCGACACCGTTGTGGTGGTCTTCGAGGAGCGGGACGGCGAACCCCGCTATCTCACCGGCCGGGACGACGGGGGCACGTCCGGCAACGCCACGATCAGGGCCCGTCTCGTCAAGGGCCGCCGCTACTTCGTCCGTGTGCGGCTGTACTCCGCCTGGGGGTCGGGGGAAACCGCAGTGATGTGCTGGTAACAGCACGGAGACAGCCGTACGCGGACGGACGGACCACCACAGTCCGGCGCCGGGGGAGCTGCCGAACTCGCCGCCTTCGGGGGAGGGCGACGAGTTCGGCAGCGTCGTTTTTTGTTGCCCCTCTTATCTTCACCCTCCTTAATTCAACACTTACTTCATCCCTTGACGTAAGTGGTCCGTACCTTTATGTTTCGCGAGCATGACAAGAACCCACCCCCCAGCCGCCGCTTCCCTGGCGGTACTCTCCCTGGCCGCCGGCCTGCTGGCCGCCGTGCCCACGACGGCACAGGCCGCGCCCGAGGCACTGCCCACCGGCTTCGCCACCGTCATGAACGCCGCCAGCGGACGCTGCCTGGACGCCCGCGCGGCGGCCACCGCGAACGGCACGGCCGTACAGCAGTACTCCTGCAACGGCACCACCGCCCAGCGCTGGAGCTTCACCGCCACCGGCGACGGCTACGTCCGGATCAACAACGCCAACAACACCGGCCAGGTCGTCGACGTCGCCGAGGTCTCCTCAGCCGACAACGCCCCGGTCCACCTGTGGGCCTACGGCGGCGGCGCCAACCAGCAGTGGCGGGCGGAGGACCTGGGCGGCGGCGCGTACCGCTTCGTCAACCGGCACAGCGGCAAGTGCCTGGACGACCCGGGCGCCTCGACCGCCGACAGCGTGCAGTTCGTCCAGTACACCTGCAACGGCAGCGCGGCCCAGCGCTTCCAGGTGGTGCCGGTCTCCCCGTCGACGGCCAACCCCGATCTCGGCCCGAACGTCGTGGTGTTCGACCCTTCGACGCCCTCCTCGACGATCCAGTCCCGGCTGAACACGATCTTCCAGCAGCAGGAGGAGAACCAGTTCGGCTCCCAGCGGTACGCCGTGCTGTTCAAGCCGGGTGCATACAACGCGGACGTCAACGTCGGCTTCTACACCCAGGTCGCGGGCCTCGGCCTCACCCCGGACGCGGTCACCGTCAACGGCGCGGTGCACGCCGAGGCGGACTGGTTCCCGCCGCAGAACGCCACCCAGAACTTCTGGCGCGGCGCCGAGAACCTGTCGGTCAACCCGACCGGCGGCAACGACCGTTGGGCGGTCTCGCAGGCCGCGCCGTACCGCCGGATGCATCTGCGCGGCAACCTCGCCCTGGACGACGGCGGCTGGGCCAGCGGCGGCCTGTTCGCCGACACCAAGGTCGACGGCCAGGTCAACTCCGGTACCCAGCAGCAGTGGCTGACCCGCAACTCCCAGCTCGGCAGCTGGACCGGCGCCAACTGGAACATGGTCTTCGTCGGCAGCCAGGGCGTCCCGGCCACCAGCTTCCCCAGCCCGCCCTACACGACGGTCGGCCAGACCCCGGTCACCCGCGAGAAGCCCTTCCTCTACGTCGACGGCGACGGCGCCTACAAGGTGTTCGTCCCGTCCCTGCGCACCAACTCCACGGCCACGAGCTGGGCGGGCGGCACCCCCGCCGGAAGCTCGCTCTCCCTGGACAGCTTCCACATCGTGAAGCCGGGCGCGACCGCCGCGGAGATCAACTCGGCGCTGGCGGCGGGCAAGAACCTGCTGGTCACCCCCGGCGTGTACCACCTGGACCGCACGCTCCAGGTGAACCGCGCCGACACGGTCGTCCTGGGCCTGGGCCTCGCCACCTTCGTCCCCGACAACGGCGTGACCGCCATGAAGGTGGCCGACGTCGACGGCGTGAAGGTCGCGGGCATCCTCTTCGACGCGGGGACCACCAACTCCCCCACCCTGATGGAGGTCGGCCCGCCCGGCGCGTCCGCCTCGCACGCCGCCAACCCGACGTCCCTGCACGACGTGTACTTCCGCGTCGGCGGCGCCCACGTCGGCAGGGCGACCACCAGCCTGGTCGTCAACAGCGACCACGTCATCGGCGACCACACCTGGATCTGGCGCGGCGACCACGGCAACGGCATCGGCTGGAACTCCAACACCGGCGACACCGGCCTGATCGTCAACGGTGACAACGTCACCATGTACGGCCTGTTCGTCGAGCACTACCAGAAGTACCAGACGATCTGGAACGGCAACGGCGGCCGGACGTACTTCTACCAGAACGAGATGCCCTACGACCCGCCCAACCAGGCCGCCTGGATGAACGGCTCCACCCAGGGTTACGCCGCCTACAAGGTCGCCGACAGCGTCACCAGCCACCAGGCGTACGGCCTCGGCAGCTACTGCTACTTCAACGTCAACCCGAGCGTCACCGCCGAACGCGCCATCGAGGCCCCGAACCGCCCCGGCGTCACCTTCACCAGCATGGTGACCGTCTCCCTGGGCGGCACCGGCACCATCCGCCACGTCATCAACGACCGCGGCGGCCCCTCCAACTCCACGACCAACGTGGCCAACCTGCGCAGCTATCCGTAAGGCCCGCACACACCAGAGGTCCCCGCGGGCTACTGCCCGCGGGGACCTCTTCGCACCGTCGGGACGACAGGATTTGAACCTGCGACCCCTTGACCCCCAGTCAAGTGCGCTACCAAGCTGCGCCACGTCCCGGTGCGCCCGCTCGCGGTACTCCGCGAGAACGCGCAGGTAAACCTTACCGTATGCGACCGGATGCTCGGGTCTGCGCGACCCTGCCGGCGGACGCCGGCCGGTGGGGCCGGCGTCCGGGGTCCGGTCAGTGCGCGGTGGCCAGTTCCTGGGGGGCGGTGCCGGCCGGGGTCCGGCGGGTGCCGCGCAGGGCGGCGATGCCGATGAGGACCGTGGAGGAGAGTCCTGCCAGGGCGAAGGCGGTGAAGCCCCAGTCGCCGTGGTCCGCGGCGAGCAACTGGCCGCCGAGCCACGGGCCGAAGACGGCGCCGAAGCGGCCCATACCGGAGGTCCAGCCGACGGCCGTGGCGCGGTTGTCGGGCCGGGAGCGGATCGAGACGGTGGCGTAGATCATCGTCTGGGCGCTGTTGAGGAACACGCCGGTGAGGAAGACGACCGTCATGGTGACGGCGAGCGGCATGTGGACGCTGAGCAGGAACACCCCGGCCGCGGTGAGCGCGAACCAGATCGCCGAGATGCGCGGGGCGCCGAAGCGGTCGGCGGCGCGTCCGGCCAGCAGCATGCCCGTGATGCCACCGAGGTTGAAGACGACCACGAAGGTGAGGGCGGAGCCCAGTTCGTAGCCCTCGGCGCGCATCAGGGTGGGCAGCCAGGTGGCGACGCCGTAGACCAGGAGGAGTCCGCCGAAGGAGGCGAGCCAGTACAGCAGGGTCTGGATCCACTCGCCGCCGCGGAAGAGGGCGACCAGGCTTGCCCAGCGGTCGGCGGCGGTCGTCTTCTCGGGCTTGGCGGCGGGGAGTTCCACGTCGTAGCGGGTGGCCAGGGCACGGGCCTCCTCGGCGCGGCCCTTGGCGAGGAGGAAGCTCAGGGACTCGGGGAGGAACTTCGCGAGCACCGGGGCGAAGAGCAGGGGGGCGACGCAGACCCAGAAGGCGGCGCGCCAGCCGGCCGGTTCGATCAGCCACTTGGCGACGTAGGCGGAGAGTATGCCGCCCGCGTGGTGGGCGGTCATCAGCATGCCGATGACGAGGGCGGCCCGGCCGCGTGGGGCGTAGTCGGAGACCATGCTGATCGCGGTGGGGAGCAGGCCGCCGAGCCCGATGCCGGCGAGGGTGCGGCCGAGGCCGAAGACGGCGACGGAGTCGGCGATCGCGCAGAGGCCGGAGGCCAGCGAGAACAGGGTCACGCAGGCCACCATCAGCTTCTTGCGGCCGATCCGGTCCGCCACCGTGCCCGCGGTGAGCGCGCCGACGAGCATGCCGAAGGTGGCGTAGGAGCCGAGGTCGCCGGCCTGGTCGGGGGTGAGGCCGAAGGTGCCGGTCTCCAGCAGGTGCGGCAGGACCGAGCCGTAGATGAACATGTCGAGCCCGTCGAAGAGCACGGCGAGCCAGCACAGTCCGATGACCAGGACGGCGAGTCTGCCGCCGCGGGCGGTGGGAGCGAGGGGGGACATCGTTGTTCTTCCTCTCGTGCGGGGTGCGCGCTAGACGCTAAGGAGCCGCACGGAAAGAGTCAACGTTTTTGTTAACAATCTCATCGACAATCATCCGCGCGGCTCCTCGCGCACTCCGGTTACCCCACGGGCGGGGTGCCGTGGGTGTGGAACGACTCGATGGTCCTCAGGCCCCAGGCCTGCCCCTTCTTGCGCTCCTCCTCGGTCCAGGTGATCAGCGGCCAGTCCGGCGCCAGGACGAGCCGGGTGAGCGGATTGCATAGCTCGATCCGGTTGCCGCCCGGCTCGTAGACGTAGAGGAAGAACGTCTGCTGGATGGCGTGCTTGTGCGGCCCTGTCTCGATGAACACGCCGGTGTCGATGGCGAGATCGGCGGCGCGCAGGATCTCCTCGCGGGTGTCGGTGGCGAAGGCGAGGTGGTGCAGCCGTCCGCTGGAGCCGGTCCAGTCCGAGGTGTAGACGACGTCGTAGGACTTGTTCGTGTACGTCAGCCAGCGGGCGGCGATCCGCCCGCTGTCCAGTTGGATCTGTTCCGTCGGCCGGGCGCCGAGCACGTGCCGCTGGAACTCGGCGTTGGCGAGCACATCGGCGGCGAGGAAGTTGACGTGGTCGAGGCGGCGGACGCCGACGCCCCGGTTGGGTTTGGCCTGCGGCTGGTTCTTCAGCGCGGGGCGCAACTCCTCGGGCGCGTCGTAGTGTTCGCTCTCCCAGTACAGGGCGTGCTCGTGGCCGTCCGGGTCGGTGGTGACGTAGAGCCTGCCCAGGCCCGGTTCGTCCTCGACCCATTCCCCGGTGCCGCCCGCCGCCTCGACTGCCTTCACCCGCCGCAGCAGGGCCTCTTCGCTGGAGGTGCGCAGGGCGAGGCGGCCGAGGCCGGGCCGGTCGCGGGCGGTGAGGACCAGGCTGTGGTGCTCGTAGTCGTCGTAGGTGCGCAAATAGACGGTGTCACCCTGCTGGTGATGGACCGTCAGTCCGAGGTAGTCGGTGAAGAAGGCGACGCTGGCGTCCAGGTCGGGGGTGAACAACTGGGCGTGGCCGATGTGGGCGATGTCGCCGAGCGGCGGAGTCATCATTGACCTCCTTGAGGGTGTGCGGCGGCGGCCCGGGGGAAGACGGTGCCGTCGAAGAGCTTGCGGGCGGTGCGGACCACGGCGGTGCGGCGCGCCATGGGGAGGCCGTCGGCGCCGGTGCCGAGACTGCTCTCGATGTCCAGGAAGCCCGTGGGGTGTTCGATACGGACCCTGTCGTCGGCGGGGTCGATCCGGGCCAGGTCCGTGCCGACTCCGGCGTCGAGGCGCAGGCCCGCGGCCACACTGGCCGCGCCCAGCACCCCGATCGAGGTGTGGCAGCGCTCGGGGATGAAGGTGCGGGTGGTGATCGCGCCGCCGTACCGGGGTGGGGCGAGGAGGGTCAGTTTCGGCACGGTCGTCGCGGAGACGTCACCCAGGCCCATCAGCCGGCCCGCGCCGAGCCTGATCCGGCACAGCCGGTCCGTGAGTGCGGTGTTCGCCTCCAGTTCCGCGGGCGACTCGTACCCGCTGACCTTCAGCGCCTCCGCCTCCATCAGCACCGTCGGCATGCCGTTGTCCACACAGGTCACCGGTATGCCGTCGAGCTCGTCCCGGACGCGTCCGGTGGGCAGCAGGGGCGAGGTGCCCGGCGGGAACTCGATCAGCACGGGCGCCGCCGTACCGGGCACGCCGGAGATCTCGGTGTCCCCGGTGTACTCGACCCGCCCGCCCGGGGTCGGGAAGGTCGCCGTCGCCAGGTCGCCGCTGTTGAGCATGCGGATGCGTACGGCGGTCCGCTCCTCCCCCGCCGGGACCAGCCCGCGCTCGACGGCGAACGGGCCGATCCCGGCGAGGAGGTTCCCGCAGTTCTGACGGTGACTCACCTCGGGCCGGTCGACGGCGATTTGGAGGAAGAGGTAGTCGACGTCGGCGTGCGGGTCGGCCGACGTCGCCACCACGGCCACCTTGCTGGTGAGCGGGTGGGCACCGCCGAGGCCGTCGATCTGGCGCTCGTCCGGGCTGCCCATGATCCGCAGCAACAGCTCGTCGCGGGCCGCCGGTTCGGCGGGCAGGTCGGAGGCGAGGAAGTAGGCGCCCTTGGAGGTACCGCCGCGCATCAGCAGACAGGGCACCGCCTCGGTCACGACCGCTCCCCCTCGTACTCCTGGTACGTCCGGTACTCGACGCCGAGCCGCTTGAGGGTGTCGCGCAACCCGTAGCGGTCCAGGCCGAGTTCGCCGTCGAGGAAGGCGGCGCGGGTGGCGGCCTCCTTGGCCTCACGGGCCTCGGCCTTCGTCACCGTCTCGCGGGCGCGCTCGCGGGGGACGACCACCACGCCGTCGGCGTCGGCGAGGATCACATCACCCGGGTGGATCACTTGGCCGTCGATGGCGATCGGCACATTGACCGAGCCGCCGGTCGCCTTGACCGTGCCCTGCGCGGACACCGCCCGGGACCAGGCGGGAAAGCCCATCTCCCGCAGTTCCTGGGTGTCCCGGACGCCGGTGTTCAGGACAACGCCGCGTACGCCCCGTCGCTGCAGCGCGGTCGCGAACAGTTCGCCGAACAGGCCGTCCGTGCACGGGGAGGTGGTGGTGACGACCAGGATGTCGCCCTCGCCGCACTGCTCCACGGCGGCGTGGATCATGAGGTTGTCGCCGGGCCAGCTCAGCACGGTGACGGCGGTCCCGGCGACCCGCACGCCCTGCTGGACGGGGCGGATGTCCGGGCCCAGCAGGCCCGTTCGCCCCATCGCCTCGCTGACGGTGGCCACCCCGAAGCGGGCCAGCGCGTCGACGTCGGCCAGGTCCGCCTTCGGGGGGCCGGTGACGATCATGCCGCTCATGCCAGCTCCTTCGCGATCTGCGGGAAGGGCCGCATGAACGCCTCGGCCATCGTCTTGTGCGCAAGCCCCAGGTTGGGTCCGGCGTTGCGCTTGAGCTGGACGCCCCGGCGGACGGCGAGGTCGGTGTAGTAGTCCCACAGGTGCTGCTGGGCGGCGAGGCACTCCATCGCCTTGCGCTTGGTCTCCCACACCTCGGTGATGTCGAGCAGCACCTCCGGGCGGAAGCCGCTCATCTCGGGCTGGTGGGGCTCGAAGTAGAAGACGGGCGGGGCGCCGATGATGTCGCCCTCGCCCGGGTAGCCGATGGCCTGGGCGAGGATGCGGGCCTGAAGGGCCATCCGGTTGGCGGCCGGGTGGTCGTCGTTGTAGGGGTCCTCGACGGGGTGGGTGAGCACCACGTCCGGCTGGGTCTCGCGGTAGACGTGGACGAGCCGGTCGGTCAGTTCGGCGGTGGGCACGAGCGGGTAGTCACCGGCGTCGAAGAAGCGGACCTCGGCGCCGAGGGTGGCGGCGGCGCGCTCGGCCTCGTCGCGCCGTATGGCCTTGATCTCCGCCAGCCGCTTCCCCTCGCGCCATGCCTTGGCGGACTCGCCGCGCTCGCCGAAGGTCAGACAGGCGATGGTGACCCGCTCGCCCCGGGACGCGGCCAGGGCGATGGCGCCACCGGCCCGCCACACGAAGTCCCCGGCGTGCGCGGTGACGACGAGCGTCGAGCGTGGTCGGGTGGCGGGCGCGTTGGCATGAGTCATGTCTGCGAACTCCTTGATGACAGGTGGACGCCCGCCTCGCACGAGTTCAGTCGCGCAACGCCTCGATGACGCTGCTGAGGTGGGCGCGGACGGCCTTCTCGGCCGCCTCGGGGTCCCTGGCCCTGATCGCCTCGATCATCGCCAGATGCTCTTTCAGGGACTGCTGCGGACGCCCCGGCCTGAGCGCCAGCTGGAAGCGGTGGCGCACCAGTTGGGCGTTGAGCCGTTCCAGCAGCTCCAGTGCGGTGCGCTGGCCGGAGAACTCCCGGATCCGGGCGTGCAGTTCATGGTTGAGGTCGGAGTAGGTGACCGGCTCGCCGTCGGCCACGGCCTTGGTCATCGCCGTGCCCAGCTCGGTGAGTTCGGCCAGTTGCGCGTCGCTGGCGGCGACGGCTGCCTTCGCCGCGCACAGTCCTTCCAGGACCATGCGGCACTCGGTGATGGCGACCGCCTCCTCGACCGTGACCACCCGCACCCGCGAGCCGCGGTTGCGGATCCGCTCGACGAGGCCCTGGGCCTCCAGATCGATGAGCGCCCCTCGGATGCTCGCCCGGGTCACACCGAACTGCTCGGCGAGTTCGTTCTCCACCAGCCGCTGCGCCGGTGCCATCTCGCCGTGCAGGATCGCCTGCCGCAACTGCGCGAGCGCGTGCTGCTTGGCCTGCTCCCCGGTGCTCGGACGGGCTTCGTTCGGCATCGCTGCCCTCCCTGAGTGAGTGCCTGTCGAACCTAAATCTAGCCCGACAGAATTGTCAACAATTTTGTCGGGCATACGGGCGACGGGCGTACGAGCGCGTGCGGATGCGGATGCGGATGCGCACAGGCTCGGCGGCGGCGACTACTCCGTCGGGCGCGCGGGCTACGGCGTCGGTGCCACGCCCTCGTACGCCGCGCGCAGGATGCCGAGCACCCCGTCCACCGTCACGGTCCGCGGATTCTCGAACGCCTCACCCGTGACCTGGGCCGCCGCCCACGCCAAGTCCGTTTCCTTCAGCCCGAGTTCGGCCAGCGAGTGCGGGGCGCCGAGCCCCCGGGGCAGCTCCCACAGGGCGCGCGGGGCGTCGTCGGTGCGCAGGGCGCGGGCGACGGCAGCGGCGGCCTCGGGGGCGGCCGGTGCGTTGTGGGCGAGGACATGGGGCAGGACGAGCGTGTGCGTCTCGGCGTGCGGCAGATCGAAGGAGCCGCCGAGGACATGGCAGAGCTTGTGGTGCAGGCCCATGGTGGCGGCGCCCAGACTGGTCCCGCACAGCCAGGCCCCGTACAGCGCACGGCTTCTGGCGGGCAACGACCCGGGGTCGGCGGCCACCGCGGGCAGCGCCTCGGCCATCACGCGGACGCCCTCCTCGGCGGTCAGCCTGGTCAGGGGCGATGCGTCCCGGGCGTACAGGGCCTCGACCGCGTGCGCGAGGGCGTTGACGCCGCTGGTCACGGAGAGCGGCACGGGGAGCGAGAGGGTCAGCCGAGGGTCGTAGACGACGCTCCTCGGACGTACGGCCGGGTCGCGGCCGGTGCGTTTCACACCGTGTTCCGTCAGGCCCCAGATCGACGTCATCTCGGAGCCGGAGTAGGTGGTCGGTACGGCGATCAGCGGCAGTCCGGTGCGCAGCGCGACGGCCTTGCCGAGGCCGATGGAGGAGCCGCCGCCGACCGCGAGGCATCCGTCGGCGCCCGCCGCGCGCGCCGCCTCCACGGCCCGGTCGGCCACCTCCGTCGGCACATGCATACGGGCCTCGGCGTGCACCCCGGCACAGAGCGGCCCGAGTGCCTCCGCGAGGGGACGTACGGCCTCGGCGCCGCGTGCTCCGCACAGCACCAGCAGCCGCCGCAGCCCCAGCCGCCCTGCCTCCTCGGCGGGCGCCGTCAGGGCGGCGCCGGGGCGCAGCACGGTCCGCACGGGCGGGGAGTCGTGGAGGAAGGAGAGGGTGTCGTCGTCCGTCATGGCCACTCCTTCAACAGGTCGGGTCCGCCCGCCCCGAAGGGCGGGTCCCCGACGAAGTGTCCCCCCACCTGGTCCGATCCCGCACACTCTGTCGGCGCCCGGGACCGGCCCACGCTGGTTAGGGTCACGCCATGAGCCATGCCCTGCCTCCCAGTTTCGCGGTCCACGTCCCCGACGCCGAACTCGAACCCGACCCGCTCGACCCGGCCCAGATCGTCTCCGGCACCCCCGAGGTGACCGGCAAGGTGATCTGGGAGTCCCCGGACGGGCGTCAGATCCGGGGCATCTGGCAGATCACGCCGGGCGTGGTCACCGACACGGAGGCGGACGAACTGTTCGTGGTCCTCAGCGGCTCGGCCACGATCGAGGTCGAGGGTGGCGACACGCTGAAGGTGGGTCCCGGCGACATGGCGGTGCTCCGCGCGGGCGACCGCACGACGTGGACGGTGCACGAGACGCTGCGGAAGGTGTACGCGATCAACCTGTGACGGGTTGCGGACGAACCCGCCGTGGCGCAGCACTTCGTGCAGGTGCCGCGGCCGCCCTGCCGGTCGGCCGCACCCCGCCCGATCACACCGTGCCCGGCGCTCCCGTACTCCCCCGCACCTCCAGCACCGGCCCCGCCAGATGCACCCGCCCAGGCGCCTCCCGGTGCTCGAAGCGGTCCAGCAGACACCGTGCCGCCCGCCGCCCCACGTCGTGCCCGCTGCCGTCCACGGTGGTCAGCCAGACGTGCCGGAGCCGGGAGATGCTGGTGTTGTCGTAGCCGACGACGGACAGGTCGCGCGGTGCCGCCAGACCCAGTTCCTCGGCCGCCGACAGCGCGCCGACCCCGGTGATGTCGTTGACGGCGAAGACGGCCGTCGGCCGGGAGGGGCCGGCGAGGAGCCGGACCATGGTGCGGTAACCGCCCTCCTCGGTCATGTCGCTGGGTTCCACCCGGGCGGAGTCGGCGAGCCCGTGCGCCCGCATGGTCTCCTCGAAGCTGCGGCGGCGCAGTTCGCCGACCGCGCCGTAGCCCGCGATGTGCGCGATGCGGCGGTGGCCGAGGCCGATCAGGTGCTCGGTGGCCAGCCGGGCGCCCTGTTCGTCGTCCCCCGCCACGACGTCGACGTGCGGCGGCACCGCCTCGCGGGCGCCCGCGACCACGACCGGCATCCGGGCGGCGACCGGACCGAGCGCGGCCGGGTCGGGCAGGGTGCCGACCACGACCAGGCCGTCGACGCGCAGGTCGAGGAAGGGGTCGGCCGGGTCCTGGCCGGTGCGGCGGTTCAGGCGGGCGTCGGCGAGCAGCATGTGCAGGCCGTTGTCGTGCAGCAGGGAGTTCAGCCCGTCGAGCAGGTCCACGAACCACGGGTTGCGCAGGTCGTTCAGGAGGACGCCGACGGTGCGGGTGCGGCGTTCGCTGAGGCTGCGGGCGGCGGTGTTCGGGCGGTAGCCGAGTTCGCGTACGGCCCGCAGTACGGCCTCCCGCTTCTCCGGCCGTACCTGGTCGGAGCCGCGCAGCACCAGGGAGACCAGGGACTTGGAGACACCGGCCCGTTCGGCCACGTCGCGGATGGTCGGCGCTCTCATGGGATGGACCGTTCCATGTCCACGCCACGCTTGTCAAAGGGTTGACACCAGGACGTAAGGGCGCCCAGGGTGGTTCCGCAAGTTCTGGACCGGTCCAAAGAGGGGCTGTCATGGTGGATGCGCTCGGAGTCGCCGTCGTCGGGTTCGGCTGGATGGGGCGGGTGCACACCCAGGCGTACGCCCGCGTCCGCCACCACTATCCGCAGCTCGCGGTGCGCCCGGAGCTGGTGGCCGTCGCGGAGGAGGTGCCGGGCCGGGCGGAGGAGGCCGCCGCGCAGTTCGGGTTCGCCTCGGCGACCCGCGACTGGCGCGAGGTGGCCGCCGACCCGCGGGTGAAGGCGGTCAGCGTCACCGCCCCGAACTTCCTGCACCGCGAGATCGGTGTCGCCATGGCGGAGGCCGGCAAGCACATCTGGATCGAGAAGCCGGTCGGCCTGACCGCCGAGGACGCCGGGGCGGTCGCCGACGCGGTGGCCAAGGCGGGCGTCCAGGGCGCCGTCGGCTTCAACTACCGCAACGCGCCCGCCGTGGAGGCCGCCCGCGATCTGATCGCCTCGGGTGACATCGGCACCGTCACCCACGTCCGCTTCCGGCTGTTCAGTGACTATGCCGCCCACCCCGAGGGCGCGCTGACCTGGCGGTACGAGCGGGAGCGCGGCGGCAGCGGGGTGCTCGGCGACCTGGCCTCGCACGGCGCGGACCTCGCCCGGTACCTGCTCGGCGACATCACCTCCGTCGCCGCCGACACGGCCGTCTTCGTGCCCGAACGGGCCCGGCCCGTGGGCGCCACGGCCGGTCACACCCGCGCCGCCGGCGGCGAACTCGGGCCGGTGGAGAACGAGGACTACGTCAACTGCCTGCTCCGCTTCGCCTCGGGCGCCCGCGGTGTGCTGGAGGCGTGCCGGGTCTCGGTGGGCGAGCAGAACAACTACGGCTTCGAGGTGCACGGCACCAAGGGGGCGGTGTTCTGGGACTTCCGCCGGATGAACGAACTCGGGGTGAGCCGCGGTTCGTCGTACCAGGACCAGCCGGTGAGCACGGTGTACGTCGGTCCGGGCGACGGTGAGTTCGGCGCGTTCCAGCCGGGCGCGGCCAACGCCATGGGCTACGACGACCTGAAGGTCGTCGAGGCCTACCGCTTCCTGCGCTCCGTCGCCGACGGCGTCCCGTACGGCGCCACGCTCGCCGACGCGGTGCACAGCGCGGCGGTGCTGGACGCGATGACCCGCTCGGCGGCGGAGGGCGGCTGGGCCGATGTGACCGGCGGGTGACGGGTCGGGCGGCCGACCCCGGCCACCGTCCGCGCCGCACCCTGCACGCCGTCAGCCCGCCGTCGACCGCCGCCCAAGCCACACCTTGACCGGGATCAGCACCAGCCACCACCACATGGCGGCGGGCCCGAGGGCCAGGGCCAGCGGGATCGTCACGATGAACACCACCACCGTGCTGCCCATCTCCAGCGCGGAGACCGTCACATCGCGCAGTGGCTTCTCGTCGCCGCTCAGCCACGGGCGCCGGGCGATCACGAGCAGCAGGGCGAGGTGAACGGCGCCCAGCGCGGCGACCACCGCCGAATAGATGACGACGGAAATGCTCTCGTGGCCGTACTCCGCGACGAGGACGGTCGGGAACGGCACCAGCGCCGCGAGTCCGAGACCCAGCAGGGTCAGGGTGATCACCTGGGCGTCGACCTGCCGCACGCCGTGGAACAGCATGCGGTTCTCGCGCCAGAACCCGGCCAGCACGATCAGACTGATCGCGTAGGCGCCCAGGTTGGGCAGGAGCTCGCGCAGGGCGTCGTGGTACTGCTCGTCGCTCAGCCCCGGTCGGATGGAGAGGTCCAGGACGAGCAGGGTGAGGGCGATGGCGAAGACGCCGTCGGACAGGGCCACCAGCCGCTCCGGGCCGCCCTCCGTGGCATGTGCGGTCGTGGGCGTGACGCTGCGTTCGCTCATGCCGACGACGTTAGGCAGCGACCACCGCTCACGCCGTTCGTGACACGGCGTCACACGGGCGTCGTCCCGGACGCCGGACCGTGCGGCATGTTGTACGGCGTCACCACCTGGATCGCGGACGGCAGCGTGGGTCCCGCGGGCGGCAGGGCGCCGTGCTGCCGCATCACGATGCGGCAGGCCTCGCGCAGGTCCTGGCGCAGGTCGTGGTGGAGCACCGCGGACAGCTGGTGGTCGTGCAGCAGGCGGGTGTTGTCGTGGTCGAGGTCGTGGGCGATGTACACGGCGCACTCCCGGCCCGCGTCCTCGAAGGCGCGCAGGGTGGCGATGTTGCCGCCGCCGATCGAGTAGACGGCGCGGATCTCCGGGTCGCGGTCCAGGGCGGCGCGGACCAGGTCGTACTGGGTGGCGTCCAGACCCTGGCCCTCGGCGATCTCGACCAGCGTGCGGTGCGGGTGGCGGGCGCGCATGGCGCTGCGGAAGCCCATCTCGCGCTCCTCCTCGTTGCGGAAGAACCCGCTGGACAGGCTGGTGAGCACATTGCCGGGCCGGTCGCCGAGCCACTGCCCCATGAGATACGCGGCGGTCGCCCCGGCGGCCCGGTTGTCGATGCCGACGTAGGCCAGGCGCGGGGTGGCGGGCAGGTCGGTCACCAGGGTGACCACCGGGATCCCGGCCGCCGTGAGCCTGCCGACGGCGGCGGTGATCTCGGGGACGTCCGGGGCCTTGAGGATCACGCCCTGGGTGCCGCGCCGGGCGATGCGGTCCAGGGTGCGGGTCAGTTCCTCGACCGGCCCGGTCTCCCGGAAGTGGAAGCGGGAACGCACCACCGCCGGGTGCAGGGAGGGCAGTTCGGCCTCCAGGGCGGTGCGTACGGCGGTGGAGAACCGCTCGGGGGCCTGCATCACTATGTCGATCATGAAGGTGCGGCCCACCAGCCGGACCTGGGTGCGCTGCCGGTCCAGGTCGGCGATGGCCTGTCTGACCTCCCGCTCGGTGCTCTCCCGCACCCCTCCCCTGCCGTTGAGCACCCGGTCCACGGTGGCCTCGCTCAGGCCCGCCTGACGTGCGATCTCGCGGATGGGGAACGGGTGGCCCACAGCGGCGCTCCTTGAAGGGTTTTTGATGGCTGCCTGCTGGTTGTTCGACGTCTTTATCCTGACAAGAATGACAGCACTGCCCTGTCCCTGTCACCGAGAGGACGACGATGTCCTTCACTCCCTGGCTGTCCGCCGAGGACTGCGACCTGGACGAGTTCCGCCGGCTCGTGGAGCGGACCAGTGACCCGGCCGATTTCCCGTGCGCCGCCTCCGTCGAGCAGGGCGTTCCGGTCTACGAGGGAACCGCGGGCGGCGAGAAGCTGCGGGACGAGCTGGTGCACGTACTCACCGACGGGCCCGGCGTCGTGGTGTTCCGGGCCGCGTTCCCGGAGGCCGCCGTGGACCGGCTCACCGAGGTGTTCGAGGCGCTGATCGCCGAGCAGCGCGCCTCGGGGGCCCAGGCGGGTGACCACTTCGCGCGGCCCGGGGCCAACGACCGGATCTGGAACGCCCTGGAGAAGGCGGCCCTGCGGGACCCGGAGGCATTCGCCGACTACTACGCCAACGACGTCCTCGCGCTCGTCTCCCGGGCCTGGCTCGGCCCCGGCTACCAGGTCACCTCGCAGGTCAACGTGGTCAACCCGGGCGGCGCCGCGCAGACCGCGCACCGCGACTACCACCTCGGCTTCCTGTCCGACGAGGCCGCTGCCGCCTACCCGGCGCATGTGCACCGCCTCTCCCCCGTGCTCACCCTCCAGGGCGCCGTCGCCCACGGCGACATGCCGGTGGAGGCCGGGCCGACGATGTACCTGCCGTACTCGCAGCGGTACGAGCCGGGGTATCTGGCCTGGCGGCGCCCGGAGTTCCAGGAGTACTTCGACGCGCACCACATCCAGCTGCCGCTGGCCAAGGGCGACGCCGTCTTCTTCAACCCGGCGCTGTTCCACGCCGCCGGCACCAACCGCTCCACCGGCATCCGGCGCATGGCGAACCTGCTCCAGGTGTCCTCCGCGTTCGGGCGGGCCATGGAGACCGTGGACCGGGAGGCGGTCGTGAACGCCGTCTACCCCGTGCTGCTGGAACGCGGGGACGCGCCCGGCGTCGGCAACGTGCTCGCCGCGAGCGCCGAGGGCTACCCCTTCCCCACCAACCTCGACAGCGACCCGCCCGTCGACGGACTCGCCCCGCCCTCCCAGGCGGACGTCGTACGCCGCGCCCTGCGCGCGTCATGGACCCCCGAGGCCCTCCGTGCGGAGCTGAGGGCCCACGCCGCGCGCCGCGCGAGCTGAAAGGAACCGCACACCATGGGACTTCTCGACGACAAGGTCGTCCTCGTCAACGGCGGCACCCAAGGAGTCGGTGCCGCCGTCGCCCGCGCCGCCGTGCGCGAGGGGGCGACCGTGGCCGTCACCGGACGGCGTACCGAGCCCGGCGAGGCGCTGGTCGCGGAGCTGACCACGACCGGGGGCAAGGCCCTGTTCGTCCGCGCCGACCTCGCCGACGCCGAGCAGGCCAAGGACGCCGTACGGCAGGTCGTGGCCGCGTACGGGCGGGTGGACTGCTTGGTGAACGCGGCGGGCCTGACCTCCCGGGGCACCCTGCTGGACACCACGCCCGAGCTGTTCGACCAGCACATCGCGATCAACCTCAAGGCGCCCTTCTTCGCCATGCAGGCGGCGGTCGCGGACATGGTGGCCCGGGAGGCGCCCGGCACGATCGTCAACGTCATCACCTCCTCGGCGCACGGCGGACAGCCCTTCCTGGCCCCGTACGTCGCCGCGAAGGCCGGGCTCGCCGGGGTGACCCGCAACGCCGCCCACGCCCACCGCTACGACCGGATCCGGATCAACGGCCTGAACATCGGCTGGACGGCGACCGAGGGCGAGGACGCCACCCAGCGCGCCTTCCACGGCGCCGGGGACGACTGGCGCGAGCGCGCCGCCGCCCGGCTGCCGATGGGCAAGCTCGGCCAGCCGGACGAGATCGCCGACTTCGTCGTCCTCCTGCTGTCCGACCGGTCCGGCGTGGTCACCGGTTCGGTGATCGACTGGGACCAGAACGTCCTCGGTGCCCTCGACTGACCCTCACCGCCCTAGGAGCTGCACCCTCATGCGTATCGGAATCCTCGGCCTCGGCCGCATCGGCGCCTTCCACGCCGAGACCCTCTCCGGACTCGACGCCGTCGACTCCCTCGTGCTCACCGACCCGTTCGCGGACGCGGCGAAGTCCGCCGCCGAGCGGTTCGGCGGCGAGGTCGTGGACTCGCCCGAGGCCCTGCTGGCCGCCGGGGTGGACGGCATCGTGGTCGCCGCGGCGACCGACGCCCACCCCGCGCTGATCCTCGCCGGGGTCGAGGCCGGCATCCCCGTCTTCTGCGAGAAGCCCGTCGCCCGGACCATGTCCGAGGGCGTCCAGGTCCTCAAGGCCGTGCGGGACAAGGGCGTGCCGATCCAGATCGGCTACAACCGCCGCTTCGACGCCGGGTTCGTCGCCGCCCGCAACGCGGTACAGGCGGGTGAGCTGGGCAAGCTGCACACCGTCCGCTCCACCACCCTGGACCCGGCGCCGCCGCCCGCCGGGTACATCGCCGCCTCCGGAGGCATCTTCCGGGACTGCTCGGTGCACGACTTCGACATCATCCGCTGGGTGACCGGCCGCGAGGTGACCGAGGTGTACGCCGTCGGCGGCAACCGGGGCGCCGAGTACATCAAGGACGCGGGAGACGCCGACACCACCGGCGCGATCCTCACCCTCGACGACGGCACCCTCGCGGTGGTGTCCAACTCCCGCCACAACGCCTGCGGTTACGACGTGCGGATGGAGCTGCACGGCTTCACCGACTCCATCGCCGTGGGCCTGGAGGACAAGCTGCCGCTGCGCTCGGTGGAGCCCGGGGTGACCTTCCCGGCGGGCACCCCGCACGACTTCTTCATGGACCGCTTCACCGAGGCCTACCGCGCCGAACTGACCGCGTTCACCGAGGTCGTGGCGGGCACCCGGCCCTCCCCGTGCACGGTCGAGGACGCCCTGGAGGCGGGCTGGATCGCGGAGGCGTGCACCCTGTCGATGCACGAGCACCGCCCGGTGCGCATCGAAGAGGTCCGGAAGGCGTGAACGGGTCGGCGCGCGGCCGGGGTCAGTTCCCGCCCCCGCGTCGCTGTCAGCCCGAGCGTTCGCTGATGTTGACCATCCAGGGAACGCCGAACCGGTCCGTGCACATACCGAAGACATCGCCCCACATCTGCTTCTCCAGCGGCACCGACACCTGGCCGCCGTCGGAGAGCTTCTCCCAGTAGCCCCGCAGTTCGGACTCGTCGTCGCCGCTGAGGCTGATGGCGTACCGGTGCTCGCCGGGCTGTTCGCCCTCCGGGTTGTCGGCACCCATCAGGGTGAAGCCGCTGGGGGTCTCCAGCATGCCGTGCATGATCTTGTCGGCCATGGGGGTGTCCGCCTGGCCGAAGTCGCCGTAGGAGTTCAGGTTCAGCTCGCCGCCGAAGACCTGCTGGTAGAACTCCATGGCCTGGCGGGCGTCGCCGGTGAAGGTGAGGTAGGGGTTGAGTCGCGAAGCCATCAAAGCCTCCCGAGTGGGGGAACGGTCACTGCTGTGCACGCTAACGCGGGGCACTGACAACGGCCTGTCGAGTGCCCCGCGCACGGCTCAGCGGTAGAAGTCCGGCCGCTCGGCGAGTTCCACCTCCACCCGCCCGCCCTCGTGCAGCGACCGCACCCCGGCGTCGCAGACCGCGGCGGCCGCGTATCCGTCCCACATGCTCGGCCCGGTCACCTCGCCGCGCCGGGTGGCGTCGACCCAGGCCTGGACCTCCCGGTCGTAGGCGGTGGCGAAGCGCTCCGTCCAGTCCTGGGCGATGCTGCCGCCCCAGCGTCCGGCCATGGCGGTGACCAGGGCGTGGCCGTCGCCGATGCGGGCGGTGCCGCGTTCGCAGACCGTCTCGGCCTGTACCTGGTAGCCGAAGCCGCAGTTGACGAAGATCTCCACGTCCGCGAGGGCTCCCGAGGCGGTCTCCATGACCACGAACTGCGGGTCCGCGAGGCCCTCGGGGGCGTTCGCGGACGGGGTGGGCCGCAGCACGGTGACGGCGGTGATCTCGTCGCCGGTGAGCCAGCGGGTGGCGTCGACCTCGTGGGCGACGGAGTCGCTGATCAGCATCTCGGAGGTGAAGAAGGAGGCGCTCGCGACATTGCGGTGCCGCTGGTGCAGCATCAGCGGCCGGCCCAGCTGCCCGGTCTCCAGCAGCGCCTTCAGACTCGTGTACTCGGGGTCGTAGCGGCGCATGAAGCCGACCTGGACGCGGCGCCTGCCGTGGGCCTGTTCGGCCTCGACCAGGCGCAGCGCGGAGGCGGCGTCGGGGGTGAGGGGTTTCTCGCACAGCACCGGCAGGTCGCGGGCGAGGGCGGCGGTGATCGCCTCCTCGTGGGCGGGGCCCGGGGAGGCGACGAGGACGGCGTCGACCCCGGCCGACGCCATCGCCGCGACGGGGTCGGTGTGCACGGCGCAGCCGTCGACGCGCGCGGCCACGGCCTTGGCCCGCGCCTCGTCGACGTCGGCCACGGCCGTGACCCGTGCCCCGCTGATCACCTCCTGGATCCGGCGGACGTGGTCGGCGCCCATGCGTCCGGTGCCGATGACGGCGATGCCCAGGGGTGTGGTCATGATGTCCTCTCAGGCGCCGCAGGACCTCAGGAACTTACGGGTGCGCACCGCGATCGGCAGTGGCTTGTCCGGTTCGCAGGGGTACATGTCCTGCTCGACGATGGCGAACAGTTCCACCCCGAGTCCCTGTGCGGCGGCCAGGACCGGCTCCAGTTCCGGTACTCCGGCGGGCGGTTCGCACATCACGCCGCGCTGGACGGCCGGTCCGAAGGGGATCTCGTTCTTCACGACGTCCGCGAGGATGTCCGGGTCGACCTGCTTGAGGTGCAGGTAGCCGATGCGCTCGCCGTAGGTCTCGATCAGCTTGACGCTGTCGCCGCCGCAGTAGGCGTAGTGCCCGGTGTCCAGGCACAGGTTGACCAGGTCGGAGTCGGTGGAGTCGAGGAAGCGCTCGACGTGGGCCTCGGTGTCGATGTGGGTGTCGGCGTGCGGGTGGACCACGATGTCGAGGCCGTAGGTCTCCTTGACCTCGTGGCCGAGGCGTTCCATGCCCTTGGTGAGGTGGGCCCACTGCTCGGCGGTCAGCTCCGGGGGCTCCAGGATCTCGGCGGTCTTGTCGTCGCGCCAGAAGGAGGGGATGACCACGAGGTGCCTGGCGCCCATCGCCTGGGTGAGCGAGGCGACCTGGCTGACGTGCTCCCAGGTGGACTCCCATACGGAGGGTCCGCGGTGCAGTCCGGTGAAGACGGTTCCGGCGGACACCTTCAGGTTCCGGCGGCCGATCTCGTCGGTGAGCCGGGCGGGGTCGGTGGGGAGGTAGCCGTACGGGCCGAGCTCGATCCACTCGTAGCCGGCCTCGGAGACCTCGTCCAGGAAGCGTTCCCAGGGCACCTGCTGGGGGTCGTCGGGGAACCACACGCCCCAGGAGTCCGGGGCGGAGCCGACCCGGATGCGGTCCAGTGCCGCCATGTTCACGCCTTCCCTTCGGTGCCGGCCACGGGTGCGGTGAGGTCGTCCTCCTCGGGGAGTTCGTCGACGTCGACGCCCCGGACCTGTGACAGCTCGTGCTTGAGGGCGGCGAGTTCGGCGCCGCCGGCCATGTGGTTGGTGAGTTCTTCCAGGCTGACCTGGTCGCGCGAGGCGGACAGTTCCAGGGTGCCCAGGCGCAGCACGCTGAAGTGGTCGCCGACCATGTAGGCGTGGTGCGGGTTGTGGGTGATGAAGATGACGCCGAGGCCGCGGTCGCGGGCGGCGGCGATGTACTTCAGGACCACGCCGGACTGCTTGACGCCGAGGGCGGCGGTGGGCTCGTCCAGGATGAGGACGCGGGCGCCGAAGTAGACGGCGCGGGCGATGGCGACGCACTGGCGCTGGCCGCCGGAGAGGGTGCCGATGGGCTGTTCCAGATCGTCCAGGACGATGCCCATCTCCCGCAGTTCGTGGTCCGCGGTCTTCTTCATGGCGGCGATGTCGAGGCGCCGGAAGGGCCAGGGGCCCTTGGTCATCTCGGAGCCGAGGAAGAAGTTGCGCCACACCGGCATCAGCGGGACGGTCGCCAGGTCCTGGTAGACGGTGGCGATGCCGCGGTCCAGGGCCTCGCGCGGGGTGGTGAAGCGCACCGGCTCGCCGTCGACGAGGAACTCGCCCTCGGTGTGCTGGTGCAGCCCCGAGATGATCTTGATGAGGGTGGACTTGCCGGCGCCGTTGTCGCCGAGGACGCAGGTCACCTTGCCGGGGTGGACGGCGAGGCTGACGCCGTGCAGGGCGCGGATGTTGCCGTAGGACTTGCCCGCGCCGCGCAGTTCGACGATGGGCCGGTCCTGCTCGGGCTCCGTGTCCTTGAGGACGGCTCCGTGAGGGGTGGTCATTGCGGTCACCTCCGGGTCGCCGTCTGGCGGACCCACAGATTGATGAGCGTGGCGCCGATGAGCATCACGCCGAGGAAGGCCTTGAACCAGTCCGGGTTCCAGCCGGCGTAGACGATGCCCTGCTGGACCATGCCGAACATGAACGCGCCGAAGACGGTGCCGACCGCGGAGCCGTAGCCGCCGGTCAGCAGACAGCCGCCGATGACGGCCGCGGCGATGTAGATGAGCTCCTGGCCGACGCCCTCGCCGGACTGCACGGTGTTGAAGGAGAACAGGTTGTGCATGCCGACGAACCAGGCGCCGAAGCCGACCAGCATGAACAGCGAGATCTTGGTGAAGGTCACCGGCACACCGACGGCCCGGGCGGACTCCTTGTTGCCGCCCACCGCGAAGATCCAGTTGCCGTACTTGGTGCGCAGCAGCACCCAGGTGGCGATGGCCGCGAAGACCAGCCACCAGACGATGGTGATCTTCACCTGGACGCCGCCGACCTCGAAGGAGGAGGCGAAGACGTTCTTGGCCTGCGAGAAGCCGTCCATGTCGCTGATGTCGTCGGTGGCGACGTTGCCGGTCACCCACTTGGTGATCGCCAGGTTGGCGCCCTGGAGGATCAGGAAGGTGCCGAGGGTGACCAGGAAGCTGGGCAGGCCGGTCTTGACCAGCATCCAGCCGTTGAAGAAGCCGATGCCGAGGGAGACGGCGAGGGCCACGATGACGCCGACCCAGACGTTCATGGTGAGCTGGTAGCTGATCATGCTGGCGGTGAGCGCCGAGGTGATCACGGCGACACCGGCGGACAGGTCGAACTCGCCGCCGATCATCAGCAGGGCCACGGGCAGCGCCATGATCCCGATGGTGGACGACTGGTAGAGGATGTTGGCCATCGCTCCGCCGTCGCGCACCGGCGGTGCGGTGATCAGGAAGAAGACCAACACCGCGACCGCGCCCAGGAAGACGCCGACCTCGGGGCGGGCGAGCAGCCGGAGCGCCAGGGGGCGCTGGGCGGTCCGCCCGTCGGTCTCCTTGGAGCCGGGGGCCGGCGGTGTGGTCACCGCCGGATCGGCATGCTGGGTCATGCTCATCACCGAGTGCCCTTCGAGGCGAACCCGGCGACGGCGTCGACGTTGGACTTGTCGACGAAGGCAGGTCCGGTCAGCACCGGCTGCTCACCGCCGCCCATGTAGTTGCCGTTGTTCTTGTAGAGCCACAGCGAGTCGATGGCCAGGTAGCCCTGGAGGTAGGGCTGCTGGTCGACGGCGAACTCGATGGTGCCCTTGCTGATGGCGCCGGTCAGGTCCTTGTTGAGGTCGAAGGTGGCGACCTTCGCCTTGCTGCCGGACTCCGACACCGACTGCGTCGCGGTCAGCGCGAACGGGGCGCCGAGCGTGACGACGTAGTCGATGGCCTTGTCCTCGGCCAGCTTGGCGGTGATCGTCGACTTCACCGAGGGCATGTCGGTGCCGTTGACATTGAGCGTCTCGACGGTGCCGGAGAAGGTCTTGGCGACACCGTCACAGCGCTGGGTGAGGCCGATGTTGCCCTGCTCCTGGATGACACAGACGGCCTTCTTGGCGCCCGCGTCGTTGAGCCGCTTGCCGAGCGCCTCACCGGCGACGGTCTCGTCCTGGCCGAAGAACTCCATCAGGCCGAGCTTCTGCCACTCGCTGACGCCGGAGTTCAGGCCGACCACGGGGATGCCCGCCTTGTTGGCCTTGGCGATGACGTCCTTGAGGGCGTCGGGCTTGGCGAGGGTGACGGCGATGCCGTCGACCTTCTGGTCGATCGCGTTCTGCACGAGGGTGGCCTGGGTGCCCGCGCTGGGGTCGGCCGTGTAGATGAGCTTGACGTTGTCCTTGGCGGCGGCGGCCTCGGCTCCCTTGCGGACGATGTCCCAGAAGGTGTCGCCCGGCGACTGGTGGGTGACGAGGGCGACCGTCATCCGCGGGGTGTCCGCCTTGCCCGCGGCGGCCCCTTCAGCGCTTTCCTCGGCCTTCTTGCCTCCGGAGTCACTGGAGCAGCCGGCGAGGGCTAGTGCGGCCGCGGTGGCCAGGGCCACGAAGGGCGCGATTCTGCGGGAGCGGGAGTGCGAAGAGCGGTCCATCTTTCCTGCACCTCACTGTGCGACGGGGGAACGACGGGAAAGAAACGCCTGGTGCGTTGGTCCCGGATCCAATCCCTTGCGGAGCCCGCTGTCAATACTTTGTTAAGACATCATTTCACAAGCAGGTCCGAATGTAAGTACAAACTATTGACAGGGCTGAGGCAAGGGGCCTACACCTGGGAGACGGCGGAATCGATCTACCCGCTGCCGTTCGGCGTATCCCTGCCGGGCGGGGACCTTGAACGGAGCTTGAGTTGAGCCGTACGACCGTCCGTCTCACCGTGGCACAGGCCCTGGTGCGGTTCCTTTCCGTCCAGTACTCCGAGCGCGACAGTGTCCGGCACCGGCTGATCGCCGGCACCTGGGGCATCTTCGGCCACGGCAACGTCGCCGGGGTCGGACAGGCGCTGCTGGAGGCAGGCGAGTCGGCGATGCCCTTCCACCAGGGTCGCAACGAGCAGGCGATGGTGCACGCCGCGGTCGCCCACGCGCGCCACCTGAACCGGCTGTCCGCCCAGGCCGTGACCACCTCCATCGGTCCCGGCGCCACCAACCTGGTCACCGGCGCCGCCCTCGCCACCGTCAACCGCCTCCCCGTCCTGCTGCTGCCCGGCGACACCTTCGCCACCCGCCCCGCCGACCCCCTCCTGCAGCAGCTGGAGCACCCCGCCGAGGCCGACGTCTCGGTGAACGACACCCTGCGCCCCGTGTCGCGCCACTTCGACCGCATCACCCGCCCCGAGGCCCTGATCCCCTCCGCCCTGGCCGCGATGCGGGTGCTCACCGACCCCGCCGAGACCGGCGCCGTCACCCTCGCCCTGCCCCAGGACGTGCAGGCGGAGGCCTTCGACTGGCCGGAGGAGTTCCTCGCCGAGCGCGTCTGGCGCGTACGACGGCCGGCGCCCGACCCCGTCGAGCTCGCCGAGGCCGTCCGCGCGATCCGCTCCGCCGCCCGCCCGCTGATCGTGGCGGGCGGCGGAGTGCACCACAGCGAGGCCGAGGAGGCACTGCGCGCCCTGGTGGAGACCACCGGCATCCCGGTCGCCTCCACGCAGGCCGGAAAGGGCTCGCTGCGCCACGACCACCCCGCCGACCTGGGCGGCATCGGCCACACCGGCACGGCGGTCGCCGACGACCTGGCGCGCGCCGCCGACCTGGTGATCGGCGTCGGCACCCGGTACACCGACTTCACCACCGCCTCGAACACCCTCTTCCAGCGCCCCGGGGTCCGGTTCCTCAACCTCAACATCACCGCCTTCGACGCCCACAAGCTGGCCGCGCGGACCCTGGTCTGCGACGCGCGCACCGGCCTGGAGCGGCTGACCGCCGAGCTGGCCGGGCACCGGGTGGCGCGGGCGTACGAGGAGGAGTACCGCGCGGGCAAGGAGCGCTGGGAACGGGTCGTCGAGGAGGCCTACCGCGCCGACGACAGCGCCGTACCGACCCAGACCCAGCTGCTCGGGGCGCTGGACGCGGTCGTCGGGGACGAGGACGTCGTCATCAACGCGGCCGGTTCGCTCCCCGGTGACCTGCACAAACTGTGGCGGGCGCGCAGCCCCCGCCAGTACCACCTGGAGTACGGCTACTCGTGCATGGGCTACGAGATCCCCGCCGCGATCGGCGTCCAGCAGGCCGCTCCGGGCACCCCGGTGTGGGCGCTGGTCGGGGACGGCACGTACTTGATGATGCCGACCGAGATCGTCACCGCGGTCCAGGAGGGCCTGCCGGTCAACCTGGTCCTGGTGCAGAACCACGGCTACGCCTCCATCGGCGGCCTGTCCGAGTCGGTGGGCGGCGAGCGGTTCGGCACCGCCTACCGCCACCGGGCCGCGGACGGTACCTTCAGCGGCACCCCTCTCCCGGTCGACCTGGCCGCGAACGCGGGCAGCCTCGGCATGGAGGTGCTGCGCGCCAAGACCGTCGGCGAACTGCGCGAAGCCCTCGCCACCGCCCGTGACTCCACCCGACCCACCTGCGTGTACGTCGAGACCGACCCCGCGCCCACCGCTCCCCCGGCCGAGGCCTGGTGGGACGTGCCGGTCGCCGAGACCGCGTCCCGCCCGGCCGCGGTCGAGGCCCGCCGGGAGTACGACCGGCAGGCCGCCGCCCGCCGCCGCCACCTCTGACCGCCGCCCGAAAGGCAGGTACGTCCCATGGCGAAAACCCGAGACCGCGCCCGGGAACGGGTCGGCTCCCCGCTCGACACCCTGCACTTCGCTCTCGACCGGAGCAGTCCGGTACCGCTCTACTACCAGCTCGCCCAGCAGCTGGAGGCGGCGATCGAGCACGGCGCGCTCGCCCCCGGAAACCTGCTCGGCAACGAGATCGACCTGTCCACCCGGCTCGGCCTGTCCCGGCCCACCGTCCGTCAGGCCATCCAGTCCCTGGTCGACAAGGGGCTGCTGGTGCGCCGCCGCGGGGTGGGCACCCAGGTGGTGCACAGCCAGGTCAAGCGCTCACTGGAGCTGAGCAGCCTCTACGACGACCTGGAGGCGGCCGGGCAGGGCCCCACCACCAGGGTCGTCCGCAACGAGACCGTCCCGGCGTCGGCGGACGTCGCCGCCGCCCTGGGCCTGGCGGAGGGCGCCGACGTGATCGTCCTGGAGCGGCTGCGCGCCACCCACGGCCAGCCGGTGGCGCTGCTGTGCAACTACCTGCCCGCCGGCCTGCTCGACCTCGACACCGCCCGCCTGGAGACGACCGGCCTGTACCGGATGATGCGCGCGGCCGGGGTCACGCTGCACAGCGCCAGGCAGACGGTCGGCGCCCGCAGCGCGACCGCGGAGGAGGCGGCAAGGCTGGACGAGAAGGAGGGCGCCGCCGTGCTCACCATGCAGCGCACCGCGTACGACGACACGGGCCGCGCGGTCGAGTACGGCAGCCACATCTACCGCGCCTCGCGCTACGCCTTCGACTTCCAGCTGCTGGTGAGGACCTGAGCCATGGCTTGACCGGGCGGACAATCTGGGGCAAACATGTACATATACGTCGTAAACATATGGCGTTGACACTGCCGGAGCCGGCAACCCCCCGGTGTGCGGCGACGGCAGGTGTCCGGGCACTCACCGCTCATGGGGATACCCGACGGATCGATTCCCGGAGAGTCCAGCACCATGAACGCTTCGCATCTCACCGACCCCAGTTCCCTCTCCCCGCCCTCCCGCAACGGCGCCGCCCCGCCGCCCGCCGCCCGCCGATGGACGGACCGGCCCGCCCACCCCCTACGCCGCGCGGAGGACCGCCCTCCGCCCCGCGCCACCGTCAGCCTGGTCGTGCCCGCCCGCAACGAGGCGCGCAACATCCCCTGGGTCTTCGAACAGATCCCGGACTGCGTCGACGAGGTCATCCTGGTCGACGGCGACTCCAGCGACGCCACGGTGCACATGGCAAGGGAGTGCCTGCCGACCGTCCGGCACGTCCGCCAGAAGGGCCCGGGCAAGGGCAACGCGCTGCGGACCGGCTTCCTCGCCGCGGACGGCGACTACATCGTGATGATCGACGCGGACGGCAGCATGCTGCCCGAGGAGATCCCGCACTTCCTGCACTTCCTGGACAACGGCTACGACTTCGTCAAGGGCTCGCGGTTCATCGCGGGCGGCGGATCGCTCGACATCACCCGCATCCGGCGCTGGGGCAACCAGGCGCTGCTGGCGATGGTGAACCGCCTCTACGACGCCAAGCTCACCGACCTCTGCTACGGGTACTGCGCCTTCCGCCGCAGCTTCCTGGACGACCTCGACCTGCACTCCACCGGGTTCGAGATCGAGACCGAGATGATCGCGCACGCCCTGCGCTCCGGCCTGCGCATCGCCGAGGTCCCGAGCCTGGAACTGCCCCGCCGCAGCGGCCGCTCCAACCTGCACGCGGTGTCCGACGGCCGCCGGGTCCTGCGCACGCTGCTCTCGGAGCGGCCGAAGAGCCACCCGGCTCCCGCCGGGAGAACCCGGCCGGGCACGGCGAGTTGAGCCGCCCCGGCGTCCCGGGCCCCGCCGCCGCGCCGAGTGGCTGCGGCGGACCCGCCATGGTGGACTGGAAGTCGAAGCCACCGCCGGTGTCCGCGGAATGCCAGCGTTTGTGACACCTCACGACTGCGGGCGGAGGTTCGACCCGCCGCCCGCAGCGCCGTTTCGTCGCGGAGGACTGGTCATGCGTGCGTGTGCCTTCATCAGGCCGTCCGGGCGGGCACCACTGTTCCCGACGGACACGCCCGGCCGGAGCCGTCCGTGAGCGATCGGCGTCCCGAAGGCCTCGGCGAGTCCCCCGCCGGGGATGATGCCGCCGCCCCGCGCGCCGGCCCAGGTACCCGGTGGAAGTCCCGCCCCGCACCGTCCCCCGAGGATCGCGCCCCCCTCCGGTTCCCACCGCGCAGAGCCGGCCCCGGCGTCCGCACGGCCCTGTACGTGCTGCCCGCCGTGCTGGCCCTGTGGCTGCTGTCGCTGCGCGATGTGCACCTGGACCGGATGGACGACCTCGGGCTGCTGCAGGTGCTGCCGGTGACCTTCTGGGTCGCGCTCGCCCTGCTCGCCCTCGGATTCTGCGTGGCGCTGACCGACCGGCGGACCCCGCACGGCTGCTACGCGCTGTACGTACTCGCCCTGATCGGCCTGATCCACGCCACACCACCGCTGCTCTACTCGGAGCTGCGGTACGCCTGGGCCTGGAAGCACGTGGCCGTCATCGACGCGATGATCCGGCACAACGGCGAGGTACCGGACGCCGCGGGCCTCGGCATCTACAACCAGTGGCCCGGCTTCTTCCAGTTCAACGCGATGCTCATGCGGGTCGCCGGGCTGGAGTCCCCGCTGGGGTACGCCATGTGGGCCCAGGTGCTCGTCAACGTGGCGATGCTCGGCCCGCTGCTGCTGATCTACCGGTCGGTGACCACCAACCGGCGCATGATCTGGGCAGCCGCCTGGATCTACTACTCCTGCTCCTGGGTCGGACAGGACTACTTCGCACCTCAGGCCTTCACCTTCCTTCTCTACGCGACCGTCATCGCCCTCGTCCTGAGGCAACTGGCCGCGTCCGCGCACCCGGATCCGCAGGCGCCGCCCCCGGGCTGGCCACCGGGCCGGTTCGTCCTCCTGCTCGTCGTCGAGGCCGCGATCGTCACGTCCCACCAGCTGACGCCCCTGATGCTGATCAGCGCCCTGCTGCTGCTCTGCCTGCCCCGGCGCAACCGGCCGGTGGTGCTGCCCGCGCTGGCCGGTGCCTTCGTCCTCAATCTGGCCTGGTACGCCACCGTGGCGAGACCGTATGTGTCCGAGCACCTCAGCGACTTCGTCAGCGCGATCACCCGCCCCGAGGCCAACGTCTGGTCCGGTCTGAACAGGCTCGCCGAGGCCGCCCCGGCACAGGTCGCGGTCGCCTGGATCGACCGGGGCCTGTCGGGAGGCATCTTCCTGCTGGCCGCGGTCGCTTGCCTCGTCCACCGCTGGACCCGGCGCACCCCGATGCCCCTGCTCGTGCTCTCCCCCATTCCGCTGGCGCTGGTCAACGCCTACGGCGGGGAGATGGTCTTCCGGGCCTACATGTTCGCGCTGCCCGCCGCCGCCTTCCTGGTCGCGACCCTGCTGGTGCCACCACCCGGGCGCCCGCGTACCCGGACGGCGGTCGTGTACGTCGTCCTGCTGGCCGTGCTCGGCGGGCTGGTGTTCGGCTACTACAGCAAGGAGGCCATGAACCGCTTCTCCGCCGGGGAGGTCGCGGCCACCCGGTATGTGACGACCCGGACGCCGGACGGCTCCCTGATCGTCTCCGTCACCTTCGCGGCTCCCGGCCTGGAAACGCACTACGACCGGCACGAACGCGCGGAGATCACCGAGGAGAGCCTGGCGACGAGACGGCTGCTGGCGAAGGACCCGCTGGCCGGGCTCCAGCCGCTTCTGCGCAGGGCGGGCGACAAGCCCGCGTACATCCTTCTCACCCGGGCACAGAACGCGGACGTCCGGCTGAACGGCTCGATGCCCCGCGACTTCGTGGACCGGCTGAACGCCGAGCTGGCCGAGGCACCCGGTTTCACTCCGGTCTACCGCAACGAGGACGCGATCGTGTACCGGTACCTCCCGCCGCGGGAGGAGGCACCGGGATGACCAGGCTGCGGTGGGGGGTCGGACTGTCGGGCTGGGTGACCCTCGCCCTGACGGCCCTGCCGGACGCGTCACCGCTGCGGGTGGCGGCCACGGTGGTCTTCCTCTGCGTCTGCCCGGGGCTGGCCGCGACACTGCTGGTGAAACGCGATGCCTTCACACGCCGGGCCGGACGGACGGATCTCCTCGAATCCGCCGTCCTCGCGGGAGCGGTCAGCGTCGCCGTCTCGGCCCTGGTCGCCGAGGTCCTCTTCCTGGGCGAGGTGTTCACCCCCACCCGCGCGCTGCTCGTCCTGGCCACTCTCACCTCGGCCCTGACCATCGTGCCCAGCGTCCGTTTTCGCACTTCATGACCGATAACTTGCCGGTCAATTGACGTTTAACACCATCCGCTTATTATGTATCTATACGTCGTAAACGCGGCACGTCCCTCGGTCCTGGAGTTTCCATGGCCACCCAGGCTTCCGGCCAGCACGGCCCCCCGGCCCCCGGCGCGGCACTGTCCGCCGCGGGTACCCGGGCCAGGATCGCCGCGGTCCTGCCGCGCGAGCCCCTCCTCCGCAACGGCCACCTCCTGATGGTGAGTTCCCTGGTCAACGCCGTGCTCGGCGCGGTGTTCTGGGTGCTCGCCACCCGCTGGTACGACGACAGCACGGTGGGCCTGAACTACGCCACCGTCTCCACCGCGACCCTGCTGTCCACCATCGGCCAGCTCAACCTCGCCGACTTCCTCGTGCGCTTCGTCCCGTCCGCGGGGCGGCACACCCGCAGGCTGATCCTGGCCTGCTACCTGGCCGGCATCGTCTGCAGCGTGCTGGTCTCCGTCGGCTTCCTCTTCCTGGTGCCGACGATCAGTCCCCGACTGGACTTCCTGCTCTCCCCGCTGACGGCCTTCTTCTTCGTCACGTACACCGCCGCCTACGCGATCTTCGCCCTCCAGGACGGCGCCCTGACGGGAGTGCGGCGACCGGGCTGGGTGGTGACCGAGAACGCGATCTTCGCCGTGGTGAAGATCGTGCTGCTCGGGGCCACCGCCCTGCTGACCCTCTTCGCGGGCATCCTGATCTCCTGGGCCGGCGCCCTGGTCGTGGCCCTTCTCGTGGCCAATGCCTTCCTGCTGCGCCGCGCGGTGCCCCAGCACGAGAGCGCGGCCCCGCGGGAGACCCCGGCACCGCCCCGCATGCTCGGATACGCGACCGCGGACTATCTCGGTTCGCTGTTCCGGGTGGCCTCCTACACGCTGGTGCCGCTGCTGGTGCTGAACACGCTGGGCCCGGCCCAGAGCGCCTACTACTCACTCGCCTGGATCGTCGGCTACATCCCCTACCTGCTGGCGACGAACATGGGCAGCTCCCTGATCGTGGAGGCGGCGCACGACCCGGCGCGGCTGGCCGACCACGCGTTCCGCGTGCTGCGCCACTCGGCGCTGCTCATGTCCGCGGGAGTCGTCGTCCTGATCGTCGTCGCACCTTTCTTCCTCGCCTTCTTCGGGCCGGAGTACGCGGAGCACGGCACCACACTGCTGCGGCTGCTGGCCCTCTCCGCGCTGCCGAACCTCCTGGTGAGCCTCGCCGTCGACGTGGCCCGGGTGCGACGGCGCCTGCGTCTGGTCGTCGGCCTGCAACTGGCCCTGTGCGCCCTCGTGCTCGGCCTGTCCCTGCTCTTCCTGCCCGCACTGGGCCTGGCCGGAGGTGGTCTCGCCTGGCTCGTGTCCCTCTCTGTGATCGCCCTCTACCTGATCGTCCGGCGCTCGCAGTGGCTGCCCCCTCGGCCCGCGGACTCGTTCGCGCCGGCCCCGGACAAGGAGAAGTAACGTGCCCAGGACAGATGTCTCCGTAGTGATCTGCGCGTACACCGAGGACCGGTGGGAGGACACCCTCGCCGCGGTCCGATCGGTACGGGAACAGTCCTTGCCGGCACTGGAGACACTGCTGGTCGTCGACCACAACCCCGCGCTGCTCGCCCGGCTCCGTGCCGAGTACGACGAGGACCCGGGGCCCGGATTCCGCGTGCCGGCGGTCCGCGTGGTCCCCAACGCGGGCCCGCAGGGCCTGTCCGCGGGGCGCAACACCGGCATCGCCCTGGCCCTGGGCTCGGTGATCGCCTTCCTCGACGACGACGCGGTGGCGGACCGGGACTGGCTGCGGCACATGGTGGCCGCGTACAGCGATCCGCGGGTGATGGCCGTGGGCGGCCGTACGCTCCCGGCGTGGGCGTCGGGCCGCCGACCGGACTGGTTCCCCACGGAGTTCGACTGGGTCGTCGGCTGCACCTACAAGGGACACCCGGAAGGACGGATACGGGTCCGCAACGTGCTGGGCGGCAACGCCTCCTTCCGCCGCAGCGCCTTCGACGCCGCGGGCGGCTTCGCCGTCGGCATCGGCCGCGACGGGGACAAGCGCCCGCTGGGCTGCGAGGAGACCGAGCTGTGCATCCGGCTGACCCAGGCCGTGCCGGAGGCGGTGCTGCTCGTCGACGACCGCGCGATCATCCACCACAAGGTGCCCGAGGCCCGCAAACGGTTCGGGTACTTCTGCCGCCGCGCCTACGCCGAGGGCCTTTCCAAGGCCCGCGTCACCCACCACGTCGGGTCGCGCAAGGGCCTGGAGTCCGAGCGCCGCTACACCACCCGGGTACTGCCCGCCGGCGTGGCCCGCGGCCTGCGTGACGCCCTGCTGGGGCGCCGCGGCGGGGCGGGGCGCGCGGGAGCGATCGTGGC
This sequence comes from Streptomyces sp. NPDC110618, assembly GCF_055657065.1. Lineage (NCBI taxonomy): Bacteria > Bacillati > Actinomycetota > Actinomycetes > Kitasatosporales > Streptomycetaceae > Streptomyces > Streptomyces sp. NPDC110618. Next base: position 600,546 of record NZ_JBVKBN010000001.1, on the reverse strand, counting down.
CGGAGTGACGACCGCCGCGGCGGGCTACGCCGTCGGCACCTTCCAGGCCCGCACCGGCGGTTCGCCGTCGTGGGTGGTGCGGACACCTCCCCCGGCCGCGATGGACGTCGTGGCGCCCCGGCGGATCTCCACGGAGGTCCGGGACCTGCCCGACCTCGGTCTGCTCGACCGACCGCCGCGAAGGAGCCTGCGGTGACCAGCCCCGTCCCCATCCTGATGTACCACGCGGTCGGGCACGCGCCCGCGGCGGCGATCCGCACCCTGTCCGTCTCGCCGGAGGCGTTCGCCGAGCAGATGTCGCTGCTCGCCGAGCGCGGGTTCACGCCCGTGTCCACGGCCCACCTCGCGCAGGCCTGGCGGGACGGGGCACCGCTGCCCCTGCGCCCGGTGCTGATCACCTTCGACGACGGCTACCAGGGCGTGCGGGAACACGCGCTGCCCGTGCTCCACCGCCACGGATTCCCCAGCACCGTCTTCGTCACCACGGGCTGGCTGCGCGGCGCGTACGAGATCGACGGCGCCGCCCTCGACACCATGCTGGACTGGGACGAGGTGCGCGAACTCGCCGCCGAGGGCGCCGAGATCGGCGGGCACAGCCACACCCATCCGCAGCTCGACCAGCTCCACGACGACCGGCTGCGGTACGAGCTGGAGCACTGCCGGGAGCTGGTCGCGGAGCAGCTCGGCGTCCGGCCGGTCTCCTTCGCCTACCCGTACGGCTACTCCGACCGCCGGGTACGGCGGGCCGTGCGAGCCGCCGGGTACGCCCAGTCCCTGGCCGTGGGCAACGCCCTGGCCGACCCCCGTCAGGGCCCCTACGCCCTGCGGAGGATCACCGTGCGGCAGGGCATCGGCACCGCGGAGTTCGCCCGGCTGGTGGAGGGACGGGCCGTCGCCCGCACCTACGTCATGGACCGGGCCCTGACCAAGGGCTACGCGGTGTTCCGCGGAACCCGGCGCATCGTCCGGAAGGCGGCTCGGACACGTGTCTGAGCGGGGTCGGCACCGCGGGCCCCGGACGTGGCGGATCGGCATGATCGTCGCGGCCGTGGTCGCGGTCGCCCTCGTCGTCACCCTGGCCGTCACGCTGCCCGGCGGCGGCGCCGAGTCCTCCAGGCCCGCTTCCGCGCTCGGCTGGGGTGTCACGCACACCCAGTACAGCGCCGAGGACGGGGACCCGTCCGCCGTACGGGCCGCGCGCGAGGCGCTCTCCGCCCAGTCGGTGCCGCAGAACCAGCACATCATGGGCTGGGGCGCCGACAACCCCGAACCGTCCCCGGGGCACTACGACTTCGAGACCCTGGACGAACGGATCGACCTCATCCGGGAGACCCACGGAACGCCCGTCATCACCCTGTGCTGCGCACCGGACTGGATGAAGGGCGGCACGCCGGGCCGCACCGACTGGTCCCGGCAGTCCCTGGAGACGGCCCCGAGCCCCGACCACTACGACGACTTCGCCGACCTCGCCGCGACGATCGCCGCCCGCTATCCGGACGTACGGCACTTCATCGTCTGGAACGAGTTCAAGGGCTTCTTCGACGACACGAGGAAACGCTGGGACTACGAGGGCTACACCGCGTTCTACAACCAGGTCTACCGGGCCCTGAAGAAGGTGAACAAGGAGAACCTGGTGGGCGGGCCGTACCTGAACATGGACAGCTTCGGGCCCGGGCACACCCGCTACGCCTCCGCCCTCAAGGGACCGTGGGGCAGCGTCGACCGGCGTGTCCTGGAGGCCTTCGACTACTGGAACCGGCACAAGGCCGGGGCCGACTTCGTGGTCGTCGACGGCGCGAGTTACACCCGTGACGGGCAGGCGCTGCCGGACGAGTTCCGTGCGACCGAGAAGTTCACCGCGATCGGCCGGTGGATCGCGCGGCGCACCCCGCTGCCGCTGTGGTGGGCCGAGTACTACATCGACCCGTCGGACGACCACGGTTCCGGTGCGCGACGGCACGACGCACGGCGCTTCGCCGTCCAGGTCACCGCCATGACGGCCATCGCCGAGGGCGGCGCCACCACCGCCTTCTACTGGAATCCGCAGCGACCGGGCGAACGGTGCGCCGACTGTCTCTGGCACAGCACCGACGTCACCGGCGGCGCCCCCGACGGCGCGCTGCCGATGATGGACCTCATCCGCCGCTTCGACACGGAGTTCCCGCCCGGCACCACGTTCCGCCCGGTCGCCGTGACGGGCGACGACGCCGGGAGCGTGCGCGTGCTCGCCGACGACCAGGCGGTCCTCGTGGTCAACACCCTGGACCGGCCCGTTCAGGTGCGCATCGACGGCCGGCCGGTCGGGCTCGACGCCTATCAGGTGCGCTGGCTCAGCGGGAGGTAGGAATGCCATGTCCGGACACACTGCCGACACACCCTTCGAGGCCGACCGCGAAGTGCCGGGGCTGGTCGTGAAGTTCGGCGACTACCCCCTCCATCACGGCGGTGTGGGAGCGATCCGCACCCTGGGGCGGCTGGGTGTGCCGATGTACGCGATCACCGAGGACCGCCACACCCCCGCTGCCGCCTCCCGGTACCTGCGCCGCCCGTTCGTCTGGCCGACCACCGGTGCGGAGGACCCTGCCCGGCTCGTCGAGGGGCTGGTGCGCATCGGGGGGCACATCGGCCGCCCGGCGGTCCTCGTCCCGACCGATGAGGAGGCCGCGGTGCTCATCGCCGAGCACCAGGACGCGCTGCGCGACCGCTTCCTCTTCCCGCGCGTCGATCCCGACCTGCCGGGCCGCCTCGCCAGCAAGCAGGGACTGCACGAACTGTGCCTGGAACACGGCATCCCCAGCCCGGCGACGGTCTCTCCCCGGTCGTACGAGGAGATCGAGGAGTTCGCCGAGATGGCGTCCTTCCCGGTGGTGGCCAAGAACCGCGAGGCGTTCGTGCGGCGCAGGCGGCCGGCGGTGAACGGGACAACGCGGATCACCACCCGGGAGGGGCTGCTCGGCCTCGCCCGTGACTGGGGCGAGCGGCCGGGAGTGGTGCTCCAGGAGTACCTGCCGAGGGAGGAGGCGGAGGACTGGATCGTGCACGCCTACTTCGACGCGCACGCCACCCCGCTCGCCCTGTTCACCGGAGTGAAGGTCCGTTCCTGGCCGCCGCACGCGGGGATGACGGCCTGCGCCTACGTCGTCGACAACCCGGAACTCGCCGATCTCGTCACCCGCTTCGTCAAGGAGATCGGCTTCAGCGGCATCGTCGATCTGGACCTGCGCTTCGACCGGCGCGACAGCCGGTACAAGTTGCTCGACTTCAACCCGCGCATGGGCGCCCAGTTCCGGCTGTTCGAGAACGACCGCGCCGTGGACGTCGTACGCGCCATGCACCTGGACCTGACCGGCCGCGCCGTGCCGAAGGGCGACCAGCTGACCGGGCGCCGCTACGTCGTGGAGAACACCGATCTGCCGGCCCTGCTCGCCTACCGCCGCAGCCGGTACACCACACCGCACGCGCCACAGCACGCGAGCGGGACGGAACTGGCCTGGCTCACCGTCGACGACCCGCTGCCGTTCCTCACGATGACGGCGCGCCTGGTGCGGCCGGGTGTGAAGCACCTGTACCAGCTGTGGCGCACCAGCCGCCGCGCGGCCCACTGACCATCCCCCAACCCTCGGGAGGCACACCATGCTTCGACCAGTGGCAGTCATAGGCGCCGGGCCCTTCGGCCTGTCCACCGCCGCCCATCTGCGGGCCCGCGGCATTCCGGTCCGGGTGTTCGGCGAACCGATGGTGAGCTGGCGCGAGCACATGCCCGCCGGGATGCTCCTGAAGTCGACGCCCGCCGCCACCAGCATCGACGCGCCGCAGCCGGGACACACCTTGGCCGACTTCTGCGACGCGGCCGGGACGCCCCGGCTGGTGGAGGACGACGACATCATCCCGATCGAGACGTTCATTGCCTACGGGCAGTGGTTCCAGCAGGAGCTCGTACCGGACCTGGAGCGGGTGCGGGTGGTCTCCGTGGACCGGCGCGGCGGCGCCGGGTCCGCCACGGATTCCACCTCCGGGGGCTTCGAACTGAAGCTGTCCTCGGGCGAGTTGTTCACCGCTCGGGCGGTCGTCGTGGCGACCGGCCTGTCGGGCCTGGCCCATCTCCCGGCGGAGCTCGCCGGTGCCGCACGGGACGGCCCGTCCCCGGCGGGCCCGGTCTCGCACGCCTCCCAGCATGCCGACCTCGGCCGCTTCTCCGGCCAGGACCTCATGGTCGTCGGAGCCGGTCAGTCCGCCCTGGAGACGGCGGTGCTGGCGGCGGAGGCGGGTGCGCGGGTGCGGGTGATCGCCCGTGGGCACGGCAGCGTCGGATTCGGGGCGCCGCCGTGGGAGCAGCCGAGGTTCCGCCCCGGGTCACCGTTCGGCCGGGCGTGGTCGCTGTGGGCGCTCTCGTACTACCCGCACCCCTACCGCTACCTCCCCGCCCAGCTCCGTCACTACCTCGTGCGCCATGTGCTCGGCCCTCTCGGGGCGTGGTGGCTGCGCGACCGCTTCGAGGGCCGGGCCGAGGTCGTGGAGGTGGAGCGGATCGTCCGCGCGGAGGCGCCGGGCCGGCGTCCGGTCCTGACCGTGCTGACCCGCGACGGCCGTACCCGCCGGCTGGACGCCGACCATGTCATCGCGGGCACGGGGTACCGGGTCGACGTCGCGGCGATGGACTTCCTCAGCCCCGAGCTGCGCACGGAACTCGCGGTGAGCAGGGGGACGCCGAGGCTGGGCGCCGGATTCCGCTCGTCGGTGCCGGGGCTGTACTTCACCGGGCTGCCCGCCGCGGCCTCCTACGGCCCGGTCATGCGCTTCGTGTGCGGCACGGAGTTCGCCTCCCCGCGGCTGGCCCGGCACCTGGCGGCGTCGGGCCGATAGCCCCGGAATTTCCTTGACTCAGGCGGCAAGCTGCCGCAGGGTTGTACATATACACCGTAAACATACGGTTCCCAGGAGCAAAGGTGTCCTGCCATGGCAGGCAGACGGGCCGAAGGAAGTGAAGCTCCGTGGACGCCGTCGACCGTCCTGGTGACGGGCGGGGGCGGCTTCATCGGCAGTCACGCCTGCGTGGATCTCCTCGACCACGGCTACGAGGTGATCGTGGTCGACAACTACTCCAACAGCACTCCGCAGGTCTTCGCCCGTATCGAACGGATCGCCGGCCGCTTCGTCGGTGCCGTCTACGAGCTGGACATCCGTGATCGGCGCGCCCTGTCGGCCGTCTTCGACCGCCACTCCGTGGACGCCGTTGTGCACTTCGCCGCGCACAAGGCCGGGGGCAGGTCGACACGGATGCCCATCGAGTACTACGACGCCAACGTCGGCGGCACGACCGCCCTGCTGGGCGCCATGCACGACCACGGGGTGCACCGGCTGGTGTACCCGTCGTCCTGCGCGGTCTACGGCGACGCCGGGCCCGGCCCGCTGGACGAGACCACACCGCCCCGGCCCACCACGCCCTACGCGGCCTCGAAATGGATCTGCGAGCAGATCCTCGCCGACGTCTGCCGCCGTCATCCCGAGTACAGCGTGCTGTGCCTGCGCTACTCCACCCCGGCCGGCGCCCACCCGAGCGGACAGCTGGGCCAGGACCCGCACGCCATGCCGGGCTTCCTGATGCCCTACCTCGCCCAGGTGGCCGACGGCCGCCGCGAGCGGCTGGAGGTGTTCGGCGCCGACTACCCGACCCGCGACGGCACCGCGATCCGCGACTACCTCCATGTCATGGACGCCGTCGAGGCGCACCGCGTCGCACTCGACCGCCTCGGCGACAAGCCGGGCATGCGGGTGTTCAACCTCGGCACCGGCGAGGGCAAATCCGTCCTCGACCTCGTCGCCGCGTTCTCCAGCGCGTGCGGCAGGCCCGTCCCGTACGAGATCGGGCCCCGCCGCCCGGGGGACGTGACGGAACTCGTCGTCGACTCCACCGCCGTACGGCAGGCCTGGGGCTGGCGGCCCACCAGGACGCTCGACGAACTGTGCCGGGACGCCTGGCGCTTCCAGCGTCTGAGCCCGAACGGCTACGCGGACTCCGCCTGATGCCGAACGGCTACGCGGACTCCGCCTGATGCCGGGGAACGCGGCGCGCTCCGGGATCACGGCGTCCCGCGGCGGGGCCCGACGAGAGGGCGAACGCCGTCTCCACCAGGGCGACATGGCTGAACGCCTGCGGCGCGTTGCCCAGTTGACGGCCCGTGTCCGGGTCCCACTGCTCGGCGAGCAGACCGACGTCGTTGCGGATGGCGAGGGCCCGTTCGAAGACCTCCCGGGCCTGGGCACGGTGCCCCGTGGCGGCCAGGGCGTCGGCGTACCAGAGGGTGCAGGCCACGAACGTGCCCTCGGTGCCCGGCATGCCGTCCACCTCGTGCACGCCCCGCCCCCGCGGGCCGTACCGGTGGACGAACCCCCCGTGGTCGAGCCGCCGCAGGGCCCGGACGGTGCCCTGGACCCGCCTGTCCCGGGGCGGCAGGAAGCCGAGCCTGGGGATCTGCAGCGCCGCGGCGTCCAGCACCGGGGAGCCGTAGGACTGCGTGAACGACTCCTGCCGCGGGTCCCAGCCCTCCCGGCACACCTCCCGGTGCACCTCGTCCCGCAGCTCCCGCCAGCGGTCCGAGGAGCCGTTGCGGCCCAGCAGTTCCCCCATGCGCAGCGCCCGGTCGGCGGCCACCCAGGCCATCACCTTGGAGTGCACGAACTGCCGCCGCGGACCGCGGACCTGCCACAGACCCTGATCGGGCTCGCGCCAGTGCAGGAGCAGATGGCCCATCAGCGCCTCCACCAGGCTCCACACCCGCTCGGGCATGGGTATCCCGGCCTGCAGTGAGAGGCAGAGCGTGTCCAGTACCTCGCCGTACACGTCCAGCTGGAACTGGTGCTCCGCCGAGTTCCCGAACCGCACCGGCTGCGATCCCTCGTAGCCGTCCAGCCAGGGCGCCTCGGTCTCGTGCAGCAGCCGCTGTCCCCCGACGCCGTACACGGTCTGGAGGTGGGCGGGGTCGCCCGCGATGGCCCGCATCAGCCAGTTCAGCCACGCCGTGGCCTCGTCCCGGTAGCCGCTGCGCAGCAGGCAGGACAGGGTAAGCGTGGAGTCGCGCAGCCAGCAGTACCGGTGGTCCCAGTTCCGCTCGCCCCCGATGCATCCGGGGAGCGAGGTGGTCGGTGCCGCGACGATGCCGCCGGTCGGGGCGTAGGTGAGCGCCTTGAGGGTGATGAGGGACCGCACCACCGCGTCCCGCCAGGGCCCTTCGTAACGGCACTGGGCGGCCCAGCGCCGCCAGTAGCCGGTGGTCTCCTTCAGCGCCGTCTCCGCGGGGACGGACAGCGGTGGGGGCGCCCCGGGCAGATGGGACGGCGACCACACGAGGGTCAGCGCGACCCGCTGACCGGCCGGGACCGTGAAGTCGAGCGCGGTGGGGTCCTCCCCGTCGGGTGCGTGCACGGGCCCGTCCGCGTGCAGCCATACGGCGTCGGGCCCGGCGACCGCCACCGTGCCGACCCCGGTCTCCCGCACCCAGGGCACGACCCGGCCCTGGTGGAACCGCAGCCGCAGCTCACTGCGCATACGGACGGAGCCCGACACCCCCTCGACGACCCGGACCACGCAGGGCGACTGGGTACGCGGCGGCATGAAGTCGGTGACCCGCACGATGTCGTGTCCGCTGCGCCACTCGGTCTCCAGGGCCAGGGTGTCCCGCCGGTAGGCCCTGCGCGTGCAGCGCCCGGCCGTGCGCGGAGCCACTCGCCAGAAGCCGTTGGCCGGAGTGCCCAGCAGGGCGGCCATGCAGGCGGGGGAGTCGAACCGAGGCAGACACAACCAGTCGATGGACCCGTCCCTGCCGACCATTGCGGCGGTTTCCAGGTCACTGATGAGAGCGTAATCCTCGATGGGTGAACTCATGATCGGCGTACGCCGATATGCACTGTGCCGCAGTTCAAGGATATAGCATGTACGTTTACAACGTAAGCGCGAACGTGAGCGCCGATTTCACCCAGCCGTGGGGCAGAGCCGAGTAGGGAGTGGGCGAATGAAGAAGGACCCGGAACCGGGCCCGGCGCGACGCGCGAGCGACCGGGGGCGGCACGGCAGGCTCAGCAGGGAGCGGGTGCTGGCCGCCGCCCTGGACCTGGTCGACCGCGACGGCCTCTCCGCCCTCAGCATGCGCCGCCTGGGCTCCGAACTCGGCGTCGAGGCCATGGCCCTCTACCGTTACGCGGCCGGAAAGGACGCGCTGCTCGACGGGCTGGTCGAGGCCCTGTACCTGGAATTGGAGGACCGGCTCGCAGAAACGGCCGCACCCGCGCCGAGCCCCGACTCCGGAAAACCCGAATGGCGGGCCGATCTCCAGCGCATCGCCCTGATGACCTACGAGGTCTGCCTCGCCCACCCCGAGGTGGTGCCGCTCATCGCCACGCGCATGATGGCGGTTCCGCTGGCCCGCAGGCCGCTGGCCGTCCTCAGGAATCACGAGCGGGTGCTCGCCCTGCTCAAGGGGGCCGGCCTCGACGAGGAGCGGACCGCCGATGTCTTCCACGCCTTCACCGCGTGGGTCCTCGGGTATGTGTCCGTGGAACTGCGCGCCATGGTCGACAACCCCGACGAGCCGGACCCCGCCTTCCGGCTCGGCCTGCACCGCATGCCGTCCAACGAGGTGCCCACCCTTCGCGCGATCACCCCGGTCCTCGCCGAGCGGGGCGGACCGGACGCCCTGGCGGCCGGGGTGGACGCGGTGATCGACCGTTTCGTCGACGGGCGCTGAGGGGCGCTGTCCGGCTCCCGGGGACGTTCAGCGGGCGAACGGGCCGTCCAGTGCCGCCCACTGCAGCAGCATGATCGTCTTGGCGTCGGCGATCTCTCCGGTCCGGATCATCTCCAGGGCCCGGGTGAAGGGCAGTTCGAGGATCTCGATGTCCTCGCCCTCCTCGTCCAGGCCACCGCCCTCATGGGTACGGGTGGACGGCCCGTACTCGGCGGCGTAGAAACTGACCCGCTCGGTGACCGAGCCGGGGCTCATGTAGACGTCGAAGACGTGCCGCACCTCGCCGATGGTGTGGCCGGTCTCCTCCACCACCTCGCGCCGCACGGCGATCTCGGGGTGCTCGTCCTCGTCGTCGAGCAGTCCGCCCGGGGTCTCGATCAGCATCCCGTCGGGGTGGCCGTTGACATAGACGGGGAACCGGAACTGCTTGGTGAGCAGCACGGTTTCGCGCCGCGGGTCGTACAGCAGCATCGTGGCGCCGTTGCCGCGGTCGTGGGTCTCGCGCTCCTGGGTGGACCAGGTGCCGTCGGCGTGCCGGAAGTCGAAGGTGGTGGTGCGCTCGACGTACCAGTGGCTGGAGAGCAGCTTCACGTCCCGCACCTTCACGCGCGGGTTGCCGGTGAGATCGAGGCCGGTCCGGTCGAGGCCGGTACGGCCGCGGCGGTCGGGGGTGTCGATTCCGGGCACGGGAGAAGTGGTCATGCCCCGCTTCTACCATCCCCGCCCGCTCGGCCCGCGGCGTCCGCGTGCAGCGCGGCCAGCACATCGGCATCGGTGAGCTGCGCGAAGTCGTCGTACCAGAGTCCCACGGCGATGAAGTCGACCGGCTGGTGCGGGCAGATCACCTCGTCGGCCTCCCGGCTCATCAGCGCCACGCCCTCCGGGGAGCCGACCGGCACCGCGAGCAGTGTCCGCGCGGGCGACCGGCGCCGGATCCAGCGCAGCGCGGCACGCGCCGTCGCTCCGGTGGCGAGCCCGTCGTCGACCACGACGACGGTACGGCCGCGCAGGTCGAGGGCGGGACGGCCGCGCCGGTACCGCTCCTCCCGGCGCCGCAGCTCGGCCCGCTCACGGGCCACCACGGGTGCCAGTTCGTCCTCGGTGAGCCCGAGGTGCGCGAGGGTCCCCGCGTCGAACACCGGAGGATCGTCGCCGCAGATCGCGCCGACCCCCAGCTCCTCCTGGAAGGGCGCCCCGATCTTGCGGGCGACCAGCACATCGAGGGGCGCGTCGAGCGCGCGGGCGACCTCCTCGGCCACGGTCACCCCGCCCCGGGGCAGCGCGAGCACCAGGGGATCCCCCAGACCGCCCCGTTCCCGCAGCTCACGGGCCAGTTCCCGCCCCGCATGCCGCCGATCACGGAACAGAGCCATGGTGGTCACCCCGCAGAAGTGCCTCACTCACAGCATACGAAAAGGGCCCCCACGGACTCTCGTCCGCGAAGACCCTTCGCACCGTCGGGACGACAGGATTTGAACCTGCGACCCCTTGACCCCCAGTCAAGTGCGCTACCAAGCTGCGCCACGTCCCGGTGCGATCGCTCACCGTGCGGTGCGTGATCGCGCGAACAGCACTTTACCCCACACCGGGGCCCAGCCCGAAGCGGGCACCGGGGCGAGGCAGAATCGGGCGTATGGGCAGCGCATCGTCGAACGCAAGGGACCGGGACGCCGAGGGGCGGGCGCGCAACGCGCGGCCCCGGGACGGGCTCGGGCGGCCCCTGCCGTACGGCGCCGAGGGCGTGCCCCGGCAGCCCGAGGGGGTGGTGCGGGCGCCCGAGGAGTCGGTCGCCGAGGCGCAGGAGCTGCTGGACGCGGGCAAGCCCTTCCACGCCCACGAGGTCTTCGAGGACGCCTGGAAGTCGGGGCCCGAGGAGGAGCGCGAGCTGTGGCGGGGGCTCGCCCAGCTCGCCGTGGGGCTCACGCACTCCGCCCGCGGCAATGTCACCGGTGGGGCGCGGCTGCTGCGGCGCGGCGCGGGGGCCGTGGAGGGGTGGGCGGCGGCCTCGGGGCGGGAGCGGCCGTACGGGATGGATCTGGCCGGGGTGACGGACTGGGCGCGGCGGCTGGCCTCGGAGGTGGAGGGCGGTGCCGCGGTGATCGACGCCGCGGAGCGGGCGCCCCGGCTGCGTTAGCGCGGGCGGTGTCGGGGCCGGCGCAGGGGTGCGGCAGACTCGGGGCGTGCGAACCATTCATGTGATCGGCATCGGTGCGGGCGACCCCGACCAGCTCACCCTCCAGGCGGTCCGGGCGCTGCGGGACACGGACGTCTTCTTCGTCCTGGACAAGGGCGAGGTGAAATCGGACCTGACCCAGCTGCGCCGGGACCTGCTGGACGCACATGTGCCCGAGGGCACGTACCGCGTGGTCGAGGCGCGCGACCCGGAACGGGACCGCAAGGCCGGGGGTTCCGCCTACTCCCCCGCGGTCGGCGACTGGCGCTCCGCGCGTGCCGGCATCTACGAGCGGATGATCACCGAGGAGCTGGGCGAGGAGCAGACCGGCGCCTTCCTGGTGTGGGGCGATCCGGCCCTGTACGACAGCACGCTCGGCATTCTGGAGGAGGTGCTGGAGCGGGGGCGGGTGACCTTCGCGTACGACGTGATTCCCGGGATCAGCAGTGTCTCCGCGCTCGTCGCCCGGCACCGGACGGGGCTGAACCGGGTCGCCCGGCCCGTGCAGATCACGACCGGGCGGCGGCTCGCCGAGGGGTTCCCGGAGGGCGTGGACGACGTGGTGGTGATGCTGGACGCCCACCAGACCTTCCGGCAGTACGCCGACCAGGACATCGACATCTACTGGGGCGCCTACATCGGCACCCCGGACGAGATCCTCGCCTCCGGTCCGATCGCGGAGGCGGCGCCCCGGATCGAGCGGCTGCGGGCCGAGGCCCGGGAGCGCAAGGGCTGGATCATGGACACGTACCTGCTGCGCCGTAACCCGCGCGAGGTCTGAGCCACCCGCGCGGTCCGCCCGGCATGCGGGGCACGGCCGCCGGTGTGATCGTTTCCTCGTGACAGTCGCCGAGGACATCGCACGGCCGCCTGCCGCCGAGCAGCCCCCCGTGCTGGACACGCGCCGCCGCAACATCGTCTTCGGGACGATCGTGCTCGGCATGCTGCTGGCCGCCCTGGACCAGACGATCGTCGGCACCGCGCTGCCGACGATCGTGTCGGACCTCGGCGGGGCGGAGCACATGTCGTGGGTGGTGACGTCCTATCTGCTGGCCGAGACCGTCTCGACCGTCCTGGTCGGCAAGTTCGGTGACATGTTCGGCCGCAAGGTCGTCTTCCAGGTCTCGGCGATCGTGTTCATCACGGGCTCGTTCCTGTGCGGCCTCGCGAGCAATATGACGCTGCTGATCGTGTGGCGGGCGATGCAGGGCGTCGGCGCGGGCGGGCTGATGGTCACGTCGATGGCGCTGATCGCCGATGTGATCCCGCTGCGGGAGCGCGGCAAGTACCAGGGCGCGATCGGCGCGGTGTTCGGGGTGGCCACGGTCATCGGGCCGCTGCTGGGCGGCCTGTTCACGGACCATCTGTCGTGGCGCTGGGCGTTCTACGTCAACGTCCCGATCGCGATCGTGGTCGTGTTCGCCGCGGCGCGCACCATCCCGGTCGTCAAGGCGGCGGCCCGTCCCGTCATCGACTACATGGGCATCGCCTTCGTCTCCGTCGGTGCCAGCGCGCTGATCCTGGCGACGAGTTGGGGCGGCAACGAGTACGCGTGGGGCTCGGGCGTCATCATCGGTCTGTTCATCGGCGGGCTGATCGCCCTCGGACTGTTCTGCTGGGTGGAGACCCGGGCGGCCGAACCCATGCTGCCCATGCGGCTGCTCGGCAACCCGGTCTTCACGGTGTGCTCGGTGCTGAGCTTCATCGTCGGCTTCGCCATGCTCGGCGCGATGACGTTCCTGCCGAGCTATCTCCAGTACGTCGACGGCGACTCCGCCACGATCTCCGGCGTACGGACGCTGCCGATGGTGATCGGCCTGCTGATCGCGTCGGTGTTCAGCGGCAACGTGGTCAGCAAGACCGGCAAGTACCGGCTGTTCCCGATCGTCGGCTCGCTGGTGATGGCGGTCGGCCTGTACCTGATGTCCCTGATGGGGCCGTCGACCGGGGCGTGGCTGGAGTCGCTGTACATGTTCGTGCTCGGCACCGGCATCGGCCTGTGCATGCAGGTGCTGACGATCGCCGTGCAGAACACCGTCGACTACGCCGACCTCGGCACCGCGACCTCCGGGGTCACCTTCTTCCGTACGCTCGGCAGCTCCTTCGGTACGGCCGTCTTCGGCACGATCTACACCAACAGCCTCGCCCCGAACCTGCGTCAGGGCATCGCCGAGGCCTCCCAGGTGCCCGGCGCGGACCCGGCGGTCGTGGCGCGGGCGGCGATGAGCCCGGAGGGCGTGCACGAACTGCCGCCCGACGTCGCCGCACCGATCGTCCACGCCTATGCCGACACCCTCCAGACGGTGTTCCTGTGGACGGTCCCGGTGGCGGCGCTGGGCTTCGTCGTCTCGCTGTTCCTCAAACAGGTCCAGTTGCGCGACAGCGCCCGCATGGGCTCCACGGACATGGGCGAGGGATTCGCCCAGCCGCGCGGCGCCGACTCGCAGGCGGTGCTGGAGGCATCGGTCGCGAAGATCATCGGCAGTACGGACCTGGACACGGCCCGTCGGCTGGTACTGGACTCCGACACCCGGCTCGACGTGGCCGGCGCCTGGGCGGTGATGCAGGTGGAGCTGCTGAACCGGGTGGTCGGCCACGCGAGCCTGGGCCTGATCGCGGCCCGCCGCCATGTGCCTCCGGAGGTGTTGCTCCCGGTCTTCGACCGCATGGTCGACGAGGGCTACCTCACCCGCGACGGCTCCCTCCTCTCCCACACGCGGGCGGGCGCCCGCGAGGCCGAGGTCATCTCCCGCGCTTGGGGCGCCTGGCTGGCCCAGCAGGTGGAACAGGACATCGGCCGCCCCTCCAACGAGGCCCTGCGCGCCGCCGTCGACTCCATCGCCAAGCGCCTGTTGATCGAGGACCTCAGCACCGGCCTGCCGAGCAGCCTCGGGGAGCGCGCGGCGGTCGGCGCCCGCTGAAACCCGGTTGCCGCCGGACGGCGGGACCGCTCGATCCGATCCGCCGCTTCGTCGCGGCGGACCTGCGCGAACGGGACCCCTGGTACGAGCACGGCCGCAAGATGACCGTGGTGGCCAGGCTGCCGACCTGGGTGAAGCTCGCGAAGAACCGCACCGAGGTACTGCGCGTGATCGACAGGATGCGGGCGTCGGTCGTGGCGGGCTGAGCCGGAGCCGACGACGTCACCTCACCCCCAGCCGCGCCAACACCCCCGCCACGTCCGGTACCGCCTCCACCCCTTCCGGCAGTGCGGGGCGCTGTACGACGACCACGGGCAGGGCCAGCCGTCGCGCCGCCGTCAGCTTCGCCGCGGTGGCTGTGCCGCCGCTGTCCTTGGTCACCAGCACGTCGACGCAGTGGGCGGAGAGCAGCGCCGTCTCGTCGTCCGCGGTGAACGGGCCCCGGGCCAGGAGGACTTCGGTGCGTGGGGGGAGCGGGGGGTCGGGGGGTTCCACGGAGCGCACGACGAAGTGCAGGTCGGTCAGGTGGGCAAAGGCGGACAGGCCCAGGCGGCCGGTGGTGAGGAAGATCCGGCGGCCGAGGCCGGGCAGAAGATCGGCGGCGGCCGGCAGGGTCGGCACCGGATGCCAGCGGTCCTCCGGGCCCGGCTGCCAGCCGGGGCGGCGCAGTACGACCGACGGGACGCCGGTCGCCGCCGCGGCGCGGGCCGCGTTCGCCGTGATCTCGGCGGCGAACGGGTGCGTGGCGTCGACCAGGGCGTCCACCCGCTCCTCGCGCAGCCACCGCGCCAGCCCCTCCGCGCCGCCGAAACCCCCGATGCGCACCTCGCCGGTGACGGTCCCCGGGCGGGACACCCGGCCCGCGAGCGAGGTGGTGACCCTCAGGCCGGGCAGGGCGGTGAGCGCGGCGGCGAGTTCGCGGGCCTCGGTGGTGCCGCCGAGGATCAGGACGTGCGAGGACATGGGGTGAGCCTACGGTCGGCCCTCACCGGCGCCGAAGGCACTCCCCGTCGGCGACGGCACCCCCGTCGGCGAACTCTATGAACACAAACGATCAGACGGTGTTCCCCGTCCTCCGACGCTGCCTAGCATCGCGCCCCGACGTCGAGGAAGACGAGGAGAAGCGCCTTGAACGGGACGACAACACGCGCACTGGGACGGGGTCTTGCCGCCTGCCTGGCC
Organism: Streptomyces sp. NPDC110618; assembly: GCF_055657065.1. Taxonomy (NCBI): domain Bacteria; kingdom Bacillati; phylum Actinomycetota; class Actinomycetes; order Kitasatosporales; family Streptomycetaceae; genus Streptomyces; species Streptomyces sp. NPDC110618. The sequence continues at coordinate 585,529 of NZ_JBVKBN010000001.1, read as the reverse complement.
ACCCTGACCATCGGTGCCCTCGCCGGGGCCGCACCGGCGGGCGCGGCCACCGCGGGCCCGGCCCCGACCGCCTGCCCGGCACCGCTCGAAACCAGGGCCACCTGCTACACCGGGCAGGACGCCAACGGCGCCCACTACGCCATCGCCGTCCCCCGCGACTGGAACGGCTCCCTCGTCGTCCACGCCCACGGCGGCCCCGACCTGGGCGCGGCGTCCGACCCCGGGCGCAGCGTCGACGACCTGGGCCGCTGGTCGGTGATGGTGGACCAGGGGTACGCGTGGGCCGGTTCGTCGTACCGGCGCGGCGGTTATGGCACGCGGATGGCCGCGGCGGACACCGAGAGCGTACGGCGGCTGTTCGTCGAGGAGTTCGGCGAGCCGAAGCGGACGTATGTGCACGGGCAGTCATGGGGCGGGAACGTCGCGGCCAAGGTCGCCGAGACCTACCGCGGCCGTTACGACGGTGCCCTGCTCACCAACGGAGTGCTGGGAGGCGGCTCGCGCGGCTACGACTACCGGGTCGACCTGCGCGTGGTCTACCAGTACTACTGCCACAACCATCCGCGCCCGAGCGAACCCCAGTACCCCCTGTGGCAGGGCCTGCGCGCCGGTTCCACGATGACCTCGGCGGGTCTGCGCGCCCGGCTCCAGGAGTGCACGGGGTACGCCTCTGCCCCGGAGGACCGGACGGCCGAGCAGCAGCGGAACCTGGACGACATCCTCGGCGTCACCGGTATCCCGGAGCGCACCCTGGAGTCGCATCTGCGGTTCGCGACCTTCACCTTCCGGGACATCGTCCACGAGCGGCTCGGCGGCCGGAACCCGTTCTCCAACCGGGGCGTGCGGTACTCGGGTTCGCACGACGACGCCGCTCTGAACGCCGGGGTGGAGCGCTTCTCCGCCGATCCCACGGCGGTGCGGGACCTGTCGTACGACAGCGACCTGACCGGCGACGTCCGCGTCCCCGTCCTCACCCTGCACGCCATCGACGATCCGACGGCCTTCGTGGAGCACGAGTCGGCGTACCGGGAGACGCTCCACGGCGCGGGCAGGGAGCGGTACCTGGTGCAGACGTTCACCCGGGAGTCCGAGCACAGTGACCTGAGCGGCGCGGAGTACGCGGCCTCGATCGCGGCGCTGGACCGCTGGGTGCGGACCGGGGTACGGCCGACGCCGAAGTCGGTGGCGGACTCGTGCTCGGGCGCCTGCTTCTACGACACCGGTTTCCGGCCCGCCTCCTATGCTTCGCGCGTCGAGCCCCGGCCGGGCGGGCTGCGGTGGCCGGCGATGTCGGCGGCGCGGGAGTGGGCGTGGAGTCACGTCCCCGGGGTGGGTATCGAGCCCTGAGCCTCCATCAGGGGCATCACGGCAGCAGGAGCTGCACCCCGCCCACCACGGTCGCCGCGATGACGAGCTGTTCGAACAACCGCTGGTTGATCCGGTTCACAGCCCATTTGCCGATCAACGCACCGGGCACCACGAACGCCACGAGCGCGGCGTCAAGGAGCAGCGAGTCCCCGTCGATCAGGCCGAGCCCCGCGCTGAAGGGCACCTTGGACACGTTGACGATCAGGAAGAAGAACGCCGAGGTGCCCAGGAAGCCCAGCTTCCGGAAGCCCGCCGAGAGGAGGTAGAGCGACATCACCGGGCCGCCCGCGTTGGCGACCATGGTGGTGAACCCGCCGAGCACTCCGTAGGAACGGGCCTTGATCCGGCCGCCGCGGGTGACCACGGCGTCCGGGTCCGGCTCGGTCTCGGCGGCCCGGCGCCGCCGCACCGTCACCGCCGCCATCAGCAGCAGGATCGCCCCGATCGAGGAGCGGACGGCGCCGTCGTCGGCCCACATCAGGAACACCGTGCCCACGACGACTCCGGCCGCGACCGCCGGGAACAGCCGCCACAGCGTGGGCCAGTGGGCGTGCCGGCGGTAGGTGAGGACGGCGAGCACGTCACCGGCGATCAGCAGCGGGAGCAGCACGCCGGTGGAGGCACGGGCGGGCAGCACCGCGGCGAAGATCGCCAGGCTGACCGTGTTGGCCCCGCTCACGGCGGTCTTCGAGAAGCCGACCAGCAGCGCCGCGAAGGCGAGCGCGGCGAACTGCCAGCCGGTGATGTGCCACAGCGTCATCGTGTCCATGCGGGGACCGATGCTATGCACATTCGATCAACGCCGTCAGAGCCGTCTCATCAGGTGACAGGCCGGGAACCGGCGCCGGGTGCTCAGTGCCGCTCCACCAGCACCGCGCTGCCCTGCCCGACCCCCACGCACATGGTGGCGAGCCCGCGCTCGGCGCCGGTGCGCCGCATGCGGTGCAGCAGGGTGGTGAGGATCCGCGCGCCCGAGCAGCCGAGGGGGTGGCCCAGCGCGATCGCGCCGCCGCTCGGGTTGACCAGATCCGGGTCGACGCCGAGCTGGTCCACGCAGGCCAGCGCCTGGGCGGCGAACGCCTCGTTGAACTCGGCCTCCTCAAGGTCCGCCACGCTCCACCCGGCCCGCGCGAGCACCTTCCGGGTGGCCGGCACCGGCCCGATGCCCATCACGTCCGGGTGCACACCCGCCGAGGCCCCGGCGACGTAGCGGCCGAGCGATTCGAGCCCGAGTTCGTTCAGCGCCTCCTCGCTGACCAGGAGGAGTCCGGCCGCACCGTCGTTCATCGGCGAGGCGTTTCCCGCGGTGACGGTGCCGCCGTCCCGGAAGACCGGCTTGAGCCGGGCGAGCTTCTCGATCGAGGTGTCCTCACGGACGCATTCGTCGCGGTCGACGACGACCCCGTCGGGGCGCTCCACCGGAAGCAGTTCGTGGTCGAAGTGGCCGTTCTTCTGCGCCTCGGCGGCCAGCCGGTGGCTGCGCAGTGCGAACTCGTCCTGCCGTTCGCGCGAGACGCCGTAGCGGGCGGCGACCTCCTCCGCGGTCTCCCCCATGGACAGCAGCCCGTGCAGGTCCTTCATCGCCGGGTTCACCAGCCGCCAGCCGAGCCGGGTGTCGGCGGTCTCGATGCGGTGCGGCAGGGCCTCGTCGGGGCGGGGCAGGACGAAGGGCGCGCGGCTCATCGACTCGGAACCGCCCGCGACGACGATGTCGGCCTCGCCCGCGGCGATGGTGCGGGCGGCGGTGGTGACGGCTTCGAGGCCGGAGGCGCAGAGCCGGTTCACGGTGGCGCCGGGCACCGACTCGGGCAGCCCGGCCAGCAGCGCGGCCATGCGGGCGACGTTGCGGTTGTCCTCGCCGGCCTGGTTGGCGGCGCCCCAGTACACGTCGTCGACGCGCGCCGGGTCGAGGGCGGGCACCTCGGCGACGAGACCGCGGATCACGGCGGCGGCGAGGTCGTCGGGGCGTACGGAGGACAGCGCTCCGCGCAGCTTGCCGATGGGCGTGCGGCGGGCGGCCGCGAAGTGGACGGGACGCACGAGAAGAACTCCTGACCGAGGATGCGGGCGGCTCCTTGACCTGCCGCTGCCTACGACCCTCTTAATTAGCACCGCTAGTTTAGGACTATAGACCGCCTACCCCGGCCCTGGGAAGATCCTCCAGGACCCGCACCGACCCCGCCGGAGGCGACATGGCCGACACCCGCGCACACATCCTCGCCGGAACCCGCGGCCCCGTCGCCGTCCGGAAGTGGCGGCGGCCCGCCCCGCGCTACTGCGCGCTGCTGGTGCACGGCTACGGGGAGCACTCCGGCCGGTACGAGGAGGTGGCGGGGGTGCTGACGGGGCACGGCGCGGCCGTGTTCGCGCCGGATCACACCGGGCACGGCAAGTCGTCGGGCGAGCGGGTGCTGATCGAGGACTTCGAGGATGTCGTCACGGATGTGCACGCGGTCGCCGAGCTGGCCCGGTCCGTCCATCCGGGTGTCCCGCTGGTCATGGTCGGGCACTCCATGGGCGGTCTGGTCTCGGCCCGCTTCGCCCAGCGGTACGGCGCCGAACTGGCCGCGCTGGTGCTGTCCGGGCCGGTCATCGGGGACTGGCCGCTGCCGCGCCGGCTGCTCGCCCTGGACGAGATCCCCGACACCCCGATCAGCCCTGGCGCGCTCTCCCGCGACCCGGCGGTGGGCGCCGCGTACGCCGCCGATCCGCTGGTCTGGCACGGGCCGATGAAACGGCCGACGGTGGAGGCGTTCGCGCGGACCCTGGACACCGTGTCCAAGGGCGGGGGCATCGGCGGGCTGCCCCTGCTGTGGCTGCACGGCGACGACGACCGGCTGGTGCCGCTCGCCGGGAGCCGGACCGGCGTGGCGGAGCTGCGGGGCGAGCATCTGACCGAGCACATCTACCCCGGCGCCCGGCACGAGGTGTTCCACGAGACGAACAAGGCCGAGGTCCTCGCCGACCTGGTCCGCTTCCTGGACGGCGTATTCGAGGAGTGAGACGCCCGGCCGTCGCGTTTGCCTGTGTGACCCCTGGGCACCCGCCGCCGCATGGAGTGGTTGCGACGAGCGGCCTGCGTGGGTGAGGACCCCGAGCTGTTCTTTCCCGTGGGCCGCAGAGGGCCCGCACTGCGCGAGGCCGCCGACGCGAAACGGGTGTGCGCGGGCTGCCCGGTGAGCACGCAGTGCCTGGACTTCGCGCTGCGCACCGGCGAGGTCGCGGGCATCTGGGGCGGCACCTGCGAGGAGGAACGCGCCGCACTGCTCCGCAGGCAGCACACGACGAACAAGAGGAGCGCCTCATGACCGAGACAGTGAAGAGCACCCTGCCCGACAAGGAGCGCCGGATCGCCGGCGAGGCCCTTCAGGACACCCTGGTCGACCTGCTCGGCCTGTCCCTCGTCGGGAAGCAGGCGCACTGGACCGTCGTCGGACCGAGGTTCCGCTCCATCCACCTCCAGCTGGACGAGATCGTCTCCTCCGCCCGTGCCTTCTCCGACACGGTCGCCGAACGCGCCGCCGCCCTCGGCGTCCCGCCGGACGGCCGCCCCCGGACCGTCGCGGCGTCCTTCTCCCTGCCCGGCCCCGAGGCGGGCTGGCTGCGCGACACCGAGGCGATCGAACTGATGGCGACGTCGCTGGAGCAGAGCATCGGCCGCCTGCGCCACCGCATCGAAGCCACCGAACAGGCCGACCCCGTCACCCAGGACCTCCTGATCACCATCACCGCCGAACTGGAGAAGCAGCGCTGGATGTTCGACGCGGAGAACTGGCCGCGGGGCGAGTGAGGGTGCCCTGCCGCATCAGCGACAAGCGCGGGCGCCTCGGCGACCCGTCTGGCCGGAAGTCGATCCGAATCTCCTCCCCGGCGGGGAGCGCCACCGGTCACTGAAGGTCATGGAGCTGGTCAAGAAGGGTCAACTCAGCCCGTCGGCACCCCCGTTCGCCCGGTCACGAGGTGGCCGAAGACAGTCTCCGTCCGGGTCACATGATCGTGAAAGACTGCCCGCGACGCCCGTCGAGCGAGCAGAGGAGCGGCGTGTGACCGGGACCGAGCCGGCTGTCCACATCGACACGACCCGGCCCCATCCGGCCCGGGTGTACGACTGGTACCTCGGCGGCAAGGACAACTACCCGGTCGACGAGGCGCTCGGCCGGCAGATCATGGCGATCGACTCGGGTGCGCCGCGGGCCGCGCGCAGCAACCGCTGGTTCATGCAGCGCGCCACCCGTCATCTCGCCGGAGCGGCCGGGATCCGCCAGTTCCTGGACATCGGCACGGGCATACCCACCGAGCCCAACCTGCACCAGATCGCCCAGTCGTACGCGCCGGACACGCGTGTGGTCTACGTCGACAACGACCCGATCGTCCTCGCGCACGCCGAGGCGCTGCTGCGCGGCACGCGGGAGGGCGTCACGGAGTATGTGCAGGCGGACGCCCGTGAGCCGGAGGCGATCCTCGAACAGGCGGCCCGTGTCCTGGACTTCGACCGCCCGATCGCCCTGTCGCTGATCGCGCTGCTGCACTTCGTCGCCGACACGGACGGCGCGTACGAACTGGTCGACACCCTCGTCGACGCGCTGGCGCCGGGCAGTTGTCTGGTCCTGTCCTGCATGACCGCCGACTTCGAGCCGGAGAACGTCCGCGAGGGCATCGAGCGGTACGCGGCGGGCGGCGTGACCCTCGTGGCCCGCAGCCACGCCGAAGTGGGCCGATTCTTCAAGGGACTCGACCTGGTGGACCCGGGCATCGTGTCCGTACGGGACTGGCGCCCCGACCTCGCCCGCGACGAGGAGCCCCTCGGCGACGGGCCCGTCTCGCTGTACGGCGGGGTCGGTTTCAAGCGCTGACACACACTCAGCGCCGCTCCAGCATCTGCTCCAGCCGGTCGAACCGCTCGTGCAGGGCGCGCGCCGTCTCGTCGTACAGGTCCTCCGCGTCGTGCGCGAGCCGGTGCCGCCGCTTGTGGTCGCGGCCGACGAACCAGGTGGCCAGCGCCGCGGTGACCATGCCGTAGGTGGTGATGCCCACAAGCATCACCACCGTGGCGACGACCCGGCCCCAGAAGGTCACCGGGTAGAAGTCGCCGTAGCCGACGGTCGTGGCGGTCTCGACGGCCCACCACACGGCCTTGGGGTACGTGGTCAGGTTGGCGCCCTTCGCGCCCTCCTCGGCGGCGAGTACCGCCCATGCCCCGGCCAGCGTCACCAGGCCGAGGACGACCGTCGCCCCGGTCGCCGCTTTCAGGTGCAGTGAGCGGCCCTCCCGGCCGAGCAGAAAGGCGAGCACCCGGGCGAGGAATCCGGGAAGCATGGCGACTCCTTCGGGTACGGCATGTGGTCGTCAGTCTCGGTCCGGTCCGGAGGCCGGGCATGCCGGGCGGTGCGTTCGAGTTGCCGGGGCCGCCCTGTCCGGGCCCCCCGCCGCTCACCCGTTCGGGCCGGTGCGGCTGGTGGGCGGTGCGGGCCGGTGGTGCGCTGGGGTGACGCGTCACGTTCTCAGGAGGCCCCCGCGATGACCCGCTCCCGTACCGTCCACGCCCTCGCCTCGGCCCTGTCCGCAGCCGCCCTGCTGACCTGCGCCGCCTGCTCGGACGACGACGACAGCGGAACCGGCGCCCAGGACGTCGCCTCCGCCTCCCCGCTCGCGGCGCGGACCACGGCGCCCGCGGCCCTCACCCAGGAGGGGGCGAGGTCCGCGCTGATCACCGAGAAGGACATCGAGGACGACTGGACCCAGGTCGACGACGCCGCGAGCTGGCGCGACTCCCTGCTCATCGGCACCGTCGACGTGAACGACTTCGTCACCGGTAAGTCCGACGCCGCCGACTGCCAGCAACTGATGGACCGCCTCTACAGCGAGGACCTGCTCGGCAAGCCGTCCGGCGCGTCGGCACTGCGCGGCTTCGAGGAGGGTGACTCCCGGCTGCTGTACCAGGTCGCCGCCTACGACGCGGACGCGCTGTCCGACTCGATGGACTGGCTGAAGTCGCTGCCGCAGAAGTGCGACGAGTTCGAGCTGACCGGCGACAGCGGCAAGCGGACCGTCCAGGTGATCGAGACCTCCGTGCCGAAGGAGGGCAACGCCCGCCAGGGCCTGCGGGTCACGGTCCAGGGCACCGTCGACGGCTCGGCGGCCACCCTCACCCAGGAGATCGCGGTCGTCCGCGTGGACGACAACGCCATCACGGTCACGGCGGGCGGACTGGACGGCGTCGAGGACGACTCCACCGAGGAGGCCGTCGAGAACGGCACCCCGCGCCTGGAGGACGTGCTGGCCGGAAAGACTCCGCAGAGCTGACCCGAACCCGGGCGTTTTCCCGTGAGGTTCACCCTCTCGCAGGCCAACCGCCGTTGATCCTGTACCGATTCCGCAGACAAGTGGATCAAGGGACGGCACAATGGCCCCACACGGCCGGATACGGCCGCACGCCCGAGGAGAGGACGAGCCGTGACCGAAGGCCACACCCCGGCGGACGGGTCCGCACAGCTGAACACCGGTGTGGCCCACAACGCGCGCGTCTGGAACTACTGGATCGGCGGCAAGGACAACTACGCCGTCGACCAACAGGTCGGCGAGCAGGTCGCCGGGATGTTCCCGGTCATCCGGGACATCGCCCGCGCGGACCGCGAATTCCTCGGGCGGGCCGTGCGGTTCCTCGCCGAGGAGCGCGGCGTACGGCAGTTCCTGGACATCGGCACCGGGCTGCCGACCGGTGACAACACCCACGAGATCGCCCAGCGGGTCGCCCCGGACGCGCGGATCGTCTACGTCGACAACGACCCGATCGTCCTCGCGCACGCCCGCGCCCTGCTCACCGGCACTCCGCACGGCCGTACCGACTACATCGACGCCGATGTGCACGACCCGCAGGCGATCCTCGAACGCGCGTCCGCGACCCTGGACTTCACCCGCCCGGTCGCGGTGATGATGCTCGGCATCCTCAACTTCGTCCTCGACGACGACAAGGCGCGGGACATCGCGAGCCGTGTGATGGCCGCCGTCCCGTCCGGCAGCTTCCTGGTGCTGACCCACCCCACCACCGACGACGAGGTGGGCGGCGCGGGCCAGGTCCCGGCCATGGAGTTCTGGAACAAGAACGCCACTCCCCCGATCACCGCCCGCACCGGCGCGGAGATCATGACCTTCTTCGAGGGCCTGGAGCTGCTCGAACCGGGCCTGGTGTCCTGCTCGGTGTGGCGCACCGGTTCCGACTCTCCCGTGGTGGTGCCGCAGTACGGCGCGGTGGCCGTGAAACCCTGACGCCCACAGCGAGTTCCGCGGCCCAGCTCGACGAGGAGAGCGCATGACCACCCTTGCCGATCCCGTGCCCGGGGGACGTCCCGGAGACATCGAGCGGGCCACCGCGCTGAATGGGGAGCTGTCCGGGCGGGGTGTGCACGGCATCGTGCTGGCCTACGTCGACACCGCGGGGATCGCCCGCGTGAAGACGATCCCGACGGCGAAGCTGGCCTCGGCGGCGGCGTGGGGCGTCGGGATGTCCCCGGTGTTCGACACGTTCCTGGCGAACGACTCCATCGTCACCACCGACGTCCTCGGCTCCCCGGACGGCGATCTGCGCCTCTACCCCGACCTGGACCGGCTGGTGGTGCTGGCCGCGCAGCCCGGCTGGGCGTGGGCCCCGGTCGACCGGATCACCCAGGAGGGGGAGCGGCACCCGGCCTGCACCCGCACCTTCCTGCGTCACCTGGTGGCGGACGTCGCGCGCCGGGGGCTGGCCTTCCGGGCGTCCGTCGAGATCGAGTGGGCCGTCGGCCACGGCCCCGCCGCCGAGGGCGAGTTCAGGCCGGCGGTGACGGGTCCGGCGTACGGCGCCCTGCGGCAGGTGGAGTTGAGCGACTGCCTCGCCGATCTGCTGGCCGCGCTGGCGGAGCAGGGCGTGGAGGTCGACCAGGTCCATCCCGAGTACGCGGCCGGGCAGTTCGAGCTGTCGGTGGGCGCGCTGGACCCGGTGGCGGCGGCCGACCGCAGCGTGCTGGTCCGGCAGACGATCCGGGCGGTGTCCCGGCGGCACGGCCTGGTGGTGTCGTTCGCGCCCGCGGTCTTCGCCGAGGGTGTCGGCAACGGCGGCCACCTCCATCTGTCCGCCTGGGGCGACGGCGCCAGTCTGCACGCGGGCGGGGACCGCCGCTACGGCATGACGGCGGAGGCGGAGTCCTTCACGGCCGGAGTGCTCGGCCGCCTGCCCGCGCTGACCGCGGTCACCGCGCCCAGCCCCGCCAGCTATCTGCGGCTCAGGCCCTCCCAGTGGGCGGGGGTCTTCACCGCCTGGGGCCGGGAGACCCGCGAGGCGGGCGTACGGGTGATCACCGGCACCCAGGGCCTGCGCGACCAGGCCGCCAACATCGAGATCAAGCCGGTCGACCTCGCCGCCAACCCCTATCTCGCCCTCGGCTCGGTGATCGCGGCCGGGCTGCACGGCATGGCCGAGTCGGCGACCCTGCCCGAGGAGATCACCGGCGACCCCGCCGCCCTGAGCCCCGAGGAAGCGCGCGCCCGCGACGTGCGGCGGCTGCCGGCCTCCCTCTCCGAGGCCGTCGAGGCGTTCCGCGCCGACGAGGTGCTGCGCACGGCGCTCGGCCCGGTCCTCGCCGACGCGGTGATCGCCGTACGGGAGGGCGAGATCGCCGCCGTGGACGGTCTCGACGACGCGGCGGTCGCGGCTGCCTACCGCTGGCGGTACTGACGTGACGGGCCCCGTGCGCGAGGCGCTGGCCGCGCTCCCCCTCGTCGACCACCACTGCCACGGCGTGGCGACCGGGGAGCTGGACCGCCCCGCCTTCGAGTCCCTGCTCACCGAGGGCGCCGCCTGGCCCGGGATCTCCCCGTTCGACACCCCGGCGGGCGTCGCCGTACGCCGCCACTGCGCCCCCGTGCTGGACCTGCCCCGGCACGCCTCGCCGGAGACCTACCTGGCGCGCCGCGCCGACCTGGGCCCGGCCGAGGTGAACCGCCGCTTCCTGGCCGCCGCGGGAGTCGACGCCCTCTGCGTGGACACCGGGTACACCCCGCTCCCCCTCACTTCCCCGCGCGAACTGGCGGACGCGGCCGGTGCCGCCGCCTTCGAGGTCGTACGGCTGGAGGGCGTCGCCGAGTCCGTCGCGCGGGCGGGCGTCGAACCGGACGCGTACGCGGCGGCGTTCCGGGGGGCCGCCGAGGACGCCGTACGGGCGCCCGGTGTGGTGGCGGTGAAGTCCGTGGCCGCCTACCGGACCGGCTTCGAGCTCGATCCGACACGCCCGACAGAGGCTGAGGTCACCGAGGCGGCCCGGCGCTGGCTGGCCGCGGGAGGACGGCTCGACGACCCGGTGCTGGTGCGGGAGTTGCTGTGGACGGCCGTGGATCTGGGGCTGCCGCTGCAACTGCACACCGGGTTCGGCGACCGCGACATCCGGCTGCGCGACGCGGACCCGGCCCTGCTGACGGACTGGCTGCGGCTGATCGCGGGCACGATTCCCGTGCTGCTCCTGCACTGCTGGCCGTACCAGCGGCAGGCCGCCTATCTGGCCGCGGTGTTCGAGCAGGTGTACCTCGATGTGGGGCTGACCCTGCACCATGTCGGCCCCGCACGCGCGCGTGCCGTTCTGGAGGAGGCGCTGGAGATCACCCCGTTCCGCAAGCTGCTGTACAGCTCCGACGCCTACGGTCTCGCCGAGTTCCATCTGCTGGGGGCGGTGTCCTTCCGCCGGGGCCTGGGCGCGTTGCTCCAGGACCGGGTCGACGCCGACGAGCTGAGCCCGGACGACGCGTTACGCCTCGTCCGGTGGACCGGCTCCGCCAACGCCCGCCGCCTGTACGGACTTCCCTCCGCACCTGTTCCCTGTCGCGACTGAACGCGCGTCGATCCCGGAAAGTATGATCACTCAATGTCTGATATGACCGAAACCACCCCCGGCTGGCTGACCTCCGACGAGCTGGAGATGGCCCGCGCCCGGATGCCGATCCTGTACGTCGAGGCCGTGCCCGTGCGCGTCGACGACAGCGGCGAGGTGACCAGCATCGGCCTGCTGCTGCGGATCGGACCGGACGGAACGGTCAGCCGGACCCTGGTCTCCGGCCGCGTGCTGCACCACGAGCGGGTGCGCGACGCGCTCCTGCGCCACCTGGAGAAGGACCTCGGACCGGTCGCCCTGCCCCGCGTCCCTCCCTCCCTGCAGCCCTTCACGGTGGCGGAGTACTTCCCGACCCAGGGCATCACGCCGTACCACGACCCGCGCCAGCACGCCGTCTCCCTCGCCTACGTGGTGCCGGTGACCGGCGACTGCCGCCCCCGGCAGGACGCCCTCGACCTGGTGTGGTTCAGCCCCCAGGAGGCCCTGTCGCCCGCGGTGCAGAGCGAGATGCCGGGCGGCCACGGCGTGCTGCTGAAGCAGGCGCTGGCGCATGTGGGATGCGTGATCTGACGCTCACCGAGCGTTCTCACCGGCTCGGGAGCCGTTTCTCGTGCGAGCCCCGAGGCGGAAGCGAGGGGTGTGCGGGAGGGTGCCGCGGCACCCCTCCCCGCCCTGCCCGGAGCCTGCTCGGGACCTGATCGGAGCCTGCTCGGAGCGCGACCTAAATTGGACTGGTTCGTTTTCTTGAACCATTCGTGTTTTTGAGGGTAGGTTCGGCGCATGAGCTCGTCCGGAACCCCGTCCACCGCCGAGGAGCTGCGCGCCGCCGGCCTGCGGGTGACGGCCGCCCGGGTCGCACTGCTGGAGACCGTCCGCGGCGGCGACCACCTGGGGGTCGAGGCGATCGCCTCCGGCGTACGGGACCGGGTGGGCCATGTCTCCCTGCAGGCCGTGTACGAGGGGCTGCACGCCCTGACCACGGCGGGGCTCGTCCGTCGTATCGAGCCGGCCGGCAGTCCGGCCCGGTTCGAGGGGCGCGTGGGGGACAACCACCACCATCTGCTGTGCCGGTCGTGCGGCGCGATCGCCGACGTCGACTGCGCGGTGGGCGACACGCCCTGTCTGACCGCCTCCGACGACCACGGCTTCGCGATCGACGAGGCCGAGGTCATCTACTGGGGCGTATGCCCGGACTGCTCGACCGCACAGACTCCCTGAGCACGAGATCCACCAAGCCCGGAAGGATTCGCCATGGCTGAGAACCCCGACGCAATCGTCACCGATCCGAAGACGGAGGAGAGCACGGGGGGCTGCCCGGTCGCGCACGGACGTGCCCTGCACCCGACCCAGGGCGGCGGCAACCGCCAGTGGTGGCCGGAGCGCCTCAACCTGAAGATCCTTGCCAAGAACCAGCCGGCGACGAACCCGCTCGACGAGGAGTTCGACTACGCCGAGGCGTTCAAGAACCTGGACCTCGCGGCCGTGAAACGGGACATCGCCGAGGTGCTCACCACCTCGCAGGACTGGTGGCCGGCCGACTTCGGCAACTACGGCCCGCTGATGATCCGTATGGCCTGGCACAGCGCGGGCACCTACCGCATCAGCGACGGCCGCGGTGGCGCCGGTGCCGGTCAGCAGCGCTTCGCGCCGCTGAACAGCTGGCCGGACAACGGCAACCTGGACAAGGCCCGCCGTCTGCTGTGGCCGGTGAAGAAGAAGTACGGCCAGTCCATCTCCTGGGCCGACCTGATGATCCTCACCGGCAATGTCGCCCTGGAGCAGATGGGCTTCCAGACCTTCGGCTTCGGCGGCGGCCGCGAGGACGTGTGGGAGCCCGACGAGGACGTGTACTGGGGTCCCGAGCAGACCTGGCTCGACGACCAGCGCTACTCGGGCGACCGTGAGCTGGAGAACCCGCTCGCCGCGGTCCAGATGGGTCTGATCTACGTCAACCCCGAGGGCCCCAACGGCAACCCGGACCCGATCGCCGCCGCCCGCGACATCCGCGAGACCTTCCGCCGGATGGCGATGAACGACGAGGAGACCGTCGCCCTCATCGCCGGTGGCCACACCTTCGGCAAGACCCACGGCGCCGGCCCCGCCGACCATGTGGGCGCCGACCCCGAGGCCGCCTCCATGGAGGAGCAGGGCCTGGGCTGGAAGAGCACGTACGGCAGCGGCGTCGGCAAGGACGCCATCACCTCCGGCCTTGAGGTCATCTGGACGTCGACCCCGACCCAGTGGAGCAACGGCTTCTTCAAGAACCTCTTCGAGTACGAGTACGAGCCGGACACCAGCCCGGCCGGTGCGCACCAGTGGATCGCGAAGGACGCCCCGGAGATCGTCCCGGACCCCTTCGACCCGGAGAAGAAGCACCGCCCGCGGATGCTCACCACCGACCTGTCGCTGCGCTACGACCCGATCTACGAGCCGATCTCGCGCCGCTTCTACGAGAACCCGGAGGAGTTCGCGGACGCCTTCGCGCGCGCCTGGTACAAGCTGACCCACCGTGACATGGGCCCGAAGTCGCTGTACCTCGGCCCGGAGGTCCCGGAGGAGACGCTGCTGTGGCAGGACCCGCTGCCGGAGGCCGAGGGCGAGCCGATCGACGCCGCCGACATCGCGGCGCTGAAGGCCAAGCTCCTCGACTCGGGCCTGTCCGTCTCGCAGCTGGTCTCCACCGCGTGGGCGTCGGCCTCGACGTTCCGCGGCAGTGACAAGCGCGGTGGCGCCAACGGCGCCCGGATCCGCCTGGAGCCGCAGCGCGGCTGGGAGGTCAACAACCCCGACGAGCTGGCCCAGGTGCTGCGTGTCCTGGAGGGCGTCCAGGCGGAGTTCAACGCCGCGGGCGCCAAGAAGGTCTCCCTCGCCGACCTGATCGTCCTCGGTGGTTCGGCCGCCGTGGAGAAGGCCGCCAAGGACGCCGGTGTCGAGGTCGAGGTGCCGTTCTCGCCGGGCCGCGTGGACGCCGGCGAGGAGCACACGGACGTCGAGTCGTTCGCGGCGCTCGAACCGACCGCCGACGGGTTCCGCAACTACCTCGGCAAGGGCAACCGCCTGGCCGCCGAGTACCTGCTGCTGGACCGGGCGAACCTGCTCACCCTCAGCGCGCCGGAGATGACCGTCCTGGTCGGCGGTCTGCGGGTGCTGGGCGCCAACCACAACGGCTCCAAGCACGGTGTCCTCACCGAGACCCCGGGCCGGCTGACCAACGACTTCTTCGTCAACCTGCTCGACCTGGGCACGAAGTGGTCGGCGACCTCCCCGGACCAGACCACCTTCGAGGGCCGTGACCTGGCCTCGGGCGAGGTCAAGTGGACCGGTACCCGCGCCGACCTGGTCTTCGGCTCCAACTCCGAGCTGCGGGCGCTCGCGGAGGTCTACGCGAGCGACGACGCGAAGGAGAAGTTCGTGAACGACTTCGTCGCGGCGTGGGCCAAGGTCATGGACCTGGACCGCTTCGACCTGGTCTGAGCGGACCGCCCCGCCTCCGGGCCGGCCGACACCCGTCGGCCGGCCCGGCCGTCTGTCGTCTCTTCGAAGTGAGGCTGCCTGTTGGAACTCGCCTTCACCGGCCAGGTCATCGAGTGGCGCGGTCCTTCCCCGTACTACTTCGTCCCCGTACCGGACGAGGAGTCCGCCGACATCCGTCAGGTGGCCTCCATGGCCACGTACGGCTGGGGGGTGATTCCCGTGGACGCCCGCATCGGCGTGGTGGAGTTCACGACGTCCCTGTTCCCGAAGGACGGCTGCTACCTCCTGCCCCTGAAGGCCGCGGTCCGCAAACCGCAGGGCCTGTCGGCGGGCGACCGGGTGGCCATCGAACTGACGGTGCGGCTGTAGGGGGAGGGACATGGCTGAGGCCGTCTTCTCGATCCTGAGAAGACGGCCTTCGACCGCTGCTGAATATCTGGTCGGCTCAGTGGATCCATCCGTTGCACGTGACCCTTCCGTCCTCCGGCCGAGCAGAGGAGCAGGAGACCGGAAGGACTTCATGGAACACACTGGCTGATGGGAAGAAGACGATCGTGTCGTGGATCGGTTCTACATCGCGAAACGATGCCGCTGGACTGAACTTTCCTGGGGCACTCACGGAGTCGTAGACCCTCAGCTGGCCCCCTGAGAAGAGTCGTGGACTTCGGTGCAGGTAATAAATGAAGCTGATGCGTCGACTGGCTGCGTCACCTTCACCGACATCCAGATGCCTGCGGAAGTAGTCCCCGTCGCCGTGCACGGTGACCTGGCACTCAACCCGTCTCTCGGCCGCTGTGACGCCCAGGACCTTTTCCACGGTGGGCAGCACGTTCACCAGCGCCCTGCCCAAGGAAGGCGGAACGAGTGTGTACAGCACCTTGGCTCGTCGCGTATCCGGTGGCCCGTCGAGTGTCGTTGCGGTCTGCAATCCGCTCACATCGGCCAGTGCCCATGACATGACTTCATGAGCTTGCGCGGGCCCCAAGAAGTGCGGAACAACGCACACCGGTGCAGTAGCCGTAACGGCTACGCCGCGCACCTCGGGTGTCCGGGCCGAGCCTTCGGTGACCAGTGATTCCAGGGTGGAACTCACTGCGGGACCCTCCTCACATCAACGGTGCGCCTTGCGTCGACCCAGCGCATATGCCCCCGCACACAGCACAGCCAATCCCAGCACGCCCCCTGCTACCGCGCTCACCGTTGTGCGTTCTGCTGTCAGGCCGCCGCCACCGGTGCGCATCCCACCATCAGGTTTGTGGTGGTCTCCAGGTCTGGGGTAGTCACCGTCCGTGGGAGCAGGTGAGGGCGGAAGTGTGGATGTCATGCTTGGTGACGGGGAGGCAGGGGAAGGTCCAGGTGCGCAGAAGGGCTCACACCCCCCGTCGGATCCACCGGTCGATGTGACACTCGGCGACGGGGTGGGGTGCGCGAACGCAGGCGCGACACCGGTAAAACCCATGGCGAGTGTGGTGCCAACTGTCAGAGCGGCAGCGGACGAGGACAGGTTGGGACTCATTCACAACCCTTCACGAGCGGAGCGTTTGTTCGACTTTCATCTGCCCGGTGCGAGCCTGATGTCACTGCTCCTGAAGCTATTTCGCCCGTTCAGCGGGCTGCAAGGCTCGTCGTGGACGGCTCGTGGAACATGATGAGACGCGAGCCAGAAATGATCAGGGCCTTGGCTCACCTAGGTGAGCCAAGGCCCTGATCTGGAACTGCATGGTCCTGCAAAAGTCGGGACGACAGGATTTGAACCTGCGACCCCTTGACCCCCAGTCAAGTGCGCTACCAAGCTGCGCCACGTCCCGATCCCGTCTGACCTGGGGTTTCCCCGGGCCGAACGGACAGGGCAACCATACCGCACTCGGCTCGCTGGTCGCGCACCGGTTTATTCGGCGCGGGCGCGTTCCGGCTCGTCGGCGGGCAGTGAGCGGGCGGCCGGGGCGTCGGCGCGTTCCAGGTCCCGTATGGGACGTACCGCGAGCAGGATCGCGGCGACGACCACGCTCATCACGCCCGCGATCAGGAGCACGTTCTCGGCGCCGAGGGCGGAGGCGGAGGGGCCCGCCAGGGCCTGGCCGACCGGCATCATCGCCAGCGAGCCCGCCACCTCGTAGGCGTGGATGCGGTTCAGGACGTCCACCGGGACCTGGGTCTGCACGCTGGTCGCCCACATCACCCCCCAGAAGGACATGCCCGCCCCCGCCAGGGCGGCGCCCACCGCCATCGTGGGCACGTCCAGGCCGAGGCCCACGGTCGCGGGGAAGCCGACAAAGGCGAAGAGGCTGATCGCGCCCGCGCGCAGCATCCGGCGCGGGCGCAGCCGCAGGGCGAGCAGTCCGCCGACGACCGTGCCCGCGCCGAGGGCGGAGTTGACCAGGCCGTAGGCCCCGGCGCCATGCTCCTGGACCACCTCGGTCGCCACCAGGGGCAGGCTCGGGCCCCAGACGGTGAGCATGTACAGGCACCAGACGGCTATCACGCCCCACAGCCAGGTGCGGGAGCGGAACTCCCGCCATCCCTCGACGAGGTCCGCCCGGAAGGTGGTCGGCTCGGGGGTGCTCCCGGCGGGCAGCGGGGGCAGCCGGAGCAGGAGCAGGCACAGGGCGCTGATGGCATAGGTGGCGGCGTGGGCCGCAAAGACGCCGCCCGGGGAGGCGAGGCCGACGAGCAGACCGGCCAGGGCGGGGCCGCCGAGCTGGGCGGCGGACTCCGCGACGCGTATCGCGCCGTTGGCGCCCTGGACGTCGCGGGCGAGGCGGGGTGTGGTGCTGGCGACGCCGGGCTGGAAGACGGCGCTGGCGACGCCGTTGACGAAGCCGATGGCGCAGATCTCCCAGAGCACCACGTGCCCGCTGAAGAACAGGGCCGCGGCAAGCGCCTGGGTGCCGAGGCGGACCAGGTCGGAGCCGATCATCAGACGGCGGGTGGAGAAGCGGTCGGCGATCACCCCGCCGAGGACGACGAACCCGGCGAAGGCGGCGGCTGTCGCGGCCATGGCGAGCCCGACCGCGCCCGCGCCGTGGCCGTGCTGCAGGAGCCCGGCGGCGAGGGCCACGGGCAGCATGGTGTCGCCGAGCCGGGCCACGGCCCGGGCGACGAAGAACAGGGCGAAGTCGCGTGACCACACCGGGTGGCCCTCGGCGGTCTCCTCCAGCGATCCCTTCGCCATACGCCCCGCACCCCTCCCCGCGCACCGGCACCGGTGGGAGCCGGGGCCCCCTCCGCCCCGGCTCTCACTCCTGTCGCGGGATCATGCCATGGGGCACTGACAAGCCCGAGGGGATTTCAGCTGTCGGACGGCAGACCCAACTCGGGGTAGGCGTCCAGCAGTCGGGTGGGCGCCGCCTGCCGCCAGGAGTCGGCGAGGATGTCGCGCAGCTCGCCCTCGTCCTCCAGCGCCGCGAGGCGTACCCGCACCCAGGCGAACTGCGCCTCGTGGTCGGCGATCCAGAACTTCTCCGGCTCGGCCAGGACCAGTTCGTCGCGCTCCTCCTTGGGGCAGCGCACGGCGATGGACGTCTCGTCCTCGGGCAGCGTCGCGAACATCTTCCCCGCCACCCGGAACGTGGGCATGCTCCAGGCGATCTTCTCCGTCGTGTCCGGCAGGGACAGGGCGATGCGGCGTACGTCTTCGGCATCCTGCATGGCAGGCACCGTAGCCGCTGGCACTGACAATCACCCGGTCAGGGCGCCGGCCGCTTGTAGTAGAGGGTGGTGCCGCGCAGCACCCCGCCGGGGTCGGCCGCGTAGTCGGGGATCACGCCGACCCGGGTCCAGCCCGCCGAGCGGTACAGGTGCTCGGCGGGGCTGTCGGTCTCGGTGTCGAGGTGGAGCAGGGTGATGCCCTCGGCGGCGGCCGCGCGCTCGGCGGTGTCCAGGAGCCGGCGGCCGAGGCCGCGTCCGCGGGCGGTGCGGTGTACCATCAGTTTGACCAGTTCGGCGCGGTGGCGGCTGTTGGGCTTGTCCGGGTAGGCCAGGCTGACGGTGCCGACGACACGGCCGTCCTCGACCGCCACCCATACCGCGTACGGCCCGGCCGCGCGCTCCTTCCACCAGGACTCCGCGAGCGCCCGGTCCATCGGCGCGAGGAAGCCGACCGAGGCGCCACTGTCGACGGTGTCGACCAGCAGGCCCGCCAGCTCCCCGGCATGGGCGAGGAGTTGCTCCGGGTTCAGTCGTACGACGTTCACGGCAGCACCACCGCCAGTACGTAGCGCACCTCGTCGGGGCCGGGGCACCGGAAGCGGGTCGGCCCCCATACCCGCAGGCGCAGGCAGTCGCCTGCGTCCAGGTGGTGCTCGGTGTCCTGGGCGGTGACGTCGAGTGCGCCCGCCAGGACCCAGATGTGCTGCTCCAGGCCGGGTACGGGCGGCCGGTCGTAGGAGATGTCGGCGCCGGCGGCGAGGCGTCCCTCGACCAGTTCCCCGCGCAGCCCCGGATGCGGCGGGGACACCGACCGCCGTACGAAGCCGGAGGCTCGGTCCTGCCACACCGGCTGCTCGTCGGCGCGCACCAGCCCGGCGGGTTCGGACTCGACCTCGCTGAGCAGCCGGGACATGGTGTGGCCGTACACCCCGCACAGGCGGTTCAGCAGAGCGGCGGTGGGGCTGATCTCGGCGCGCTCGGCGCGGGAGAGCGTGGACTTGCTGACCCCGCTGCGTTCCGCCAGCTCGCCCAGGGACCAGCCGCGTTCGGCCCGCAGGGCGGCCAGCCGGGCGCCGAGACGCACGTCGACGGGGTCGGCCCGATGCTCCACCTGTTTCATATTCGGGACTCTATCCCAGATGTGAAACGGGCGTCACTGCCTCCCGCCGAACGCCGCCAAGGTCCGCTCCAGCGCGGGCATCGCCCGCACCACCCTCTTCGACCGGATCAGCAGGTCCCAGGCGGGCTCGAACTTCTTCCAGCCGCCCGCGTAGGCGAGGTGCCGCAGCCGTTCGTGCGTGCCGGGCTGCGCGCCCGAGCCGCGCCAGATGTTGGACCAGCGGTAGAAGTCGCGGTACGCCCGCCAGTACCCGTCCTCCAGTTGGCGCGGGGTCATGTTCTTGGGGCGGTAGACGACATGCCGGGTGTCGTACAGGTCCCAGTCCCGGTGCACGATGCGGTCCTCGGCCTCCATTTGCTTCCACAGCCCGGTCGAGGGATACGGCGTCATGATGTGGAAGGTCGCCGTCTCGATGCCCTGCTCCACCGCCCAGGCCACCGTCCGGTCGAAGACGTCCGGCCCGTCCTGGTCGAGCCCGAAGACGAAGCTGGCGTTGACCATGACCCCGGCGTCGTGCAGGCGCCGTACCGCCGCGTCGTAGTCGGTGCCGATGTTCTGGTTCTTGCGGCGCTCGGCGAGGTTGGCGTCGTTGACGGTCTCGAACCCGACGAACAGACTGCGCAGCCCGGCCTCCACCGCGCGCTCCAACAGGTCCGGTTTGAGCACGGAGTTGACCGTCCCGGCCGCCTGCCACAGACGGCCCATGCCCTTCATGCCGTCGAACAGCGCCTCGGCGAAGCGGCGGTTGCCGAACAGGTGGTCGTCGAGGAAGTACAGGTGCTTGCCGGGCAGCCGCTCGATCTCGGCGAGGGCGTCGTCGACGGCCTGGGTGTAGAAGGACTTGCCGCCCTCGAAGAAGGCGTCCTTGTAGCAGAAGTCGCAGTGGTGCGGGCAGCCTCGGGACACGACGATGGAGTTCGGCACCAGGTAGAGGTGACGTTTGATCAAGTCCCGTCGTACCGGGGGCAGTCCGGCCAGGGTGCGTGTGGTGGAGTCGTAACGCCGGGCCGGTACCCCGTCCCTGAAGTCCTTCAGGAACAGCGGCCAGGTGTCCTCCCCCGGCCCCGTGAAGAGCGTGTCGGCGTGCGCCGCGGCCTCCTCCGGCAACGAGGTGACATGCAGCCCGCCCATGGCGACATGCACGCCCCGGGCGCGGAAGTGGTCGGCTATCTCGTAGCTGCGCCGGGCCGAAGTGATGTACGGCTGGATCACCAGCAGGTCGGGGGTGTCCAGGGCCTCCAGGTCGATCCGCTCGACGTGCTCGTCGTGGAGCGTGACCTCGTCGTCGTCATCCAGGTACCCCGCCAGGGTGGCGAGCCCCAGCGGCGGGAACAGCGAGTACTTGATGGGCCGGAACAGTGGGCTGGTCGCCTCGGTCAGGGCCGGGAGGATCATCGTCACGCGCATGCCAACCCAGACAGCGTTCCCCCACTGGCCGGTTCCCGCCCCTATCCCTCGGCTGCGACCCGCAGCGCGTCCACCACCTGCCGGATCAAGGGATGCTCCTCCGCCCCGCGACGAACCGCCGCGAAAACCCGCCGGGTTGGGGCCACCCCGTCCACCGGTCGGATGGCCACGCCCGTCAGGTCCATGCCGCGCAGTGCCGAGCGGGGCACCAGCGCCACTCCCGCGTCCGCGGCGGCCAGGGCCACGACGGCGCGGAAGTCGTCGGAGGAGTGCTCCAGGCGGGGCTGGAAACCTGCCGTCTCGCAGGCGAGGACGACCACTTCGTGGCAGGGGTTGCCGGGGTACGGGCCGATCCACGGGTCCTTGGCCAGCTCGGCCAGCGGTACCTCGGCGAGGTCGGCCAGGCGGTGGCTCGTCGGGACCACGGCGTCGAAGGGCTCGGCGTACAGCGGGACGTGGGTCAGACGGGGATCGTCGGCCGGTGGCGCCCCGCGGTACTCGACGGCGACCGCGATGTCGACCTGCCGGTCCAGCACCATCGGCAGACTGGCGTCGCCCTCGGCGTCCTGCACCCGGAGCCTTATGCCGGGCGCGCTGCGGGCGAGGCGGGCCACGGCCGGGGCGACGACCTGGGCGATGCCGGTGGCGAACGCGGCGACGGTGACCGTACCGGCCTCGCCGGAGCCATAGGCGGCCAGTTCCGCCTCGGCGCGCTCCAGCTGGGCGAGGACGGCGTTGGTGTGGCTGAGGAGGATCTCACCTGCCGGGGTGAGCGTGACGCCCTTGGCGCCGCGCTCCACCAGCCGGTGCCCGGTCTCCTGCTCCAGCGCGGTGAGCTGCTGGGAGACCGCCGAGGGCGTGAGGTACAGCGCGGCGGCAGCCGCCGTCACCGTACGGTGGTCGGCCACCGCACGGAGGATGTGGAGCCGCCGCGCTTCGATCACGCCTCGATTGTCTCAGGTCAGCCGGCCAGCTCCGCACGGGCGGAGACGAAGGCGTCCACGGCCCGGTTGACGTCCTCGGTGGAGTGCGCGGCGGACAGCTGGACGCGGATGCGGGCCTGGCCCTGCGGCACCACCGGGTAGGAGAAGCCGATCACGTACACGCCGCGCTCCAGCAGCAGCTCCGCCATCCGGCCGGCCTTGGCCGCGTCGCCGATCATGACGGGCGCGATGGCGTGGTCGCCGGGGAGGATGTCGAAGCCCTCCTCGGTCATCCGGCGCCGGAACAGCTCGGTGTTCTCGCGCAGCCGGACGCGCAGGTCGTCGGCGGACTCCAGCAGGTCCAGCACCTTCAGCGAGGCCGCGGCGATCACCGGGGCGAGGGTGTTGGAGAACAGGTACGGGCGCGAGCGCTGGCGCAGCAGGGCGACGATCTCGGCGCGGGCGGCGACATAGCCGCCGGAGGCGCCGCCGAGGGCCTTGCCGAGGGTGCCGGTGATGATGTCGACGCGGTCCATCACGCCGTGCAGCTCGGGGGTGCCGCGGCCGCCGGGGCCGACGAAGCCGACGGCGTGCGAGTCGTCGACCATCACCATGGCGTCGTAGCGGTCGGCGAGGTCGCAGATCTCGCGCAGGGGCGCCACATAGCCGTCCATGGAGAAGACGCCGTCGGTGACGATCAGGCGGCGGCGCGCGTCCGAGGCCTCCTTGAGCTGCTTCTCCAGGTCTTCCATGTCCCGGTTGGCGTAGCGGAAGCGGCGGGCCTTGGACAGGCGGATGCCGTCGATGATGGAGGCGTGGTTGAGGGCGTCGGAGATCACCGCGTCCTCGGGGCCGAGCAGGGTCTCGAAGACACCGCCGTTGGCGTCGAAGCAGGAGGAGTACAGGATCGTGTCCTCCTGGCCGAGGAAGGCGGACAGCCGCGCCTCCAGCTCCTTGTGGACCTCCTGCGTACCGCAGATGAAGCGCACGGAGGCCATGCCGTAGCCCCAGCGGTCCAGCGCCCGGTGGGCGGCGGCGATCACCTCGGGGTGGTCGGCCAGGCCGAGGTAGTTGTTCGCACAGAAGTTGAGCACCTCGCCGGGGCGTCCTCCCGCGCTGACGTTGACGGTCGCGGACTGCGGGGTGTCGATCACCCGCTCCGGCTTGTGCAGACCGGCGGCACGGATCTCGTCGAGGGTGGCGCGCAGGTCGTCGCGCACGGAGTCGAACATCGCAAAAGCTCCTAAGGGGTCACACAGTCCAGTCGAGGATGACCTTGCCGCCGCGGCCGCTCGCCGCGTCGGCGAAGGCCGACTCGAAGTCGCGGTAGCCGTACCGGCCGGTGATCACGGGGGCGAGGTCGAGGCCGCCCTCCAGCAGGACCGACATCGCGTACCAGGTCTCGAACATCTCCCGGCCGTAGATGCCCTTGATGGTGATCATCGAGGTGACGATCCGGGCCCAGTCGACCGGGAACTCCTCGGCGGGCAGGCCGAGCATCGCGATCCGGCCGCCGTGCGTCATGTTGGCGATCATGTCGCGCATGGCCTCGGGGCGGCCGGACATCTCCAGGCCGATGTCGAAGCCCTCGCGCAGCCCCAGCTCCCGCTGCCCGTCGGCGATGGTGGTCTCGGCGACGTTCAGGGCCAGGCTCACGCCGACCTTGCGGGCCAGCTCCAGGCGCTCCTCGCTGACGTCGGTGATGACGACGTTGCGGGCGCCCGCGTGCCGGGCCACGGCCGCGGCCATCAGACCGATGGGGCCCGCGCCGGTGATCAGGACGTCCTCGCCGACCAGCGGGAAGGACAGCGCGGTGTGCACGGCGTTGCCGAACGGGTCGAAGATCGCGGCGACATCGAGGTCGACGGGGACCCGGTGCACCCAGACGTTGGCGGCGGGCAGAGCGACGTACTCGGCGAACGCGCCGTCCCGGCCGACGCCGAGCCCGACCGTCGCGCGGCACAGGTGGCGGCGTCCGGCCAGGCAGTTGCGGCACTTGCCGCACACCAGGTGCCCCTCACCGCTGACCCGGTCGCCGGGCTTGATGTCGCTGACGTCCCGGCCGGTCTCGACGACCTCGCCGACGAACTCGTGGCCGAGCACCAGCGGGGTGCTGATCGCCTGCTGCGCCCAGCCGTCCCAGTTGCGGATGTGCAGGTCGGTGCCGCAGATGCCGGTGCGCAGCACCTTGATGAGGACGTCACCGGGTCCGATGACGGGCTCGGGCACGTCCGCGAGCCACAGCCCCGGCTCCGCCTTCTCCTTGACCAGCGCCTTCACGCGTACGGCTCCCCTTGGGGTGAGTTCCCGGATTCGGGCATGCCGAAGAAGGCCCCGGACCGGGAGAAAAGGTGGTGTCGACTGCAATCTGCCGTACCCCCGCACCCCGGGTCCATCGAGGATTTCTTAACCGCGGCCCAAGCTCCGCTTCACGCCCTCCCGTCCCCCCTCGGTCTCCCCCCTCCCCTACGCCCTCCCGCCTTCACGGCGCGAGCGGGTCCCCCTGCCGTTCCAGGCCCATCGCGAGATCGGCGGCGGTGGACTTGATCGTCTCCAGCCCGGCCCTCCCCCAGGCCCGGGGCGTCAGATCGGCCACGCACACCGTGCCCAGCACCATCCCGGTGCTGTCGATCAGTGGCGCCCCCAGATAGGACCGGATGCCGAACTCGTCCACGACCGGATTGCCCGCGAAGCGCGGATAGTCGAGCACGTCCTCCAGCACCAGCGCCTTGCGCCGGACCACCACATGCGGACAGAACCCGTGATCGCGCGGCAGCACCCGCCCCATCTCCGGACTGCTCCCGTCGCCCTTGCGGTAGGTACCGCAGGCCGGCCTGCGCAGCCCCGCGAAGAACTGCCGGTGCTCGTCGACGAAGTTGACCATGGCGTACGGCGCCCCGGTCGCGTCGCCGAGCCGGTCGGCGAAGGCGTCGAGGGCGGGGTCGGCCCGCTCCCCGAGCCCCAGACTGCGCAGTCGGCGCGCGCGGGCGGGGGCTTCGCCGTCCTGCGGGGTGAGCAGCAGACGACCGGCCGGACGGGGCGGGTCGTAGCTCATCGGCGCACTCCCTCGGTGTGGACGTATGGCATGGTGGCGGGCTCCGTGAGGTGTGCGGGGATCACATGTGGGCACCGTGGCCGGTGGCCTGGGCGGGGGTGTGGGCGATGAGGTGCCTGACCAGGGTCAGCAGGGTCTGCACGCCCGAGCTGGAGATCCGGGCGTCGCAGCGCACGACGGGGATCTGCGGGTCGAGGTCGATGGCGGCCCGGACCTCCTCGGGGTCGTAGCGGTAGGCGCCGTCGAACTCGTTGATCGCGAGGATGAAGCCGAGGCCGCGCTGTTCGAAGAAGTCGACGGCGGCGAAGCAGTCCTCCAGGCGCCGGGTGTCGGCGAGCACGACGGCGCCGAGGGCGCCCTCGCACAGCTCGTCCCACATGAACCAGAAGCGCTCCTGCCCGGGCGTGCCGAACAGGTAGAGGACATGCTGCGGGTCGAGGGTGATCCGGCCGAAGTCCATGGCGACCGTGGTCTCGACCTTGTTCTCGATGCCGTCGAGGTTGTCGGTCGCGGCGCTGACCGTGGTGAGCAGCTCCTCGGTGCTGAGCGGCGCGATCTCGCTGACGGCGCCGACGAAGGTCGTCTTGCCGACCCCGAAGCCGCCCGCCACGAGGATCTTCAGCGCGGTGGGGAACGGGTCCGCGCCCGTGCGGCCCGCGTAGTCAGAGCTGTCGTCGTAGTCCATCGAGCACTGCCTCCAGAAGGGCCCGGTCAGTGGGGTTGTGGTGGAACTCGGGGGGCTTGGTGGTGAGTGCCCCGCAGTCGACGAGGTCCGACAGCAGCACCTTGGTCACCGCCGCCGGCAGCTTCAGGTGCGCCGAGACCTCCGCGACCGACACGGGGGCGCGGCACAGGTCGAGCGCCTCCGTGTGTTCGGGGCCCAGATAGCCGAGGGGGGTCGCCCCGGTGGCCATCACCTGAGAGATCAGGTCGAGGGCGACGGTGGGCCGGGTCCGGCCGTTGCTGACCGTGAAGGGGCGCACCAGCCGTCCGGCCGCGTCGTCGAGCCAGGGCCCGTCACCGGCCGCCGCCACGCTCAATGCCTCGACGCCGACGGTTCGACGGCGTGCTGCCGGGGCGCGGTGACCAGGTACGGGCGGACGCTCTTGACCAGCATCGCCATCTCGTAGCCGAGGACGGCGGCGTCGGCCTCGCGGCCGGCCAGGACGGCGAGGCAGGTGCCGGAGCCGGCGGTGGTGACGAACAGCAGGGTCGAGTCGAGTTCGACCACGACCTGGCGTACGTCGCCGCCGTCGCCGAAGCGGACTCCGGCGCTGCGGCCGAGGGAGTACAGGCCGGAGGCCAGGGCCGCCATGTGGTCGGCGCTGTCGGCATCGAGGCCGTGAACCGACTTCACAAGGCCGTCGCAGGAGAGGAGCACCGCACTGGTCGTGTGCGGTACGCGCTGCACGAGGCCGCTCATCAGCCAGTCGAGATCGGATACATGGCCGGTCGGCGCTTCGCTCGCCATGGTGGATCGACTCCTTGAGGTACGAAGGTCTGCGGGAGCGCTGGGGGTGGGCGTGTACGCGTGCGTGGTCATCCGGCTGGTGTGCTCCCGTCGTGCCGGTCGGTGTGCTCGGAGTGGGACAGGTGCGTGGGGGTGTCCGGTATCCGCGCCGGGGTCACGTCCGTCTCCAGGAACTCCGCGGTCAGGGGGTCGAGTTGGTGCTCGGACTCCAGGTGCTGCTGGGCCTCGGCGAGGCCGATGCCGCGTTGGAAGGCGGCCATGAGTCCGGGGTCGTGCCCGGGGAGGTGCTCGGGTTCCTGGCGGGGCAGGGGGCCGTCGCGCAGTTGGGGTGCGATGTGCTCCTGGGCGCGGCGGCGGGGCAGTTGGGGTTTGCCCATGGTGCCGCGGACGGCTCCGGAGCGCGGGACGGGCGGGGCGCCGTTGTGCTCGACGACGGCGCGGTCCTGGGGGCGGATGCCGGGTACGGCCTCGGCGATGGTGGGCCGCTCCTCGTGGGAGCCGCGCACGGGCAGGGGTACGGGGCCGCCCGCGGCCGGCGCCTTGGGGCGCTGCGGTGCCGGACGCCCGGCGGGCCGCTGCGCACCCGGCGCCACGGTCTGCGCCGCTACGGCGCCGGTGGCGTCCTCGACTCCGGCGGGGCCGCCGGAGTCGGCGCCGAGCAGGCCCTGCGGTACGACGAGGACGGCCTGGACTCCGCCGTAGATGTTGGTCTGCAGCCGGACGTTGATGCCGTGGCGGCGGGCGAGCTGGGAGACGACGAACAGGCCGATGCGGCCGTCGGCGAGCAGGCGGCCGACGTTGACCTGGTCGGGGTCGGCGAGCAGGGCGTTCATGCGCTCCTGCTCCTCGACGGGCATGCCGAGTCCGCGGTCCTCGACCTCGACGGCGAGCCCGGAGGTGACGAGGTTGGCCCGGAGCAGCACCTGGGTGTGCGGGGCGGAGAACACGGTGGCGTTCTCGACGAGTTCGGCGAGCAGGTGGATGACGTCGGCGACGGCGTGGCCGCGCAGGGTGCCGTCGATGGGCGGCACCAGTTTGACCCGGGAGTACTGCTCGACCTCGGCGATGGCGGAGCGCAGTACCTCGGTCATGGGGACCGGGTTGCTCCACTGGCGGCGGGAGACGGCGCCGCCGAGGACGGCGAGGTTCTCGGCGTGGCGGCGGATCCGGGTGGCGAGGTGGTCGACGTGGAAGAGGCCCTTGAGCAGGTCGGGGTCCTCCATCTCGTTCTCCAGCTCGTCGAGGATGGAGATCTCGCGGTGCACCAGGGACTGCAGGCGCCGGGCGAGGTTGACGAAGACTTCGAGCTTCTGTTCGTCGCCGGCCTGGCTGGAGAGCTGGGTGGCCTGGACGACGGCGGTGACGGCCCCGTCGTGGGCGCGGGCCAGGTCGGCGGCGAGGAGTTCGAAGTCGTCGGCGTCGTCGGGCGGGCCGCTGCGCGGTTTGCGCCGGGGCGGGGTGTCGCCGCGGCGCAGGGCGTCGACGAGGGCGCGCAGTTCGGCCTCGCCGCGGGCGGTGGAGCGGCGCAGGGCGCCGACGCGCTCGCTGACGGAGCGGGCGGTGCGGTCGGCGACGACGGCGGCGATCACGAGGGCCGCGAGGGCGACGGCGGCGGCTCCGCCGAGCATGCCCCACAGGGTGATGCCGGGCCGGGCGCCGGTGCTGCGGACGGTGAACAGCACGGCGGCGCAGGCGGCGAGGGCCACCGCGACGGGTGGGAGCACGGCGAGCCGGAGGAGCTGCGGCCGTATGTGCGTCTCGGGCAGCGCGGGTGCGGGGCGGGCGACCGGCCGACCGTGCCGCCCGCCCTCACGGCGGTCTGCGCGTGCGGCCGGTGCGCGGAGGTGAGACATCGGTGTCCTCGTAGCTGTGTCCGTCGGGCGTGGTCCTCACGACGCCCGGCTCGGTGTCCGCGCCGGGCGTGCGCCATCGCGGTGTCGGTCGAGAGAGGGCGGAAAGAACGGCCCTGCGTCGCCCGACGGACACTGACAGTAGTCGGCAAGGCAACATGTGCGGTGGGCAGTTGACAAACTCGTACGCGGAACGCCCGGCTCTGGTATGGGCGCACGGGCGACAGATCGTCAGCCCTCATCGAACATCGCACCGGAACGACTAACTACCGATCACACCTGGTCAGAAGGTGTGCCTGAAGAAGCATCAAGAGGCGGACAGCCTCTCGCTCTCCGCCCCTCGGCGTTCGTTTTTTCTCCGCCAGAGGTCAACCTGACGCCACCCGGTTCACCCTCCCGAGGGTTCTGGCCCGACGGTGACGGGGCGTGGTGGGGGGCGGGGACGGCCCCGGGCGCCAGGAAGGCGCCGACGACAGGACGCCGCCGCGCCTCAGGAAGGGTCCGCCTCCACCCGGACCAGCCCCGGCCCCTCGTCCACGTACGTCCCCCCGTCCGCCACGTCGTGCCCCTCACCGCACCGCAGCGCGGCGCGCACCTCGGCGCCGCAGTCCTTGTGGCGTACGACGACCGCGGGTCCCTGCTCGTCGGCGGCCCAGGTGTCGCCCCACTGCCGCAGGGCCACGAGTACGGGCAGGAAGTCACGTCCCTTCCGCGTCAGCTGATAGGCGTGCCGGGTCCGCTGGCCCGGCTCCCGGTACGGCACCCGCTCCAGCAGTCCGGCCGCGGTCAGCTCCTTCAGGCGTGCCGCGGCGGCCGGTTCGCCGACCCCCACACGCTTGGCGAAGTCGTCGAAGCGCCGGGTGCCGAAGAACGCCTCGCGCATGATCAGCAGCGCCGTCCTGGTGCCGACGATCTCCAGGGTCCGGGCAATGGAGCAGTTGGCCATGGACCAGGTGTCCCGCTCCGCCAGCAGATCGCTCATGCCCGCCTCTTCCGCTTTCCCGGCTGACTTGCCTCAACAGATGTCAGACTATACCGTCGCACCTGACTTACGAATCCATAAGTCAGCTTCCGCTACGTGCATCCGTTGGAGAGAAGTCATGGACATCAGCACGGCAACCGCCCTGGTCACCGGCGCCAACCGGGGACTCGGCAGGGCCCTGGCCCAGGAGCTGACCGCGCGCGGCGCCACCGTGTACGCGGCCGCCCGAAGGCCCGAGCAGGTCGATCTGCCCGGTGTGAAGGCGATCCGGCTGGACGTCACCGATCCCGAGTCGGTCGCGGCGGCCGCCGAGGCGGCCGGTGACGTCAATCTCCTGATCAACAACGCCGGCACCTCCACCGGCGCCGACCCGCTGACCGGCGACTGGGACGACCTCCGGCTGGAACTGGACACCCACTACCTGGGCAGCCTGCGCGTGATCCGGGCCTTCGCCCCGGTGATCGAGGCCCGCGGCGGCGGGTCGATCCTCAACATCCTGTCGGTCCTGTCATGGATCGGCTTCCCGACCGTCGGCGCCTACGCCGCCGCCAAGTCCGCGGCCTGGAGCATGACCAACACCGTCCGCCAGCAGCTGGCGCCCCGCGGCATCACCGTGTCCGCGCTGCACGTCGGCTACATGGACACCGACATGGCCCGCCACGTCACCCAGCCCAAGACCGCCCCCGCGGACGTCGCCCGCGCCGCCGTGGACGGCATCGCCGCGGGTTCGCCCGAGATCGTCGTCGACGACCTGAGCCGCCAGGTCCAGGCGGGCCTCGCGGGCGGCGTCGCCGCCCTGTACCCCCAGCTCGGCTGAGACGAGGACGCCGTGACCTCCACCCCCTCCCCCGTGGCCGCCGATCCGGCGGCCACGCCGCGGCCCGCCGACGGGCGGCAGGCCTCCCGGTTCACCGCGACCGTGACCCTCGTCGCCATGTGTCTCGGGGCCATGACGACCTTCCTGCTGATCACCGCGTCCGTGTCGGCGCTCGCGGCCATCCAGGACGACCTGCGCGTCTCCCCGACCGGGCTGGTCTGGATCCCCTCCGCCTACACCCTGCTCGTGGCCTGTCTGGTGATGTCGGCGGGCACGGTCGGCAACCTCTACGGCCGCAAACGCGCCTTCCTGACCGGCGCCGCGATCCTGATCGTGGGCTCGCTCACCGTCTACGCCTCGACCTCCGTGACCGGTGTCATCGCCGGTCAGCTGATATCCGGCGTCGGCGGAGCGCTCGTCCTGCCCAACAGCCTGGCCATCCTGGGCGCCGCCTTCCCCGACCCGCACCGCCGCACCGAGGTGGTCACGCTGTGGGCGGCCTCCTCCGGCATCGGACTGGCCGTCGGGCCGGTCATCGCGGGCACCCTGCTGAACCACTTCCACTGGCACACGGTGTTCCTGTCGACCGCCGTGCTCGCCGTGGTCACGATGGCGGTCGCCGCCGTCGTCGCCGAGTCACGCGCCCCCGGCGGCAGACTCGACATCCCCGGCCAGATCCTGGCCGTCCTGGGCATCGCCGCCCTCGTCTACGCCCTCATCGAGGGCGGCCACGAGGGCTACACCGCCCCGCGCATCCTGGCCGCCTGGTTCGTCGCGGTCGCGGCGCTGACCGGCTTCGTCCTCGTCGAACGCGCCGCCCGCGCCCCCATGCTGGACATCTCCCTGTTCCGCTCGGCGTCCTTCAGCGCGGTCATGTTCGTCGCGGCCGTCTCCCTGTTCGGCTTCACCGGGGTCGCCATCCTGTCGGTGCTCTTCTACGAACGGGTCCAGCACCTGTCCGCCCTGGACGTGGCGTGGCGGCTGCTGCCCTTCTTCGGGACGTACGTGGTCGTCGCCTACGCCGCCGGGGCCCTCATCCGCCGTACCGGCTTCAAGCTCCCCCTCACGGCGGGCTTCCTCCTCGGCGCGGGCGCCGGCGCCGGATTCCTCACCGTGGGACCCGACACCCCCTACTCCCAGGTGTGGTGGCTGTACGTCCTCTTCGGCGCCGCCTGCGGCATGGTGGCCGCGCCCAGCACCGCCGCCGCCCTGGTCAGCGTCTCCCACGAACGCGCCGGAATGGCCTCGGGCGCCGTGAACGCCTTCCGCCAGGTCGGCTCGGTGACCGGCTCCGCCCTCCTCGGCGCCCTGCTCGCCAACCGGCTCCAGTCCCGGCTTCCGGCCGAGCTGGAGGCCCACGGCGTACCCGAGGTGTCCAGGCCTGCCGTCGAACACGCCGTCTCCACCGGCGGCGCCCACGGCCCGGCCCCGCGGGACGTGACGGCCGCCATCGGCGACGCCTTCACTTCCGGAGTGCACGCCGGCATGGTCGTCATCGCCGCCGTGTTCCTGTGCGCGGCACTGGCCTCCGCGCTGCTGGTGCACAACCGCCCGCACCGGAGCGGCACGACGGGCTGACCCCGGTGCACGCACCGGTGCGGGGCGGTGCGATACGGCGTGGTGCACCGGTGTGGTGCGGGGCGGTGCGATACGGCGTGGTGCGGCGTACGACAGCCGCGCCGCACCGACGCAATCCGCACCGCACCGGCGCATCAGCCGTCTGCGGCTACCGCGCCGCGTCCCGCATCCCGGTCAGGAAGTGCCGTACGGCCGCCAGTTCCCGCTCGTCGTACCCCCGCACCAGGTCCACCGCCCGGTCGATGAGCGGCCCGAAGTGGGACCGTCCGAGAGCGACCGCCCGCTCGTCGACCTCGACGGTGATCCTGCGGCGGTCCCGCTCGTCACGAACGCGCCGCACATGTCCGGCCCGTTCCAGCCGGTCGATCAGCGCCGTGGTGCCCGCGGAGTTCAGCCCGAGCGCGGCGCCCAGGCGTCCGGCGGTCATCGCCTCGCCGGCGCGCGCGGCGTCCATCAGCACGATCAGTGCGCGCACGTCCGTGGGGTGCATGTCGTTGAGCTGGGCGAACCGGGCGCTGTGCCGACCCAGTTCGACGACCACGGCGCGCAAGAGATGCACGATCTCCATCTCCGGCCCGGGATCGTCCTGTTCGACGGGGTGCGCACGCGTTCCCTCCGCCACGGACCGCCACCTCCCTTATTATCTCGCTCAGCGAATACCTTGCTGAGCGAGATAATAAGGGGGCTCCGCTCATGAGCGCTCGTGACACGTACGACGCCGACGGTTTCCGCGCGGCTTACGACAAGGTCCTGGCCAAGTGGCCGCCCGCGCGCGAGACGGCGACTGTCGCCACGCCGTTCGGCGCGACGCACGTGAACGTATGCGGCCCGGTCGACGGGCCGCCGGTCGTTCTCCTGCCGGGCGGCGGGGGCGCGACCTCCGCGGCCTGGTACCGGCAGGCCGCGGAACTTTCCCGCACCCGCCGGGTGTTCGCCGTCGACCTCGTCGGCGCCCCCGGCCGCAGCGTGCCCGACCGGGACCGCCGCCTGCGGACGGTCGCCGACGTGTCGGCCTGGCTGGACGCGCTCTTCGACGGCCTCGGAGTGACGGCGGCCGACTTGTGCGGGCATTCGTACGGCGCCTGGCTCGCGCTGCATCACGCGCTGCGCGCGCCCGCGCGGGTACGCCGCCTGGTCCTGCTGGACCCGACCCAGTGCTTCGCCGGGTTCCGCCCGGGCTATCTGCTGCGCGCGCTGCCGTCGCTGGTACGGCCCTCCCCCGGCCGGGTCCGCGCCTTCCTGGAGTGGGAGACCGGGGTTGCCGCCCTCGATCCCGCCTGGCTCGCTCTTGAAGAGGCGGCCGCCGGTTTCCCCTCCGTCCGGCCCGTGACCGGGCCGCGTCCGGCGGCGCAGGCGCTGCGCGGCCTGGACCTGCCGGTCCTGGTGCTCCTGGCCGGAGGGAGCAGGACGCATGACGCCGTGAAGGTGGCCGCCCGCGCGGAGGCCCTACTGCCGCGTGCCGAGATCACCGTGCTGCCGGGCGTCTCCCATCACGCGCTTCCGCACGGCGCCCCGGCGGAGGCGGACCGTCGCCTCCTGGACTTCCTGAACCGGCCTCGGTAGGCCGGTGTCACCGCTCGCCCAGGAGATCGAGGTCGTCGGTGCGCGGCCCGGCGGCGGGCTGCGCGGGCCGGGGACGGCGCCAGGTGTGCGGGACCGGCTGCGACACGGACCGCCACCAGGGCTGGACGGGGAACAGGCCGCCGGGCTCGAAGGGCTCGCCGGGCCGGGGGAACGCGGCGGCCTGTCCGGCCTCCTCCGCCGCGTCGCGGGTCCACTCGCCCGGTTCCGCCCACGCGTGCGTGGCGAGGTTGAAGGTGGCCCAGTGGATGGGCAGGAGCACGCCGTGCGGGCGGCCGCCCTGGAGGTCGAGGTGGGCGCGCAGGGCCTCCTCGGGGGTCATGTGGATGTCGGGCCAGAACTCGCTGTACGCGCCGAGCTGGATCATCGTCGTGTCGAACGGACCGTGCTCGGCGCCGATGTCCTTGAAGCCGTCGAAGTAGCCGGTGTCCCCGCTGTGGAAGATGCGGTGCTCGGAGCCGGCGACCGCCCAGGACGCCCACAGGGTGTGCTGGGTGTTGCGCATGCCGCGTCCGCAGAAGTGGCGGGCCGGGGTGGCGGTGAGGGTAAGTCCGCCGATCTTGGTGGACTCGTGCCAGTCCAGCTCGCGCAGGCGGTCGGCGGAGACGCCCCAGTGCTCCAGGTGGGCGCCGACGCCGAGCGGCACGGCGAAGACCGTGTCGGTGTCAGCGAGTGCCTTGATGGAGGGCAGGTCCAGGTGGTCGTAGTGGTCGTGCGAGATCACGACCACGTCCACCGGGCCGAGCGCGGCCAGCGGCAGCGGTACGGGGTGCAGCCGCTTGGGGCCGACGAAGGAGAACGGGGAGCAGCGCTCGCCCCACACCGGGTCGAAGAGCACCCTGTGGCCGTCGATCTCGGCGAGCACACTGGAGTGGCCCATCCAGGTGATCCGCAGGCCGGTGGCCGGCGGGCGGGCGAGGTCGGCCAGGGTGGTGGGGTGCACGGGCACGGTGCCCTGGGGTGAGCGGCGCGGGCGCTCGTCCTTGGCGAAGAAGACCTTGGCGAAGTCCAGCGTCGAGCCGGAGGGCCGGGTGCGTGTGACGCCGCCGGGGTTCTGGAAGACGCCGTCCTTGAAGTGGGGCGATCTGCGGATGCGCTCCATGCGCTCGCCGGTCGGGTCCGCGCCGAAGGCCGCCGGCTCCAGCGCGCGGAGCACGGAGCTCAGGGGACGGGAACCGGTCACGCTACCTCCAGGTGGAGTTGTCCAGGCATCTCATTATCGTCGGCTCCTGTCACAACGATCGTCGACGGATTCCTGTTCCTGCTGAACGGCCATGGATGCCGCGCTGTGCGTTGACAGTGCGCGAGCCCGATCCCGATACTGAATAGCAATTCAGTAAGGAGCCCCATGACCACCCCTCTCCTCTCCCTCACCTGGACCGACCACATCACTGGTCACCAGGGGTTTCTCGTGATCGACCGGCTGGTGCGCGGGGTGTGCAGCGGCGGTCTGAGGATGCGCGAGGGGTGCACGCTCGACGAGGTGACCGGTCTCGCCCGCGGCATGTCCATGAAAGAGGCGCTGCACTACGAACCGGAGGGCCGCTACGTCCCGCTCGGCGGCGCCAAGGGCGGTATCGACTGCGATCCGCGCGATCCGGCGGCGTACGGACTGCTGGTGCGCTATCTCCGGGCGGTACGGCCGTACGTGGAGAGCGTGTGGGCCACCGGCGAGGACCTCGGACTGAGCCAGGACCTGGTGGACCGGGCGGCCGCCGAGGCGGGCCTGGTCTCCTGCGTCCAGTCCGTGTATCCGCTGCTGGACGACGAGGAGGCGGCCCGGCGGCGGCTGGCGGACGCCTTCGCCGTGGAGGTGGACGGCGTCGGGCTCGACGCGCTGGTCGGCGGTTGCGGGGTGGCCGAGGCCGCGCTCACGGCGCTGGACCGGGCCGGGGTGCCGTACGCGGGCACGCGCGTGGCCGTGCAGGGGTTCGGCACCATGGGCGGGGCGACGGCCCGTTTCCTCTCCCGCGCGGGGCTGACGGTCGTGGCGGTCGCCGATCTCAAGGGCACGATCGCCAGCCCGGCCGGGCTGGACGTCGAGGCGCTGCTCGCCGCGCGCGACGCGTACGGCCTCGTCGACCGCGCCGCGCTGCGCCCCGGTGACCGTGAACTGCCGGGGGACGCCTGGCTGTCGGCGGAGGCGGAGGTACTGGTGCCCGCTGCGGTGTCGTACGCCGTCGACACCGTGAACCAGGAGCGGATCACCGCCCGCTGGATCGTCGAGGCGGCCAATATGCCGGTGCTGCCGGAGGCGGAGGCGCTGCTGGCGGCGCGGGGCGTCACCGTGCTGCCCGATGTCGTGGTCAACTCCGGCACCAACGCCTGGTGGTGGTGGACCCTGTTCGGCGACATCGGGCCCGACGCGCGGGAGGCCTTCGCCCACACCCGGCGTGCCATGCGCGCGCTGACCGAGCAGATGCTCTCCCGCGCGGAGGCCGACGGCACGTCGCCGCGGGCGGCGGCGCACGCGATCGCGGCGGACCGGCATCCGGTGATCGAGGAGAGGTACGGCCAGTACAGGTGACCGCCCCGGGGCGGGCCGGGGCCGCGCGGGCCTCACGGGTTAGGGTGTGCGCCGTGGCGAGGGTGCGGTTGAGTGTGGCGGAGCGGCGCGAGGAGTTGCTGCGGGCCGCCATCGAGCAGATCGAGGCGCGGGGCGTGTCCGCGGTGCGGATCGCCGACGTGGCGTCCGCGCTCGGAGTGAGCAACGCGCTGGTGCTGTACCACTTCTCCACCAAGGAGAAGCTGGTCGCCGAGGCCTTCGCGTACGCCGCCGAGGACGACCTCGCCCACCTCCGCAAGCTCCTCGGCCGCCGTACGACCGCGCTGCGCCGCCTGCGCGCGGCCGTCCGCTGGTACGCCCCCACCGGCCAGGCCAAGGGCTGGCGGCTGTGGATCGAGGGCTGGGCGGCGGCGCTGCGCGAACCCGCCCTGCGCGAGGTCACCCAGTCCCTCGACCGCGAGTGGAAGGCCGCCATCACCGAGGTCATCGCCGAGGGCGTGGCCGCGGGCGAGTTCCACTGCCCCGACCCCGCGAGCGCGGCCCTGCGCCTGACCGCCCTCCTGGACGGCCTCGCCGTCCAGCTCACCTCCTACCCCGGCTCCCTCTCCCGCGCCCGCGCCCGCGAGTGGGCGGACGAGGCGCTGGCCAGGGAACTGGGCGTGGCGCGGGCGGAGTTGTCGACCGCCGCGCGCTGATCCGGGGCCGGTGGCCCACGGCGTCGGCCCGCCCCTCGTCGGGACGGGCCGTACCTGATGCCGTACGCGCGCGTGCGTGACTCCCCCGCCGTCAGCCCGCCCGTCGGGTCCCGGGCGCGCGGCTCAGACCGCCGCCTCGATGCGCATCTTGATGTCGTCCGGGGACAGGTGGCCCTTGGCCGTCACATGGTCGCCGGAGGACTCGCCGCGCAGGCGGCGGCCGATCCAGGGGACCAGGTACTCGCGGGCCCAGTGGACGTCGTCGCGACGGATCTCCAGGGTGCCGCGGGGCGGGAGCGGGGGCCAGGGCTGGTCCGGGTCGGCGGGGACCTCCAGGCCGAGGACCTGGCCCGCGCGGAGCGCCACGCGTGTGTGACCCTCGGGAGACAGGTGCAGCCGGTCGTCGTCCCACGCCCGGCGGTCCTGGACGGTCTTCAGCGACCACAGGTCGAGCACCGGGAAGCCGTACCGGTCCGCGATCGACCGTACGTGCATGTTGTACGTGGCGATCTTGCCGCGCAGATGCTTCAGCACGGGCACGCCACGGGTGTCGAAGCCGGTCGTCACCAGGACGGTCCCGGCGGTTTCGGCGAGCCGGGCCACCGCCCGCTCGAACCGCTCGGCCAGTTCGTCGGGGTCGGTGCCGGGCCGGATGATGTCGTTGCCGCCCGCACAGAACGAGACGAGGTCCGGGGCGAGTTCGCATGCCCTCGGCACCTGGTCCGCCACGATCTGGTCCAGCAGCTTCCCGCGCACCGCGAGGTTCGTGTAGCGGAAGTCGCCCTCGGGCCGGCGGTCCGCCAGCAGCACGGCGAACCGGTCCGCCCAGCCGACGAAGGCTCCGTCGGGGCCAGGGTCGCCGACGCCCTCGGTGAAGCTGTCCCCCACCGCGACGTACGACCCGATCACTGTCTCGTTGTCACTCTTCGAATCGTCTGCCACATCGGCCCATGATTCACCTTCGAATGTGACCTACGCGACCGTAGGCAGGGGTTGACGGGCGGTGAGATAAGCCACTCCAAGACCTTGGCCAAGTCCGGAATAGAACCAGGTCGGCAACGCCGAAGGCCGGACCCGGGGATCGTGGGTCCGGCCTTCGGCGGCGTGTCAGGGAGGGTGCCGTGCGGCGGGCGGTCCGTCAGCCGATGGAGACGCCCTTGGCGCGGAGGTAGGCGATCGGGTCCACGTCGGAGCCGTAGTCCGGCGTGGTGCGGATCTCGAAGTGCAGGTGCGGTCCGGTGGAGTTGCCGGTGGTGCCGGACAGGCCTACCTGCTGGCCCGCCGTCACCGACTGGCCGCTGGAGACGGACAGCGAGGACAGGTGGGCGTACTGGGCGTAGTGACCGTCGGCAAGCCGGATGACGACCTGGTTGCCGTAGGCCCCGGCCCAGCCGGCCGAGACGACGGTGCCCGCGCCGACGGCCTTCAGCGGGGTGCCGGACGGGACGACGAAGTCGGCGCCGGTGTGGTAGCCGCTGGACCACATGCTGCCCGCGACCTTGTAGGCGGTGCCGACGCCGGCGCCGGCGACCGGGGCGGTGAAGCCGGTGGCGGTGGCCGGGGCGGCCTGCGTGGTGGTCGCGGCCTGCGGCGCGGAGGACTGCGCGGGCGCCTTGGGCTTCGCGGGCGCCGACGGCTTCGCGGCGGACCGCGTGGCGGACCGGGAGACCGACTTCTCGGCGCGGTCCGTCGAGGCGGCCTTCTTGTTGATCGACAGCTTCAGGCCGGGGTGGATCAGCGACGGGTCGTCGCCGACGGCCTCGCGGTTGTCCTGGTACAGCTTCTGCCAGCCGCCGCGCACGTCCTGCTCGTTCGCGATCTTCGAGAGATAGTCCCCGGACCGCACGGTGTAGATCTTCGTGGCCGCCTTCTTCGCGGACTTCTTCGCCGTTTCCTTGGTGTCGACCGACTTCGTCGACTGCACCGACTGAACGGCCTTTTCCGGAACGGACTGCGACGGGGCCGCGTGGGCGCCGGTGGCACCCAGGAGCGGGAGGGCGAGTGCGGCGCCACCGGTTCCGGCGGCGGCGATTCCACGGGTGATACGCAGGGTCTTGGGACGGCGGTGCTTACCCTTCGCGGGCATGGCGAATTCCTCTCCGGCGCCTACGAGGTGAGCTGTCGGGTGCGGACTGGAGATGTCCGGCCGCGCGCTGGGCGCGACTTGACCCCAAGCCTGTTCCGGAGACCGGACCAGGCGGTGGTGCCTGTGGGTCCCCCGCTCCTGCCGTGCACGGGTGAGTGTGCGGGATCACGAGCGGCGGCAGGATTCGGCGTCCGCTCGGATTGGTGGCGAACGTAAGCGACCAAGACGCAAAGGGACAAGCAGAAGGTTCCACCCGAAGGCATTCCTCTTGATCCCTTGCCGGAATTCACGGTCACTTTCCGTGCATTACCTGATGATCGGCTCCGGCAAATACCCTTGAAAAGCGCATGAATTACGTGGACATGACGGACGACTCACCGTCACGGATATGACGCTCCTCACGTGACACTGCTCCAGACTCCTTTATTCCAGAGCGAGTTGGAATGAAGCACACCCAAGGCCACTGAAGAGCAATTAAGGTTCTAATTCGGACAGGGGATGAATGGACCGATATCGGAGCTGTTCGTCCGTTTTGCTACCTTCCCGCTGTCGCCGGTATCGATGTCGTATCGTCAAGGCGTGCCCGCCGACGACACGAGCCGGCGGAACCGGTGGGAGGAGCCCAAGTGACGCAGCAGGTCCCGTCGACCGAGCCGGAGCTGGCCGGAGTTCGCAACTTCCGGGATGTGGGCGGACTGCCGACCGTGGACGGACGCCGGGTACGACAGGGCGTGCTGTTCCGCAGTGGGCATCTCGCGCACGCGACCGAACAGGACGCGGCGTTCCTCGGCTCCCTCGGTCTGCACACGATCTTCGACTTCCGCAACGCGGCGGACCAGAAGCTGGAGGGCCCCGACGTCGAGCTGACCGGGGTGCGCAATGTGAACCTGCCGCTGTCCGACCCGGCGGACGGCGCCGAGTTCTGGAAGATGGTGCGCGACGGCGACATCGAACAGCTGCGGGAGATCCTGGCGGACGGCAAGGCCGCGAACCGCATGATCGAGTCGTACCGCATGATCATCAAGGAGCGCACCGCCGAGCACTCCCAGGTGCTGCTGGCCCTCGCCGAGGACAGCGTCCCGGCCCTGATGCACTGCGCGGCGGGCAAGGACCGCGCGGGCCTGTCGATCGCGGTGACCCTGCTCGCCCTGGGCGTGGAGCGGGACGCGATCCTCGCCGACTACCTGGAGTCCAACGCCAAGCACCGCCGCTACAAGGTGAAGCGCAACAACAGCCACACCCCCGAAGTGATGGAGCTCCTCAGCCCCCTCTTCGACGCCCGCGCCGAGTACCTGACGGCGGCCTTCGACACGATCGAGGAGACCTGGGGCGGGGTGGACCCCTACCTGGAGCAGGCCCTGCGGGTCACCCCCGCCGTCCGCGAGCGCCTGCGCGACCGCCTCCTCGACTGAGCCGGGCGCCGTTCGCGGCCGCTACTGCTTCGCACCCAGCTCGAAGAGCAGGTAGATGAACGCCGCGAAGACATGCCCCACCGCGATGTAGATGATCAACCGCACCCACAGGGCGCGGGGGAACTTCTCCTCCATGTCGGTCATGGCATGTCTCCGTGGTGTGAGGTCGCGGGTCCGCCCAGGCACAGGGCGGAGGTGGGGCTCTGCAGCAAGGTGTGGACGAAGAGCAGCTCCACCCCGTCCGGGTCCTGCGCGGCGATCCGGTGCGGGGTCAGGGAGTCGAAGTGGGCGCTGTCCCCCGGGGCCAGGCGGTACGTGGTGTCGCCCAGGCGCAGGCGGAGGCGGCCGGTGAGGACGTAGAGCCACTCCTCGCCGGGGTGCACCCGCACGATGTCGCCCTGGGAGCCGTAGGGGACGTGCAGGCGCAGCGCCTGCATGCCGCGGCCGGGGGCGCCGGCCTGGCGGTACGTCCACCCCCCGGCGGCCGTCGGTTCCATCTCGGCGCCGCGGACGACGGCGTCCCGGTCGGCGACCGTCTCGCCGAGCAGTTCGGAGACCGTCGTACCGTAGATGCGAGCGAGTGCCAGCAGCATCGGCAGCGAGGGCTGGCGGTGTCCGGTCTCCAGCCGGGAGAGGTGGGCCGGTGACAGTCCGGCGGACGCTGCCGCGGCCTCCAGCGTGAGGGCGGCCCGGCGCCGGAGATCACGCAGCCGCGGCGCCACCGCGGACAGGTCGTCGGGCGGCCCGGTCTCGGGAGAGCTCATGCTCTCCATTCAGCAGGATATTTGCCTCTGCGGCAAATTTCTTGCCTCAGAGGCAAAACCCTTCAGTCCTGCCGGTCAGCGGTTCGCCACCGCCTGCTTCACCAGCGTCTTGCCGAAGTCCCACATCAGCCCGCCCCCGCTGTGCGCGTCGTCCATCACCTCGGTGAACGCGTCCACGAACCGCTCCACCTCCCGCTCGCCGATGATCAGCGGCGGGATCAGCTTGATCACCTCCAGGTGGTCGCCGGAGACCTGGGTGAGGATCCGGTGCCGCTGGAGCAGCGGGACCACGACCATCTGCGCGAACAGGCCCTTGCGGGCGGCCTGGAGCATGGTCCACCGGCTGCGCAGCTTCAGCGAGGAGGGCCGGCCGAACTCGATGCCGATCATCAGGCCCCGCCCGCGCACGTCGGCGAGCAGCTCGTACTTGTCGGTGAGGGCGGCGAGCCGCGTCTTCAGCAGCTCACCCGTCGCGCGGGCGTTCGCGACGATCTGCTCGTTCTCCATGACGGTCAGCACCGCGAGCCCGGCCGCCATGGCCTGGGCGTTGGAGCCGAAGCTCGCCGAGTGCACCAGCACCCGGTCCATCGACGAGTAGACCTTCTTGAAGATCCAGTCCTTGCCGAGGGTGGCGCCGACCGGGACATACCCGCCGGACAGAGCCTTGGCCACGCACACCAGGTCCGGCTCCACGCCGTCCTCGTGCTGGTAGGCGTAGAAGTCCCCGGTGCGGCCGAGGCCGGTCTGCACCTCGTCGGCGATGAGCAGCGCCTTGTGCTTGTGCAGCAGTTCCTGCGCGGCCCTGAGATAGCCGGGCGGCGCCTCGTGCACGCCCTTGCCCTGGATCGGCTCCACGATCAGGGCGGCGACGTCCCCCTTCTTCAACTCCCGCGCCAGTGCGTCGAGATCACCGAGCGGTACGGCGGTGTCGGGGAGCAGCGGGGCGAAGCCGTCGCGGAAGCCGTCCTCGCCGTTGACGGACAGGGAACCGGTGGTCAGGCCGTGGAAGGCGTGCTCGCAGTACAGGACCCTGGGCCGGCCCGTGGCGCGGCGGGCGAACTTCAGGGCCGTCTCGACGGCCTCGGTGCCGCTGTTGCCGAAGAACACCCGGTCCAGGTGCGGGCTGTGCGCGAGCAGCTTCTCGGCGAGCAGTCCGGGCAGCGGCTGGCAGTCGAACCGGGTGAGGTCGGCGAGGGAGAGGTCCAGGACGTCGTGCAGGGCCTTGCGGACCACGGGGTGGTGGCGGCCCAGCCCCATCACCCCGAACCCGGCGAGCATGTCCAGGTAGTCGGCGCCCTCGGCGTCGTAGAAGTAGGCGCCCTCGGCGCGCTCGTAGACCTTGTCGAAGCCGATGGTGTGCAGCATGCGCGGGAGCTGGTGGTTGAGGTACTTGCCGTGCAGCTCGTAGCGCTCGGCTCCGCGCGCGGCCAGCAGCGCGCCGAGGTCGAACTCCGTGGTCATTCCGCTGTCTCCTTGACTGGCTCCTGTACGGCCAGGCTCGCGCTGA
Source organism: Streptomyces sp. NPDC110618 (assembly GCF_055657065.1). NCBI lineage: Bacteria > Bacillati > Actinomycetota > Actinomycetes > Kitasatosporales > Streptomycetaceae > Streptomyces > Streptomyces sp. NPDC110618. The sequence continues at coordinate 543,428 of NZ_JBVKBN010000001.1, read as the reverse complement.
TCCGGCCCGCGACCTCCACGGGCGTCAGGCCGATGTCGGCCAGTACCTCGCTGCGCTTGGCGTGCGCGAGGAACTGCTCGGGGATGCCGAAGCGCCGCACCGGAACATCGACATCGGCGTCACCGAGGGCGAGTGCGACGGCGGCACCCACTCCGGCGGCACGGCTGTTGTCCTCGACGACGGCCACCAGCCGGTGCCGGGCGGCGAGGCCGGGCAGCTCGGGGTCGACGGGCTTGACCCAACGCGGGTCGACGACCATGCAGTTGAGGCCCCGGGCCTGGAGGAGTTCGGCGGCCTGGAGGCAGACCGGCGCCATCACGCCGACGGCGACCAGCAGCACCTCCGGGTCGGGGTCACGGCGCAGTACGTCCATGCCGCCGATCCGGTCCAGGGCCGGGATCTCGGGGCCGACGGTCTCCTTCGGGAAGCGCACCAGGGTGGGCGCGTCGTCCACCGCGACGGCCTCCCGGAGCTGGGCGCGCAGTTGGTCGGCGTCGCGCGGGGCGGCGATCCTGAGGCCGGGGACGACCTGGAGGATGGACATGTCCCACATGCCGTTGTGGGAGGCGCCGTCGACACCGGTGACCCCGGCCCGGTCCAGCACGAAGGTGACCCCGCAGCGGTGCAGGGCGACGTCCATCAGGAGCTGGTCGAAGGCCCGGTTGAGGAAGGTGGCGTACACGGCGACGACGGGATGGACGCCGCCGGTGGCCAGGCCCGCCGCGGAGACCGCCGCGTGCTGCTCGGCGATGCCGACGTCCCAGACCCGGTCCGGGAAGCGGGCGGCGAACTTGCCGAGGCCGACGGGGTGCAGCATGGCCGCGGTGATGGCGACGACGTCCTCGCGCTCCTCGCCGATCCTCACGATCTCGTCGCCGAACACCGAGGTCCAGGAAGGGCCGTTGGACGGGGCGAGGGGCTCGCAGGTGAGCGGGTCCATCACACCGACGGTGTGGAAGTGGTCCTCCTCGTGGGCGAGGGCGGGTTCGTAGCCGCGGCCCTTCTCGGTGAGGCAGTGGATCAGTACGGGGCCGTGGAAGCGTTTCGCGCGGCGCAGCGCGGACTCCACGGCGCCGATGTCGTGGCCGTCGATGGGGCCCACGTACTTCAGGCCCAGGTCCTCGAAGAGGCCCTGCGGGGCGAAGGCGTCCTTGAAGCCCTTCTTGGCGCCGTGCAGGGCCTCGTAGAGGGTGTTGCCGATGACCGGGGTGCGCTGCAGGACGTCCTTGCCCCAGGCCAGGACCTGCTCGTAGCTGTCGGTGGTGCGCAGGGTGGCGAGGTGATTGGCGAGGCCGCCGATGGTGGGCGCGTAGGAGCGCTCGTTGTCGTTGACGACGATGATCAGCGGCCGGTCCTTGGCGGCCGCGATGTTGTTCAGCGCCTCCCAGGCCATACCGCCGGTGAGCGCGCCGTCGCCGATGACCGCGACGACGTGCCCCTTCTCGCCCTGCACCTGGCGGGCCTTGGCTAGTCCGTCGGCCCAGCCGAGCGCGGTGGAGGCGTGGCTGTTCTCGACGATGTCGTGCTCGGACTCCTCGCGCGAGGGGTAGCCGGACAGGCCGCCCTTGCCGCGCAGCTTGGAGAAGTCCTGACGTCCTGTCAGCAGCTTGTGCACATAGCTCTGATGGCCGGTGTCCCACACGATGCGGTCGACCGGCGACTCGAAGACCCGGTGGAGCGCGATGGTCAGTTCCACCACCCCCAGGTTGGGCCCGAGATGCCCGCCGGTGCGGGCGACCGCGTGCACCAGGAACTCCCTGATCTCGTCGGACAGTTCACCGAGTTCCGCCTCGGACAGCGCCTTCAGATCGCGTGGTCCCCGGATGTTCTCCAGAATCGTCACGTCGGGCCCCCTTCGGTCCGTGCTGCTCAACTCACGGTGACGGCCGGCTCCCCCGACTCGACGCCGTCCTGCTCCATCTGTTCGGCGATCTTCATCGCTTCCTCGATGAGGGTCTCCACGATCCTCGACTCGGGCACGGTCTTGATGACCTCGCCCTTCACGAAGATCTGCCCCTTGCCGTTGCCCGAGGCGACCCCCAGATCCGCCTCCCGTGCCTCGCCGGGACCGTTGACCACACACCCCATGACGGCCACCCGCAGCGGCACTTCCATGCCCTCCAGGCCCGCCGTGACCTCGTCCGCCAGCTTGTAGACGTCGACCTGGGCACGCCCGCAGGACGGGCAGGAGACGATCTCCAGACGCCGCTGCCGCAGCCCGAGCGACTCCAGGATCTGGCAGCCGACCTTGACCTCCTCGGCGGGCGGCGCGGACAGCGACACCCGGATGGTGTCGCCGATGCCGCGGCTGAGCAGCGCCCCGAAGGCCACGGCCGACTTGATCGTCCCCTGGAACGCCGGGCCCGCCTCGGTGACACCGAGGTGCAGCGGGTAGTCGCACTGCTCGGCGAGCTGCTGATAGGCGGCGACCATCACCACGGGGTCGTTGTGCTTGACGGAGATCTTGATGTCCCGGAAGCCGTGCTCCTCGAAAAGGGAGGCCTCCCACAGCGCGCTCTCCACCAGGGCCTCGGGCGTGGCCCTGCCGTACTTCTTCAGCAGCCGCCGGTCCAGCGAACCGGCGTTGACGCCGATGCGGATCGGCGTGCCGTGGTCGGCCGCGGCCCGCGCGATCTCCTTGACCTTGTCGTCGAACTGCTTGATGTTGCCGGGGTTGACGCGTACGGCGGCGCAGCCAGCCTCGATCGCCGCGAACACGTACTTGGGCTGGAAGTGGATGTCGGCGATCACCGGGATCTGCGACTTGCGGGCGATGGTGGCCAGCGCCTCCGCGTCGTCCTGGGTGGGGCAGGCGACGCGGACGATCTGGCAGCCGGACGCGGTGAGTTCGGCGATCTGCTGCAGGGTGGCGCCGATGTCCGACGTACGGGTCGTCGTCATCGACTGCACCGACACCGGGGCGCCGCCCCCGACCGCCACCGGGCCGACGTCGATCCGCCGCGACACGCGCCGCTCGGCGATCGGCCGGACCGGTACCTCGGGTACGCCCAAGGGGATGGCGGTCATGGGGTCACTCCCGGTTTCCGTTGACGGTCTCGCGCATGGCCCGCAGCGACTCCTTCAGGGAGCCCATGGTGGCGAGGACGGCGGTGGGCTCGTAGCCGCAGTGCGCCATGCAGTTGGCGCAGCGCGGGTCCTTGCCGCGGCCGTACTTGTCCCAGTCGGTGTCCTCGATGAGCTCGCGGTACGTCGGGACGTAGCCGTCGCTCATCAGGTAGCAGGGGCGCTGCCAGCCGAACAGGGAGTAGTTGGGGATCGCCCACGCCGTGCACGGGAAGTCGACCTTGCCCTCCAGGAAGTCCAGGAAGAGCGGGGAGTGGTTGAGCCGCCAGCGGCGCCGGTTGCCGCCCGCGAAGGCCTTCTTGAACAGCTCGCGGGTCTGCTCCACGCCCAGGAAGTGCTCCTGGTCGGGTGCCTTCTCGTAGGCGTAGGCGGGCGAGATCATCATCTCGTCGACCTTGAGGTCGTCGTTGAGGAAGTTCAGCACCTCGATGACGGTCTGCGGGGTGTCGGTGTTGAAGAAGGTGGAGTTGGTGGTGACCCGGAAGCCGCGCCGCTTGGCCTCCTTGATGGCCTCCACCGCCTCGTCGAAGACGCCCTCCTTCGCCACGGACTCGTCGTGCCGCTCGCGCAGTCCGTCGATGTGCACGGCGAAGGCGAAGTAGGGCGAGGGCGTGAACTTGTCCATCTTCTTGCGCAGCAGCATGGCGTTGGTGCACAGGAAGACGTACTTCCGCTTGGCCACCAACTGGCGCACGATCTCGTCGATCTGAGGGTGCATCAGGGGTTCACCGCCGGCGATGGACACCATCGGCGCACCGGATTCGAGCACCGCGCCCACGGCCTGGGCGACCGGCATGCGCTGCTTCAGCACCCCGGCCGGGTGCTGGATCTTGCCGCAGCCCTCGCACTTGAGATTGCACGCGAACAGCGGTTCCAGCTCCACGATCAGCGGGAACTTGTCACGCTTGCGGAGCTTTTGTTCAGCCAAATAAGTAGCGACCTTGATGGACTGACGCAGCGGCATGGCCATCTGGCTCACCTCCTGGGGAGCAGCAAAGAACGGTGCCATTCGTAGAAAGCGGGAAGGACCGACCTGAGCACACGGAACGCTGATATTCCCCCGCGCAAGGTGCCGATCCGGACGAGTTCATGTTCTGGAGCGTCCACGACCACCCGTACGGCCGCAACGGGGCGCTCGCCCGCGCGCGCGGCGCTCAGGAGCGTCGCCGCCGACTCCATGTCGACCGCGACTGCGCCGGTCGAGAGCAGATCCGACCGTTCCTTACCACGGACCACGTGATCGGAGCCGGTGACCGGCCCGGTGTGCACGGTGCGTCCCGGGACGGCCCGGCCGAGTTCCTTCACCAGCAGTTCGGTGCCCACACACTCGGTGGTGCCGCGCGGGTCCCGGGTCTCCGCCGCGACCACCAGGTCTCCGGGGTGCATCCCGGGAGCCAGTCCCGCGCAGAAACCGGTGGCGATCACCGCGGCCCCGGCGAGCGCCGGGTCGGCCAGGGCCCGGCCGACGGCCCGTTCGGCCGCCTTGGGGCCCATGCCGGTACGGACCACGGTGACCGGCCCGCCGGGCTCGCCGTGACCGCCGGTGCGCAGCGCGAGGCGCTCGATGCCGAGCGCGCAGGCGATCAGCAGCGGAGCCGGAGCGGGCGGTGTGCTCATCAGCCCCCCTCGGCGCCGGCGAAGGGCTCCCCGTGCACGTACCGGCCGAGCGCGGTGAGCGGGAAGACCTGCCGGTAGAGGTGGTAGTTGATGGAGAAGTCCCAGGGGAAGCCGGTGCCGGTGAAGTACGGCTCGTCCCAGGACCCGTCCTCGCGCTGGGTGGCGGCCAGCCACTCCACGCCGCGCTCGACGGCCTTGGAGTCCCGCTCCCCGGCCGCGAGCAGCGCCATCAGCGCCCAGGCGGTCTGGGACGCGGTGGAGGCGCCCCGGCCGCTCCAGCCCTTGGCGTCCCGGTAGGAGCGCAGGTCCTCGCCCCAGCCGCCGTCGTCGTTCTGGACCGACTCCAGCCAGGTCACGGCCCGCCGCATCGCCGGGTGCGAGCCGGGGATGCCGGCGGCCGCGAGAGCGGGGACCACGGACCCGGTGCCGTAGATGTAGTTGACGCCCCAGCGCCCGAACCACGAGCCGTCCGGCTCCTGTTCGGCCAGCAGCCACTGGATGCCGCGCCTGGTGCGCGGGTCGTGGGCGAGGCCCTCGACGGCGAGCATCTCCACCACGTGGGCGGTGACATCGGCCGACGGCGGGTCGATGACCTCACCGAAGTCGCAGAACGGCAGCCGGTTGGGGAAGGGGCTGGTGTTGTCCACGTCGAAGGCGCCCCAGGCGCCGTTCCTGGACTGCATGCCGAGGTTCCAGCGCACCCCGCGCCCGATGGCCTTCTCCACCCGCTCCGGGTCGTGGTGCCGGACCCGGCGCAGCGCGAGGACCACCTCGGCGGTGTCGTCGATGTCGGGGTAGTTGTCGTTGTGGAACTCGAACGCCCAGCCCCCGGGCGGCAGTCCGGGCCGCTTGACGGCCCAGTCGCCGGGCCGGACGATCTGCTCGCCGAGCATCCAGTCGGCGGCCCTGACCAGTTGCGGATGGTCGGACGGCAGCCCGGCGTCGGCGAGCGCGATGGTGGCCAGGCAGGTGTCCCAGACCGGGGACTGGCAGGCCTCGATCATCCGGGCGCCGTCCTCGCGCCACACGGCGAAACGGTCCAGCGAGGCCAGCCCCTCGCGGATCACCGGGTGCTGGAGGTCGTAGCCCATCAGGTGCAGGGCGATGATCGAGTACACCGCCGGGGGCTGGATGCCGCCCCAGCAGCCGTCGTTCTCCTGCCGCTCGATGATCCAGCGGGCGGCGGTGTGCATCGCGGCCCGGCGCAGCCTGCGGGGGACGACCTTGCGCACCTGGTGCAGTGCCTTGTCCAGGCGCTGGAAGGCGCCGTCCCAACTCGCGGCCGGAGCAAGAGGCCTGGCCGGGTTCGGGTCGGCCGGGTCGGTGTGCAGCTCGTCCAGTGGGAAGGGCGCGGGGCGTACCGGCCGCTTGGCGGAGACGATCGTCAGCGGGACGATGGTCTGCCGGGCCCAGCAGCCGAAGTCGTAGATGTTCAGTGGTACCCAGCTGGGGAACCAGATCAGCTCGGGCGGGAGTTCGGGCAGGTCCTCCCACTTCCACCAGCCGAACAGGGCCAGCCAGATCCGGGTGAAGACCCGGGCGGAGGCGATACCGCCCTGGCTCCGGATCCACTGGGCCGCGCGCGCCATGTGGGGTTCGTCGGGCGCGTCCCCGGCGAGCCGCAGCGCGACGTAGGCCTCGATGGTGGTGGAGAGTTCGCCCGGTCCGCCGTAGAAGGTGGCCCAGGTGCCGTCCTCGCGCTGCTCGCCGCGGATGAACAGGGCGGCGGCACGCGTGGTCGACTCGTCGAGGATGCCGAGGAACTGACGCAGCAGCAGGTCCTCGGCGTCCATGGTGACGTTGGTCTCCAGGTCGCCCTTCCACCAGCCCTGGGCGTCCTGCCGGGCCAGCAGGAAGTCGGTGGCCCGCCGCACGGCGCGCACGGCGGCGTCCTGGACCCCCGCCTCGGCGGGGGTGAGGGTGGTTTCGCTGGCCGCGGCAGCGCGGGGCGGCAGGGCCCCGGTGCTTCCGTCGGTCGTCGCTGTCATGGCTTCCCCTTCGTGCAGTGTGCAAGTGGTGCGTCTGCTGTGGGTCCGCCGTCGGCCGGTGCTGGTCTTCCCGCGACACCGGCCGGCGACTACGCGAGGGCTATTCGACCGATAGTGATCATCTCTTTCGTACGACGACGAAGTCGGCGAGCGCGGTGAACTGCGCCCGCACCCGGTCGGGCATGTCCACGGCGTCGAGGGCTTCGATGGCGATGGTGTGCTGGCGGCGCGCCTCGTCGGCGGTCCACTCGCGTCCCCCGGCCTCCTCGATGAGGGCGGCGCGGGCGGCGAACTCCTCCTCGGAGAAGTTCTCGAAGTCGCTGGCCTTGGCGTCGGCGGCGAGCAGCTCACCGAGCTGCTCGGAGGCCGCTCCGCCCGCCGCGAGCGCGGCCACCACGGGCAGTGACTTCTTGCGCTGGCGCAGATCGCTCCAGGTCTGCTTGCCGGTGGACTCCGGGTCGCCCCAGATGCCGAGGAGGTCGTCCACGGCCTGGAAGGCGAGGCCGAGGTGGTAGCCGTACCTCTCCAGGGTGTCCGCGGTGCGGTCGTCCGCGCCGCCGAGCACGGCGCCGATGGAGCTGGCGCAGGCCAGCAGGGCGCCGGTCTTGTTGCCCTCCATCTCCAGGCACTCCTCGACGCTGACGCGGTCGCGGTGCTCGTAGGAGATGTCCTGGGCCTGTCCGTCGATCAGGGCCCGGGTAGCGGTGGTCAGCCGGCGGGTGGCGCGGCCGGCCTCGACGGTGCCGAGCTCCAGCAGCAGTTCGTTGGCGAGGGCGAACAGGGCGTCGCCGACCAGGATGGCCTGGGCGGGGCCGTGCACCTTCCACACCGTGTCGCGGTGCCGGCGCTGCTCGTCGCCGTCCATCAGGTCGTCGTGCAGCAGGGAGAAGTTGTGCACCAGCTCCACGGCGACCGCGCCGGGGATGCCGACCTCGGGGGCCGCGCCGGTGACCTCGGCGGAGAGCACCGCCAGCGCGGGGCGCACGGCCTTGCCGCCGTCGCCCGCCGAGGGCCTGCCCTCGGCGTCGATCCAGCCGAAGTGGTAGGCGGAAACGGTGTCCATGGGCGGTGCCAGGCGGTCGATCGCCGCCCGCAGCACCGGGGTGGCCAGGGTCCGGCCGCGCTCCAGGAGCGCGGTCACGTCCACCGCGGTCTCTGCAGCGGCCTTCGAGGCCGGGGGCACAGTGGGCACAGTCTCTCCTCTTGTAGCGGTACCGGGGGTGCGGGTGCCTGCCGCGCGCTGATGGAGCATCAGGCCGCCTCCTCGACGTCGAAGAGGTGACGGGGGCGGGGCCGGCCGAGGGCGCCGAGGGCGGCGTCGGCCGCGCTCACACCGCTGCGGACCGCACTCTCCATGGTCGCGGGCCACCCGGTGGCGGTCCACGCTCCGGCCAGGTACAGGCCGGGGGCCTTGGTACGGGTGCCGGGCCGCAGCCGCCCGACACCGGGGGTGGGGGCGAACGTCGCTGTCCGCTCCCGGGTCACGAAGAAGTCCTTCACCCCGGCCTCGCGGGCCAGGGGCAGCAGCCGGGCCAGTTCCGGCAGGTAGCGCTCGCGCAGCTGGGCCACGGGCGCGTCGATGTCGTCGTGCGCGGCGGACTGGGAGACGGCCAGGTACTGGCCCTCGCGCAGCCCGGAGGACTCCGTCCGGTCGAACACCCACTGCACGGGGGTGCCGAGGGCGGCGAAGAACGGGGCACTGAGCACCGGACGGTCGTAGACGACGTGGACGTTCAGGATCGGCGCGGTGCCGATCTCCAGCAGCCGGTCGGGGTCGTCGAGGGCGCCCGTGGGCAGCAGGTCGTGGGCCTCGCTCTGGGCGACCGCGAGGACGACCGCATCGGCCCTCAAGGTCTCGCCGGGAACCTGGACGGCCCAACGTCCGTTCTCGTCAGGGGAGATGGAGGTGACGCGTGTACGGACCTCGGTACGCACGCCCGCGGAGTCGAGCGCCTTGCGGGCCAGCCGGTCGTGCAGTTCGCCCAGCGGGACATGCGCCCATCCGATGTCGGCCGCGCCCGGGTCGGACAGCAGACCGGTCTTGAACACCATCGCGGCGAGCCCCAGGGAGGCGTCGTCCGCGACCGCGTTGAGGGTGGCGACCCCGACCAGGTTCCACAGGGCCTTCACGGCGCGCGGGGACTGGCCGTGCGCGGCCAGCCAGCTGCCGAAGTCCTGTTCGTCCAGGGCCGGGTCGTCGAGGTCGAGCCCCTTCAGCGCGAGCGCGGCACGTCCGACGGCGGCGCGCTCGGTGAGGGAGAGGTGCGGATAGGCGGCGAGGCTGCGCCCCAGATGCAGTGGTACGGGCAGCGGGTCGCGCCGGATCCTGCCCAGCCGTCGCCCCTCGGGCTTGGCGAGATCGAGAACGGGCACGTCGAGACGATCCTGCAGAGGCGCGAGCGCGCTCGCCTCGATCCGGTCGAGGAACCAGCGGTACGCGGTGCAGCAGCGCAGGTAGACGTGCTGGCCGTTGTCGACGGTGAGGTCGCCGCGCTGGAAGGAGAAGGCCAGCCCGCCCAGGCGTGGCCTGCCCTCCAGCAGCGTGACCCGCACCCCGGCGTCGGCGAGTGCCAGGGCCGCGGTGATTCCGGCCAGTCCGCCGCCGACCACGACGGCGTCGCCGCCGGTTGCCCTTCCGTCGGTCATCGTGCGTCCTCCCCCGAACGGCCGTCGCGATGCTTGAACGGTGCACGGTCGGCCGTCTCAGTCAGGGACGCCGACAGGGCTCGGAGGGTTGCGTACCGTTTCTCCCCGGTGGCGTCACCCTGGACCGGACTGTCCATCAGGCCCGCCTCCTGACCGCGCGCCGACTGACATGGCGGGTGTCCAGACCGGACAGACCGCGCACGGCGACGTACGCCTTCTCGCGTCCGGGCAGCGAGACCCGGCCGCGCAGCACGGCCTCCGGTTCACGCTCGATACGGTCCAGCAGCCGGCGGTAGATACCGGCCATGGCCGCGACGCAGGCTCCGCTGCGCCGGTCGAGCATCGGCAGCAGCCGGTAGCCCTCGGCGAACAGGGCGCGGGCCCGCCGTACCTCGAAGTGCACCAGGCCCGCGAAGTCGGCACCCTCGGGCACGGTCGGTGAGGCGAATCCGGCCGAGCAGCCGAACTTGGCGAGGTCGTCGGCGGGCAGATAGGTACGGCCGCCCTCGGCGTCCTCGCGCACGTCGCGCAGGATGTTGGTGAGCTGCAGTGCCAGCCCGAGTGTGTCGGCGTACTCCGGGGCCCGCTCGGCGCCGCGCGCCCCGGGCTCGGTGCCGAAGACGCCGAGCGAGAGCCGTCCGATGGCGCCCGCCACACAGCGGCAGTACACCTTCAGGTCGTCCCAGGTCTCGTAGGTCTCGCCGCGTACGTCCATCAGCACGCCGTCGATCAGCTCGTCCAGGCCCTCCAGCGGGATCGGAAAGACCTCGGCGGCGTGGCTGAGCGCGACCGCGACCGGGTCGGTGTCGTCCTCGTCGACCGCGCCCTCGCGGACCCGGGTCAGCAGGGCCCGGGTCTCCTCCAGCCGGGCGATCTTGACGTCGGGGGCCAGGGCCCCGTCGCCGATGTCGTCGACGCGGCGCGAGAACGCGTACAGCGCCGACATCGCGCGGCGCTTCGGTGTGGGCAGCAGCCTGATCCCGTAGGCGAAGTTACGGGCCTGCTGTCCGGTGACGGCCTCGCAGTAGCTGTAGGCGGCGAGTACCGGTGCGGACGCGTGTGGTGCCAACTCCACGGTCCGGATCACCCCTCTCCTCGCAGAGTCAGGCCCACCTCGCGCAGCAGCTGAATCCTGCCGGGCTTGGGCGGGCCGGGAAGTACGTCGTATTCGGCGGCGGCGATCGCTCGGATCGCCGCCCTTCCCCCCGCCACGAACCCTGCGAGCAGCAGTCTCAGCCTGCCGTGGACGCTACCCACCAGGGGGGCGCCTTCATTCAGGAGATCGTGGGCGCGTTGTGCTTCGTATGCAACCAGTGCGCGCACCGATGCGCCCGCGGTTTTCGTGGCGAGGTCCACCTCCTGGACGTGAAAGCGCTTCATGTCCTCGGCGGGGAGGTAGATCCGGTCACGCCCCAGGTCCTCGGTGACGTCCTGGAGGTGCTCGACGATCTGGAGGGCGGTGCACACGGCGTCGGAGCGGCGGATCCGCTCGGGGGTGGCGGTACCGGTGACGGCGAGGACGAGGTGTCCGACGGGGTTGGCGGACAGTTCGCAGTAGGCGAGCAGGTCGTCGTAGGTCTCGTAGCGGGTGACGAGTTGGTCCTGGCGGTTGGCCTGAATGAGCCCCAGGAAGGGCCCGGGGGTCAGGGCGCGGCGGCGGACCGTGGGCTGCAGACGGCGCAGCAGCGGGTGGCGCGGGGTGGAGTCGAAGACGCGGCGCAGATCGGCTTCGAGGGCGTCCAGCATCAGCAGCCGGTCCGCGCTGTCCGACACACCGAGGAAACGCGCGTCGGCGCCGCCGGGAGCGAGATCGCCGTCACCGATGTCGTCGACCAGACGTGCGAAGCCGTAGACGGCCATCAGATCGGCGCGCCAGGCGCGGGGCAGGAAGAAGGGGGCCACGGGAAAGTTCTCGTGCGCGGCCTTGTCGAGCGTGCCGCGTTCGGTGTCCACGGCGTGCGGCGTGTCGGCGCCCGTCATCGCGGACTGCCCGGAAACGGGACGGCACATGCTGCGTTGAGCTGGGGAGTTTCCGTAGCCATTGCCGTCACATCTCCCGTTCTACACCGCCGACCCAATACACACTATTTCGGACACGCCGCCCGGCCGTCCGCGCGGGCTCCCCGGCAGAGGGTGTGGGGCATTATGGCCCCACTTGCCGCGATTCGGGACCGGTCCAGCTTACGTTGTACAACGCACAGTGGTTTACCGGGGTGTCCTGCGCATCACAAGAACACACCGATTGGTCCCAAGATTCCTAAGGGAAGCCGAAGTTGGCGTTTCCTTTGCAGACGCGGAGCCCCGCCGGAAGGGTTCCGGCGGGGCTGGAGGAAGCGGCGTGGGCCGGGTGCGTCGGTCCCGGGTGGACTACTTGCCCGTGAACTTCTCGTACTCCTTGAGGACCTCGTCCGTCGGGCCGTCCATGCGCAGCTCGCCCCGTTCCAGCCACAGCACACGGTTGCAGGTGTCACGGATCGACTTGTTGTTGTGGCTGACCAGGAAGACCGTGCCGGCCTCCTTGCGCAGCTCGCGGATGCGGGCCTCGGAGCGCTTCTGGAACTTGCGGTCGCCGGTGGCCAGGGCCTCGTCGATCATCAGTACGTCGTGGTCCTTGGCGGCGGCGATGGAGAACCGCAGCCGGGCCGCCATGCCGGAGGAGTAGGTGCGCATCGGCAGGGTGATGAAGTCGCCCTTCTCGTTGATGCCGGAGAAGTCCACGATCTCCTGGTAGCGCGCCTTGATCTGCTCGCGGGTCATACCCATGGCGAGCCCGCCGAGGATGACGTTGCGCTCACCGGTCAGGTCGTTCATCAGGGCCGCGTTCACACCGAGCAGCGAGGGCTGGCCGTCGGTGTAGACCCTGCCGCTCTCGGCGGGCAGCAGCCCGGCGATGGCGCGCAGCAGGGTCGACTTGCCGGAGCCGTTGGAGCCGATCAGGCCGATGGCCTCGCCGCGGTAGGCGACGAAGGAGACCCCGCGCACGGCGTGCACCTTGCGCACGCCCCGCTCCTCGCCGCGCCTGAGGATGCGGCTGAGGGCGGCGGTGGCGCTGCCCTTGCCGGACTTGGCGCCGTTGACGCGGTAGACGATGTGCAGATCGTCGGCGATCACGGTGGGGCGGCGGTCCGCCTGCTGCTCAGCCACGGCCGTACCTCTCTTCCGCCTTCCAGAAGTACACGAAGCCGACGGCCCCGATCACCACGGCCCAGCCCACGGCGAACAGCCACACGTGCGGGGGCAGGTACGACGAGCCGTAGCCGTCGATCAGCGCGAAGCGGATCAGGTCCATGTAGACGGCAGCGGGGTTCCACTGGAGGACCTCGGTGACCCAGCCCGGTACGTCCTTGTCGGCCAGCATCGCCGGGATGCTGAACATGACGCCCGAGGCGTACAGCCAGGTCCGCAGCACGAACGGCATCAGCTGGGCGAGGTCGGGGGTCTTGCTGCCCATCCGGGCGAAGATCAGCGCCAGGCCGGTGTTGAACACGAACTGCAGGGTGAGCGCGGGGACCACCAGCAGCCAGGCCAGGCTCGGGTAGCTGCCGAACGCGACCATGATCAGCACCAGCACGATCATGGAGTAGAGCAGCTGCTGGAGCTGCTGGAGCGCGAAGGAGACCGGCAGGGAGGCGCGCGGGAAGTGCAGCGCGCGCACCAGGCCCAGGTTGCCGGAGATGGCGCGCACGCCCGCGAGGACCGAGCTCTGGGTGAAGGTGAACACGAACACACCCGTGACCAGGAACGGCACGTAGATGTCGTGCGGGATGCCCTTACGGGCGCCCAGGAGCAGACCGAAAATGAAGAAGTACACGAGCGCGTTCAGCAGCGGTGTGGCCACCTGCCACAGCTGGCCGAGCTTCGCCTGGCTGTACTGGGCGGTCAGCTTCGCCCGTGAGAAGGCGAGGATGAAGTGCCGCCGGTCCCAGAGCTGGCGGACGTACTCGACGAGCGTGGGGCGGGCGCCGCTCACGGTCAGCCCGTACTTGGCGGCCAGTTCGGCCGCCGTGAGTCCCTCGTCGGGCGACGGGGGCGCGGTCACCGCGACCTGGCCGTCGTGCGTTGTCTCACTCACTGGTGGAAACTTTCGTCTTCGGGATGCGCAGCCTGTGCGGGCATGCCGGGTGCCTGAGGTCTGGGTGTGGACCTCCTGTGCCTGCTTGGAAGCTTGTCAGATGACGGGAGGACGGCCCAGCCTGGTCAGCCGCCACACCGTACGCCACTTCATGGGACGGCGTGGCCCGCAGGGGCTCGTCCAGCCTTCCCGGAATCCGCCGAACCATGCCCGCAGCGCGGGGACCGAGGGGCGGCGCACCAGGGTGAGCAGCAGCCAGACGCCCAGGTAGACCGGGACCAGCGGGGCGGGCAGATTGCGGCGGGCCAGCCAGACGCGGTTGCGGGCGACCATGCGGTGGTAGACCGCGTGCCGCGAGGGGGCGGTCGTGGGGTGGTACAGCACCATGTCGGACCGGTAGTCGATCATCCAGCCCGCGTCGAGGGCCCGCCATGCCAGGTCGGTTTCCTCGTGGGCGTAGAAGAATGCGTCCGGGAGTCCGCCGACCTCGGCGAAGACCTGGGTGCGGACGGCGTTGGCGCCGCCCAGGAAGGTCGTGACCCGGGAGGAGCGCATCGGGTCGCTGGCGCGCAGCCGGGGGACGTGGCGGCGCTGCGTCTGCCCGGTCTCGGGGTCGGCGATACGGAAGCTGATGATGCCGAGCTCGGGGTCCTCGGCGAAGGCCTTGCGGCACAGCTCAGCGGTGTCGTGGTTCGCGAGCAGGCCGTCGTCGTCGAGGAAGAGCAATATGTCGACATCACGGCCGCTGGGGCCGAACGCCTCGATGCCGACGTTGCGGCCGCCGGGGATGCCGAGGTTCTCGGGCAGCTCGATGGTGCGCACGCCCTCCGGGACGTCCGGGACGGGCGCGCCGTTGCCGACGACGACCACCTCGACCCGGTCGCCGTCCTGCTTGGCGACGGAGTCGAGGAGCGCGCGCAGTTCCTCGGGCCGGTTGCCCATGGTGATGATCACCGCGCCGACCTTCAGGGAGGTCTCCATGGGGGCGCTCACCTCAGCCTGCTCGACGCGAGGATGGAGACCAGGTGCAGCAGGGTCTGGAGCATCGCGATCCCGGCGAGTACGGCGACGCCGAGCCGGGAGAAGAACAGGTCGCCGCGGATCTGGTCGGCGACGGCGAGGACCAGGATCAGCAGCGAGGCCTCGATGCCGAGGATCAGCCGGTGGAACTTGAGCATGGCGGCGGCCCGGCGGGCGAGCGCCATGCCGGAGGAGCGCATCTCGGAGGCGGCCTCCTTGACCGGCGGCTTGCCGGCCTGGTGCCGGGCGACCCCGACCAGGTCGGTCTCGGCCTTGATCAGGATGGCGCCGAGCGCGGCCAGGGTGCCCAGGAAGGCCCACAGCCAGTCGATACGGCCACTGCCCCACAGGTCGGCGGCGCGCAGTCCGAAGCCGACGAGGACGGCGGCGTCGGTGAGGTAGGCGCCCACCCGGTCCAGGTAGACACCGTTGAGCGAGTACTGCTTCTTCCAGCGGGCGATCTCGCCGTCGACGCAGTCCAGCAGCAGATACATCTGCACGCAGACCACACCGAGCACGGCGCCCGGGATCCCCGGCACGAGCAGTGCCGGGGCCGCGAGCACACCGAAGACGGTCATCAGGTACGTGAGCTGGTTGGGCGTGACCCTGGTGTTGACCAGGTAGCGGTCGACCCGCAGGGACACCTCACGCATGTAGAGGCGTCCCATCCAGTGCTCACCGCTGCGCCGGTCCTTCACCCCCGCGGGGTGAACGACCGGACGGAGTTCAGCTACCGATGGCCTTGACATAGTCGGCGTAGATGTCCTTGATCTGGTCGGTTGTCAGGTCGAGGTGTTCGAGGATGGTGTAGCGGCCGGGCCGGGTCTGCGGAGCGAACTCCACGGCACGGACGAACTCCTCCGTGCTGAAGCCGATCTCCTCCGGCAGCACCGGAAGCCCGTGGCGACGCAGCACCCCGGCCATGTAGGCCGACTCCTCGTGGGCACCGCGCAGGTACATCGCGAAGGCCGCGCCCAGCCCGCACTGTTCGCCGTGGGCGGCGGCGCGCCTGGGGTAGAGCAGGTCGAACGCGTGGTTGATCTCGTGGCAGGCGCCGGAGGACGGGCGGGAGTCGCCCGACACCGACATGGCGATACCGCTGAGCACCAGCGCCTCGGCGAGCACCTGGAGGAAGTCGGTGTCCCCGACCCCGCCCGGGTGCCTGAGCACCGCCTCCCCGGCCTGCCGGGCGATGGCGGCGGCCAGGCCGTCGATCTTCTCCCCCTTGACGCGGTGGGCCAGTTCCCAGTCCGCGATGGCGGAGATGTTGGAGACGGCGTCCCCGATCCCGGCGCGCACGAAGCGGACCGGGGCCTCCCGGATGACGTCGAGGTCGATGACGACCGCGATCGGGTTGGGCACGCCGTAGGAGCCGCGGCCCGCGTCGTTGTCGAGGGTGGCGACCGGCGAGCACAGGCCGTCGTGCGCGAGGTTGGTCGGTACGGCGACCAGGGGGAGGCCGACCCGTGCCGCGGCGAACTTGGCGCAGTCGATGATCTTGCCGCCGCCGAGTCCGACGACCGCGTCGTAGTGGCCGGCCTTTATGGCGCCGGCCAGCCGGACCGCGTCGTCGAGGGTGCCGCCACCGACCTCGTACCAGCTGGCGCCGGGCAGCGAGGGGGCGAGCCGCTCGCGCAGCCGGGCGCCGGAGCCGCCGCTGACGGCGACGGCCAGCTTGCCGGAGTGCGAGACGCGCTCGTCGGCGAGGACGCAGCCAAGGTCGTCGAGGGCACCCGGGCGGATGTCCACGACGACCGGCGAGGGAATCAGCCGGGTCAGTACTGGCACGCGATCTCCCGTCCGCGGGCGAGATCGTCGTGATTGTCGATCTCGACCCACTGAACGTCACCGATCGGCGCCGTGTCGATCCGGAAGCCGCGGTTGACGAGCTCCTGGTAGCCGTGCTCGTAGAACTGCTGCGGGTCGGTCTCCCAGACCGTCTTCAGCGCGTCGACCAGTTCGGGGGCGGCGTCGCCCTCGATAAGGGTGACGCCGATGTACTCGCCGGTGGCCTCGGCCGGGTCCATCAGCTTGGTGATCTTCGTGACGCCCTTGGCGGGGTCCACGACGACCTTCATCTCCTCGTCGGCGAGGGACTTCACGCTGTCCAGGGCGAGGATGATCTTCTTCCCGTCGCCGCGGGCGGCGAGCAGCGTCTTCTCGACGGAGACCGGGTGGACGGTGTCGCCGTTGGCGAGGATCACGCCGTCCTTGAGGGCGTCACGGCCGCACCACAGGGAGTAGGCGTTGTTCCACTCCTCGGCCTTGTCGTTGTCGATGAGGGTGAGCTTGAGGCCGTACTTGGCCTCCAGCGCCGCCTTGCGCGCGTACACGGCCTCCTTGCGGTAGCCGACGATGATCGCGACCTCGGTCAGGCCGATCTCGGCGAAATTGCCGAGGGTGAGGTCCAGGACCGTCGGTTCGCCCTCTATGCCCGCGGGGCCCACCGGCACCAGAGCCTTGGGAAGGCTGTCGGTGTAGGGGCGCAGACGCCGTCCGGCGCCGGCCGCGAGCACGAGGCCGATCATGCGGGTTCTCCTTCATCGTGAACGGCGGGTGCCCCTGCGGACACCCAGAAGCGGATGCTCTCGACGAGCACCACGAGGGCGACGGCCACGGCCAGAACCGTGAGCGCTGCCTGGAATTGCGAGGCGGTGAGGACCGCGGCCAGGACGGTGACGAGCAGAGTCCGTCCTTCGTGCCCCCCGACGGCGCGCACCAGCCAGGCCGGGGGCGCTCCGGCGTTGCCGCGGATGCGGTACACCGTGTCGTAGTGATGGTAGGCGACGGCGGCCACCAGTCCGAAAGCCGCAGGAAGGGCCCCGTTCACCTCCGCGCGGGCCGCGAGCACCAGGACCGTGCCGTATTCGGCGGCGCGGAACACCGGGGGCACCAGCCAGTCGAGGGGGCCCTTGAGGGGCCGGGCGACGGCGAGGCCGGACGTCACGGCGTAGACGAGGGCGCCGGCGACGGGCAGGGGGCCGCCGAAGTCGGTGAACGCGGCGGTGGCGACCACTGCGAGGCCGCCGAGCAGGGCGACGGCGGGGGCGGCGAAGCCGGGGAGCCTGCTCGCGACGTTCTTCATCGCCCGCGCGAGACCCTCGGCGAGGGGGCCGGAGTCGGCGAGGTCGGCCAGCGCCCGCGCCGCGCGGTCGGTGCGGCGGGCCCTGCGGGTCACCGAGCGCAGGACGCGGCCCGCCGTGGTGTACGTGGCCGCGAAGGCGCAGCCGATCAGCAGGGCGTAGAAGGTGATCCGCGGGGTGGTGAAGGCGGTGAGCACGGCGATCATCGCCCAGCGTTCGCCGATCGGCAGGACGATCATGCGGCGCACCCAGACCGTCCAGCCGACGCTGTCGAGCTTGTCGGAGAGGGCGGCGGTGGGGCTGGTGTTGGCGGTGGCGTCGTGGTTGGCCTCGTTGAAGGAGAAGTCCACGACGTGCCGGCAGGTCTGCAGGACCATCGCGCCGAGGGCGAGTGCCCACACGTCGTCGCCGCCGCGGGCCGCGCCGAGGGCGAGGCCCGCGTAGTAGGCGTACTCCTTGGCCCGGTCGAAGGTGGCGTCGAGCCAGGCGCCGAGGGTGGAGTACTGCAGCGAATAGCGGGCGAGCTGGCCGTCGGTGCAGTCCAGCACGAAGGAGAAGAGCAGCAGCACACCGGCGGCGACGAAGCCGACGCGGGTGCCGGTGGCCGCGCAGCCCGCCGCGATCAGCGCGGTGAGCAGGGAGGCGGTGGTGACCTGGTTCGGGGTCAGGCCGCGGCGGGCGCACCAGCGCGCGATGTAGCGGGAGTAGGGGCTGATGAAGAAGGTGGTGAAGAAGCCGTCGCGGGCCTTGACCGCCGACTTCAGACGTATGGCCTCGTCGTCGACGGCGGCGACGGCCTGCCGGGCCTCGTTGCGGGTCTGCGGGTCGGCCGGGACGGTGGCCACCAGGCTGCCGAGCTCGGGGCGGTGCACCTCGGTGTCGAGGGCCTCCACGATCCGGTCGGCGAGGCTGTCCACGAGGGTGGTGCCGGCGGCGGAGTTCTCGCGGGCCAGCGCCCGGGTCAGGGCCTGCCGTGCGGCGGGCTGGGCGGTGACGGCGCCGGGGATCGCGGCGAGCGGGAAGCGGGGGTCGGTCAGCCCGAGGCGCAGCGCGTGCACATGGCCGACGAAGCGGGCGTCGACCACGGCGACCCGCTCCCCGCTCGGCACCCGCGCCAGCAGCGACTCCGCCTCAGCGGCGTCGGCGGCGGTGCGGACGTCGAAGCCGAGGGAGCGCAGCTCGCTCTCGATCGACGATCCGGGGACCGGCTGACCGGTGAGGATGGCGGTCGACAACCGAACTCACTCCCTGGGTGCCGACGCGCCGGCGCCGGTCATTGACAGGATGGGGGCGCCCCGGTCCGTGGCACCCGGGCGACATGTCGGCAGAGGCTATCGGATAACGGGAACGCGGCGTTCACCGCCCGTTTCCCGGTCCGAACAACGCGGTTCGCACGCGCCTTTGCCGCGATCATCATCGGGGAAACGGGGCCCGGCCCACAAACCGCGCTACCAGAAAGGACATTCGACGCATTTCTTACGGCCGCGGGGCCGGAGCATAGGGTGGGCGACCATGACGTGGCTGATCACCGGCGGGGCCGGGTACATCGGGGCACATGTGGCGCGGGCCATGAGCGGGGCCGGGGAGCGCGTGGTGGCGCTGGACGACCTGTCCACCGGAATTCCCGCACGGCTGCCCGCCGAGGTGCCGCTGGTGCGGGGTTCGTCCCTCGACGCCGAGCTGCTCAAGCGGGTCCTCGCCGAGCACGCGGTGACGGGTGTGGTGCATCTCGCGGCGCGCAAGCAGGTCGCCGAGTCGGTGGCCCAGCCGACGCGGTACTACCGGGAGAACGTGGGGGGCCTGGCCACCCTCCTCGACGCGGCGGCCGGGGCCGGCGTCGAGCGGTTCGTCTTCTCCTCCTCGGCCGCGGTCTACGGCAACCCCGAGGTGGACCTCATCACCGAGGACACCCCGTGCGCCCCGGTGAACCCCTACGGCGAGACCAAGCTCACCGGCGAGTGGCTGGTACGGGCCGCGGGCCGCGCCCACGGCATGGCGACGGTGTGCCTGCGCTACTTCAACGTGGCCGGGGCCGCGGCGCCCGAGCTGGCCGACACCGGGGTGTTCAACATCGTGCCGATGGTCTTCGACCGGCTGACCCGTGACGAGGCGCCGCGGATCTTCGGCGCCGACTATCCGACCCCGGACGGCACCTGTGTACGGGACTACATCCATGTCGCCGATCTCGCCGAGGCCCATCTGGCGGCCGCCCGGCACCTGGCGTCCGGCGCGAGCGGTGACCTGACGGTCAACATCGGCCGCGGCGAGGGCGTCTCGGTGCGCGAGCTGATCGACGTCATCGGCGAGGTCACCGGGGACCGGCGGCCGCCGGTGGTGGAGGGCCGCCGTCCCGGGGACGCGCCGCGCGCCGTCGCCTCCGCCGCGCGGGCCGCCGAGGTGCTGGGCTGGACCGCCCGCCGCACGGTTGTGGAGATGGTCGAGTCCGCCTGGCGGGGATGGCTGCTGCACCACGGCGAATGATCGCCCCAGCGCTCTGACCTGCGGATCGTTTGCGCAGGTCAGAGCATATGACAACGGTGTTCAGTGCCGCGTTGCCGGATACCCCCCACCCGTAGTTCACTGTGATCCCGGCAGCGACGACAGGAGGCGGCTTTCCATGGGGGCTGGGCACGATCACTCGCACGCCCACGGCGGGCACGGCGGCGGTACGGCGACCACGGCGTACCGCGGACGGCTGCGCGTCGCGCTGGCGATCACGCTCACCGTCATGGTCGTGGAGATCGTCGGCGGTGTGGTCGCCGACTCCCTGGCCCTGGTCGCGGACGCCGCGCACATGGCGACCGACGCGGTGGGGCTCGCCATGGCGCTGCTCGCGATCCACTTCGCCAACCGACCGGCGACCGGCAACCGCACCTTCGGCTACGCCCGCGCCGAGATCCTCGCGGCGCTCGCCAACTGTCTGCTGCTGCTCGGCGTCGGCGGGTACGTGTTGTACGAGGCGATCCAGCGGTTCATCACCCCGGCGGAGACCGAGGGCGGGCTGATGATCGTGTTCGGCGCGATCGGTCTGGTCGCGAACATGATCTCCCTCACGCTGCTGATGCGCGGCCAGAAGGAGAGCCTGAACGTGCGCGGCGCCTTTCTGGAGGTGGCCGCGGACGCGCTGGGCTCGGTGGCGGTGCTGCTCTCCGCGGTGGTGATCCTGACGACGGGCTGGCAGGCGGCCGACCCCGTCGCCTCGCTGCTGATCGGTCTGATGATCGTGCCGCGCACCCTCAAGCTGCTCCGCGAGACCCTGGACGTCCTGTTGGAGGCGGCGCCCAAGGGCGTCGACATGGCCGACGTACGGGCCCACATACTGGCCCTCGACGGTGTCGAGGACGTGCACGACCTGCACGCCTGGACCATCACCTCGGGGATGCCGGTGCTCTCCGCGCACGTGGTCGTCAGCTCCGAGGTGCTCAGCGCGATCGGGCACGAGAAGATGCTGCACGAGCTCCAGGGCTGCCTCGGCGACCACTTCGACGTCGAGCACTGCACCTTCCAACTGGAGCCCGGCGGGCACGCCGAGCACGAGGCGCGGCTCTGCCACTGAACCCGTCCGGACCGGAGTGCAGCGGTCCGGCGCGCGGTGGCGTCTTCACCCCCACAGGCGGGCGGCGCCAGGGTTCCACCGTCGCCGCGCCGGGCACGATCACATGCCGGGAGTGCCGGATTCGTGCGGCACACTTGGGGCGCACAACCGATGCGAAGGATGGGTATGCCGATCACACCTGCCGCAGCGACGCACACACCGTCGAACGGCACCGCGGACGAGATTTTGCTCGAACTGGTCGACGAGAACGGTGTGACGATCGGCACCGCGGAGAAGCTCGCCGCCCACCAGCCGCCGGGGCAGCTGCACCGCGCCTTCTCCGTCTTCCTCTTCGACGAGCGGGGCCGGCTGCTGCTCCAGCAGCGGGCGCTGGGCAAGTACCACTCCCCCGGCGTGTGGTCCAACACCTGCTGCGGGCACCCCTACCCGGGTGAGGCGCCGTTCGCGGCGGCGGCCCGGCGGACCTTCGAGGAGCTGGGGGTCTCACCGTCGCTGATGGCCGAGGCGGGCACGGTCCGCTACAACCACCCGGACCCGGACTCGGGCCTGGTGGAGCAGGAGTTCAACCACCTCTTCGTGGGCCTGGTGCAGGCGCCGCCCCGGCCGGACCCGGAGGAGGTCGGGGCCACCGCGTTCGTCACGCCCGGGGAGCTGGCGGAGCGGCACGCGAAGGACACCTTCTCGTCCTGGTTCATGACGGTGCTGGACGCGGCCCGTCCCGCGGTGCGCGAACTGACGGGCCCGTCGGCCGGCTGGTGAGCGGTCGCGCGGCACGTGCGCCGCGGACCTGAAGCCGAGGCGTCCTACGGCACGTGCGCGGGTCTGAGCGGCAGGGCGGCCCAGATCACCTTGCCGCCGCTCGCGGTGTGCTCGACGTCGCAGACGCCGCCCCACTCCCGGGCCACTTCGCGCACCAGCAGCAGCCCGCGCCCGCCGGTCTGGCCGTGGTCGGCCTCCAGGGCGGTGGGGCGGTAGGGGTGGTTGTCCTCCACGGACACCCGCACCCATTCGGCGCCGACGGCGACCTCCACGGCGAGCATCGGGGAGAGCAGGGCCGCGTGCCGGACGGCGTTCGTGACCAGCTCCGAGACGATCAGCAGCAGACCGTGCACCTGGTCGTCCGTCAGCGGCACCCCCTGGCGGTACAGCAGGTCCCGTACGGCGTGCCGCGCCTGCGGGACGGACGCGTCGACGGCCGAGGCGGTGAACCGCCACACCCCCTCGTAGGGAAGTGGGCCATCCGCTGGGCGTGGGGCGGGCCCGCGCCCGTGGTTCTCCATCGTCCGGTCGCCACCCTTGCGCTCGATTGTCACCACGGGTCGAGTGTTGGTACTGAGCCGCTCCGCTCCAGGGAACTGAACACAAGTCAGCTATTTTCGAGCGTTTCACGATCGATGCCGTATGACCTGGTCGGGACTGGGACCGATCCTGTCCGACCCGTGCCACCTTTACGAACTATTCGGGTTGTACGGGTTTGCGCGTGACGAAGGCCGCACCCAGGCCTGGACCCCGCACGGGGGCGGATAACATCCCGCGCATGGAGCCGCAGCTGTTGCACGGTGTCACCGACTCGGTGGCCACCGTCGTCATCCACCACCCCGTGAAGCGCAACGCGATGACGTCGGCGATGTGGGCGGAGCTGCCACCGCTGCTGAAGGAGCTGGCGGCCGATCCGGAGGTGCGGGCGCTGGTGCTGACCGGGGCGGGCGGGACGTTCTGCGCGGGCGCGGACATCAGTACGCTCCAGGAGGCGCCCGAGGAGGCGCAGCGCCTCGCGGTACGGGCCGAGGAAGCCCTCGCCGCCTTCCCCAAGCCGACGCTGGCCGCCGTGCGCGGGCACTGCGTGGGCGGCGGTACGCAGTTGGCGGCGGCCTGCGATCTGCGGTTCGCGGAGGAGGGGGCGCTGTTCGGGGTGACACCGGCGAATCTCGGCATCGTCTACCCGGCGTCCTCCACCCGGCGGCTGGTGGCGCTGACGAGTCCGTCGGCGGCGAAGTACCTGCTGTTCTCGGGCGAGTTGATCGACTCCGAGCGGGCGCTGCGCACGGGACTGGTCGACGAGGTGCTGCCCGCGGGCGAACTGGACAAGCGGGTCGCGGAGTTCACCCGGATCCTGGTGAGCCGGTCCCAGCTGACGCAGGCCGCCGCGAAGGAGTTCGCCGACGGCCGCGCGGACCGCGAGGACCACTGGCGCGCGCAGGCCCGCTCCGGGGGCGACCTGGCGGAGGGCGTCGCCGCCTTCCTCCAGCGCAGGCCGCCCCGGTTCACCTGGAGCGTTCCTACGTCAGGATGAACCGGCTCCTGCTCCGGAACTCCTCCACCAGGTGCGCGGGGGCCTTCTCGGGCGAACCGGCGTCGTAGGGCGGGTGCGGGTCGTACTCGGTCAGCAGTTGTACGGCCTGGGCGTGCTCGTCGCCCGCGATGCGCCCGAGCAGGGTCAGCCCCATGTCGATACCGGAGGAGACCCCGGCGGCGGTGACGTACTTGCCGTCGATGACGACCCGCTCCCCCGTGGCCTCGACCTCGAACCGCTTCAGGTACTCCAGTGCCAGCCAGTGCGAGGTGGCCCGCCGTCCCTTGAGCAGCCCGGCGGCGGCCAGCAGCAGCGAGCCGGTGCACACGGAGGTGGTCCAGGTGCTGGTGGCGTCCACGGCGCGCAGCCAGTCCAGGAGCGCGGTGTTCTCCATCTGCGGGGTCTGCCCCGGGCCGCCCGGCACGACGACGATGTCCGGGCTCGTCACGTCGGCGAGGGTGCGGTCGGCGGTGAGCGCGAGGTTGCCGGTGTCGGTGCGGACGGGACCGGCCTGCTCGGCCACGAAGACGGTTTCCGAGTCGGGGAGTCGGCCGAGGGTTTCGTAGGGGCCCACGGCGTCCAGGGCGGTGAAGCGGTCGAAGAGGAGGATGGCGATCTGCATGTCGGCCTTTCCGGGGTGGCTGGTTGTCAGGGCGTGTGCGCCGGGCGGAAGCGGCGGCGGTACTCCGTGGGGGCCGTGCCCAAGGCCTTGAGGAAGGCCCGGCGCATGGCTTCGGGCGTGCCGTAGCCGCTGGCCCGAGCGACTTCCTCGATGCCCGAGGTGGTGTCCTCCAGCAGGCGGCGGGCGTGTTCCAGGCGGACCCGGTCCACGTAGCGGCCGGGGGTCGTGCCCGTTTCGGCGCGGAAGGCACGGGCGAAGTGGCGCGGGGAGAGGCCCGCGCGGGCGGCCAGGGTCTCGACACCCAGGTCGGCGGCCGGGTGCTCGGTGATCCACTGCTGGATGTCCCGAAGGGGTTCGCGGCGGGCCGTCTGGGCTTCCAGCTGTGCGCTGAACTGGGCCTGGTTGCCGGGGCGGCGCAGGAAGACCACCAGGTGGCGGGCGATGGTCAGGGCGGTCTCCCGGCCCAGGTCCTCCTCGACCAGGGCCAGCGCCAGGTCGATGCCCGCGGTGACGCCCGCCGAGGTGGCGACGGGGCCGTCCCGGACGTAGATGGGGTCGGGGTCGACGCGCACGGCAGGGTGGTCGCGGGCGAGTTTGTCGCAGTACGCCCAATGGGTGGTCACGCGGCGGCCGTCCAGGAGGCCTGCCTCGGCGAGCAGGATCGCGCCGGTGCAGACCGAGACCAGGCGTGGGATGTGCGGACCGTGTGCGCGCAGCCAGTCCGTCAGGGCGGGAGCCGGGCTCCGGGTGCCCTGTCCGCCGGGGACCAGGAGGGTGTGCGGTGCGGGCGCGGCGGCGAGGGAGGTGTCCGGGACCAGGGTCAGGCCGCTGGAGGTGCGGACCGGGGCGCCGTCCAGGGAGGCGGTGCTGATGCCGTAGCTGCCCCGGACCCGCAGCTCCGCGCCCGCGAAGACCTCCAGCGGGCCGGTGACGTCCAGGCTCTGGACGCCGTCGAAGAGGACCAGGAGAACCGTTCGCTGCGCCATGCACACGATTCTTGGCGGGCGGGGCGATGGCCGCAATGACGAGCTTCCCACCTTTCCTGCCATCCGGGCCGCCGTCTTCCTGTCATCCGGGCCGCCGTCTTCCTGTCATCCGGGCAGCCCTCTGGACAGGAGATACCAACCGGTCGGTAACCTGCCGGGCATGACTACAGCCGCCCTGGACCCGCGCGCGGCCCGCCGCTGCGCCAGTGCCCTCAACACGCTGCACGCCCTGCACTACTTCGCGCCCGAACTGGGCCAGGAGGCGCAGGCCCTCGGGATCACCCACCCCAAGGCCGTGAACTTCGCGATGCGGGCCGCCGCCCTGGGCGCCGCGGGGCCCGGGACCGTGGCCGCGACCTTCTACAACTACAAGTACGAGGCCGTGGCCCGGCACGTCCCCGCCGTGTGGCGGACGGCCGCCCCGGAGCAGGTGCTGGCGGCACGCGCGCGTGCCGTGGACGCCATGCTCCGTCGGCTGCTCGGGGACGACGCCGTCGCCTCGGCGGAGATGGCGGAGGCCGCGCGGCTGGCCCTGCGCGCCGCCGAGGCGTGCACGCGCCACGCCCGCCCGCTGTACGCCGCCCACGCCGACCTCCCCGTCCCCGGGGAGCCGCACCTGGCGTACTTCCACGCGGCCACGCTGCTGCGCGAGTACCGGGGCGACGGGCATCTGATCGCGCTGGTCTCCGCCGAACTGGACGGCCTGGAGGCCCTGGTGACGCATACCGCGACCGGCCGCGGCTTCACCCCGCGCTGGCAACTGGCCACCCGCGGCTGGAGCCAGGACGACTGGGAGGCGGCCTGCGCCCGGCTGCGCGAGCGCGGACTGCTGGACGACTCCGGCGGCCTCACCGACCGGGGCACCGCCCTGCGCGAGGAGATCGAACAGCACACGGACCGCCTGGACCGCGCGCCCTACGAACACCTGGGCCCCGAGGGCGTCGCCCGGCTGACCGAACTGACCTCCGGGTTCGTCCGCACGGCACTGGCGGCGGGCGCCTTTCCGGCGGACTTGATCGGGAAGGGCTGACCGGCAAGGGCCGACCGGCGCGGCACCGGGACCGGCAGCGGTCCGCGCGGCCGCGGCCGCATCGGTACGGACCGCCCCGCCGGCCGGCGCGACCACATGCGGCGGGCCTTCTCCCGGGCTGATCGATACGTCCCTGATCGACCGCCGTGCATGCCCCGGCGCAGGTGAGGTACCCGGCACCCACCGGCCGGCCCGGTCGGGAAGGAAAGGGGATGCTCGTGTTCCGTGCTATCGCTGATGTTCTGCGCCAGATCGGCGGCGCCATCGCCACTGTCGTCACGCTGCCGTTCCGGGCGCTCGCCCGGCTGTTCGGCGGCGCCTCGGGCAGCGCCAAGGGGCACCGCGCCTGATCCGGTGGCGCCCTGATCCCCGGTTGTCGGTGTCACCTGCCACAATTGCCGCGCAACCTCAGTGAGAAGGCGGTACGGGATCGTGACGACACCCGGGTCCAGCGGGTCCATGGCAGCAGGGTCCATCGAAGGCAGGATCGCCGAGGAACTCGGCGTACGGGAGCGGCAGGTGAAGGCTGCCGTGGAACTGCTCGACGGCGGTTCGACGGTGCCCTTCATCGCCCGCTACCGCAAGGAAGCGACCGAGATGCTCGACGACGCGCAACTGCGCACGATCGAGGAGCGGCTGCGCTATCTGCGGGAGCTGGAGGAGCGCCGGACGGCGATCCTGGAGTCCGTGCGCGAGCAGGGCAAGCTCACCGACGAGCTGGAGGCGCGGATCCGGGGCGCCGAGACCAAGGCGCGCCTGGAGGACATCTACCTGCCCTTCAAGCCCAAGCGGCGGACCAAGGCGCAGATCGCCCGCGAGGCCGGTCTCGAACCGCTCGCCGAGGGCCTGCTCACGGACCCGGCGGTCGAGCCGCTCGCCGCGGCGGCGGCCTTCGTCGACGCCGACAAGGGCGTGGCCGATCCGCAGGCCGCCCTCGACGGCGCCCGCGCGATCCTCACCGAGCGGTTCTCCGAGGACGCCGACCTGATCGGCGAGCTGCGCGAGCGGATGTGGGTGCGCGGGCGGCTGACCGCCAAGGTGCGCGAGGGCAAGGAGGAGGCGGGCGCCAAGTTCGCCGACTACTTCGACTTCTCCGAGCCCTTCACCGAGCTGCCCTCGCACCGGATTCTGGCGATGCTGCGCGGCGAGAAGGAGGAGGTCCTCGACCTCGTCCTGGAGCCGGAGGAGCCGACGGACGGGCCGTCGTCGTACGAGGGCATCGTGGCCGCGCGGTTCGGTATCGCCGACCGGGGCCGCCCGGCCGACAAGTGGCTGCAGGACACCGTCCGCTGGGCCTGGCGGACCCGGATCCTGGTGCACCTCGGGATCGACCTGCGGCTGCGGCTGCGGACCGCCGCCGAGGACGAGGCGGTGAACGTCTTCGCGGCGAACCTGCGGGACCTGCTGCTCGCCGCCCCGGCCGGCACGCGCGCGACGCTCGGCCTGGACCCGGGCTTCCGCACGGGCGTGAAGGTGGCCGTGGTCGACGCGACCGGCAAGGTCGTCGCCACCGACGTCATCTACCCGCACGTCCCGGCCAACCGCTGGGACGAGGCCATCGCCAAGCTGGCGCGGCTCGCCAAGGAGCACGCGGTCGAGCTGATCGCGATCGGCAACGGCACGGCGTCCCGGGAGACCGACAAGCTCGCCGGTGAACTCATCGCCAGGCACCCGGAGCTGAAGCTCACCAAGGTGATGGTGTCCGAGGCCGGCGCCTCGGTGTACTCGGCCTCCGCGTTCGCCTCGCAGGAGCTGCCCGACATGGACGTGTCGCTGCGCGGCGCGGTCTCCATCGCGCGACGGCTGCAGGACCCGCTGGCCGAGCTCGTGAAGATCGACCCGAAGTCGATCGGTGTCGGCCAGTACCAGCACGACCTGTCCGAGGTGAAGCTGTCGCGCTCGCTGGACGCGGTGGTGGAGGACTGTGTGAACGGCGTCGGCGTGGACGTGAACACCGCGTCCGCCCCGCTGCTCGCCCGGGTCTCCGGCATCACCTCCGGGCTCGCCGAGAACATCGTGGCGCACCGCGACGCCAACGGCCCGTTCCGGTCCCGCGCCGAGCTGAAGAAGGTGCCGCGGCTCGGCCCCAAGGCGTACGAGCAGTGCGCGGGCTTCCTGCGCATCCGGGGCGGCACCGACCCGCTGGACGCCTCCAGCGTGCACCCCGAGGCGTACCCGGTGGTCCGGCGGATGGTGAAGACCTCCGGCCAGGAGGTGGCGAGCCTGATCGGCAACACCAGCGTGCTGCGGTCGCTGAAGCCGCAGGAGTTCGTGGACGAGACGTTCGGTCTGCCGACCGTGACCGACATCCTCAAGGAGCTGGAGAAGCCCGGCCGCGACCCGCGTCCCGCCTTCAAGACGGCCACCTTCAAGGAGGGCGTGGAGAAGCTCTCCGACCTGTCCTCCGGGATGGTCCTGGAGGGCGTGGTGACCAACGTGGCCGCCTTCGGCGCCTTCGTCGACGTCGGCGTCCACCAGGACGGCCTGGTGCACGTCTCCGCGATGTCCAAGACCTTCGTGAAGGACCCGCGGGACGTGGTCAAGCCCGGCGACATCGTCAAGGTGAAGGTCCTTGACGTGGACATCCCGCGCAAGCGCATCTCGCTGACGCTGCGCCTGGACGACGAGGCGACCCCGCAGAGCCAGGGCGGCGGAGGCGAGCGCCGCCAGCAGCGCGGTGGACGTCCGCCCCAGCAGCGCCAGGGCCGGCCCTCCGGCGGCGGTGGCTCCCGCCAGGCCCCGCCCCCGGCCAACAGCGCCATGGCCGACGCCCTGCGCCGAGCGGGCCTGCTGGACCCGAAGAAGGGCAAGCGCTGATCCACGGCCCGGTGCGGGGGCAGGCGCGAACGCCCCCGCGTTGGGCCGTGTGCAGCAACACGAGCGGCCCGGCGCTCCCGGGGACCGCAGGCTGGTGCGCGACCGGTTCTGTGTCCCACGGGAGTGCCCATGTCGAAGCGTCGTCCTGTCGTCCGCCGTGCCCGGTGGGGGGCGGTTCCCCTGGCCGTGGTCTGTCTCGCCGGGCTGTCCCCCGCTGCCGCGAGTGCCGCCGGGCATCCTCGGCCGGAGACCGACCCCGCCCTTCAGCGGCAGTTGGAGGAGCTGACCCGCAGACCGGGCGGACCGCCCGGGATCATCGCCGTGCTCAAGGACGGGCACCACGTGAAGGTGGTCAAGGCCGGAGTCGCCGAGCTGGGTACCCAGCGCAAGCCCCGGCCGTACGACCACATGCGGATCGCCAGTGCGGCCAAGGCGTTCAGCGGGGCGGTAGCGCTGTCACTCGTCCAGCTCGGGGATCTGAGCCTCGACGACACCATCGGGAAGCGGCTGCCCGGTCTGCCGAAGGCGTGGCGGTCCGTGACGCTGCGGCAGTTGCTCAACCACACCAGCGGGCTGCCCGACTACTCCGATTCCCTGCGGTTCCGGGAGACGCTGCTCGCCGACCCGCACCACCACTTCGACTCGCGCAAACTGCTCGACTACGTCGCCGACCGGCCGCTCAACTTCCGGCCGGGCAGCCGGTACCAGTACTCCAACTCCGACAACATCGCCGTCGCGCTGATGGCCGAGGCCGTCACCGGTGAGCGGTACGAGCGGCTGCTGCGGGAGCTGGTGTACCGGCCGCTCGGGCTGCGGAACACCAGCCTGCCGCAGGGGTACCGCATGCCGACGCCGTACCTGCACGGCTACGACGTGACCCCGGGCGAGCCGACCGAGGACGTCAGCGAGCTGATCAGCATGTCCGGGGTGTGGGCCTCGGGCGGCATCGTCTCCACGCCCGCCGACATGACCCGCTTCGTCCGCGGCTACGCCGGGGGCAAGCTCTACGGCCGCCCCGTCGTGAAGCAGCAGCGTGCCTGGATCGAGGGCGCGTCCGAGCCCGCGGGGCCGGGGAGGAACATGGCGGGGCTCGCGCTGTTCCGGTACCAGACCCGCTGCGGTGTCGTCCTCGGCCACACCGGCAACACCCCCGGCTACACCCAGCTGATCGCGGCGACCCCGGACGGGCGCAAGTCGCTCACCTTCTCCACCACGACCCAGATCAACCAGACCCTCAAGCCCGAACTGCTGCGCAAGCTGCGCGCGGTTCAGGAGAACTTCGTCTGCGCCCTGCTCAAGGGCAAGGGCAAGAGCTGACTAGCGCTCGGTCACCTTGCCGTCCGCCACCTCCAGGCGGCGGGTCACCCGTACCGCGTCCAGCATCCGGCGGTCGTGGGTCACCAGCAGGAGCGTGCCCTCGTAGGAGTCGAGGGCCGACTCCAGTTGCTCGATGGCGGGCAGGTCGAGGTGGTTCGTCGGCTCGTCGAGGACGAGGAGGTTGACGCCCCGGCCCTGGAGCAGGGCGAGGGCGGCCCTCGTGCGCTCGCCGGGTGAGAGGGTGGCCGCCGGGCGCAGCACGTGGTTCGCCTTCAGGCCGAACTTGGCCAGGAGCGTGCGCACCTCCGCCGGCTCGGTGTCCGGGACGGCCGCGCAGAAGGCGTCCAGCAGTGACTCCTCGCCGAGGAACAGCTCGCGGGCCTGGTCGACCTCGCCGATCAGCACCCCGGAGCCGAGCGCCGACTGTCCCGCGGTCAGGGGGATACGGCCGAGGAGGGCGCCGAGGAGGGTGGACTTGCCCGCGCCGTTGGCGCCGGTGACCGCGACCCGGTCCGCCCAGTCGATCTGGAGGGTGACCGGGCCGAGCGTGAAGCCGTCCCGGCGCACCTCGGCCTCGCGCAGGGTGGCCACCACCGCCCCGGAGCGGGGTGCGGAGGCGATCTCCATGCGCAGTTCCCACTCCTTGCGCGGCTCCTCGACGACCTCCAGGCGCTCGATCATGCGCTGGGTCTGGCGGGCCTTGGCGGCCTGCTTCTCGCTGGCCTCGCTGCGGAACTTGCGGCCGATCTTGTCGTTGTCGTTGCCCGCCTTGCGGCGCGCGTTCTTCACGCCCTTGTCCATCCAGGCGCGCTGCGTCTGCGCCCGCTCGTGGAGGGCGGCCTTCTTGTCGGCGTACTCCTCGTAGTCCTCGCGGGCGTGCCGGCGAGCGACCTCGCGCTCCTCCAGGTAGGCCGCGTAGCCGCCGCCGTAGAGGTTGACGCGCTGCTGGGCGAGGTCGAGTTCGAGGACCTTGGTGACGGTGCGGGTGAGGAACTCGCGGTCGTGGCTGACGACGACGGTGCCGGCGCGCAGGCCGGTGACGAAGCGCTCCAGGCGTTCCAGGCCGTCGAGGTCGAGGTCGTTGGTGGGCTCGTCGAGAAGGAAGACGTCATAGCGGGAGAGCAGCAGCGAGGCGAGTCCGGCGCGGGCGGCCTGGCCGCCGGAGAGGGCCGTCATCGGCAGGTCCAGGTCGACGGCGAGGCCCAGGGAGTCGGCGACCTCCTCCGCGCGCTCGTCGAGGTCGGCGCCGCCCAGGTCCAGCCAGCGCTCCAGGCTTGCGGCGTAGGCGTCGTCCGCGCCGGGGGCGCCGTCGACCAGGGCCTGGGTGGCTTCGTCCATGGCGCGCTGGGCCTCGGCGACGCCGGTGCGACGGGCCAGGAACTGGCGGACGGTCTCCCCGGGGCGCCGCTCCGGCTCCTGCGGGAGGTGGCCGACGGTCGCGGTCGGCGGGGAGAGCCGCAGCTCGCCCTCCTCGGGCGCCGCGAGGCCCGCGAGCATCCTCAGGAGGGTGGACTTCCCGGCGCCGTTGGCACCGACCAGACCGATCACGTCCCCGGGCGCGACGACGAGGTCGAGCCCGCTGAACAGGGCACGGTCGCCGTGTCCGGCGGCGAGGTTCTTCACGACGAGGGTGGCAGTCATCAGGGACCCGATCCTAGGTGCTGTCGTGCTCCTCCCAGGTCACCGGGCCATGGCCTCCACCAGTACGCTCCCGGAGGTCCGCGCCACCACGAAGGACTCGCCCTTCACCGCCTTGGTGTCCAGGGCGATGCGGTGGCGGCCGGCTTCCAGGACGCCGTCGAAGACCTCGTGGGTGTGCGTGCGGTACAGGCGGTCCAGGCGGTACGCGGTGAGACGGACCCGGCACGGGGAGGTGACCTCCACCCCGGCCTCGCCGTCGGCCGCGACCAGCCGGGTCAGCCGGCGCTGCTGGAGCGGGCTGCGGTCGAGGGCGTGTTCGATCTGGGCGACCAGCAGCGGGACGATCGGGGCGAGGCCGTCGACGTAGGCCACCTCGACCCCGGCGCGCTGGAAGGCGGCGCGTACGGCGGCGCGTTCCTCGGCGCTGATCGCGCGGCCGAAGGCGACGGCGCCGTAGGAGCGCAGTTCGTCGGCGGGGACGCCCTCGGCGTCGCGGGTGATGTCGGCGCCGATGCCGATGGTGCGCAGGGCGGCGGCGAGCTTGGCCAGCAGGGCGACCCGGGCGCCGATGAGCAGGACCCGGCGCCGGCCACCGGCGGGGGCTTGATCGAGGAGGGAGGCCAGCGCGGCGCGGTACTCGGTGCCGCGGAACCGGAAGGGCCCTATGCCGTGGTAGCCGTTGCGTTCGAGGTCGGCGTGTTCGTCGGTCTGCCAGGCGAAGTCCCGCCAGATGAAGTCGGTGCCGTCCGCCTCGATGGCGGCGGTGACCGCGCCACAGGCGAGGTTCTCGCACTCGGGGCAGCCGTAGATGACGTAACGGCCGCCCGGAAGCGGGGCGTCCGCCTCCAGCAGGAGGCTGCGGACGTGGGCGGTGAAGATCGCGGGTGGTACGTCGGAGGCGAGCGGGGAGACGGCGTCGAGGTCGGAGAGCTGGAACAGCAGCGGGCGGCCGTCGACGACGAAGTCGACGAAGTCCCGGTGCACTTGGTAGTCACCGTTGGCGAGGACGCCACCGGCACGCATCGCCGGTGCCAGGCCGAAGGTCGCGTACTCGGCAGACATGCTGTGAGTATCCCCAGCGCGGGGGTGATGTGAGCACGGCATGGCACATTCCGCTACGGTCCACGCGTGGAGACCGGGCGGAACGACGAAGTCATCGTGGTCGGCGGCGGGGTCATCGGGCTGACCACGGCCCTGGTGCTGACGGAGCGCGGGCACCGGGTGCGGGTGTGGACACGGGACCCCGTCGAGCGGACCACCTCGGCCGTCGCGGGCGCGCTGTGGTGGCCGTACAGGATCGAACCGCTCGCCCTGGCCCGGGACTGGGCGCTGACCTCTCTCGATGTGTACGCGGAGCTGGCGGCCGACCCGGACGCGACCGGCGTACGCATGGTCGAAGGGGTACTGGGTGAGGGGGAGCTGGACGGGGCGGACGCCTGGGCCGCGGGGCGGGTGCCGGGCGTACGGGCCGTGACGGAGGCCGAGGGCGGTACGGCGGGGCTGTGGGCCCGGCTGCCGCTCATCGACATGTCGACTCATCTGCCGTGGCTGCGGGAGCGGTTGCGGGAGGCGGGCGGGGCGGTCGAGACGCGGACGGTGTCCTCGCTCGCCGAGGCCGGGGCGCCGGTGGTGGTCAACTGCACCGGTCTGGGCGCCCGCGAGCTGGTGCCGGACCCCGCACTGCGGCCCGTACGGGGGCAGTTGGTGGTGGTGGAGAACCCCGGCATCGACACCTGGCTCACCTCCAGTGACGACGACGGGGAGATGGCGTACTTCTTCCCGCAGCCGGGGCGGCTGCTGCTGGGCGGCACGGCACAGGACGACGCCTGGTCGCTGGAGCCGGACCCGAAGACGGCCGAGGCGATCGTGCGGCGCTGTGCCGCGCTGCGTCCGGAGATCGCCGACGCGCGGGTGCTGGCGCACCGGGTGGGGCTGCGGCCGGTGCGGGACGCGGTCCGGCTGGAGCGCGAACTCCTGCCGGACGGGCGGGTGCTGGTGCACAACTACGGCCATGGCGGCGCCGGGGTGACGGTGGCCTGGGGCTGTGCGCGGGAGGCCGCCGCCCTCGCCTCCCGCTGACGCTCAGACGTGCTCGTGGCCCAGCGGGTCCCCCTCGGTCCCGGTGCCGCGGCCCGGGCCGACCTTGATCTCGAAGGCGCCGTCGTACTCCCGGTGGCCGGTGATCACGGCGAGCTCCACGGCCTCGTTGCCCATCTCGCCGCGCACGATGACCGGGTCGTGGCGCAGGTCGCGCATGAGGGCGACGCACATGCCGATCATGACGAGGACGAACGGCGCGGCGGCGAGGATCGTCAGGTTCTGCAGACCGGTCAGGGCGTCGCCCTGGCCGCTGCCGACGAGCAGCATGATGGCCGCGACGGCGCCGGTCACCACACCCCAGAACACCACGACGAGCCGCCCGGGTTCGAGGGCGCCCTTCTGGGAGAGCGTGCCCATCACGATGGACGCGGCGTCGGCGCCCGACACGAAGAAGATGCCGACCAGGATCATCACCAGCACGCTCATGACGGTGGGGACGGGGAACTCCTGGAGCAGGCCGAAGAGCTGGCCCTCGGGGGTGTCCTCGCCGCCGAGCGCGCCGCCCTCCCTGAGCTTCATCGCCGAGCCGCCGAAGATCGCGAACCAGATCAGGCTGACGGTGCTGGGCACCAGGATGACGCCGCCGACGAACTGCCGGATGGTGCGCCCGCGGCTGATCCGGGCGATGAACATGCCGACGAAGGGCGTCCAGGAGATCCACCAGGCCCAGTAGAAGACGGTCCAGCTGCCGAGCCAGTCCGCGACGCCCTCGCCGCCGCTGGCCTCGGTGCGGCCGGCGAGCTGGGGCAGATCGCCGAGGTAGGCGAAGATCGAGGTGGGCAGCAGGTCGAGCACGATGATCGTGGGGCCCGCGATGAACACGAACACGGCGAGGATCAGGGCGAGCACCATGTTGGTGTTGGACAGCCACTGGATGCCCCGCTCGATGCCGGACACCGCGGAGGTGACGAACGCCAGGGTCAGTACGGCGATGATGGCGACGAGCAGCCCCTCGCTGACGTCGTCCATCCAGTCCAGTTCCTGGAAGCCCGAGCCGATCTGGAGCGCGCCGAGGCCCAGGGAGGCCGCGGAGCCGAACACCGTGGCGATGATCGCGAGGATGTCGATGATCCGGCCGCCGGTGCTGCCCGCGTTCTTCTCGCCGATGAGCGGGGTGAAGACGGCGCTGATGGTCTGGCGGCGGCGTCTGCGGAAGGTGCTGTAGGCGATGGCGAGGCCGACCACGGCGTAGATCGCCCACGGGTGCAGGGTCCAGTGGAAGAGGGTGGTCGCCATCGCCGTCTCCATGCGTTCGCCGGAGTTGGCGGGGTCGGTGCCCGGGGGCGGGACCAGGTAGTGGGTGAGCGGCTCGCTCACGCCGTAGAACATCAGACCGATGCCCATGCCCGCGCTGAACATCATCGCGACCCAGGACACGGTGCGGAACTCGGGCTCCTCGCCCTCGGCGCCGAGGGTGATGCGGCCGTAGCGGCTGATGGCGAGCCAGAGGGCGAAGACGACGAAGCAGGAGGCGGCGAGCATGAAGGCCCAGCCGCCGTTGTGGATCAGGCCGTTGAGCAGCTTGCTGGAGACCGTCTCCAGCGAGTCGGTGGCCACCGCGCCCCAGATGACGAAGGCCACGGTGATCACGGCGGTCACGCCGAACACCACCCGGTCCGTCGGCTGGTGGCTGGGAACGTCCGTGGGGCCTTCCCAGCCACCCCGTTTCTTCAGGTCTTCCGTCACCTGCGGCACCTTCCCGTGGAGGCCGTCGAAATGTCCGTTTCGTAGCCTCTAGGACGTACCACACGTGCCGTCGTTCTCCTCCGTTTCAGCAGTCGGTGTCGGGCTGGGCGACGGTGAGGTGGTAGGGGGCCCGTTCGTCGAGGAGCAGCGGGACGAGGGCGCGCAGGGGCTGGCGGAGCGGGACGTAGGTGCCGTGTGTCCGTACACCGTGCAGGGCGAGTTCGTCCTTGAACTCGGTGTACTGCTCGGCCGTCAGCCGGTAGCCGCAGGGTGGGTCGGGCAGTGTCTCGGCCGGTTCCGGCGGCTCGTTGTCGGCGCCGCCCAGGTAGACCGGTCCGGTGTCGCGCAGACCGGCGCGACGGGCGGCGGCGGTGGCCGCGTCGACCGTCCGGCCCCGCTCCCCCGCAAAGGCGAACAGGCCGTCGAGGGCGGCGAGTTGGGAGCCGACCCGGCGCCGGTTGTTGACCGGCGCGGGCACGCCGGTCAGGTTGTCCACGCGGCTCTCGATGAGCAGGCCGACGGTGTGCTTGATTCCGGACATGTTCCGCAGGATGCGTTCCTGTCCGTCGCCGGCGACCTGCCGGGTCGGCTCACCGGTGACGGGGTCGGTCCAGATCCCGTAGGTGCCGGTGGTTTGGCCGTCGGCCTCGGCGGCGGGGCGGACGTAGTCCAGCGACAGGGTGCGGGCCTCGCGGTGCAGGGCGGGGGCGGTGTTGAGGTTGCGGGGCCACAGGTCGAACAGGTCCTTGTCGTAGTACGGGGGTGTGGCGCCGTACTCGTGCAGGTCGTAGACGACGTCGGGGGCGCGGTCGCGGATCACGGCGGCCAGGGCCCGGCCCTCGGCGGTGCGCAGGGCGAGGTGGTCGCGGTTGATGTCGACGCCGTCGCTGTTGCCCCGGGTGTCGGCGGCCCGGCCGTCGGGGTTGGCGGTGGGCACGACCAGCACGGTGGTGGACCGCAGCAAGCGTCGGGTCCGGGCGTCGTCGCCGAGGGCAAGGTCGCGGACGGTGGTCAGGCAGGCCTCGCGGCCGGCGGGTTCGTCGCCGTGCTGGCTGCACACCAGCAGGACGGTGCGGGTGGTGGGGCGGGTGCCGATGCGGACGAGTTGGAGCGGGCGGTTCTGTTTCGTGGTGCCGATCCGGGAGACCGACATGCGCTCGCTCGCCCGGTCGACGGCGGCGAGGAACGCCTGCTCCTCCGGCTGGCTGGTCCAGCGGGCGCCGCCCGACTCCTCGAAGCCGGTGCGGGGCGCGGTGTCGGCCGCCTGTGCGGGAAGCGACAGCAGGGGTGCGGCGAGGGCGGCCGCGATCAGCGCGGCGACCCGGGACTTCACGATGCCTCCGGGACACGCGGGGCGGTGCGCGGATCGCGTACGCCGTCCAGGACGGCCTCGCCCAGGGCGGTGGCCGCTCCCGAGGTGGCCGCGCGGAAGGCGGGGGCGCCGCCGACCAGCTGCAGCCGGGCCGAGGTGCGGGTCAGGTCGAGCGTCAGGGTGGGCCGGGTGGACGGGGGGTCGATGAGGTCCTTGTCGGTGCCCGCGACGATCAGGGCGAGCCGGTGTCCGGCCGGGACGACATGGTCGGTGGCGGCCAGGTCGAGGGTGACGGTGTGCGGCTCGCCCGGTGTGAGCGGTGCTCCGCCGTAGGAGGCGAGGTCGGCCCAGCCCCGGCTGACGATGGTGAAGTCGACGTCGGCGGTCTTCGCCGCGGTCTCCCGGAAGCAGGCGCTGTCACCGGGCGCACTGACGCCCCAGCAGGTGCGTTCGGTGAGGGTGGTGATGCCCTCGCCCGCGCTCGCGTAGTCCCGGATGGTGTCGGGGCCGAGGTCCACCAGGACCGCCGAGAGGTGGGCGGAGGAGGTGCTCGGGGTGGCGGTGACGGTGACCTTCGAGGAGCCGGACAGACGCAGGTCGCGGGTGAGCGGTGCGGTGGCGAAGCCCGCCTTGTCGGGGGTGGGCCGGTCGATGTGGGCGGCCCAGTCGGTCTCGTCGCGCGCCGGGTCGTCGGTGAAGGTCTCGGTGCCGCGGTCCCGTTTCAGACCGAGGGTGCCGACGCCGTCCTGGGGTCCTTCGGCGGGGCGCAGGGTGGTCTTCTCGGTGCCGCGCGGGGGCCAGACCTGGGAGGTGACCCACTGGTCGGGGCCGCGCTCGATGTCGGCCATCGGCTCGTCGTCGATGCCGTTGTCGTAGCCGAGGAGTTCGTGGTCGAACCAGCGGTGCAGGGTGCGGACCCAGTCGGCGCGGCGGAAGTCGAAGGGGTCGACGTGACCGGCCTGGGTGAGCCAGATCTTGCGCTCCACGCCGTTCCTGGCCAGGGCGTCCCACCACTGGCCGAAGTGCTTGGTGCGGACGTTGAGGTCCTGCATGCCGTGGACGACGAAGACACTGGCCTCGACGCGGTCGGCGTCCGGCACGTAGTCGCGCTCGCTCCACAGCGGCGTCCAGGCCCCGGTGCGCGGGGCGCCGTCGACGAGCTTCCGCTGGACGGCGGCGCAGCGGGCACGGGCGTCGGGGCTCTCGACGTAGTTCGACAGCCACTCGGGGCCGGAGTCGTAGAGCGGGGCGCCCTGGGCGAAGTAGTAGTCGTACCAGGAGGAGATGGCGCCGATCGGGACGACGGTCTCCAGGCCCTCCACGCCCGTGGCGGCGACGCCGTTGGCGATGGTGCCGTCGTAGCTCTTGCCGATCATCCCGGTCTTGCCGTTGGTCCAGCCGGTGGCCCTGGCCCGGGTGGTGCCGGTGCGGGTGGTGTAGGCCCGGCCGCGGCCGTTGAGCCAGTCGACGACGGCCTTGGCGGACTGGATGTCGGAGCGCCCTCCGACGTCCACGCAGCCGTCGGAGCGGTTGGTGCCGGCGAGGTCGACGCCGACGAAGGCGTATCCGCGGGGCACGAAGTAGTTGTCGTAGTACAGCGGCATCTGTACGACGTTCCCGTTGGCGTCGTACGTCTTGCGCTGGCTCTCGTTGCCCCGTCCGCAGCAGGAGTAGTAGGGGCTGGCGTCCATGATGACGGGCACCTTGCGGCCCCGCTCGGCGGGTTCGCGGGGGCGGACGATGTCGACGGCGACCCGGTCGGTGCGGCCGTCTGCGTCACCGTCGATGCGGGTGTCCACCCATACGGCCTCGCGGATGGCGGTCTCGTAGGAGTAGACGGGTTCACTCGTGCGCGGGCCCGCCTGGGCCGTCGCCGGGGTGAGGAGGGTTGCCATCAGGGCGGCCGTGGCCGCCGTCGCGAGCGGTCTCCAGATCGTGAAGCGCGTGCGTATCGGCATGCGCCGGACGGTACAGCGGTCAACTCCCGCGCAGAAGAGGGCAATCGGGCAGGGTGAGGGGGGTGGGTGTACTGCGTGCGCGTGTCGGCCGAATGGCGATCGTGTGACAGCGGGGCCTGTAGACACCTGCGGGGCACAGGGAGTCAATAGGGTTCGAACAGCCTTCGGTCCCCAACGACTTGGAGCTTTCGTGCACCGCAGATATCTCGCGCCCGGCGCGCTCGCGGCGGCCACCGTACTGCTGGCGATCCCGGCATCGGCCGCGAGTTCCACGCAAGGCGCCCCGGGCATCGGCGATCCCTACTACCCGGCCTACGGCAACGGCGGATACGACGTCGGCCACTACGACCTGCGGCTGAAGTACCAGCCCACGACCGACCTGCTGGAGGGGACGGCGACCCTGCTGGCCCGCACCACGCAGGATCTGTCACGGTTCAATCTGGACTTCCTGCTCGACGTCTCGGAGGTGCGGGTCAACGGCGCGAAGGCGTCGTTCTCCACCTCCGGCGAGCACGAGCTGGAGATCACCCCGAAGCACCCGCTCGCCAAGGGCTCGGACATCACCGTCGTGGTCCGCTACAGCGGCGTGCCGTCGAGCAAGAGCGCCTACGGCTTCACCAGCTGGCACCGCACCCAGGACGGCGGGGTCGCCGCCAACGAGCCCGAGGCGGCCTGGTGGTGGTTCCCGAGCAACGACCACCCGCGGGACAAGGCCACCTACGACGTGTCCGTCCAAGTGCCCACCGGCACCCAGGCCATCTCCAACGGCACCCTCCAGTCCACGAGTTCACGGCTCGGCTGGACCCGCTACAACTGGCGGTCCAACAAGCCGCAGGCGACGTACCTGGCCACGCTGGCGGTCGGCAGGTTCGACATCACGACGTCGACGACGGAGAGCGGCATCCCCGTCATCAACGCCTACAGCAAGGACCTGGGCGACAACTACAACGCCGCGCGCGCCAGCATCGAGCGGTCCGGTGAGATCACCGACTGGCTGAGCGAGTACTTCGGGCCGTACCCGTTCAACTCGGTCGGCGGCTATGTGCCCAACACCAGCACGCGGTACGCGCTGGAGACGCAGACCCGGCCGTTCTACAGCCCCGCCCGGTTCTCCAGCGGCACCAACACCTCGGTGGTCGTGCACGAGCTGGCCCACCAGTGGTACGGCGACCTCGTGTCGGTGGCCGGCTGGAAGGACATCTGGATCAACGAGGGATTCGCCCGCTACTCCGAGTGGCTGTGGTCCGAGCACGAGGGCGAGGGCACGACCCAGGAGATCGCCGACTACGTGTACGCCTCGCACCCGGCGGACGACCCGTTCTGGACGGTACGGCCCGGTGACCCGGGTCCGGACAACCAGTTCCACCTCGCCGTCTACGACCGGGGCGCGCTGGCCCTTCAGGCGTTGCGGAACGAGATCGGCGACGAGGACTTCTTCGCCATCCTGAAGGGCTGGACCGCCAAGTACGCCCACGGCAACGCGACGGTGGCCGACTTCCGCACGTACGCGGAGCGGGTGTCCGCGCGGTCGCTGGGCGAGTTCTTCGACACGTGGCTGTACGAGCCGTCGAAGCCGGCGGCTCCGGAGGCGCGTGCCGCGTCGATCGCGCGGAAGGCGTCGGCGCCGGTGCAGCCGAAGTCGTGGAAGAAGCTGGTCGCGACGGCTGACGTGCACGAGCACTGAGCCCCCCTGTACCGGCCGTGGTCTCCGGCGGGGCCACGGCCGGTGCCTGTTTCGGAGCGCCCGGGCGTTTCAGCGCGCCTGGGCGTTTCGGCGCGCCTGGGCGTTTCGGCGCGCCTGGGCGAGGAGGGCGTCGCGGGAGATCGCGTCCGCGCGGGTCGCCGGGACCGTGCAGGCGTAGGCGCCCGCGATCGCGCCGTACTGGGCGCAGCGGGTGAGGGGTTCGCCGTTCAGGTAGCCGAAGAGGAAGGCGGCGGCGAAGGCGTCTCCGGCGCCGTTGGAGTCGACGACCGGGGCCGGGGGTGTGACCGTGGGTACGTGGGTCAGCTCGCCGTCGGCCAGGAGGTACGCGCCCTCGGCGCCGGCGGTGGCGACGACGGCCTGTGCGCGGCCCTCGCGGGCGATGCGGCGCATGGTCGACTCCCGGTCGTCCAGGG
This sequence comes from Streptomyces sp. NPDC110618, assembly GCF_055657065.1. NCBI lineage: Bacteria > Bacillati > Actinomycetota > Actinomycetes > Kitasatosporales > Streptomycetaceae > Streptomyces > Streptomyces sp. NPDC110618. The sequence continues at coordinate 502,482 of NZ_JBVKBN010000001.1, read as the reverse complement.
CCGTCGTGGAGAGGAAGACCAGGTCGGCGGCGAGGGCGAAGGGCTCGTGGTAGGGGTTCTCGCCGTCCCAGTTGTGCAGGTCGGTGGAGATCGTGACGCCTGCCTCGCGGAGCAGCGGCAGGGCGTCGGCGCAGGGGTGGGTGATGGACACGTGCGCGTGTCGGCTCGCCCCGGCGAGGGCGCGGACGGTGTCCTCCGGGAAGCGGTCCTCGGGGGCCGACCTGCTGATGTCGTACAGGGAGAGCCGGCGGCCGTCGGGGCCGACGAGGTTCACGGCGCGCTTGGTGCCGAGCGGTTGGGGTACGGCGGTCAGGCCGATGCCGCGCTCCTCGTGCAGGGCGCGCACCAGGTCGCCCTCGGGGTCGTCGCCGAGCAGGTCGAGGTGGTGGACGCGCACGCCGAGCGCGGTCAGACCGAGCGCGACGAAGTCCCCGGTCTGTCCGGCGCGGGTGTGCACCCCGGACTCGATCATGTAGCTGTCGGCGTACGGCAGCGGCAGCTCGGGCACCTGGACGATGGTGTCGACACCCGCCCCGCCCAGCACGAGTACGTCGGTGTTCCGGCTCAACTTCCGCCCTCTCCATGGTCGTAGACGGTGACGGGGATGCCCCGGCGCACCAGCCGGTCGGTGATGAGCGGCTCGACGCGGGACCACTTGCCCCCGGCCAGGCCGCACCCTATCCGGGGCATGTGCACGGACGCGCCCAGTTCGGCCGCGCGGTCCGCGAGCCGTTCCAGGGCCGTGTCGATCGCCTCGTAGCGGACCGGCACGCCCTTGCTGCCGGTGCGTATCCCCCGCTGGCCGATCACGTTGGCCACCCACACATACGGTTCGACCTGGACCAGCTGCACCGCGCCCAGGCCGAAGTCGTTGGCCGCGCGGTCGCGGTGCCAGGCGCGGTAGGCCCGCTCCGGCTCCGGCCAGCGGCGGGACAGGGCCACCACGAAGCCCTTTCCCCATCCCCCGATGTCGTTGCAGACATGGGCGATCACCTTGACGCCCTTGACCGACGGAACGGTGGCGTCACCCCGGACGTATTCGATCTCCGACATGACGCCACCGTAGGCGCTGCCACTGACAGTGGCCGCTGGATTTACCCGTGGTCCAACCCGGCCCGAGTGGTGTCACAGCACTGGTGAGACAGCGATACTGATGAACATGACGACCGGCACCGAGGAACCCACCCTCACGATCGACGAGCTGGCCGCGCGGGCGGGGATGACGGTCCGCACGGTGCGGTTCTACGGCACCAAGGGGCTGCTGCCTCCTCCGGTGCTCGGCCCGCGGCGGGTGGGGCACTACGGGAGGGAGCACCTGGCCCGGCTGGAGCTCATCGAGGAGTTGCAGCGGCAGGGGCTGACGCTGGCCGCCGTCGAGCGGTATCTGCACCGGCTGCCGCCCGGCGTGGACGCCCAGGATCTCGCCGTCCACCGGGCCGTGGTGGCGTCCTGGGCGCCGGAGGCCATGGAGACGGTGACCCGCGCCGAGCTGGAGCAGCGGGCGGGGCGGGAGCTGTCCGACGAGGACGTGGAGCGGCTGGCGCAGATGGGGTTCGTCGAGTACGTCGGCCCGGACGTGCGGATCGACACCGGGCTGCTGCGGCTGGGGGTGCGGCTGCTGGAGATGCCGCTGTCGCAGGAGGCGATCCTCGCCGCCCGCGAGGTCCTGATCGCGCACTCCCGGGCCGCCGCCCACGAGCTGGCGCAGCTGTTCCGCGGCGAGGTCGCCGAACGCGCCGCGAGCGATGTGAAGTCGCTGTCGGCGGAGATGCAACCGCTCGTCGTGCAGGCCCTGTTGACCACGTTCCAGCGCTCGATGCAGCAGGAGCTGCGGGCCTGGGTCAAGGCGGCGGAGGGCGAGGAGCCGGAATGACACGGCGCCGGACGGGCCGCGAAAGCCCGTCCGGCGCCCCGTCGTCGAGGGCTTACGCGTCCGTGAACCGCTCGCCCTTCTCCGCCTTCTCCACCAGCAGCGCGGGCGGCGTGAAGCGGTCGCCGTACTTCTCCGCCAGCTCCCGCGCGCGGGCTACGAAGCCGGGCAGGCCGCCCTCGTAGCCGTTGATGTACTGCAGGACACCGCCGGTCCAGCCGGGGAAGCCGATCCCGAAGACGGAGCCGATGTTGGCGTCGGCGACCGAGGTCAGCACGCCCTCCTCCAGCAGCCGGACGGTGTCCAGCGCCTCCGAGAACAGCATGCGCTCCTGCATGTCCCGGAACGGGATCTCGGCGTCCGGCTTCGTGAAGTGCTCGCGCAGGCCCGGCCACAGGCCGACGCGCTTGCCGCTGTCGTCGTAGTCGTAGAAGCCGGCGCCCGCCGCGCGGCCCTCGCGGCCGAACTCGTCGACCATGCGGTCGATGACGGCCTCGGCGGGGTGCGCCGTCCAGGTGCCGCCCGCCTCCTCCACGGCCCGCTTGGACTCGTTGCGGATCTTGCGCGGGAGGGTGAGGGTCAGTTCGTCCATCAGGGACAGCACCTTGGCGGGGTAGCCCGCCTGCGCCGCCGCCTGCTCGATCGACGCGGGCTCGATGCCCTCACCGACCATGGCGACACCCTCGTTGATGAAGTGGCCGATCACCCGGGAGGTGAAGAAGCCGCGCGAGTCGTTGACGACGATCGGCGTCTTCTTGATCTGCCGGACCAGGTCGAAGGCGCGCGCCAGCGCCTCGTCGCCGGTCCGCTCGCCCTTGATGATCTCGACCAGCGGCATCTTGTCGACCGGTGAGAAGAAGTGCAGACCGATGAAGTCGGCCTGGCGCTCGACGCCTTCGGCCAGGACGGTGATGGGGAGCGTGGAGGTGTTGGAGCACAGCAGGGCGTCCGGCTCGACGATGTGCTGGATCTCCTGGAAGACCTTGTGCTTCAGCTCCGGGTTCTCGAACACCGCCTCGATCACCGCGTCGCAGCCCGCCACGTCCTGCGGGTCGGCGGTCGGTGTGATGCGGGCGAGCAGGGCGTCCGCCTTCTCCTGTGTCGTACGGCCGCGGGAGACGGCCTTCGCGCAGAGCTTCTCGGAGTAGCCCTTGCCCTTGGCGGCCGCCTCGACGGAGACGTCCTTCAGGACGACCTCGATGCCGGCGCGGGCGCAGGAGTAGGCGATGCCCGCGCCCATCATCCCCGCGCCGAGGACGGCGACCTTGCGGACCTGGCGGGGCTCGATGCCCTTGGGCCGGTTGGCGCCGGAGTTGACGGCCTGGAGGTCGAAGAAGAACGCCTGGATCATGTTCTTCGAGATCTGCCCGGCGGCCAGTTCGACGAAGTAGCGGGCCTCGATGACCTGCGCGGTCTCGAAGTCGACCTGGGCGCCCTCGACGGCCGCGGCGAGGATGTTGCGCGGGGCCGGGTAGGGGGCGCCGTTGGTCTGCTTGCGCAGGTTGGCCGGGAAGGCGGGCAGGTTGGCGGCGAACTTCGGGTTCGCCGGGGTGCCGCCGGGGATGCGGTAGCCGGGCCGGTCCCAGGGCTGCTGCGACTCGGGGTTGGCGTCGATGAAGGCGCGGGCCTTGGCCAGCATCTCCTCCTGGGTCTCGGCCACGTCGTCGACGAGGCCGTTGGCCAGGGCGCGCCTGGGGTCGTACTGGGTGCCCTGGAGGAGGACCTTCAGCAGGGCGTCGGCGATGCCGAGCAGGCGGACGGTGCGGACGACTCCGCCGCCGCCGGGGAGCAGGCCGAGGGTGACCTCGGGGCAGCCGATCTTGGAGCCGGGGGCGTCCAGGGCGATGCGGTGGTGGCAGGCCAGCGCGATCTCGTAACCGCCGCCGAGGGCGGCGCCGTTGAGGGCGGCGACGACCGGCTTGCCGAGGGTCTCGATGCGGCGCAGGTCGCGCTTGATGGCGAGGCCCGCTTCGAACACCTGCTGTGCCGTCTCCGGGGTGACCCGGATGAGGTCGCGCAGGTCGCCGCCGGCGAAGAAGGTCTTCTTGGCGGAGGTGATGATGACGCCGCGGACGGTGTCCTTCTCCGCCTCCAGGCGGTCTGCCACCTGGGCGAGGGAGGCGCGGAACGCCTGGTTCATGGTGTTGGCGGACTGGTCGGGGTCGTCGATGACGAGGGTGACGACGCCGGTGCGGTCCTGTTCCCAGCGGATGGTGGTGGTCATGAGGGGGTCTCCGTTGAAGTCTCGTGTGGCCGCTGGGGTCTTCAGACGCGTTCGACGATGGTGGCGATGCCCATGCCGCCGCCGACGCACAGCGTGGCGAGGCCGTAGCGCTTGTCCTGGCGCTCCAGTTCGTCGATGAGCGTGCCGAGGATCATCGCGCCGGTCGCGCCGAGCGGGTGGCCGAGCGCGATGGCGCCGCCGTTGACGTTGATCCTGTCCAGGGGCAGGCCCATGTCCTTGGCGAAGCGCAGGACGACCGCGGCGAACGCCTCGTTGATCTCGACCAGGTCGATGTCGTCGATGGTCAGCCCGGCCTTGGCGAGCGCCTTGCGGGCGGCGGGGGCGGGGCCGGTGAGCATGATGGTGGGCTCGGAGCCGGACACGGCTGCCGAGACGATCCTCGCGCGCGGGGTGAGCCCGTAGCGCTCGCCGACCTCGCGGGAGCCGATGGCGACCAGGGAGGCGCCGTCGACGATGCCGGAGGAGTTGCCCGCGTGATGGACGTGGTCGATCTTCTCCACCCAGTGGTACTCCTGCAGCGCCACCGCGTCGAAGCCGCCGAGTTCGCCGATGTCGGCGAAGGACGGCTTGAGCTTGGCCAGGGAGTCGGCGGTGGTGCCGGGCCGCATGTGCTCGTCGTGGTCGAGGACGACCAGGCCGTTGCGGTCCTTGACCGGGACGACCGACTTCTCGAAGCGGCCCTCCTTCCAGGCGGTGGCCGCGCGCTCCTGGGACAGCGCCGCGTACTCGTCGACGTCGCGCCGGGTGAAGCCCTCGATGGTGGCGATCAGGTCGGCGCCGATGCCCTGCGGCACGAAGTTGGTGGCGAGGTTGGTCATCGGGTCGTTGAACCAGGCGCCGCCGTCGGAGGCCATCGGCACCCGGGACATGGACTCGACGCCGCCCGCGAGGACGAGGTCCTCCCAGCCGGAACGGACCTTCATCGCGGCCAGGTTGACCGCTTCCAGGCCGGAGGCACAGAAGCGGTTCTCCTGGACGCCGGCCACCGTGTCCGGCAGGCCCGCGGCGAGGGCGGCGATCCGGGCGATGACGGAGCCCTGGTCGCCGACCGGGCTGACAACGCCGAGCACGACGTCGTCGATGGCGGCCGGGTCCAGGCCGGGGAAGCGGTCGCGGATCTCGTGGATGAGTCCGACGACCAGGTCGATGGGCTTGGTGCCGTGCAGGGCGCCGTTCGCCTTGCCGCGGCCGCGCGGGGTGCGGATCGCGTCGTACACGTACGCTTCGGTGCTCACAGGGAAGCCTTTCGGGTGAGGGTCAGCCCAGCAGGGAACGGCCGATGATCTCCTTCATGATCTCGGTCGTCCCGCCGTAGATGGTCTGGATACGTCCGTCGGTGAACGCCTTCGCGACGGGGTACTCGCTCATGTAGCCGTAGCCGCCGTGCAGTTGCAGACAGCGGTCGGCGACGCGCTTTTGCAGTTCGGTGGCCCACCACTTGGCCATGGAGGCGTCCACGGCGCCAAGTCCGCCCTCCGAGTGCTCCTCGATGCAGCGGTCGAGGAAGGCGCGGGTGACGGCGCACTCGGTGGCCATCTCCGCGATCTCGAACCGGATGTGCTGCTTGGTGGCGAGCGGGCGGCCGAACGCCTCGCGCTCCTTGACGTACGCGGTGGTGATCTCCAGCAGGTGCTCGGCGCCCGCGATGGCGGCGACGGCGATGCTGAGCCGCTCCTGGGCGAGGTTCGTCATCAGGTGGACGAAGGCGCCGTTCAGCTCGCCGAGCAGGTTCTCCTTGGGCACGCGTACGTCGTGGAAGAACAACTCGGCGGTGTCCTGGGCCTTCTGCCCGATCTTGTCGAGGTTCCGGCCGCGCTCGAAGCCCTCCGTGCCGCGCTCGACGACCAGCAGCGACAGCCCGTGCGCGCCGCCTTCGGGGGTGGTTTTGGCGACGACGATCACCAGGTCGGCGAGGATGCCGTTGGAGATGAAGGTCTTGGAGCCGTTGAGCACCCAGTGGTCGCCGCGGTCCTCGGCGTGGGTGCGGATGCCCTGGAGGTCGGAGCCCGCGCCGGGCTCGGTCATGGCGATGGCCGTGATCAGCGAGCCGTCGCAGAACCCGGGCAGCCAGCGGCGCTTCTGTTCCTCGGTCGCCAGGCCGGTCAGGTACGGGCCGATGATGTCGTTGTGCAGGCCCAGCGCGAGTCCGGGAGTACCCGCGCGGGTGAACTCCTCGGCCAGTACGGCGCTGTAGCGGAAGTCGGTGCTGCCGCCGCCCCCGTACTCCTCCGGCACGGCGAGGCCGAGCAGGCCCTGCTTGCCGGCCGCGCGCCAGGCGTCGCGGGAGACGACGCCGTCCTTCTCCCAATGCTCGTAGTACGGCAGCACCTCCTTGGCGAGGAAGGCGCGGACCGTCTCGCGGAACGCTTCGTGCTCGTCGGAGTAGATCCGCCGCTTCATTCGAGGTCGAGGCCTTTCGTCAGGTCGGGTGCGTCCCAGTCGCGTGCCACGTCCGCGGTGTCGGCGCCCGGCCGCGCGGGTCCGGTGCGGACGGCGGTGGGGGTGGCGGAGAAGCGGGGTGCCGGGGCGGGCTGGGTGATGCCGTCGTGGTCGGTGAAGGTGCCACGGGCGGCCAGGTGCGGGTGGTGCGGGGCCTCGCGGAGGGTGAGGACGGGGGCCACACAGGCGTCGGAGCCCTCGAAGACGGCCGTCCACTCGTCCCTGGTACGGCTCCTGAAGCGGGCGGTGACGGCCTCGCGCAGCTCCCCCCAGCGGGTCCAGTCCTTGCGGGCGTCCGCGTGGCCCTCGATGCCGAGCAGGTCGAGGAAGGTGTCGTAGAACTGCGGCTCCAGGGCGCCGACGGCCATGTACTTGCCGTCGGCGGTCTCGTAGGTGCCGTAGTAGGGGCAGCCGCCGTCGAGGAGGTTGACGGCGCGCCGGTCCTGCCAGCCGCCGGCGGCGAGCATGCCGTGGATCATCGCGGAGAGGTGGGCGGTGCCGTCCACGATGGCGGCGTCCACGACCTGTCCGGCGCCGGTGGCGCGGGCGTGGTGCAGGGCGGCCAGGACGCCGACGACGAGGTAGAGGGAGCCGCCCGCGTAGTCGCCGAGCAGGTTGGCCGGGGCGGGTGGGGGCTGGTCGGGGGTGCCGATCATGCCGAGGGCGCCGGTGATCGCGATGTAGCCGATGTCGTGACCGGCGGTGCGGGCCAGCGGGCCGTCCTGGCCCCAGCCGGTCATCCGGCCGTAGACCAGGCGGGGGTTGCGGGCGTGGCAGTCCTCGGGGCCGATGCCGAGGCGTTCGGTGACGCCGGGGCGGTAGCCCTCGATCAGGATGTCCGCGCGGGCGGCCAGGTCGAGCACGCGCGCGGGGCCGTCGGGGGCCTTCAGATCGATGACCACCGAGCGCTTGTTGCGGTTGGTGATGTCGTACGCCGGATCGATCGCGAGTCCCTGGCCGCCGGGCCGGTCCACCCGGACGACATCGGCGCCGAGGTCGGCGAGGAGCATCGCGGCGAACGGGCCGGGGCCGATGCCGCCCAGTTCCAGCACCCGTACGCCGGTGAGCGGGCCGTGCTCGGGCGTCTCTGCCATCCGGTCCCCAAGGTAGGCGTGACACTACTGCTGTAACACCAGGGATGTTAGGAAGTTGCTTCGAGGAGCACAAGAGCAAGCGCTTAGTAATCTTGCCGGGGCCGGCCTCAGCGCGCATCGAGCTCGGTCACCAGGCGTTTCGGCGCTATGGCGCGGTAGCTCTCCTCGACCCAGTCGCAGAGCAGCTCGGCGGCCGGCGCCCCCTTCGGTTCCAGTGGGATGCGGACCCAGCCGGCCTTGCCGAGGCCGTATCCGGCGGGCTCGGCGCCGGGGCAGGTCAGCGCGTGGGCGTGGGCGGCCTCGTCCTTGAGCTTCACGGTGACGCCCAGCGGATAGCTGCCGTCGTCGACACCGAGGAAGACGAAGACCTTCTTGTTGACCTTCGCCACCGTCTCGCCCCAGGGGTGGTCCTCGGTCGCGCCGGGCAGCGCGAGGGCGAAGCGGCGTACTTTCTCCCACTTCTTCAGGGCGTTCCGGTCCACGGCCATACGCTGCCTCCCGGGCTGGTGGTCGGGCTCCGCACGACCCACGCTAGCCTCGGCCACCGACAACGGCGTGCGGTGCGGGACGAGAGGTGTCATGAGCAGGCTGAACAGGACGGATCGTCCCTACGACATCGTGCTCTTCGGGGCCACCGGCTTCGCGGGCGCGCTCACCGCGCGGTACCTCGCGGAACACGGGCCGGACGGGCTGCGGTGGGCCGTCGCCGGGCGCGACGAGACCAGGCTGGAGCGGCTGCGCGAGTCCCTGCCGGGCGGTGAGCGGGTCGGCGTGCTGCGCGCCGACGTGGCGGACCCGGCCTCGGTGCGGGAACTCGCCCGGCACGCGCGCGTGGTGGCCACGACGGTCGGGCCCTACGTCCGCTACGGCGAGGAACTGGTCGCCGCGTGCGCGGACAGCGGTACGGACTACGTCGACCTGTGCGGTGAGGCGGAGTTCGTGGACCTGATGTACGTCCGGCACGACGCACGCGCGCGTGAGACGGGCGCGCGTCTGGTGCACGCGGCCGGGTTCGACTCCGTGCCGCACGACCTGGGCGCGTACTTCACCGTGCGGCAGTTGCCGGAGGGGGTGCCGCTGACCGTGGACGCCTTCGTCACCGCCAGCGCCATGTTCTCCGGAGGCACCTTCGCCTCCGCGCTCGGGCAGATCGCGCACCGGCGCCGGGTGCGGGCCGCGGCGCGGGACCGGGCGCGGTACGAGCCCCGGCTCATGGGGCGGCGGGTGCTGGCGCCGAGCGGGACGCCCCGGTACGCCGGGGAGGTCGGCGCGTGGGCGCTGCCGCTGCCGACCATCGACCCGCAGATCGTGCGCCGCTCCGCGAAGTCCCTGGAGCGGTACGGGCCGGACTTCCGGTACCGGCACTACGCGGCGGTGCGGCGACTGCCGGTCGCGGCGGCGGGTGTGGCGGGGGTCGCGGCGCTCGCGGCGGCTGCGCAGGTGCCTCCGGCGCGGCGGTGGCTGTCCTCGCGGCTGCGGCCCGGGGAGGGGCCGAGCGCCGAGAAGCGGGCTCGGAGCTGGTTCTCCGTGCGGTTCGTGGGGGAAGGCGGGGGGCGGCGGGTGTTCACGGAGGTGTCGGGGGGTGACCCCGGGTACGACGAGACGGCGAAGATGCTGGCGGAGTCGGCGCTCTGCCTGGCCTTCGACTCCGTCCCGCCGACGTCGGGGCAGGTCACGACTGCGGTGGCAATGGGGGACGCGTTGACGTCCCGTCTGGAGCGGGCGGGGATCGTGTTCCGGGTTGCGGCGCGGCGCTGAAGCGTTTCGGCACTCTCGGTCGGGGCTCGGGCGGGGGTGGGTGCGCTTGCCCGTGCTCGCGGGGTGCCTGGGCGCAGACCCAGCGGCACGACTGCCCGCGGCTAGGGGCGGTGCGAGCGTCGTACGTGTACTCAGTTGCCGTCCTCAGCAGGCGCCCACTCCCCCAGTACCGCCTCCAGGCGCTCCCGTACCGCCGGGTCCCCTGATGCCTCCGCGAAGCGGCGGGCCAGCGGGGTGATCCGCCAGCCTGCGTGGTGGTCGAACCAGGGTGCGGAACCGGCCGTGTTGTGGGCGAGCTTGGCGATCAGTTCGCCCAGCCGGAGCAGCAACTGCTCCTGGTCGTCGGCGCTTTCGGTGCCGCGCAGGCGGGCGAAGAGCTCACCGCCCCGGTGCCACTGGTCCCGGTCGGAGGCGAGGTCCAGCGCCGCCGCGATCTCCGGTGAGCGGGGGCCTTCACCGACCGCCGCTTCCAGTACCCGGCCCGCCCAGGCCACGGGATTGCGCTGGCGCTCGTACAGTTCGCGGCCCCAGGACCGGGTCGGGTCCCGGCGGGCCAGTTCCGCCAGCTCCGGGTTCGGCTCGGAGGCTGCCCGCAGGGCCTTGCGGCACAGGGAGTCCGCTCGGCGCGTCGTCTCCGGGAGGCGGTAGGACGGGGTCAGGGCCAGGACGTGGGCGCAGGCGTTGTCCAGGGTCACGCGGTGGCCCACGGAGACGAAGACCGGCTTCACCGAGTCCCGGGTGCGCAGGGCTCGGCCCACCTCCTCAACACCGGCGAGCAAGGGGGACGTTGAGCCGCGGGGCTCGGCCGGGGGGTCGTACGAGAACGTGAACGGGTTCTTGGCGACGCCGATCGTGGGCAGGCCGGTCAGGACGCCCAGGTGACTCGCCAGGCCGAAGCGGCGCGGGTGGGCCAGGCCGTAGCCGTCGCACAGCACCGGGCCCGGCGGGGCCGGGAGTTCGTCCAGGGCCGCCAGCACCGTGGGGATCTCCCGGAACGCCAGCAGGCCGGGCACGTACGGGAAAGAGATCCTGCCGACGCTCGTCGCCTCCGCGACGACCTCCAGCGTGGCCGCGTCCAGGGTGACGGCAGCGGCGGCGACGAGGTCCAGTTCGTCGTCGTAGGCCACGTCGACGCCGGTGACGTGCCCGGTGCCGGGCGGTGGCCCCGGCTCGTCCAGGACCACCTTCGCGCGCAGTTCGTCCTGGACGGCCAGGGCCTCTTCCTCGGTCGCGGGCCAGCCCGCGGGGATGCGTACGGTCGTCATGATGCCGACGAGCGTACGGGCCCCCGGTTCAGCCCTTGTTGCCGAGGGCGCGTTTCAACTGCCCCTTGTTCATGTCCGAACGGCCGTGGATGTTACGGCGCTTGGCCTCCTCGTAGAGCTGGTCGTAGGTCGGCCCCTGGGCCCCCTTGCCGGACCGCTGACCGCCCCGCTTGCCGGACGACATGTCCTCGGTCGAGGTGCGGCTCGCGGTCTTCGACTCGCCGGCCCGGGCGCGTTCCTTGTTCACCGTCCGCGCCGCGATCTCCTTGGCCCGCCCGGTGCTCTCGCCGCGCTCCTCGGCGCTCTCCTTGATGTGCTCGTACTGCCGCTCCCGCTTGGGACTCGAACCGCGTGGCATGTGCGCTCACTCCTCTCGCAGTCGCCATCGGCGGCCGAGTACCCACTTTCCGGATCACCTCTCCAGCCGTGCCGCGCGCCCCTTCTCCCCCGCCGCCCAGCAGCTCAGGTCAGGTGTGCAGTCGACGGTGTCGTACGAGCCGGTGTCGACGTTCCGCCAGGTGCGGCCGCCGTCGGTGGTCAGGTCGGTGCCGGTGGGGCCGACCGCGAGGGCGGCGGTGCGGCTGTGCGGGAGCCAGGCGACCCCGGAGCGGTAGCCGCCGACCGGTGCCGTGGAGGGCGCCCAGGCCCGTCCGGCGCGCACCGTGCGGGCGGACGCCTGCGGGGACTGCTGGTCCGGCCGGTAGTCCCCGCCCACCGCGAGGCCGTGGGAGCGGTCGCGGAAGGCCAGGGCGAACACGCCCCGCGCGGGGTCGGCGGCCGGGATCGGGGTGTCGGTGGCCGTCCAGGTGCGGCCCCGGTCGGCGGAGTGCAGGACACGCGCGCGTGCCGCGCCGCCCGTGGCCAGCCAGACGTCCCTCGGCCCGGCCGTCACCAGGCACTGCCCACTGGCCGCGAACCCGGCCTCGCCCTCCAGCGCGGCGGGCATCCCGTCGTCGGGCAGCACCCGCCAGCTGCGGCCGCCGTCGGCGGTGGACAGGATCCGGAACCGCCCGTCCACCGGGTCGCTCATGGCGAGCCCGTGCCGCCGGTCGAAGAAGGCGACGCAGTCGTAGAAGGCGCGCGGGTCGGGGTTGCGGAACGTCTCGGTCCAGGTCGCGCCGCCGTCCTCGGTGCGGTACAGCCGGGACGCCTCGCCCTCCCCGATGGCGAGGGCGACGGCCCGGCGCGCGTCGAACGCCTCGATGTCCCGGAACTGCAGCTCCCCGGCCCCCGGCGGTGACACGTCCCGCCAGGTCGCCCCGCCGTCGGTGGTCCGCAGCACCGTGCCCGCGCTGCCGGCCAGCCAGACGGTCCCGCGATCGACGGCGGCGAGCCCGCGGAAGCGGACCTCGGGGTGCCCGGTGTCCTTCACCGCCCACTGCCCGAGCGTCCTGCCGGGGTCGTGCGCCCGCGCGGGGGCGGCCGTCAGCGCGGCCAGCGCGGCCGCGCACATCACCCCCGTGGCCGTCGTCCGAACCGTGCGTCTCCAGCGTCGCCTGTTCCCCAAGGGCCTCATGGCGGGCGAAGCTAGCCCACGCGTACCGCACCGTAAAGACGGCCTCGGCGGCACCGCGGTACCCCGTGCACGCATCGCGGTGACAGAGGTCACTCGATCCCGGTGTGCACGCGAGGACGGTTTTGGTCGTCCTACACAGTGCCGGGCGTCTTCCGCCGGGCTCTGTCCAGCCGTAGCACCCGGCCCGTACCGCCGTAGCAAGGGAGCAAGACGTTGTCCTACGTCATCGAGCACCCCGTAGAGGCCCGTCTCGTCGCCGCCGCCCCGCGGATGTCGTGCATCCCCGCCGCGCTGCACTACGACCGGAGCGACCCGTTCGCCGTCCGGATGACCTTCCCGGCCCCGGCCACCCTGGAGGGTGTGGAGGTGTGCTGGACGTTCAGCCGCGAGCTGCTCACCTCCGGCCTGTCGGAGAGCGTCGGCCACGGCGACGTCCGGGTCCGCCCGTACGGCTTCGACCGCACGGTCCTGGAGTTCCACGCCCCCGAGGGCACGGCCGTCGTCCATGTCCGCACCGGCGAGATCCGCCGCTTCCTGGACGCGACGAACGAACTGGTCCCGACCGGTCTGGAGCACCTCCAGCTGGACCTCGACCACGACCTCGCGGAACTGATGCGGGACGCCTGCTGAATACGGCCGTCCCGGCCCGTCGATTAATTCCGTTGACAGCCCTCCCGGCCTCTCCTACGGTGTACAACGGTCCTGTTGCCGTCGATTGGAGAAGGACGTTGCTCGTCTGAGGTCCTGAGACACCGCGTCGCACCCCCTGAGGTGCGTGCGCAGCGTGCGACCTCGGCGTTCGAGCCGTCCTCCGGCGCGGGGCTTTTTCCATGCCCTCCCCTTTCCGGAGTTCCCCGGACCTTCCCGCGGGTCGCCGCACCGTGTCTCGAAACGCGCTTGCCCCTGATCGTTTCGAGCAACCGCGGAGGCCCGCATGTCACGTTCCATCACCTGTAACGCACTTGCCTTCACCTGGCCCGACGGCACCCCCGTCTTCGAGGGCCTCGACACCGCCTTCGGCCCCGGCCGCACCGGGCTCGTCGGGATCAACGGGTCCGGAAAATCAACCCTGTTGAAGCTGATCGCGGGTGAACTCACGCCCGCCGACGGCACGATCAGGGTGGCCGGGGAGGTCGGCTACCTGCCGCAGAACGTCACGCTCGACACCGCGCTGCGGGTCGACGAGGCGCTCGGCATCGCCGCGCAGCGGGCCGCCCTGCACGCCATCGAGGCCGGTGACGTGGCCGAGGAGCACTTCGAGACGGTCGGCGACGACTGGGACGTGGAGGAGCGCGCCCTCGCCGCCCTCGGCGAACTCGGCCTCGGGCACATCGAGTTGGACCGTACGGTCGGCGAGGTGTCGGGCGGCGAGTCGGTGCTGCTGCGGCTGGCCGCGCTGCTGCTGCGCCGTCCGGACGTACTGCTGCTGGACGAGCCGACCAACAACCTTGATCTGTACGCCCGTCGGCGGCTGTACGCGGCGGTCTCCTCCTGGCCCGGGGTGCTGGTCGTGGTCAGCCACGACCGTGAACTCCTCGACCTGGTGGACCAGATCGCCGATCTGCGCTCCGGGGAGATCACCTGGTACGGCGGCAACTTCTCGGCGTACCAGGAAGCCCTCGCCGTGGAGCAGGAGGCGGCCGAGCGGATGGTGCGGGTCGCCGAGGCCGATCTGAAGAAGCAGAAGCGCGAACTGGCGGACGCGCAGGTCAAGTTGGCCCGCCGCAAGCGGTACGGGCAGAAGATGTGGGACAACAAGCGCGAGCCCAAGGTCGTCATGGGTGAGCGCAAGCGCCAGGCGCAGGTCTCGGCCGGCAAGCACCGCATCATGCACGAGGAGAAGCTCGCCGAGGCCAGGGAACGCCTCGACGAGGCGGCGGAGGCCGTCCGGGACGACGACGTGATCCGCGTCGATCTGCCCTACACGGCCGTACCGCCGGGCCGGGAGGTGCTCACCCTGCTGGACCTGGAGATGCCGTACGGCGCGCGGGTGGCCGGCGGTCTCGATCTGCGCGGGCCGGAGCGGATCGCGCTGATCGGGCGCAACGGCGCGGGCAAGACCACGCTGCTGCGCACGATCGCCGGGGAGCTCGATCCGGTGTCGGGCGAGGCGCGGGCACAGGTGCCGATGCGGTTCCTGCCGCAGCGGCTCGATGTGCTCGACGGTGAGCTGACCGTCGCCGAGAACGTGGCCCGGTTCGCGCCGGGCGCCACCAACAACCGGATCCGGGCGCGGCTGGCCCGGTTCCTGTTCCGGGGCGCCCGTGCGGACCAGAAGGCGGCGACGCTCTCCGGCGGCGAGCGGTTCCGGGCGGCGCTGGCCGCGCTGATGCTGGCCGAGCCCGCGCCGCAGCTGCTGATGCTGGACGAGCCGACGAACAACCTGGACATGGCGAGCGTGAAGCAGCTCACCTCGGCCCTGGAGTCCTACGAGGGCGCGCTGATCGTGGCCAGTCACGATCTGCCGTTCCTGGAGTCGATCGGCATCACCCGCTGGCTGCTGCTGGACGGGGAGCTGACGGAGACCACTCCGGAGGCGGTGCTGTCGGCGCGGTGACGGATGCGCCCATGCCGCGCCGGACCTGATCTTCACGGGTCCGGCGCGGCACCTCCCCGGCATCCCCCGAACCCCGGCGGCGGGGGTCTCAGGAGGGCTACGACCTGATGACGACGGTTTGCGTAGCCGGATCCGGACTGCATGATGGCTGATCGGTGCCCTATGCAACGGGTGCCGCAACCTGCCGCCGATTCGGAGTAGCCGTGCCCAGCAAGAAGGCCCTCGTACGCCGCCCCTCCCCGCGTCTCGCCGAGGGGCTGGTGACGCACATCGAGCGGGAGAAGGTCGATGTCGACCTGGCGATGGAGCAGTGGGAGGCGTACACCGAGGCGCTGCGCGCCCACGGCTGGGAGACGGTCGAGGTGGAGCCCGCCGACGACTGCCCGGACTCGGTGTTCGTCGAGGACACGGTCGTGATGTACAGGAACGTCGCGCTGATCACCCGCCCCGGCGCCGAGGCCCGCCGCGCCGAGACCGCCGGGGTGGAGGAGGCGGTCGCCGCGCTCGGCTGCTCGGTGAACTGGATCTGGGAGCCGGGCACCCTGGACGGCGGGGACGTGCTGAAGGTCGGGGACACGATCTACGTCGGCCGCGGCGGGCGCACCAACGCGGCCGGGGTGCAGCAGGTGCGGGCCGCGTTCGAGCCGCTGGGCGCGCGGGTCGTCGCCGTACCGGTGTCCAAGGTGCTGCATCTGAAGTCGGCAGTCACCGCGCTGCCCGACGGCACCGTGATCGGGCACATCCCGAAGGTCGACCGTCCCGCGCTCTTCCCGCGCTTCCTGTCGGTGCCCGAGGAGGCCGGCGGCCATGTCGTGCTGCTCGGCGGGCACAAGCTGATGATCTCGGCGAGCGCCCCGAAGACGGCGGAGCTGCTCGCGGACCTCGGCCATGAGCCGGTCGTGGTCGACATCAGCGAGTTCGAGAAGCTCGAAGGCTGTGTGACATGTCTCTCGGTGCGGATGCGGGAGCTGTACGCCTGACCGGGTGAACCCCTCACTCCTTCAGCCCTGGGACCTGCGATTCCCGGGGCTGTTCCGCATGCCCTGAAGACTCCGGGGAACCCGTGCTGATCAGCGATCTTTACGCGGCTCTTAACCTACGGCTTCGTAACCTACGGGTTCGTAGCCTACGATCCCGTAGGTTCCCCCGACCGTTTCGCCGGTCCGCCTCCGCTCGTGCTACGTCCCCCTGGAGTACCCCGTGACGATCACCTCCCCCCATCTCGGCAGCCCGTCCGCCGCATGGACCGATGCCCGGCTGCTCTACGCGCTGGAGGAAGTGGTCGAGCAGGAACTCAACCGGCATCTGAAGGTCGCCAAGGACTGGATGCCGCACGAGTACGTGCCGTGGAGCGACGGCCGGAACTTCCCCGGCTTCTTCGAGGACGGCGAGGCCTGGGACAAGGAGCAGTCCAAGGTCACCGAGATCGGCCGGATCGCGCTGGTGGTGAACCTGCTCACCGAGGACAACCTGCCCAGCTACCACCACGAGATCGCCACCCTGTTCGGCCGCGACGGCGCCTGGGGCACCTGGGTGCACCGCTGGACCGCCGAGGAGGGCCGCCACGGCATCGTGATGCGCGACTACCTGCTCACCTCGCGCGCGGTGGACCCGGACAAGCTGGAGGCCTTCCGGATGGCCCACATGAGCGAGGGCTTCGAGTCGGACAACCGCCACTCGATGCTGCACTCCGTGGCCTATGTCGCCTTCCAGGAGCTGGCCACCCGGATCTCGCACCGCAACACGGGCCACCAGTCCGGCGACCCGGTCTGCGACCGCATGCTGGCCCGCATCGCGACCGACGAGAACCTGCACATGATCTTCTACCGGAACCTGCTGAAGGCCGCGTTCGAGATCGCCCCCGACCTGACCATGCAGGCGGTGCGGGACGTGGTCGTGAACTTCCGGATGCCCGGCCACGGCATGCCCGGCTTCGAGCGGTTCGCCGCGCAGATGGCCATCGGCGAGGTTTACAACCTGCGCATCCACCACGACGACGTGCTCCAGCCGGTGCTGCGCTTCCTGAAGATCATGGAGATCGACGGACTCGGCCCCGAGGGGCAGCAGGCGCAGGAGGAGCTGGGTCTTTTCATGGGCGGCCTGGACGCCGAGGCGAGCAAGTTCGACGAGAAGCTCGCCGCCCGCAAGGCCCGGATGGCGGCGCGCGCCGGCCGCTGACCGGCGGCCCGGAATTCCTTGGGCAGGATCGTTGGCCTGCGGCATCATGCAGGCCATGCGTGACAACAGCAGATCGCGACAGGCGGCCGGGTTCCTGCTCGGCCTGATCGACGAGGACACCGCCGCCCGGGTCCGGGCCCGTACCGGCCTGGCCCCGGCGGAGTCCCCCGACGCGGTCCTGCTGCGGCTCGGGCGCGCCTGGAACTGGACGCGTCAGATGCCCGCCTCGGTGGCGCTGTGGGTGCTGGAGAACGACAACCCGACGTCCAACGCGATCGTGTTCCGGCACCTGGAACTGCAGCCCGGTCTGCGCCGGGCGATCGTGCGCGGGCTGCCGTTCGGCCCCGGTCGCATCGAGCGGGTGCCGGTCGACGCCCTGATACGCAGCCAGGAGCCGGAAGTGCCGGACGACTATCGGCGCCTCGGTCTGGTCGGCTGTCTGCGCGCGGTCACCACGATGAGCGCGGGCCGCGCGGCCTCCTCGATGGTCCTCACCCGCGAGGACTGGGCGACGGTCGGCGCGGCGGACCGTGAGCGCCCGCTGCCCGGGTACGCCCGCTGGGCGCTGTCGATACGCCCCGACTGCCCGCCCGAGGTGCGCGCCGGGTTCGGCTCGCACGCCAAGTTCACGCACCGGCTGCGGCAGGCCGGTGTGCTGGAGGGGGCGGCTCCGTACGCCCTTACCCACGACCCCGCTGTCGACGCCCTTGAGGTGCTGGCGATGGGCCGCGTCCTGTTCCCGGGGCGCGTGCGGGAGGCGGAGGACGCCCTGCGGCCGCTGGTGCGGGAGCACTTGGGCGAGCGGGAGGAGGCGTGGGCGATCCTGGCCCAGCTCGTCGAGACCTTCCACGGGACCGCGTACGAGCTGGTGGTGACCGCGGGCGCCATCGCCCTGAACGGGGCCGACCAGGGGGCTTGAGGGGGCGGGGCGGCCGGATTCGAACCGGCGTGACTCGGTTTTGGAGACCGTGCGACTGCCTCTGCGCTACGACCCCGCCCTTGGCGCCCGATCGTAATGGCTTGGCCCGATGTCGGTGCGTCCTGGTACCAATGAGCCACGGGGGAAGTCCGGTTCGGGGGGCGGCACATGGCGTACGGGGAGCGGGGACGGCATGTCCCGGTGGTCGATCTCGCCGACCGCAGGGCCCTGGAGCGGTACCGCCCCGCCGATCCGGCGGTGGTCGAGGAGGCGCGGCGGCTGAAGGAGGCCGCGCTGCTGGACTTCGGGCTGACCGAGTCGGCGGTGGCGTCCTGGCTGTACGCCAAGTGCCATCACCAGATCCCGACGACCGCCGTGGAGACGGCGGCCGTGGTCGCCTCCGGCGACGGCACCTGCCTGCTGCTCTACAACCCGGACTTCTTCGTCGGCATCGGCCTGTCCGGCGTGAAGTTCGTGCTGTTCCACGAGGCCCGGCACCTGGTCCACCGGCACCTCTTCGCCGACCCCGACCTGCGCGCCGACCCGGTCTTCACGCTGGCCACCGAGGTCAGCATCAACCATGTCGCCCTGGTCCGGCTCGGCACCGACAAGCTGCCCCCGCTGGACGGCCGGCCGACGGGAGTGGACCCGCGCGAGGTGCACGAGCTGTACCACGCGGACCTGATGGCGCACGGCCGCGATCCGCTGCCGTACGCGAAGTTCGTCGAGACCGACATGCGGGTCTACGGCGAGCTGAAGCGGATGCACCACCCTCCCGTGCCCGAACAGCGGCTGTGCGCACACCTGTTGGCGGATGCCGTCCCGGCCGACCAGGAGACCGTCGACCTCGTCGCCTCCTCCGCGCTGCTCAACTCCCTGCTGGCGGCCCGGCGCGGACACGCGGGCGCGGAGCGGGAGCTGTTGGACCTGATGGGCCGCAGCGAGGACGGCAACGCGCGCGCGTCCCGGCTGTGGGGCCTGCTCGGCGCGGGTGCCCTGCGCGGGGAGACCACGAGCACGCGCACGGTCGACTGGTGGCAGCGCTGGTTCGTGGACGTGCTCGGCTCCAGGCTGCGCGAGGGCGAGCGGCTGGTGTACCCGAAGAAGCGGGGCGCGCTGCTCGCCGCGCTCGGCCAGGACCCGATGCTCTCCCGGCGCGGCCCCGTCCGTGAGAAGTCCGTCGTCATCGCCCTGGACACCTCCGCGTCGATGCCCCAGCACGTGATCCGTTGGCTGACCGACCTCGTCGGCCGGATCGACGGCGTGCACGCCCACTGGCTGTCCTTCGACGGCGTGGTGATGCCCTTCAAGCCGGGCGAGCGGGTCTACGGCGGGGGCGGCACCAGCTTCCAGGTGGTCGCCGACTACGTGGAGGGCCGCACGGAGGTGAACGGGCGCCGCTTCGAGGAGTCGGCGGACGCCGTCGTGATACTCACCGACGGATACGCACCGACGATCACGCCCGCCGAGCCGGACACATGGATCTGGCTGATCACCGAGGGCGGCGACGAGTGGCCCGAGAGACACACCCCCGCGATGGCCTGCCATCGCGTCAGTACAGGAACGCGGATATGACCACGGAAGTGAAGCGGCCCACCCTGTCCCGTCTGGAGTCGTTCATCGACGCGATGATCGAACTCGGCCAGACCGGGCAGGTCTTCGGCGAGCACGGCATCGGCAAGACGGCCACGTTCTTCACCCACATCGCCCGCACCCACCCGGACACGGCCCTGGTGTACGTACCGGCGGCGAATCTGACCCCGGACGATCTGCTGGTCAACGCGCCGGTGCGGGACGCGCGCACCGGTGAACTGGTGCTGCGCCAGCTGGTGATGAGCCAGCTCAAGCCGGGCCGGCCGTTCGTGCTGCTCATCGACGACTCGCTGCAGGCGGGCGGGACGATCCAGTCGCAGCTGATGCAGATCGCCTGCGACTGGACGCTGGGCGAGCACGATCTGCGCGCCCTCGGCTGCGTCGGCGTCTTCCTCACCGACAACGAGTCGCTGTCCGAGACGGCGGCCCGGCGCGGTGATCTCGCGCTGCTGGACCGCATGGTGACCATGCGGATCACCGCCAACGACACCTCCTGGCGGGAGCATCTGACGGCCAAGTACCGGCCGTGGGACCTGCGTCCGGTGTTCTCCGTGTGGGCCTCGCTGCCGCCGCCGGTAAGGGAGTTGCTCTCCCCGCGCACCCTCGACCATGTGCTCGCCAACGCGCGGGAGGGGTTCCCGCTGCGCTGGGGCCTGCCGCTGGTGGACGGCGAGCGGCTGCGCCTGGCCGAGCCCGGCCCGGACGGCAGGCCCGGCCAGAACCGCACGGCCGAGATCCTGGACCGTATCGCCGAGGCGCTGGGCGTGCCCAACCCGTCCACGGTCGCGGACCCGGTGCGCCAGGTGGTGCGGGCGGCGCTGCGCAACCGCTGGACGGTGCTGCTCCAGGGCCCGCCGGGCTGCGGGAAGACCGAGCTGGTGCGGCAGACGCTGCGCGAGGGGCTCGGCCGTGAGCCGCTGTACTTCTCGCTGCCGGTGACCAATGTCGAGGACCTGTGCGCGCCGATCCCGACGGCCGACGGCACCCTGGACAATCTGCTGGCCGCGAAGTTCACCGGTCCGGAGCCGAAGGCGATCGTGTGGGACGAGTACAACCGGCCCAAGGACCGCGCCGCCTTCGCCAAGCTGATGGAGATCACTCAGGAGTGGTCGCTGGCGGGCCGCCCGATCGAGCATCTGCGGGCGCAGATCGCGGTCCAGAACCCGCCGTACCACCTGGGCCGCAAGCTTCAGGTGGCGCGGAACAACATCGCGCAGGCGACCCGGTTCACCGCCTCGCTGGAGGTGGCGCCGGAGGACATCCCGGCCAATGAGTGGCTGCTCGCACGGTACGGCTCGGACGCCGAGACGGTGCTGGAGTGGTGGAAGCACGACATCGACGACGAGGGCCGGGCCTGGATCACCAAGCGCACCCTGGAGCGGCTGATCAAGCTGCACCGCAAGGGGCTGCCGCTGCAGATGGCGACGGTCTACCTCGGGGACGGCGAGTACGCCCCGGTGCCGCTGACCGCGCTCGTCGACCGGCTGGACAACCGTTCCGTCACGGGGCTGGGCGAGCTGGCCCGCGACGCCGACGCGTGGGAGGCGCGGCTGCGCCGCGCGGCGACGGTCACCGAGGAGGGCGCGAACGACACGGACGTCGTCCACCAGATCCTCGCCAACGCCGAGTTGTCGCAGCTGAGGAAACACCGGCAGGTGGTGACCCGGCTGGTGGCCCTGCTCCCGCCGAAGCTGCGGGCGACCTATCTGGTGGGCGCGGCGCCGAAGCAACAGCGCTTCTGGACCGAGGTGTTCATGGCGATGCGGCGGTGAGCGGGGCCGGCACGGCATGGACCGCGGAGACCGCGATCGAGAACGCGATCATCACCAGTCGGCGACCCGGTAGTCCTTGAGGAACACCCCGGACACCGGGTCGCCCGCCTCGCCGCGCACGATCGGGTCGTACACCCGGGCTGCGCCGTCCACGATGTCCAGCGGGGTGCGGAAGCCCGCGCCCGCCATCCGCGCCTTCTTCGGCGCCGGGTTCTCGTCGGTGATCCAGCCCGTGTCGACCGCGCACATGTGGACGCCCTGGGCGGCGAGTTCGGCGGCGCTGGTGCGGGTGAGCATGTTCAGCGCGGCCTTGGCCATGTTGGTGTGCGGATGGCCGGGCATCTTGTTGCGGACCGCGAACCGGCCCTCCACCGCCGTCACGTTGACGACATAGCGGCGGGGATGCGGCGAGGCGAGCAGCAGCGGCAGCAGCCGGTCGCACAGCAGCGCCGGGGCGAGGGCGTTGACGAGCTGGGTCTCCAGCACCTCCGCGGGGTCGAGCGCGCCGAGCTTCGCGGACCAGGAGTTCTCCGGGGCGGGGTCGGGCAGCAGCCCCGCCTCGTCGGCCTCGCGCAGGGCGGCCGGAAGCGCGGCGGTGCCGCTCGGCAGCATCCGCATCGGGGTGAACCCGGGCGCCTGCCGGGCCCCTTCGGGCAGCGCGGCCCGCTCCCCGGCGGCGAGCAGGGCGTACGACTCGGGTGGGCGCCGTACGGTCTGGGCGGCGTTGTTGACCAGGATGTCCAGCGGTTCGCCTTCGGACCGCAACTCCTCGCACAGGCCGAGGACTTGCCTTGGGTCGCGCAGGTCCACGGCGAGGACGGTGAGCCGGTCGAGCCACTTGGCGCTGTCCGGCTCGGCCCGGAAGCGGCGCACGGTGTCGTGCGGGAACCGGCTGGTCACCATGGTCTCGGCGCCGTCCCGGAGCATCATCAGCGCGAGCTGGAAGCCGATCTTCACCCTGCCGCCGGTGAGCAGCACCCGGCGCCCGCTCAAGTCGGTGCTCAGGGCACGGCGACGGCGGTTGTCGGCGGCGCAGTCGGGACAGAGCCGGTGGTAGAAGGCATCGACCTGCCGATAAGGGGACTTGCAGACGTAGCAGCGGCGGGGTTTGCGGAGGCTTCCCCCGGTGCCCGGGACGCCGAGCGGGGCATCCTCGCGGCGGTCCGGGGCGCCGGTGGCGGTGGCGGCCATCGCGGCGGCGTCCGAGGCGGCGATGGCCGCCTTACGGGCCTTGCGCCGCCGCTGTTGTCCGTCGCGGGCGAAGGAAGCGGCCACGTGCTCGGCGCGCAGCCGTACCGGGTCGTCGACGGGCAGGGCCCGCAGCTTGCCGACCGCCCGGTGGAAGGCGGCCAGCTCCTCCTCGTCGATGCCCTCGCCCATGCGTCCCCGTTGTGTCCGTGCCGTGCAAAGGCGCGCCCGCGGCGGTGCGGTGGCCCCCCGGGTCCCGGACGGCCGGATTCGAACCGGCGTATCCGCCCTGACAAGGCGGCGAGTCTGCCTCTGCTCCACGTCCGGGACGCCCCCGGATCCTAACCGGTGCCCGAAGGGCCGGTCGCACGGATTTCCGGTGCCGTGGTGGTCAGTCCCGTATGCGCCGCAGGGCCAGGCGTTCCTTCTCCGAGAGCCCGCCCCACACTCCGAAGCGCTCGTCGTTGTCGAGGGCGTACTCAAGGCAGGCGGAGCGGATGGGGCACAGGCCGCAGATCCGCTTGGCCTCGCGCACCGAGCTGCCCGGCTCGGGGAAGAAGAACTCCGCCCCGGTCTGCGCGCACAACGCCTCCTCCTGCCAGGCGAGGTCGGGCGTGGGGACTGTGTCGATGAACATGGCGTGAAGCGTGCCGCGCGGCGAAAAACGTTTGATCAACGCCGGATCAACGGCGGGCGACGGGAGGTCGGGGCGCGTCACGATGATGCCCGCGCACCGCGGGGCGGGGCACGGCGGCGCGCGGTACCGCGCGAGCGCTCTCTCAGGTCTGCGGATTGCCCTTGATCACCGCGAAGCGGCCTCCGTAGGGGTCCGCCAGCTTGGCCGTCCGGCCGACGCCCTCGATGTCGACGGGCGCCATCCGCACCGCGCCGCCCAGCTCCCGCGCCCTGCCGACGACTCCGTCGACGTCCTCGGCCGCGAAGTACGGCAGCCAGTACGGCTCGGTCTCGGTGCCGGTGGGGTCGTCGGCCAGGGCCACCAGGCCGCCGAAGATGGCTTCCTCGTCCTCGCCGGCGGGGTTGATGCCGGTGTAGACACCTCCCGGCAGGGGCATCGCGCAGGTCTCCCAGCCGAAGACCCGGTCGTAGAAGGCGGCCTCCCGGGCCACGTCCGCCGTGTACAGCTCGACCCAGCACAGCGCGCCGGTTTCACCCACCACGTCCAGCCCCTTGATGGCCGCGGGCTGCCACACCCCGAAGGGCACGCCCGCGTGGTCGGCGAGGAAGGCGAGCCGCCCCTGCCCGAACACGTCGTCGGGCGGCATCAGCACACTGCCCCCGGCCCGCCGGACCGCTTCGGCGGTGGCGTCGGCGTCCGCGCTCCGGAAGTACACGTGCCAGCCGGGCAGCCCCTGCTCGGGTGCGACCCGCATCCCGCCCGCCGCGGTGCGCCCGCCGAGCTGGAAGAAGCCGTACCCGCCGGCCTCCGGCCCCGCCGACCGGAACTCCCAGCCGAACAGGGCGCGGTAGAAGGACGCGGCGCCCTCCAGGTCGGGCGTCCCGACATCGACCCAGTTCGGGGCGCCCTGGACGTACCGGGTGGTGAGCATGGGGCCCTCCTCTGAGGGATCGCTTCGCCGTTCCCGACCGAGTCTGGCACCGCTTGCCGTCGATCGCCGCCGAAGCACGCCCCGAGTGGCGCGACCGTTCAGAGCGAGGACGGAATACCGGGTGTGCCCTCTAGGCTGTTCGCGTGCTGTTCGGCAGGGGTGGGGATCAGGAGCGCAAGCGACGGCTGGCCGAGCGGCTGGCGTCGACCGACGCGGAGGTGCGGGCCGCGGCCGCGCAGGAGATCGCGCGGGTCCGCGATCACGCGTGGGCGGTACGGGAGCTGGCGCGGGCGCTGGACCGGGAGCCGACGCCGGAGACGTTCAACGCGATCGCGGAGCCGTTCGCGGACGCGCTGTGCCGGGACCGGGCCTCACGGCAGCGGGTCGAGCGTATGTTCGCCGAGCACGTCGACGATCCGGCTGCCCTGGTGCGGGAGTGGACCGCGCTGATGGCCGAGTACGGGGCCGGGGTACCGGTGACGAGCGTCGGCGACGATCTCGCGGAGGATGTGCGCGGCCGGCTGGAGCGGCTGCGCGAGCAGGGCTGGCGGCCCCATGAGCTGGGGCGGATGCGGCCGGGCTCCGTGCCGTACGCCGTGGCCTTCGGCGCGGCCGTCGAACTGCTGCACGAGGCCGTTCTGCGTGCCTCTCCGCTGTCCCCGGAGGACTCCGAACGCACGAGGGCCGAGGCCCGGTACGCCTTCGAGCGGGCCCTCGCCCATCCCCCCGGGAGCGAGGAGCGCGGCGACATCCTGATGGAGCTGTGCGAGCGCCCCGAGGACACGTCCTGGGCGGACCGCGCGAGGGCCGGGGTACGTGTCGCGGAGGCCATCGCCTGGTGCCGCAGCACCCAGCCGGAGCGGGCCGCGCTCGGCGCGGAGGCCCTGGAGTGCATGCTCCTCTTCAACGACGAGGTCAGGCGGCCCGCCGTCCGGGCGACGCTGGACTTCCTGTGCGCACGGCAGCCGCTCACCCTCGCCACGGTTCTGCGCTGCTACACCATGCTGCAGAACACCCGCCCGCTGGACGACCCCCCGGTGGACCGGTTCCTGGACGCCCTGGCCCACCCCAGCCCGCGGGTACGGGCGGCCGCCGCCTCCGGACTGGACGCGTTCGGCGGCGGCTCGCCCCAGGAGGCCCGTGTGGTCGCCGCCCTGATCGACACGGTGAACCAGGACCCGAGCCTGCCCGTCGTCCGCGCGGCGGCCTCCTCCCTGGCCCTGATCGTGTGCCGCGACGAGGCCAACACCGCTGCCGCCTCGGCGGCGTTGGCGACCAAGGCCGACGCCCGGGACCCGGGGGTGCGGGCCGCGAGCGTGGAGGGCGCGCTGTTCCGGGAGGAGCCGGGCGGATTCGCCCGCCTCACCGCCGAGTTGCGGCGCCCGGACGTGGAACCGGTGTTCCTCGGGGTCACCGACTTCATCTGCGGCCCGGCGGACTGCTACGTCCCCGACGGCGTACGCGCCGAGCTGATCGGTCTGCTGGAGAGCCTGGACCGCGGCGGCTGGGCCGACCGCCCCGTCGAGGACGACCTCTACCCGGACCCCGAGGACCGCGCCGAACTGCTGGCGCAGGTCCTGGACACCCTGCGCGCCGGGAACGACTGAACCGGGCGGCCGTTCAGTGCTCGTGCGGGTCGTGCGGGTCGTGCGGCTCGTACCCGGGGATGGTGCCGTCCTTCTTCTTCACCAGGAACAGCCCCACCATCCCCATGTCGGAGTGGCTCTGGACATGGCAGTGGTACATCCACGCGCCCGCGCCGACGCCCTCCCCCGCGATGACCTGGAAGCCGAAGGAGTCCGCCGGGCCCACGATCTTGTTGTCGATGACCTGGGTGGGGTCGTCGGGGCCGGTGAGCATGCCGGTGCGGTTGTCCGCCCAGCGGTGACCGTGCAGGTGGAAGGTGTGGTAATACTCGCCGTGCGTGATCATCACGAACTCGACGCGCTCCCCCACCGTGGCCTCGAAGTCGGGCCCGGAGTGCGCCGGCCTGTTGTTGATCAGCATGTCGTTGAAGACGATCGTGTACGTCCTGTCCGGCAGCACATCGCCCGCGCGCCGTACGATCACCGGCCCGTAGAGTCCCTTGCGGATACCGCCCGTTCCGTGTTCGGTGCCGACGACATGGTCGTGGTAGTGCCAGTAACCCGCGCTGCCCGACCGCCAGGTGCCGTCCTTGCGGCGGCCGGGGGTGTGGGTGCGCCAGGTGTAGGTGCGGGTGCCGCCGGGCTCGACGTCGCTCTTGTTCAGCCTGGTGCCGTCGCTGGTGATCTCGTAGTCCAGGCCGTGCACATGGAGGCTGACGGGCACGTCCATGGTGTTCTCGAACTCGATGTGCAGGGTGTCGCCCTCGTTGAGCTCGATCAGCGGGCCGGGGATCGTCGCCTTCCCCTTCTCGAAGCCGTAGCCCATCTGACCGTCGGCGAGCTTCTCGGCGTACATCTTGATGTGCCTGACCTCGCCGCCCGCGGGCGCCGTGCGCGCCGCCCGGACGGCGCTGTGGGCCGGGGGCGCGAGCGACAACGATGTCGTCGTCAGCGCCGCCCCGCCGAGCAGTACCCGCCGGTTGAACCCGCGTCTGTCCATGCCGAACTCCCCTGTTCCGGTACGGAGTTCGAGACAGTAGTAGGGTCGCGGCCGTTTATCCACAGCCTGGACAAAGTTCGAGTGATTACGGCCATAGGTATTGGCGGGTGATGCAAAGAGGTCTAACTTCCTTGGCGCTGTTGCTGTGACCGAGGAGGTGCCCATGCACTTACGAGGGTTGAGCACAAGAAGACGCGGCTGGGCCACCATGATCGCGGCCGGGGCCGTCACCGCCGGACTGGTGTCGGGCCCGCCCGCGAACGCGCACCCCGCCCCGGATCCACCCTTGACAACGATGTCCATCAAGTCGCCCCCGGGCGGCGCGAACGTACGGGTGCTGATCTTCTACGGCTCGGCCGCCGCAGGTGACGAGTCGCCTCTGGTGAACGCCGGGATCGAGGCCATCGAGCGGATCGGTCTGTCCGGACCGGCGGACGAGCGCTTCACGGTCGAGGCGACCGACGACGCCTCGGTCTTCACCAACGAGACCAGGCTGGGCCGTTACAACGCGGTCGTCTTCCTGACCGGCGGCGGCGATGTGCTCGACCCCGAGCAGGAGGCCGGGCTGGAGGCCTACATGGAGGCGGGCGGCGGCTTCGTCGGCCTGCACGACGCGGCGCGCGCCGAGCCGTACTCCGACTGGTTCACCGGACTGATCGGCGCCCGCCCCGCCCCCACCAGCCCAACGACCGTGCAGCGCGCGACCGTCGAGGTCGGCGACCGTGTCCACCCGGCCACCAGGAGCCTGCCGGTGCAGTGGAAGCGCCCCGACCGATGGCTCAACTGGGTGAAGAACCCCACCGGTACCGTACACACGGTCGCCCGGGTCCGCGAGTCGACCTACCAGCCCGGAGCGAGCGCCAACGGCTGGGACCACCCGGTGAGTTGGTGCCGCGACTACGACGGCGGCCGGTCCTTCTACACCGCCATGGGCGGCACCGTGTCCTCCTACGACGAGACCGACTTCCGCGCCCATCTGCGCGGCGCCCTGCTGTGGACGACCCGGATCGCCCGGGCGGACTGCAAGGCCACCATCACCGCCAACTACAAGTCCGAACGGCTCACCAAGCCCAACCAGCCGGGCCAGAACGACCAGATCGGCGAACCGCACGGCCTGGTCACCGCCCCCGACGGCCGCGTGCTCTACATCGGGCGCGGCGGCGCCGACTCCTCCCAGCCGGTGATCACCGACTGGAACAACCCGGACATCGGCAAGGGCAAGGGCGAGATCCACGTCTACGACCCGAAGACCGGCAAGGTCACCCTGGCCGGCGCGCTCAGCGTCTTCGGCAACAAGGGCGGCGGCGACGAACTGGTCAAGGTGGAGGAGGGGTTGCTCGGCATCGAGCTGGACCCGCGCTTCCAGGAGAACGGGTGGGTGTACCTGCACTACACCCCGCACTCGGGGATCAACCGCGACACCCGGATGGCCGAGCGCCGCGTCTCCCGCTTCACCCTCGACCTCGCCACCAACAAGCTCGACCCGAGCAGCGAGAAGGTGCTGCTCAAGTGGCCCGTGCAGATCCACAGCTGCTGCCACGCGGGCGGCGGGATGGCCTGGGACTCCAAGGGCAACCTGTACATCGCGACCGGCGACAACAACTCCAGCCGCTTCAGCGACGGTTACTCCGGAAACAACCCGCAGCCCAACTACAAGGGCGTCTCCTTCGCCGACGCGCGCCGCACCGCCGGCAACACCAACAACCTCAACGGCAAGATCCTGCGCATCCACCCGGAGCCGGACGGCACGTACACCCTGCCGGAGGGCAACCTGTTCACCGGGCGGGAGACCGACGAGGGCGGCGGCAAGACGCGCGGCGAGATCTATGTGATGGGGGTGCGGAACCCGGCCAGGATCTTCGTCGACAAGGAGACGGACACCCTCTACGCGGGCTGGGTCGGCCCCGACGCGGGCGCCCCGTCCACGACCTGGGGTCCGGCCAAGTACGACACCTTCGCCGTCATCACCAAGGCGAGCAACCGGGGCTGGCCGTACTGCATGGGCAACAAGCAGCCCTACCGGGACCGCAATCTGCCCGACCCGTCCAAGCCGCTCGGCTGGTACAACTGCGACCACCCGAAGAACGAGTCCCCGAACAACGACGGCCTGGTCAACCTGCCGCCGGTCACCGCGAACAACATCTGGTACTCGCCCCAGGGCGGCGCACCGGACTTCCCTCGCGACGCGGGCGGCATCCCCTCCTACAAGCAGGACGAGGCGACCTACCGGCTCCCGTGGCTCAAGGGCGGCGGCCAGGCGGCGATGAACGGTCCCGTCTACCGCTACGACGATGCCGCCTCCAGCGAGGTCAAGTGGCCCGCGTACTGGGACGGCAAGTGGTTCGTCGGCGACTTCTACGACGCCGACCAGCCGCGCAACGCCGTCATCACCGACCCGAAGAACCACGGGGACGGCGGACTGCCGGTGCACTCGGAGTCGCTGAAGAAGATCGTGCCGGTGGGCAATGACGGCATCAAGAACCTCATGGACTGGAAGTTCGGTCCGGACGGCGCGCTGTACGTGCTCGACTACGGCCGGGGCTTCTTCACCTCGGACGCCAAGTCGGCGCTGTGGCGGGTCACTTACACGGGCGGCGGACCGACGCCTGCCGCCGACCAGTTGGCGAGGGGAGCCCGATGAGCCGGCAGCGAAGACTCCTCACGGCCCTGCTGGCGGCCGTACTGATCCTGCTCGGGCTTCAGGCCGCGCCCTCCACCGCGCGCCCCGAGCGGGCCGCGGCGGCGGAACAGGTGCTCACCTGGACCGC
Source organism: Streptomyces sp. NPDC110618 (assembly GCF_055657065.1). Lineage (NCBI taxonomy): Bacteria > Bacillati > Actinomycetota > Actinomycetes > Kitasatosporales > Streptomycetaceae > Streptomyces > Streptomyces sp. NPDC110618. The sequence continues at coordinate 473,166 of NZ_JBVKBN010000001.1, read as the reverse complement.
CAACGACGACATCACCAAGTACACCTCGGCGCCCACCACCGCCGTGGCGGGCACGGCGACGATCGTCTTCGAGAACAGCGCGGCCACCGGCAACACCACCGGCATGCCGCACACGCTGACGTTCGTCACCTCGGACCCCGAGTTCAACAGCGATGTCGAGCTGAACATCCTCGCGAACCCCAACGACGACATGGGCGGCCGGCACACCGCCCAGGTCACGCTCACCCCGGGCCGGTACTTCTACCACTGCACGATCCCCGGCCACGGACAGATGCAGGGCATCCTGGTGGTCACCGAGGGCACCGGCGAGGACACCACGGCGCCGCAGGCCTCCGCGCATGTCTCCGGGACGCAGAACTCCCAGGGGCAGTACGTCGGTTCGGCGAGCGTGGCGATCCACGCCACCGACGAGGAGGGCGGCTCCGGCGTGGACCGCGTCGAGTACGCGGTCGGCGACGCCGGGAGCTGGCAGCCGTACACCACTCCGGTGGTGATCGACCAGGTCGGCAGCCACAAGGTGCGCTACCGGGCGAGTGACAAGGCCGGGAACGTATCGGCGGAGAAGAGCGTCGAGTTCACCGTCGTGGCCCCGCCGACCGACGACACGACCGCGCCGGAGACCTCGGCGACGGTGAGCGGTGAGCGCAATCCGGACGGCACCTATGTCGACATGGCGACGGTGACCGTCACCGCCTCCGACACCGGCTCGGGCGTCAACACCATCGAGTACGCCATCGGCGCCTCGGGTGCCTGGCAGCCGTACACCATGCCGGTGATGGTCCATCAGGTCGGCTCGCACACCGTGCGGTTCCGGGCCACCGACAAGGCGGGCAATGTGTCGGCCGAGAAGAACGTGCAGTTCACGGTCGTCGCGGCGCCGCCGGAGGACACCACTCCCCCGGTGACCGGTGTGAGCGTGGAGGGCACCCGCAACTCCGACGGGGCGTTCGTGGCCAGTGCCAAGGTCACCGTCAGCGCCACCGACGACGGCGGGGTCGAGATCGTCGAGTACTCCCTCGACGGCGGGCCCTATCTCACCTACCTGGGGCCGGTGATCGTCGACCGCGCGGGCGCGCACACGCTGGCGTACCGGGCGACCGACAAGGCCGGCAACACCTCCCCGGCCCGCACCGTGAGCTTCACGGTGGTGGCGGGCGGGGTGCCCGCGCCGCCCTGCCCCGAGTACGACGAGCGGCTGACGGTGATCGTCGGCACGGTCGACTCCGGGGTGCCCAACCGGCTCAGCAACAACCGGTGCCGTATCAACGAGATGATCGAGGACGAGAAGGAGTGGACCTCGCACGCGCTGTTCCTCAAGCATGTGAAGTCCGTCCTCGACCGGCTGCAGCGCGAGGGCGTGATCGACCAGCGCGAGCACAAGGCGATCACCAAGGCGGCCCGGCAGTCCGGCATCGGCAGACCGGGCCAGACCGAGGGCTACCGGACGCTCTTCGACGGCAGCGCGGGCTCGTTCGCCAAGTGGCAGCACGTGGGGGGCGGTTCGTTCGGCCTCAACGCCGACGGCTCGATGACCAGCGGCACCACGCGCAGCGGCCTCGGCATGCTGTGGTTCCCGGAGCGCAAGTACGGCGACTTCTCGCTGCGCCTCCAGTGGCGTGACGACGCGCCGGGCACCGGCAACGCCAACTCCGGTGTGTTCGTGCGCTTCCCGTGGGTCCACGGCCACCCGGAGGAGTCCCGGCCGGAGTGGGTCGCCATCAAGTACGGGCACGAGGTGCAGGTGCTGGACCGTCCCGACGGCGACATGTACAAGACGGGCTCGGTCTACGGCTTCGACCGCGTGGGCCTCGCGGGCGCGGGCGTGACCGAGAAGGGCACCTGGAACGACTACGAGATCCGGGTGGTGGACCAGCACTACTCGGTCTACCGCAACGGCGTCCTGATCAACGAGTTCGACAACACCGGCGGCCAGGACTTCGTCCCGCCGCGCTCGGACGACCCGGGCACGGACGGGCGGCGGTTCGCCTCCGGCTACATCGGGCTCCAGGTGCACGGCACCACCGATGTGGTGTCGTACCGGGACATCCGGATCAAGGAGTTGTAGGCGGCTGTTTGCGGGCTCGGCTCGGCTGTACCCGCTTGGGCTCCCCCGGCATCTTGGGGTACTCGGGCGGGTACGGCAGATCCCCGAGCCCGTGGTCGTGCTCGTCCTTGCGGGCCAGCTCCAGCAGGGCCTCCAGGGAGAAGCGGTGATCGTCCATGTCCGCGTGCACATCGCCGAGTTCGGCGAAGCGCGCGGGCATGGTCGCGAGGTCGAAGTCCCGGGGGTGGGCGACGCCGACCTCGTCCCAGCGCAGCGGCGCGGAGACGGGGGCGTGCGGGCGGGGGCGTACAGAGTAGGCGGAGGCGATGGTCCGGTCGCGGGCGGTCTGGTTGTAGTCCACGAAGATGCGCTCGCCCCGCTCCTCCTTCCACCACTTGATGGTCACCTGGTCCGGCATGCGCCGCTCCAGTTCGCGGCCCACCGCGATGGCGGCCCGGCGGACCTCGGTGAAGGTCCAGCGCGGTTCGATGGGCACGAAGACGTGCAGTCCGCGTCCGCCGGAGGTCTTGGGCCAGCCCTTCAGCCCGCCGAACTCGTCCAGTACCGCGCGCAGTTCGTGCGCGGCGCGGACCGCGTCGTCGAAGTCGGTGCCGGGCTGCGGGTCCAGGTCGATGCGCAGTTCGTCGGGGCGGTCCACATCGGCGCGGCGCACCGGCCACGGGTGGAAGGTGAGGGTGCCGAACTGGGCGGCCCACAGCACGGCCGCCTCCTCGGTGGGGCACATCTCGTCGGCGCTGCGGCCGCTGGGGAAAGTGATGTGGGCGGTGGGGATCCAGTCGGGCCAGTTCTTCGGAGCCCGCTTCTGGAAGAAGTGCTCGCCGTTCACGCCGTCCGGGTAGCGCTCCAGGGTGGTGGGCCGGTCGCGCAGGGCGCGCAGGATGCCGGGGCCGACGGCCTGGTAGTAGCGGGCGAGGTCCAGCTTGGTGAAGCCGCGCTCCGGGAAGAACACCTTGTCCGGACTGGACAGGCGCACCGTGCGCCCGCCCGCCTCCAGCTCCACCGCATCGCCCATGCGGCCACGGTAGGCGCGGCGCTCACGGTCCGCACACCGACGGGCTCGCCCCTGGTGCGGCCACCCCGCCACCCACCTGCGAGGATGACGGCATGATCTTGCCTGGGCTGTTCGGATGCGCCATCGTCCTCAGCGTCGCCGTAGCGGCCGTCGTCATCTCGCGCGAGTTCTGCAAGGAGGTGCGGGCGCGCCGGCAGTGACGGCCGCCCGGGGCGCGGACCTGGGCGAGGCTCCTTACAGTCGAGCCATGGACCTCCCGGTGATGCCGCCCGTGAAGCCGATGCTCGCCAAGTCGGTGGCCAAGATCCCGCCGGGCATGCAGTACGAGGCGAAGTGGGACGGCTTCCGGGCGATCGTGTTCCGCGACGGCGCCGAGGTCGAGCTGGGAAGCCGTACCACCAAGACGCTGACCAGGTATTTTCCCGAGCTGGTGGAGTCCCTGAAGGAGTCGCTGCCCGAGCGGTGCGTGCTGGACGGGGAGATCGTGATCGCCCGGGAGGGGCGGCTGGACTTCGACGCGCTCACCGAGCGGATCCACCCGGCGGCCTCCCGCGTGCGGACCCTGGCCGAGCGGACCCCGGCGTCCTTCGTCGCCTTCGACCTGCTGGCGCTGGCCGACGAGTCGCTGCTGGACGTGCCGCTCACCGACCGCAGGGCGCTGCTGACCAGGGCGCTGGCCGACGCCCGTCCGCCCGTGCACGTGGCGCCCGCGACGACGGACGTCGAGGTGGCGGAGCGCTGGTTCGAGCAGTACGAGGGGGCCGGCCTGGACGGGGTGATCGCCAAGCCGCCCACCTCGCGGTACCTCCAGGACGAGCGCGCCATGTTCAAGATCAAGCACGAGCGCACGGCGGACGTCGTGGTCGCCGGGTACCGGCTGCACAAGAGCGGCCCCGTGGTCGGCTCGCTGCTGCTGGGCCTCTACGACGACCAGGGCGCCCTCCAGCACGTCGGGGTCTCGGCGGCCTTCTCGATGAAGGTGCGGGCCCAGCTGATCGAGGAGCTGAAGCCACTGCGCATGGACGACTTCTCCGGGCACCCCTGGGCTGCGTGGGCCGAGGAGGCGGCGCACGAGTCGGCGCGGCTGCCGGGGGCGCCGAGCCGCTGGTCCGGCAAGAAGGACCTGTCCTGGGTGCCGCTCAGCCCGGAGCGGGTGTGCGAGGTGGCCTACGACCACATGGAGAACGGGGCCCGTTTCCGGCACACCGCCCGCTTCCGCCGCTGGCGCCCGGACCGGACCCCGGAGAGCTGCACGTACGCCCAGCTGGAGGTGCCGGTCCGGTACGACCTCCAGGAGATCCTGGGCGGCTGATCGGGCTCGCGTTGATCAGGGCTTCATGACCACCTGACCGCGCCGTCCTGCCTCGTGATCAGGGCTTCATGACCACCTTGACCGCGCCGTCCTGCTTGCGCTGGAACATCTCGTAGGCGTGCGGGGCGTCGCTCAGCGGCACGCGGTGCGTGGCGAAGTCGTCGACACCGAGGGGGTCGTCCTCCGTGAGGTACGGCATGATCTCGTCGGTCCAGCGCCGTACGTTGGCCTGGCCCATGCGGATCTGGAGCTGCTTGTCGAACATGGTCAGCAGCGGCAGCGGGTCGGCCATGCCGCCGTACACGCCGGACAGGGAGATGGTGCCACCGCGGCGGACCAGCTCGATGGCGGTGTGGAGGGCGGCGAGGCGGTCGACGCTGAACCGTTGGGCGAGCTTGCCGCTCAGCGCCCTGGGGAGCATGCCGGTGGCCGTCTGGGCGAGCTTGGCGGCGGCGCTGCCGTGGGCCTCGGTGCCCACCGCGTCGATCACGGCGTCCGGTCCGCGGCCGTCGGTGCGGTCGCGGACGGCGGCGACGAGTTCCTTCTCTCCGTCGAAGTCCCTGAGGTCGAAGGTCTCCACGCCCCGGTCCCGGGCCCGGCGCAGCCGCTCGGTGACCAGGTCCACCCCGAACACGGTCCCGGCGCCCTGCGCGAGGGCGATCCGGCAGGCCATGTCGCCGATCGGCCCGAGTCCGAGCACCGCGACGCTGCCGCCCTCGGGGATCCCGGCGTAGGCGACCGCCTGCCAGGCGGTGGGCAGCACGTCGGAGAGGTACAGGAAGCGGTCGTCGGGCGGGCCCTCGGGCACCTTGATCGGGCCGAACTGGGCCTGCGGGACGCGCAGATACTCGGCCTGGGCGCCCGGGACCGCGCCGTAGAGCCGGGTGTAGCCGAACAGGGCGGCGCCCATGCCCTCGCCGCTGACCTGAGTCGTCTCGCACTGGGTGAACAGTCCGCTCAGGCACATCCAGCAGTCGCCGCAGGCGATCTGGAACGGCACCACCACGCGGTCCCCCGCTTTGAGGTCCGGCACCGCGGCGCCGACCTCCTCGACGATGCCCATCGGTTCGTGGCCGAGGATGTCCCCCGGCGTCATGAACGGGGTGAGCACCTCGTACAGATGCAGATCGGAGCCGCACAGTCCGCTGCTGGTGATGCGGATGACCGCGTCCGTGGGCTCCTCGATCCTCGGATCGGGCACGTTCTCCACCCGGACGTCCCGCCTGCCCTGCCATGTCACTGCCTTCACGCCGTCGACTCCCTCCGTGAGGTCCGTGAGATCCGTCAGGACCGTGAGATCCGTGAGATCCGTGAGATCCGTGCCCCGGGTACCCGGGGCACGCGCGGGGAACCGCGGGTGCGCCGATCGGCGCAGTAAGCGAGACGCGCCGGAATCGATCGGGTATGGCCACCGATGAACATATGAGCGCACAATTATTGACAAGAGAAACGGGGTGCCGACGGTGACGATGAGACGCAAGGTGCGCGAGAGACGCGGCACGGTGACGGCGACGCTGCTGGCCTCGGCGCTGACGGCGGCCCTGGCGGCGGGCTGCAGCTCACCGGGGGGACGCGACGACAGCCGGGCCCCCGATACCCGGCAGCCGTCCACCCCTGCGGAAGCGACCACCCCGCCCGCGCCCCCGGTCCTCGCCGTGAAGATCGACAACGTCCCCGCGGCCAAACCCCAGACCGGCCTCGACGCCGCGGACATCGTCTACGTCGAGCAGGTCGAGGCAGGCCTGACCCGCCTGATGGCGGTGTACGCCACCGAGCTGCCCGAGACGGTCGGCCCCGTCCGCAGCGCCCGTGAGTCCGACCTGGAGCTGCTGCGCCAGTTCCCCGACCCGACGCTCGCCTTCTCCGGCGCCCAGAGCAAACTGCTGCCGCTGATCGACCAGGCGCCCCTGGACGCCCAGCCACCGGAGAGAACGGCGGGCGCCTACTTCCGTTCCCCGAACCGGCCGGCCCCGCACAACCTCTACCTGCGCCCCGACCGTCTGATGCCCTCCGCGCCCGGCGCCGAGGCCCTCACCGTCACCGGCTTCCGCTACGGCGACGCGCCCTTGGGCGGCACGGCCGACACCTCGGAGACCGTCCGCTACCCGGCCACCCGCTTCACCTTCACCTGGTCCGAGAAGCAGGAGGGCTGGCAGGTCGCGCAGGACGGCAGGCCGACGGTGACCTCCGACGGCGAGCGGATCACCCCGGCGACGGTGGTCGTGCAGTACGTCCCGATCCGCAAGTCGGAGTTCCACGACTACCTCGGCAACTACACGCCGTACACCGAGACCGTGGGCTCCGGCCGGGCCAAGGTGCTGCGCGACGGCCGCGCCTACGACGTGGAGTGGAAGCGTCCGACGGCCGAGGACGGCACCGAGTTCACGACGGCGGACGGCGACCCGGTGAACTTCGCCGAGGGCCAGGTGTGGGTGGTGTTCGCGAAGGCGGGCTGAGTCCCGGGATCACCCCTGGGCGACGAGGGGTTCCCCGGGGTTGCGGAGGTCTTCGGCCGCGTCCGCGACGCGCCGGATCAGGTCGAAGAACACGGTCCGCTCCTCGGGCGAAAGCGGGGCCAGGAAGACCTGGTTCATCCGGGCGGTGCGCACGGTGAGCCTGCGGTGCACCTTCACCCCGTCGTCCGTCAGCCGCAGCAGGAAGCGGCGGCCGTCCTGCGGGTCGCGCACCTTGTCCAGCAGCCCGCGGCGGCCGAGCCGGCTGATGACCTCGGCGATCGTCGACCGGTCGAGCCCCACCCGCTCCCCCACCGTCCGCTGGTCGAGTCCGGGCTCGGCGACGAGGGTGTTGAGCACGGCGAACTGCGGGGAGGTGATCTCCTCCGAGACCATCGTGTTCCACAGCAGGTAGTGCGCCTGCTGGAGGCGCCGGGCCAGGTGCCCGGGATGGGTGGCCAGATCCACCGCGGCCATGTGCGCTCCCGTCGCCGAATTCGTAGGTGCACTGAACAATACCCCTCGGGACCGACCTCGTCTCCGGGGGTGACCCGCCGTGTGAACCGGGTCTTGACGGGCCGTTGTCCCGATGGCAGCGTGAAAGAACCTCGCTGAAATACTCAGTGCCCTGATTAATGGACAACCCGGGGACGGTCCGGGCGCACGAATGAGATGGGGCTGCACGTATGGACAAGGTGGTCGCCTCCGCTGTCGAGGCGGTGGCGGACGTGCCGGACGGCGCGTCACTGGCGGTCGGCGGATTCGGGCTCAGCGGTGTGCCGAACGTGCTGATCGAGGCCCTGTACGAGCGGGGTGTGTCGGGCCTGAAGGTCGTGTCGAACAACTGCGGCGCCATGGAGTCCGGGCTCGCGGTGCTGCTCGCCGCCGGGCGGATCGCCCGGGTGACCGGCTCCTACATCGGCGCCAACAAGGAGTTCGCGCGCCAGTACCTGGCCGGTGAGCTGGAGGTCGAGATGATCCCGCAGGGCACGCTCGCGGAGCGGCTGCGGGCCGGCGGCGCGGGCATCCCCGCCTTCTACACCCCCGCCGGGGTCGGCACCCAGGTCGCCGAGGGCGGGCTGCCCTGGCGCTACGACGGGCGGGGCGGGGTCGCCGTGGCGTCGCCGCCGAAGGAGGTCCGGGAGTTCGACGGCACCGAGTACGTGCTGGAGCGCGGGATCCGTACCGACTTCGCGCTGCTGCGGGCGGCGAAGGGCGACCGGCACGGGAACCTGGTGTTCGGCAAGTCGGCCCGGAACTTCAACCCGCTGGCGGCGATGGCCGGGCGGGTGACGATCGCCGAGGTGGAGGAACTGGTCGAGCCCGGCGCGATCGACCCCGACGCGGTGCATCTGCCGGGTGTGTTCGTCCAGCGGGTGGTGGCGCTGACCCCGGAGCAGGCGGCGGACAAGAGGATCGAGCGGCGGACGGTGCGCGACTGATGGCCTGGACACGCAAGGAGATGGCCGCGCGGGCGGCGCGCGAGCTGAAGGACGGTCAGTACGTCAATCTCGGGATCGGGCTGCCGACGCTGATCCCCAATCACCTCCCGGAGGGTGTGGAGGTGGTGCTGGAGTCGGAGAACGGGATCCTGGGCACCGGCCCCTACCCGACCGAGGACGAGGTCGACCCGGATCTGATCAACGCGGGCAAGGAGACGGTGACCGTGCTGCCGGGCGCCTCCTTCTTCGACTCGGCGCTGTCGTTCTCGATGATCCGGGGCGGTCATATCGACGTGGCCGTGCTGGGCGCGATGCAGGTGTCCGCGGGCGGCGACCTGGCGAACTGGGCCGTCCCGGGGAAGCTGGTCACCGGGATCGGCGGGGCGATGGACCTGGTGCACGGCGCCCGTACGGTCGTCGTGGTGATGACCCACACCGCCAAGGACGGCTCCCCGAAGGTCCTCAGGGAGTGCACCCTGCCGCTCACGGGCAAGGCGTGTGTGAACCGGGTCATCACCGATCTCGGGGTGCTCGATGTGACACCCGAGGGCCTGCGGCTCGTCGAAACCGCGCCCGGGGTGGCCGTTGACGAGATCGTCGCGAAGACCGACGCGGAACTGACCGTTGCCAAGGATCTGCTGTGAACCCGGTTTACATCGAACGAGGAACCCCATGACCCTCACCCAGCACGACATCGACCAGGAGATCGCGGCCGAGCACGCCGCCTACGAGAAGCGCACCGCCGACGGCGCGCCCCGCGAGCACCACCCGCGCCGCGACTACGCGCCCTACCGCTCCTCCCTCCTGCGTCACCCGAAGCAGCCGCTGGTCGCCATCGACGTCAGCAAGGACCCGGAGCTGGTGGAGCTGTCCTCCCCCGCCTTCGGCGAGCGGGACATCACCGAGATCGACAACGACCTGACCCGCCAGCACACCGGCGAGCCCATCGGTGAGCGCATCACCGTCTCCGGGCGGCTCCTGGACCGCGACGGACGCCCGGTGCGCGGCCAGCTGGTGGAAATCTGGCAGGCCAACTCCGCGGGCCGGTACGCCCATCAGCGCGAGCAGCACGACGCCCCGCTCGACCCGAACTTCACCGGCGTGGGCCGCACCCTGACCGACGCCGAGGGCCGCTACAGCTTCACCACCATCCAGCCGGGCCCCTACCCCTGGCGCAACCACCTCAACGCCTGGCGCCCCGCGCACATCCACTTCTCCGTCTTCGGTACGGCGTTCACCCAGCGGCTGGTGACGCAGATGTACTTCCCGAACGACCCGTTGTTCCCCTACGACCCGATCCTGCAGTCCGTCACCGACGACGACGCCCGCGAGCGGCTCATCGCGACCTACGACCACGACCTGTCGGTGCCGGAGTTCTCCATGGGCTACCGCTGGGACATCGTCCTCGACGGCCCGCACGCCACCTGGCTCGAAGAAGGACGCTGACCTGAGATGACGAGGATCGACTCAGACCGCCCGGAGACCGTCCGGCCCACGCCCTCGCAGACCGTCGGCCCCTTCTACGGCCACGCCCTGCCCTTCCCCGGCGGCGGCGACATCGCCCCGCTCGGCCACCCCGACACCCTCACACTCCAGGGATACGTCCGGGACGGCGAGGGCAACCCGCTGCCGGACGCCCTGCTGGAACTGTGGGGCGCCGATCCGCAGGGCCGGGTGGCGCGGGCCGACGGGTCGATGCGGCGCGACCCCGCCACCGGCGGCTTCCTCGGCCGCAACGGCGTGGAGCTCACCGGCTGGGGCCGGGTCCAGACCGACGCCAACGGGCACTGGTACGCACGGACCCTGCGGCCCGGGGCGCGCGGGCGGAGCGCGCCGTACCTGAGCGTGTGCGTGTTCGCCCGCGGACTGCTGCACCACCTCTACACCCGCGTGTATCTCCCGGGCGACGAGGCGGCGCTGGCCGCGGACCCGCTGCTGTCCCGGGTGGATCCGGGGCGACGCGCCACGCTGATCGCGGTGGAGGAGCACCCGGCCGCCTACCGTTTCGACATCCGCCTTCAGGGCGAGGGCGAAACGGTCTTCCTGGAGTACCAGTGACTTCTGCCGATTCTGCCGATGCCGACAGCCTGCTCGGCCCCGGATGGGCGGACAGCGCCGCCGCGTCCGCCACGAGTGACACCGCCTTCCTCCAGGCCCTGCTGGACGCCGAGGCCGCGCTGAGCCGCGCCCAGGGCCCGGCCGAGGCGGGACGGGCGGTGACCGAGGCGGCCGACGCCGGCCGCTTCGACGTGCCGTCGCTCGCGCGGCGCGCCCGTGCGGGCGGCAACCCCGTGATCCCGCTCGTCGAGGAGCTGACCGGGGCGGTGGGCGAGGAGTACGGCCCGTATGTGCACCGGGGCGCGACCAGCCAGGACATCCTGGACACCGCCCTGATGCTGGTCGCCCGCCGCACCCTGGCCCCGCTCCTGGCCGACCTGGAGCGCACCGCGTCGGCGCTGGCGCGGCCGGCCGCCGAGCACCGGGAGAGCGCACTGCCCGGCCGCACCCTCACCCAGCACGCCGTACCGACGACGTTCGGTCTGAAGGCGGCGGGCTGGCGCGCGCTGGTGCTGGACGCCCGGGACCGGGTGACGGTCGTACGGGAGTCGCTGCCCGTCCAACTCGGGGGCGCGGCCGGGACCTTGGCGGCCTTCACGGCGTACGGCGCCGAGGACGCGCCCGCGCTGGTGGCGGCGTATGCGCGGGAGGCCGGTCTCGCGGTGCCCGAGCTGCCGTGGCACACCCTGCGCACGCCGGTCGCGGACCTCGCCGGATGTCTGGCGTTCACGGCCGGGGCGCTGGGCAAGATCGCCGCCGATGTGCTGACCCTCTCCCGCACCGAGATCGCCGAAGTGGCGGAGGGCAGCGGCGGCGGTTCCTCGGCGATGCCTCACAAGGCCAATCCCGTACGGTCCACGCTGATCGCGGCCGCCGCCCGGCGGGCGCCCCAGCTCGCGGCCACGCTGTACGGGTCGCTGGTGGCCGAGGACGAGCGCCCGGCGGGTGCCTGGCACGCCGAATGGGAGCCGCTGCGGGACCTGCTGAGGCTGGTGGGCGGGGCGGCCAGGGACGCGGCCGAACTCACCGAGGGGCTGCGGGTGGACGCGGACGCGATGCGCGAACACCTCACTCTCACCCGCGGGTTGATCGTCTCCGAACGGCTGACCGCCGAGCTGGCCCCGGTACTGGGCCGGGCCAGGGCCAAGGCGCTGCTCACAGAGCTGGCCCGGCGCACGCACGCCGAGGGACGGACTCTCACTGAACTCCTGTCCGAGGAACCGGCGTTGAAGGACCTCGACCTCGCCGACCTCACCGATCCCGCCCGCTACACCGGCAGCGCCGCTGCCCTCACCGACCGCGCACTGGAGCGACGTTGACCGACCTACTCCTCAACCACCGCGCCGAGGGCCCGGCCTCCGCCCCTCCCCTGCTGCTCGGCCCGTCACTGGGCACCTCGTACGCGCTGTGGGACGCGGTCGCGCCCGAGCTGTCCGTGACACACCGGGTGGTGCGCTGGGACCTGCCGGGGCACGGAGGCTCGGCCGCGGAGCTGATCCGGCCCGGGGCGACCGTCGGTGACCTGGCCGCGCTGGTGCTGCGGCTCGCCGACGCGCTCGGCGTGGAACGGTTCGCGTACGCGGGGGTCTCCCTCGGCGGTGCCGTGGGCCTGCACCTGGCCGTGCACCGTCCGGACCGGGTGTCGTCACTCGCCGTGCTCTGCTCCTCCGCCCACTTCAACGGGGCGCAGCCGTGGCAGGAGCGGGCCGCGCTGGTGCGTGCGAAGGGGCTCGCGGAGCTGGCCGAGCACGCGAACTCCCGTTGGTTCACACCCGGATTCACCGTGCCGCGGCTCGTCCAGGACCACCGCGAGGCCGATCCGGAGGCGTACGCGGCCTGCTGTGACGCGCTGGCCGCCTTCGACCTGCGCGACCGTCTCGCCGAGATCGCCGTGCCGACCCTGCTGATCGCGGGCCGGGAGGACCCGGCGACGCCGCCGCCCCATCTGCGGGAGATCGCGGACGCCGTGCCCGGCGCCGCACTGGTGGAGATCCCCGGGGCCTCCCATCTGGCTGTCGCACAGTGCCCGGAGGCCGTACTGACTGCTCTGCGCGCCCACTTCGACGGCGGCGCCGCACGCGGTACGGCGGTACGCCGGGAGGTGCTGGGCGACGCGCACGTGGACCGCGCCCAGGCCCGGCAGACCCCGTTCACCGCCCGTTTCCAGGACTTCATCTCCCGCTACGCCTGGGGCGAGATCTGGACCGACCCGACGCTCGGCCGCCGCGAGCGCAGCATGATCACGCTGACCGCGCTGGTCGCCCACGGCCACTACGACGAGCTGGCGATGCATGTGCGCGCGGCCCGGCGCAACGGGCTGACCCCGGAGGAGATCGGCGCGGTGCTGCTGCAGACGGCCGTGTACTGCGGGGTGCCCGCGGCGAACCGGGCCTTCGCCACCGCCCAACAGGTGCTGGCGGAGGAGGATCAGCGGGAGAACTGACCCTCTTCCGGCACGGTCAGTCCAGTGCCGCGCCCGCCGCCAGATGTTCCTGCGCCTTGGCCACCAGGCCGTCGGCGCCGCACATCCGGGCCAGGGTCAGACCCCGGTTGAGCTCGGCGGTGGAGCGGGCCGCGATGCCGTACTCGATCCGGGCGGCGGCGTGTTCGTACTGGCAGGGCGAGGCGTCCAGGAAGGTGACCGCCTGCGCGGCGAGCCGTACCGCGCGCTGGCCGGTCTCCAGGGCGGCGGCGCAGCGCAGGGCCTCGCCGATGGCGGTGTCGGTGCCGAAGCGCTCGGCGTGTCGGCGGACGTCGGTGGCGAGTCGGGCGGCCCGCGCCGGGTCCTCGGTGGCGAGGGCGCGGGCGAGGTCGACCGCCCAGGGCACCAGGACGGGGTTGTGGTGACCGCGGGTGGTGGCCGCCTTCTCCGCCGCTTCCAGTTCGTTGATGCCGTCCTCGGTGCGGCCGACGGCGAGCAGCAGACGGCCTCTGACGGAACGCGGGTCGGGCAGCACGATGGTGGAGGGGTAGGGCGGGGCGAAGCCGTACTGCTCGGCCACCTCCCAGGCCTCCTCGACATGGCCGCGGGCCAGCAGGGTGTCGACCAGGTTGCAGGTGGCGGACCAGTACAACGGCAGTCCCCGGCCGACGCGTTCGGCGAGCCGCAGGGATTCGCGCAGCGACTTCTCCGCCTCCCGCAGCCGGCCGCGCCTGCGGTGTCCGACACCGACGTAGGCGTGGGCCAGGGCGAGGTGGCCGCCGCTCCAGCCCGCCGACTCGTACGCGCGCAGGGCCTCCGTGTAGAGGGCCTCGGCGCGGTCGAGGCGGTCGGTGAAGGCGTAGGAGTTGGCCAGCATCATCAGCAGTTCGATGCCCCACTCGGGGTCGGTCCAGCCGAGTCCGGGCGCGAGGCGGCCGTTGACGAGGGCGCGGTCGCACAGCTCGACGACCTCCTCGGCGTTCTCCCCGCGGACCATGGCGTCGAAGCCGCGCAGGATCAGCAGGGCGCGTTCGGAGTTGTCGCGGCCGGTGCAGGTACGGGCGACCTCGATGAGCCGCTCGGAGCGTTCGGGCGTGGTGTCCTCGCCCGCGTGGACGCCCTCCCACATGAACTGCACGGCCTGCAGCCGCAGTCGGGCGGGACCGGACTCGTGCCGGGCCGCCTCCGCCTCGACCGTGCGGACGGCCTCGTCCATCTGGTTGTTGTGGACCAGGGCCTGGGAGAGCCGGAAGACGGCGTCCACCCGCTCGGGTCCGTCGAGTCCGGGCATGGCGAGGGCGTTGCGCAGATGGCCGATGGTCGTGGCCGGTGAGGTCAGCAGGGCCGCGCAGCCCAGTTCGTACAGGACGTGCGGATGCACCTCGGGCCGGGGCGGTTCGCGCAGGGCACGCTCCAGACAGCGGCGGGCCGCGTCGGGGGCGCCGACGGCCAGGTGTTCGCGGGCGGCTTCGCGCAGTTGGTCGACGAGGTCGGCGTCGTCGTCCGGGTGCACTTCCAGCAGATGGCGGGAGGCCGCGGCGGCGCCGCGCCCGGAGTCGGTGACCACACGGGCGGCGATGCCGTGCATGGCGGTGCACAGGGCGGGCGGGATGGAGTTGTAGACGGCGGTGGCGATCAGCGGGTGGACGAACTCCAGGTCGCCCTCGTCCCCCGGGGTCGCCGCCGGGTCGGGCACGGTGAGGATACGGGCGTTGCGCAGCAGGTCGGCGCAGCGGGCCGCGTCCTCGGGGCTCATGGTGGCGAGCCGGGCGACCTGGTCGACGGTGATCCCGGCGCCGAGGATGGCGGCCGCCCAGGCGAACCGGGTGGCCTCGATGCCGAGTCCCTCCAGGCGGGCGACGAGACCGCCGCCGCGGGCCGAGCGGTTCAGGGCGCGCAGTTCGGAGGCGGAGGACTCGACCGGGTCCATCTCGCTGTCCTGCACCTTGGCGAGCAGTTCGACGGTCTCGTACGGGTTGCCCGCGGTGACGGCCCAGACCTCGCGGCAGAACGCGGCGTCGGCGTGCGGTCCGAGGGTGGCGCGGGTGAGGCTGGCGGTGGCGTCCGGGGTCAGCGCGCTCAGGCTGGCGACGGGGCGGCTGGCCGCCGCGGAGACCGCGTCGAGGTGGCGGGCGCTCTCCCCGCGTACGTCGCCCGGCCTGCGGGCCACCACGACCAGTACGGACAGGTCGTCGAGGCGTTCGGCGAAGGCGGCGAGCCAGCGCAGGGTCTCCTGGTCGGCCCAGTGGGCGTCGTCGATGAGCAGCACCAGCGGCCACTCACGGCGGGCGAGCCGTCGTACGGCGGCGACCAGGCCGTCGCACACGCCCTGCGGGTCGGGGCGGCGTTCGCCCGGGTCCGTTATGCCGAGGGCGGGGCCGGCGATGTCGTACCAGCCGCCGAGGTACTCGCGGGCCTCCTCGGGGTGCAGGGAGACCAGGCCGGGCTGGAGTAACTGGCGCACCACGTGGAAGGGGACGGACCGGAGGTTCTCGCCGCCGCGCGCCGCCCACACCTGGCAGCCCCGGGCCTCGGCGATCTTGCGGGTCTCGGCCAGCAGCGCGGTCTTGCCGAGCCCGGCCTCGCCCCGGATGACCAACAGACTTCCCGCGGAGGACCGGTCGGCGGTCAGGGTCTGCACCGCCCCCTTGACGGCGGCGAGTTCGGCATCCCGCTCCCACAGGGGAGCCGAGGTGGCCGCCCTGGGCCCTTCCTCCGTCATCCCGCTACCTCCCCAAGTCGCCCGAACGACGTACAGGACTTGAGCGTAGTCCTCCGGCAAGCCGGTTGGAGGGCGGTCCGGGCAGCTGTTGCCGTCACGGGTGACACGGAAGTCGGGAGGATGACAAACGCGGCCGGAGAGGAAACGTTACGGGGGCCTCTCATACGGATTTCACGGTCACCTCATACGGTTGGGGCATGACGCAGGTGACTCCTCCCGGGTGGTACCCCGATCCGGGGCAGACAAGTGACGCTCCCGCCACCGAGCGCTGGTGGGACGGCAGGGCGTGGACGCAGCAGACCCGCCCCGCGGGATCGGCCGCCGCCTGGTGGCCGCCCGGGCAGCCACCCGCCGCCGGCGCGCCCACCATCGGTGCGCCGACCCCGTATCCGGGCTTCGGGCCCGCCCCGGCGTACCCGGCGTACCCCGCCGTGCCGGCCCCGGGGCGGCGGCGCGGGCTGCGTACGGGCATCGCCGTGGCCGTGGCGGCCGCCGTGCTCGCCAGCATCGGGGTGGGCGTGTACGTCCTCACCGACGACGGGGGTTCGGACAGCACGTCCGCCGACTCCCGGCAGCCGCAGCCGCGCGACGACGACCGGCCCCGCGGGGACTCCGAGGGCGACCGCGAGCGGTCCCCGTCCCCGTCGCCGTCTCCGGAGGGCTCCGAGGCGCCGCGCATCGAGAGCGGCTCGGTGACCGACCCGGTCAACGGGATCAGCCTGCCCATCCCGGACGGCTGGCACGGCCAGGCGCACTCCGCGGGCGCGTCAGTGACCTCGAACAAGACGTACGAGTGCCCCGAGCCCGCCTCCTCCGACTGCGTCAAGGGCGGCGCCTACTCGTCCCCCGCGGGCCTGCTGGGCAGCCAGGGCAGGACCGCCGAGGCCATCGCCAAGGCGGACATCGAGAAGAACGCCGAGCAGTCCTACAGCGAGGGGTACGGCGGGATCACCTCCCACAAGGTGCTGGCCTCCGAGGCGGTCACCGTGGCCGGGGAGAAGGGCTACCGGATCCGCTGGAAGGCGGTCACCAAGAAGGGAACCGACGGGTACGTCGAGTCCGTGGTGTTCCCCTCCCCCGCGCAGTCCGGGGAGTTCGTGGTGGTCCGGTTCGGGCTGGACGTCACGGAGAAGCAGTCGATCATCGACGACGTCGTCAAGGGCATCAAGGTGGCTTCCGGCGGCGGCAGCGGCCAGGAGGTCTGAGGGCTTCGGCAAGGCGACGGCCGGGTGGTGCCCCTCTCCGCTCAGCGAAGGGCACCACCCGGCCGGGGGGTGCGCGCCGCCCCCGTCCCCACGGTGCGGCGCGGACAGGCCACCGTCCAGTCATCCCGTGGACGGCGGCCTGGGCTCTTATTTCTTCGGGTCGGAGTGCCGCTCCGGCTCGTTTTCGGACATTTTTTCCGAGCCGGGCCGCTCCGCGAGACCGAGCGTCGGCAGTACCGCGGCCTCCACGAACCGGACCAGGTAGTCCGGGTCGGCGAACTGGCCCTCCAGGACCGGCCTGGCGCGCAGGACGCCGAAGATCTGTGCCGCGATGTACGGCAGTGCCGGGTGGTCCGCGGCGACCTCACCGCGGTCGACCCCGCGCTGGATGATCTGCCGCAGAGCGGCCAGTTCGGGCTCCACCAGCGTCTCGCGCAGCGCCTGCTGCAGTTCGCGGTCCTGGGTGACCGCGTGCCCGAAGGCCTGGAGCAGGATCGTGGTGTCGCCTGACAGGTCACCCGCGGCCCGGCCCGCCTCGCGCAGGTCCCCCGCGAGGCTTCCGGTGTCGATGCCGGCGAACCGCGGACAGCGGCTGGCGCGCAGGGCGGCCGCGACGAACTGCGGCTTGGTCTTCCACTGCCGGTAGAGCGTGGACTTGCTGCACCGCGTGCTCGCGGCGATGCCCTCCATCGTCACGGCGTCGTACCCGCACTGACGGATCTGGTCGAGGACGGCGTCGAAGAACTCCTGCTCACGCTCGGGCGTGATCTTGGAGCGGCGCGAGGCGGTGACCGTCTCCGGTCCGTCCACGGCCTGCGACGTCATCGGCTCTTCCCTTCGCTCGGTTGCTTCCAGTGTGGCCTATGTCTATCGGTACACCAGTGTACCGGTACCCAACCGTATCGGTACACTGCCGTATCGGTACAGTGGCGTATCGGTACTCGCCCGTATCGATGAGTTCGGCGCGTTCGCGGAGTCACCAGCTCCGCGGGCCGCCGCCCGCACCACCCACCGTCAGCGAAGGGGCCGGGGGATGAATGCCCGCACCGAGCCTGCACCGACCGAGTCGGCCGTCGTAGCGCGTCCGCCGCTCGTCCGTGAGCTCCTGCTCGTCGCAGGGCTCTTCCTGGTCTACAAGCTGGGCCGTCAGCTGGCCGTCGGGGACACCGGCGAGGCGTTCCGCAACGCCGACCGCGTGTGGGACCTGCAGCGGGCGGTACGGCTGCCGGACGAGGTCTCGGTGCAGTCGCTGCTGCTGCACGGCGAAACCCTGGTGCAGGCCGCGAACACCTACTACGCGACCGTGCACTTCCCGGCCACCGCCGCCTTCCTGGTCTGGCTGTACCTGCGGCGCCCCGCGCACTACGTGTGGGCCCGCCGGGTGCTCGCCACGGTCACCGCGGTCGCCCTGGTGGGCCACCTGCTCTTCCCGCTGGCCCCGCCCCGGATGCTCACCGCGTCCGGGCTGATCGACACCGCGCGGGTCTTCGGGCCCTCCGTGTACGGCCCGCCCTCCAGTGACCAGCTGTCGAACCAGTTCGCCGCGATGCCGTCGCTGCACTTCGGCTGGGCCCTGATGGTCGCGATCGGCCTGATCGTCGCCACCCGGTCCCGCTGGCGCTGGCTCTGGCTGGCCCACCCGGCCGTCACCCTGCTGGTGATCGTGGGGACCGCCAACCACTACTGGCTCGACGCGATCGTGGCGGCCGTCCTGCTCGGCCTCGCGCTCGCCGTGATCCACCCGCCGCACCGCATCTTTGAGGAAAGCGGCACCGAAGACACCGTCCCGACGGACACCGAGGCCGACGAACCCGTCGCCGAACCGACTCTCGTGGGAGCGGGCCGATGAACGCCACCCTGTTCGCGGTAGTGCTGTCCCTGTTCTCCGCCGTCGCCTACGCGGCCGCCGCCGTCGCCCAGGAGCGGCTCGCCTCGCGGACCCCCGGCGCCGGTGTCCTGCGGATGCTGGGCTCCGGGGCCTGGTGGTCGACCGTCGGCCTGAACGCCACCGGCGCGCTGCTGCACGTCGTGGCCCTGAAGTACGGGCCGCTCACCGTGGTCCAGCCGCTCGGCGCGCTCACCCTGGTCGCGGCCGTGCCGCTGGGCGCGCGGGTCGCCGGGCGCCGGGTCACCGGCACCGAGTGGCGGGGCACCGCCCTCACCCTCCTCGGTCTCGCGGCCATCCTCGTCACGGCGTCCGGGCACGCCCCCGACGACGTACT
Organism: Streptomyces sp. NPDC110618; assembly: GCF_055657065.1. Taxonomy (NCBI): domain Bacteria; kingdom Bacillati; phylum Actinomycetota; class Actinomycetes; order Kitasatosporales; family Streptomycetaceae; genus Streptomyces; species Streptomyces sp. NPDC110618. The sequence goes on along the minus strand of NZ_JBVKBN010000001.1, from coordinate 454,253 downwards.
GAGCGTGTCCGAGGCGATCGCGGTCGCCGGGATCACCTCGGTGCTGATCGCCGCCCTGGGGCGGCCGGGCAAGCGGCGGGGCCTGCGGCACGCGACCGCGTCCGGCATGGCCTCCGGGGTGGCCTCGGCCCTCACCCAGACCGTGACGGTGGCCGCCACCGACCGCTCCGGATCGCTGCTGAGCATGCAGGTGATCGGGGTCGCCCTGGTCGTCGCGGTCTTCGCGGCGGGCGGTCTGCTGCTGTCCCAGTCGGCCTACCGGGACGGCCTGGACGCCCCGCTCGCGCTGGTCACCCTGGCCAACCCGATGGCCGCCGCGGTCATCGGCCTCGCCCTGCTCGGCGAGCGGATCCAGGGCGGCGTCGCCGGAGTGCTGCTCGCCCTGGCGGGCGCCTGCCTCGCCGCCCGCGGCGTGGTCCTGCTCACCCGGGTCACCGAGCCGGGTGAGCACCGGTTCGCCGAGCCGGAGGAGGAGCACCCGGTCGCCGCGGTCCTGGCCCTGGAGCCGGGCACCGCGTCCCCGGAGCCGGCGCTGCGGCTCCAGCCCGCGACGCCCCTGGACCTCGGCCTGGTGCCCCGGCAGCCGGAACCGGGGCACCTCACGGCGCTCTGAGCCCCTACTCGACGATCATCGCCGGGTCGCTCACTCCGGGACGGCCGTTCTCCACGTGCCCCGCGAACCGGCGCAGGAACGCCGGGTCGGTGTCCGAGGTGACGGTCAGGTCGTACCAGCGCCGGCTCGCCCTCAGGCCGACCGTGTGCCGGACGGTGGCGCCGGGCCGGACGGTGAAGGCGCGGTCGCGTCCCCCGTACGCGTTGCTGACCTTGAGCCGGACGGCTTCGGCACCCTTGTTGGTGAACGTCAGCCGTATGCCGTCACCGTTGTGACGGGCTGCGGCCTCCGGGCCCGGGGTGTCGTTGCGGCCCCTGAAGACGCGCAGGAAGCCGTTGGGGCCGTGCACGGTCAGGTCGTACGAGCCGTGGGACCACACCGAGTTCCAGGTGTCGGCGAGGCGCTTGCCGGCCTCGGTGGTGTACGTCCAGGGCCCGTCGCCGCGGTTGCCCGAGGTCACCAGGAAGGCGGCGCCCGCCTCGGCCCCCGAGGCGAAGGCGAGCGTGAGGGTACCGGCCGCCGCGTCCACCGAGCCGTCCACGTACGGGGCGTACTTCAGGGGGCGGGCGGGGCGCAGTCCGCGTTCCTGGCGGGGCATGTCCGGGTCGGCGGGGGGTGTCGGCCGGTAGTCCGGGTGCCGTTCGCGGTCCGGCGGCTCGTAGGCGTCCGTGCCCGGCAGGGCGGCCGGGCGGCTGTCCGGCCGGGAGAAGTCGAAGGCGGAGGTGAGGTCGCCGCAGACGGTCCGGCGCCAGGGGGAGATGTTGGGCTCGCGCACCCCGAAGCGGCGCTCCATGAACCGCAGGATCGAGGTGTGGTCGAGGGTCTCGGAGCAGACGTATCCGCCCTTGCTCCAGGGCGAGACCACCAGCATCGGCACCCGCGGCCCGAGTCCGTAGGGCCCGGCGGGCCGGCGGCTGTCACCCGGGTACAGGTCCAGCGAGACATCGACGGTGGACCTGCCCCGGGAGGCGTCCTTCGGCGGGAGCGGCGGCACGAGGTGGTCGAAGAAGCCGTCGTTCTCGTCGTACGTGATGAACAGGGCCGTCCTCGACCAGACCTCCGGGTCGGCGGTGAGCGCGTCGAGGACCTGGGCGATGTACCAGGCGCCGTAGTTGGAGGGCCAGTTGGAGTGCTCGGAGAAGGCCTCGGGGGCGGCGATCCAGGAGACCTGGGGCAGCGTCCCGTCCCTGACGTCGGCCTTGAGCCGGTCGAACCAGCGGTCCCCGTTCCGCACATCGGTACCGGTACGGGCCTTGTCGAACCAGGGTTCGCCGGGCCTGGCCTCCCGGTACCTGGTGAAGTACAGCAGGGAGTTGTCGCCGTAGTTGCCGCGGTAGGCGTCGTCGATCCACCCCCACGATCCCGCCGCGTCCAGCCCGTCGCCGATGTCCTGGTAGATCCGCCAGGAGACCCCGGCCGCCTCCAGCCGCTCGGGGTAGGTGGTCCAGCCGTACCCCAGCTCCTCGTTGCCGAGGACCGGCCCGCCGCCGGTGCCGTCATTACCGGTGTATCCGGTCCACAGGTAATAGCGGTTGGGGTCGGTGGAGCCGATGAACGAGCAGTGGTAGGCGTCGCAGACGGTGAAGGCGTCGGCGAGGGCGTAGTGGAACGGGATGTCCTCGCGGGTGAGGTACGCCATCGTCGTGGTGCCCTTGGCGGGGATCCACCCGTCGTACTTCCCGCCGTGGTACGCCTGTTGACCGTCGGTCCAGCCGTGCGGCAGCCCCTCCAGGAACTGCATGCCGAGGTCGTCGGCGGTCGGATGGAAGGGCAGCACGTCCTTCGTCCCGTCCGACTGGTGCCACACCGACCTGCCGCTGTCCAGGGTGACCGGATGCGGGTCACCGAAGCCGCGGACGCCCCTCAACTTCCCGAAGTAGTGGTCGAACGAACGGTTCTCCTGCATCAGGACGACGACATGCTCGACGTCCTCGATGGAACCGGTGCGATGGTGCGCCGGGATGGCGGCGGCCCGCTGAATGCTGCCGGACAGCGCCGAGAAGGCGGCGGTGGCGCCTGTGAGCTGGAGAAATCGGCGCCGCTTGACGTCAGCCATGAATGAGTGACCTCTCGTGCTGGGTTGGGGTACCGGACGGGGTCATGACGGATCGCGCGCGAAAGAAGTGTTCCAGGCACACGAAACGTCAGGGAAGGGGGCGGTGGCGGGGGTGTGAAGGGTGGGGGTACCTCGGGGGTGCCCGACGGCACGACTGCCTCGATTCGCCGTGTGCCACCATGAAGGCATGCCGAACACCGAGGCTCCGTACCGGGACCGGCGGGAGGGGGGCCGCGTGCGGATCGTGCCGATGACCGAGGAGCACGCCGGACAGGTGCTGGAGATCTACCGGCTGGGGATCGAGGAGGGCGACGCCACCTTCGAGACCGAGCCGCCCAGCTGGGTCGCCTTCGACAAGGCGAAGTTGCCCGGGCAGCGGTTCGTCGCGCTGGACGAGGGGGACGGACGGGTGCTCGGGTGGGTGGCGGCCAGTGCCGTTTCCGATCGGTGTGCCTACGCCGGGGTCGTCGAGCACTCCGTGTACGTCCATCCCGAGGCCCGGGGGCGCGGGGTAGCGCGGCGGCTGCTGGATGTGCTGATCGAGTCGACGGAGGCGGCGGGGATCTGGACCGTCCAGTCCGGCATCTTCCCCGAGAACACCGCAAGCCTGGCGCTCCACGAGCGGGCCGGGTTCCGGGTCATCGGCACCAGGGAACGCATCGGCCGCCACCACGGGCGCTGGCGCGACGTCCTGCTCGTCGAACGTCGCAGCCCTCGCGTCGACTGAACTGAGCGGGCGGTCCCGTCAGGCGGGCCGGTGCGCCGCCGGTTCCGGGGCGTCGCGGCGTGCGTACGACTCCCAGTCCACGATCCGCACCGCCGCACCCGCCGCCTCCTCGCCCCGGCAGTGGGCGTGGTGCCTGCGGGTGATGCCGTCCAGGTCGAGGTGGGGGCCGAAGGCGGGATGCGCAGCCAGTCGCCGGGCGTAGGCCCATACGCGGAAGTGCTCGGTGACGCGCTGCACCGCGGCGGCGTCCAGGTGGTGGCGGTGGACCATGTCCAGTTGGACGAGGGTGACCCACAACTGAACGTCGGCGAGGGTGAGTTCGGCGCCGAGTAGGTACGCGCGGGAGGCCAGGCGCCAGTCCAGTACGTCCAGGGTGCGCAGCAGGGTGGCCAGGCCGCTGGTGCGGTCCGCGGGGTCGCCGTCGGAGCGGCCGGCGCGCTGGGCGGCCGAGGTGATGCCGCGTTCGCAGAGCCGGGCCACGGTCTCGATGGCCTGCTCGGCGCCGCGCGGGTGCAGGTCGGGGCCGTCGCCACCGAAGCGCCGGGCGAGGTCGCGCAGGATGTCGGGGGTGTGGGTGCTGACGATGGTGCCGGTCCAGTCGTCGCTGAGGACCGGTGCCGTGGCCGGGCCGGGGTGCTGGTGCGCGCCGGCCTCGTAGAGCGGGCGCAGGGCGAGGTGGCCGCCGTCCGGGCCGTCGGGCAGGGCGGGGAGCAGGGTCACGGGGAGGGTGTCGTCGAGGCCGAGCAGGCTGTGCGTGATCGCGATCTGCAGGCAGTACGGACAGGACGGCGCGAGGTGGAGCCGGTAGCGGTGCGGGGCGGCGTAGTAGCCACTGCGGGCGTCACAGCCGATGCGGTTGCGGAAGCGGGGGGCGGGGGCGGCGGTCGGGGATGCGGCGGACATACGTCTCCCTGGGGTGCTGGTCGCGGGCATACGGGCGCGGGTATGCGGGCAGGGGGCGGGGACGGCTCGCGGCGGCTTCGGCACGGCCGGGACGGGGGGGACGGGCGAACGGTGGCGCGGGCGCGGGTGGGCTCAGAGGCCGCGGTGCCGGGGGAAGCCCGCCGCGCTGCACACGCGCAGCAGGTCGATGTGGCGGCGGGAGGTCAGCAGGGGCAGCGGGCGCGCCGCGATACGGACGGCTGGCCTGCCGGGGTCCAGCACAGAACGGTCCATATTTCCCTACCAATTCACTATGATTCCCGTACTGGAGTGTCGGGCCACGGCCCGGCAACGTCAAGTGGGCGTGCTGGCAGAACTTCCCGGCCGCATGAGGAAAGCCCAGGTCGGACGGGTATCTGAGCGCACGTCAAGTGGCGCAACACTCCGGCAACACCCCTTTCCACACCGGCTGGGTAGGGTCCGGGACATGTCATCCACCGACCGCATCCGCGACCACGCCGGCCAGGGCGCGACCACCGTCGCCGCCCACCGTGCGCGGCGTCGGCTGCGGGCGGACCGGGCCCGTCAGCTCGCCGATCTGCTCCGCCACCAGCTGCTGGCCGGAGCGTTCCCGGACGGCGCGCTGCCGCACGAGTCGACCCTTGCCGCGGACTACAGCGCCACCCGCAACACCGTCCGCCAGGCCCTGGACCTGCTGCGCGCCGAGGGCCTCGTCGAGCGCCTGCCCGGCGTCGGCACGGTCGTCGTGGCCCAGAAGTACCGCCACGGCCTCGACCGCCTGATGGGCCTCGCGGAGACCCTGCACGAACACGGCCGGGTCACCAACGAGGTCCGCACCGTGGGCCCCGTCCCCGCCCCCGCTCCGGTGGCCGACCGGCTGCACCTCGCACCCGGCACCGATGTCCTCTACATCGAGCGCCTGCGACGGCTCAACGGCCTTCCCCTGTCCCTCGACCTGACCTACATCCCGCTCGACATCGGCACCGCCCTGCTCGGCGAGGACCTGGAGAACACGGACATCTTCCGGCTCCTGGAGTCCCTCACCGGCCGGCGTCTCGGCCACGCCGAGATCAGCCTGGAGGCCGTCAACGCCGACGCGCACTCCGCCGCCGTACTGCAGGCACCGCGCGGGGCGGCCGTCCTGATGCTGGAACGGCTCACGTACCTCTCCGACGGACGTCCCGTCGATCTGGAGTTCATCCGCTTCCGCGGCGACCGCATCTCGATGAGCGGGCTGCTGCGCCGCTCCCTGTAACCACCCCCGCTCGCGCACCTTCCCTGGAGACAGCCATGCCTTTGGCGCCCCAGCGGGCCGACGTGCCCGTGACCATCGACGAGTCGAAGTGCATCGACGGCTGCACGCTCTGCGTGGACATGTGTCCGCTGGACTCCCTGGCCATCGACACCAGCAGCGGCAAGGCCTACATGCACGTCGACGAGTGCTGGTACTGCGGCCCGTGCGCGGCCCGCTGTCCCACCGGAGCCGTGACCGTCAACATGCCCTACCTGCTCCGGTGAAAGGCCGAACTCCCATGAAACGCACCGCACTCGCCGCGTCCGCCGCCCTGCTCCTGCTGCGTCGATCTCGATGTGGCGCCCGGTGAGATCCTCACCGTGGTCGGCCGCTCCGGGTGCGGCAAATCGACACTGCTGCGCACGCTGGCCGGGCTGCTGTCGCCGCTTGCCGGTGAAGTCAGCCAGGACGGCGGCCCGTTGACGGGACCCGGCGCCGACCGCGCGCTGGTCTTCCAGGAGGACGCGCTCCTGCCCTGGCGCACCCTGCGCGCCAATGTCGAACTGCCGCTGGCGATACGCCGTCTCCCGCGCGCCGATCGCCGCACACAGGCCCTGGAGTGGCTGGACCGGGTCGGACTCGCCGACCACGCGCGGCAGTTGCCGCACCGCGTCTCCGGCGGACAGCGTCAGCGCGCCCAGTTGGCCAGGGCCCTGGCGGGCGCGCCCCGCGCCGTCCTCATGGACGAACCGTTCGGCGCGCTCGACGCCCAGACCCGGGCCGGTATGCAGGACCTGCTGGTGGACGTCCTGCGGGACACGGCGGCGACCGTCGTCTTCGTCACCCACGACGTGGACGAGGCGCTGTTCCTCGGCGACCGCGTGGCCCTGCTCGGCGCGGGCCGCCTGCTGTCCGTACGAGACGTACCGCGCCCGCGCGACCGTACGGCCCTCGGCGACCCGGCCCGTGCGGCGCTGCGCCGCGACATCCTCTCCTCACTCGGCACGTGAAAGGCACCCCGGTGAACCCCCGCGCGAACACCCCCTCCGCTCTCCCGCCGATCCCCGCCCTCACCGACGCGCAGGAGCTGGCCTGCGACGTCCTCGTCATCGGCGGCGGCACCGCCGGCACCATGGCGGCCCTGACCGCCGCCGAGCGCGGCGCCGATGTGCTGCTGCTGGAGAAGGCGCACGTACGGCACTCCGGCGCGCTCGCGATGGGCATGGACGGCGTCAACAACGCCGTCATCCCCGGCCGCGCCGAACCCGACGACTACGTCGCCGAGATCACCCGCGCCAACGACGGCATCGTCGACCAGTCGACCGTCCGCCGGACCGCCACGCGCGGCTTCGACATGGTGCGGCGGCTGGAGTCGTACGGCGTGAAGTTCGAGAAGGACGAGCACCGCGAGTACGCGGTCCGGCAGGTGCACCGGTCCGGCTCCTACGTGCTGCCGATGCCGGAGGGCAAGGACGTCAAGAAGGTCCTGTACCGGCAGTTGCGGCGGCGCGAGATGCGGGAGCGGATCCGCATCGAGAACCGGGTGATGCCGGTACGGGTGCTGACCGCCGAGGGGCGGGCCGTGGGGGCGGTCGGCTTCAACAGCCGTACGGGCGCCTTCGTCGTGGTGCGGGCGGGCGCCGTCGTCCTCGCCACCGGTGCCTGCGGACGGCTGGGGCTGCCGGCCTCCGGATACCTGTACGGCACGTACGAGAACCCGACCAACGCGGGCGACGGGTACGCGATGGCGTACCACGCGGGCGCGGAGCTGACCGGCATCGAGTGCTTCCAGATCAACCCGCTGATCAAGGACTACAACGGTCCCGCCTGCGCGTATGTCGCCAACCCGTTCGGCGGCTACCAGGTCAACCGGCACGGCGAGCGCTTCGTCGACTCCGACTACTGGTCCGGCCAGATGATGGCCGAGTTCGCGGCGGAGGTCGCCAGTGACCGGGGGCCGGTGTATCTGAAGCTGAGCCATCTCCCCGAGGAGTCGATCTCGGCGCTGGAGTCGATCCTGCACTCGACCGAGCGGCCGACCCGGGGCACCTTCCACGCCGGGCGGGGTCATGACTACCGCACGCACGACGTGGAGATGCACATCTCGGAGATCGGTCTGTGCGGGGGGCATTCGGCGTCGGGGGTACGGGTGGACGACCACGCCCGTACGACCGTTCCGCGTCTGTACGCCGCCGGGGACCTGGCCTGCGTACCGCACAACTACATGATCGGCGCGTTCGTGTTCGGCGACCTGGCGGGGGCCGACGCCTCCCAATACCGTGTCTACGAGGGTGAGTTGCCACAGGAGCAACTGCGCGAGGCGCACGAGCTGATCTACCGCCCGCTGCGCAACCCGCAGGGCCCGCCGCAGACCCAGGTCGAGTACAAACTGCGCCGCTTCGTCAACGACTACGTCGCCCCGCCGAAGTCGGGGGCCCGGTTGTCCCTTGCCCTGGAGGCGTTCGAGCGGATGCGGGGGGACATCGCGGCGATGGGTGCGCGGACGCCGCACGAGTTGATGCGGTGCGTCGAGGTCTCCTTCATCCGGGACTGCGCGGAGATGGCGGCGCGGGCCTCGCTGGCGCGTACGGAGTCCCGTTGGGGGCTGTACCACGACCGGGTGGACCATCCGCGGCGGGACGACGAGGCGTGGTTCCATCATCTGGATCTGTACAAGTCCCCTGCGGGCGCCATGGAGTTCACGGCGCGGCCGGTCGCTCCCTATCTGGTCCCGGTCGAGGGGTTCGCCCCGGTCGGCGGCCCCTCCCGGCACCTGGGCGAGGTGCACCCGGAGCCGGTGGCGACGGCGGGGGCCAGGGAGGCGGCGCCGGTGGCGGCAGGGCGGGAGACGGACTCCGTCGCCGAGCCGGCCGCCGAGGTGCGGGCCACGCCCCGTCTGCTGGAACTCCTCGCGCTCGCCGAGGAGGAGCCCGATCTCGGCGCGCTGAACGGCTACTTGACGGACCCCGAGCCGAGTGTGCGCCGGACGGCCGTCACGGTTCTGACGGAGACGGTGCCGCCGGGAACGGGCCCCCGGCTCGCCCGTGCCCTCGCCGATCCGGACGCCGGTGTACGGACCGCCGCGGTCGCCTCCCTGCGGGAACTGGCGGAGACACTGCCCGCGGAACCGGCCCTGCGGGACGGTCTCGCCGCCGCGCTGTCCGAGGCCGACCCCGCGGTCCGCGCCGCCGCCCTGGACGTACTGCGCGCCCTGCGGCTCGGTGACGCCGAGCTGTTCGCGCGCTCCCTGTCGGACTCCGACATCGCGGTGCGTATCGCGGCGGCGCGTGCGCTGGTGTCGGTCGACGCCGCCGCGGACGTGGCGCGGGCGGCGGCCGATCCGTCCCGCGAGGTCCGGGTGACGGTCGCCAAGGCCCTGGCCACGCTGGGCGCGGGCGCGGCCCTGGTCCCGTTGCTGGACGATCCCGACGTCCTGGTGCGCGGCGCCGCCTACGAGGGTCTCGGCACCACAGGATGCCCCGCCGACCTGGCCGCCCGCGCCGAACTGGCCCTGACGGACCCGGCCTGGCAGGTCCGCGCCGGAGCGGCGGCGGCCCTGTCCGCCGCGGACCCCGGCCCGGCGGTCCCGGCGCTGGCCAAGGCCCTGTCCGACGGCAACGCCGATGTCCGCAAGGCCGCGGTCCTCGCCCTGACCCGGCACCGGGGGGTCGACGACGCCCGGTCCGCCCTGGCGACGGCCACGACGGACTCGGACGCGGACGTCAGGGCGTATGCGGCGCGGGCCCTGTGAACGGCCCGTACGGCGGTCAGTCCGGGTACTCCGGCCCGACCGCCGTACGGGCCCCCAGCTTCCTGCCCTTGCCCCAGCCCAGCTCACGCCGGTAGCCGCCGAGCAGCCCGGACTCCTCCAGCCGCTCCACGTCACGGAGGGGCGAATCCGGCGGGGCCGGGGTCACCAGCGGGGCGACGAAGAGAGCGTCCGTGGGGCAGTACGCCTCGCACTGGAAGCAGGTCTGGCAGCTGTCCTGGCGGGCGATGACCGGGATGCCGTCGGGGGCGCGGTCGAAGACGCGGGTGGGGCACACCTCGATGCACCGGTCGCAGGCGATGCAGCGGTCCGGTTCGACGATCTCGATCACGCCGCCCGCCCTTCGATCGCGGCCGGTGTCTCCGGGCGGCTCCACAGCTCGTCCAGGCCGCCCGTGAGCAGCCGGTGGTGCTGGGAGGGGTCCTGGTCCCGGAAGTCGGCGCGCTTGTGCATGCCCCGGGACTCCGTGCGGTGGAGCGCCGCGTGGTACATCCAGCGGCCGTGGGCCACCATCGCGGCCGCCTCCCTGGCCCGGAACAGTTCCTCGCCGCTCGCCCCGAGGCCTTCGCGGGCCGCGGCCCAGGTGCCGTGCAGGGAGCGCAGGGCGGGTCGCAGGCGGTCGGCGTGGCGGAGGTAGTTGCGGTCGTAGGGCAAGACCTCGCGCTGGACGGCGGTGACGACCTCGTCGGGGCGGACGGTCATCGGGCCGGTGGGGCGCAGGCCGGCCGTGCCCACGGGACGGAGCCGGCCGGCGCGGCGGGGGCCACGGGTGGCGAACTCGGCGGCGCCGCGGCCCGCCCAACTGCCCGAGGAGACCGCCCAGGCGGCGTTGTGGCTGCCGCCGCCGGTGAAGCCGCCGCAGATCAGCTCGCGGGTCGCGGTGTCGCCGGCCGCGTACAGGCCGGGGACGTCGGTGGAGCAGTCGTGGTCGGCGATGCGCACCCCGCCCGTGCCCCGGACGGTTCCCTCCGCCAGCAAAGTGATCTCGAACAGGTCCGTGAACGGGTTGATGCCGAGCCGGTCGAAGACCAGGAAGGTGTTCGGCTGGCCCTTGCGCATCGCCCGCTGCTCCTCGGGCGTGGCCTTGTCGAAGCGGGCGTACACCGGCTCGGTGAGCAGGGTCCTCGCGATCACCGAACGGCCGCGCGTGCTGCCCGCGCCCTCCAGTACCGAGCCGTCGGCGCGGTAGAAGGTCGCCCAGGAGTAGTAGGCCGTCTTGGTCAGTGACGTGCCCTTCGGGGCGATGGCGTACGCGTTGGAGAACTCCATCCCCGACAGGCGCGCGCCCGCTTCCACCGCCATCAGCGCGCCGTCCCCGGTGTTGACATCGCAGCCCAGGGTCTTGGAGCGGAAGGCGCAGCCCCCGGCCGCGAGGACCACCGCGCCCGCCTCGATACGGACCGTCTCCCCCGTCGTACGGTCCAGGGCCCGCGCCCCCGACACCACACCGTCGGCGTCCGTGAGGAGTTCCAGTGCCGGAGTGTGGTCGAGGATGCGCACGCCCAGCCGCTGCACCCGGGTGCGCTGTCTGCGCATGTACTCGGGGCCCTGCAGGTCGCCGCGGAGTTGGCGGCCCCGGGCGTCGACGGGGAACGGGTAGCGTTGGACGCGGGCGAGTTCGTCCATGCGGGCGTGGGTCTCGTCGAGGACGCGCGCCATCCAGTCACGGTCGGCGAGGTATCCGCCCAGCGCCTCCCGGCTCGCCATGGCGGCCTCGCGGAGTCCGGGGTCGTCGTCGACGTACCAGATGCCGGTGCCGACGGAGGCGGTCGCCCCGCTCGCCCCCGTGTAGCCCTTGTCGGCGAGCACGACGTCGGCGCCGGACTCGGCGGCCTTGATCGCGGCCCAGGTGCCAGCGGGGCCGCCGCCGATCACCAGCACGTCCGTGGACAGGGTCGGTTCCGGTGCGGTGCTCGTCATGAGGTGCCTTCCTTCGGTTTCGGGGTCAGGGCTTGAGCCGCCCGGTGGCGAACAGGGCCGCCGACCAGGCCGTGAGCGCCGCCGCGAGGCCCCAGACCACGGCGAGGGCCGGGACGGCGCCGACGTCGCCCTGGCCGAGGAAGCCGATCCGCTCCACCTGGACCATCCAGAAAACGGGGTTGAGGTGGCTCAGGGCGGCCCAGAACGGCGGCAGTTGCTGGAGGGAGTAGAAGACGCCGCCGAGGAAGCCCAGTGGCAGCAGGATGATCGACTCCATGGAGTAGACGTGGTCGAGTGACTTGGCGTAGCCGCCCGCGATCACCCCGACCTGTGCGGCCACCAGGAGCACCCCGAGCGTGCCGGACAGCAGGACCAGCGGGCGCTCGGGGATGCCGCCCCCGGTGAGCGGCAGAGCCACCGCCAGGACGCCCGCGCCGACGACGACACCGCGGGCGATGCCGCCGCCCACCAGCGCCGCGTTGATCTCCCACCACCTCAGCGGGCTGGCGTACACGTCGTTGATGTACTGGTCGCGGCGGGCCTCGAACAGGCTGGTGGTGCCGTTGAAGAAGCCGACGTTGACGATCGCCTGGGTGAACAGGCCCGGCACGATGAAGCTTCCGTAGTCGACGCCGTCGATGGTGTCGACGTGCCCGCCGAGCGCCGTGCCGAAGACCACGACGAAGAGGACGGTCGACAGCACCGGGCCGACGACGCTGTAGCGCCAGATGGTGAGGAAGCGGAGTATCTCCCGCTCCAGCATCCATACGAACGGGGCCCGTTCGGGACTGAACTGCTGGAGTTCTGGGGTCCGGGTGTCGCTCATGGGGCGACCTCCTCGGCCGTGATCACCCGGTCGTAGACCTCCGAGATGTCCCGGGCCGCGTACCGTTCGCGCAGGGAGGCGGCGGAGCCGCGGTCGACGATGCGGCCCGCGCGCAGCAGGGCGATCTCGTCGCACAAGGTCTCCGCCTCCTCCAGGTAGTGCGTGGTCAACAGGACGGTCGTGCCCGCCGCGTTGAGGCCCTTGACGACCCGCCAGATCTCCGAGCGCAGCTCCACATCCACGCCCGCTGTCGGCTCGTCGAGGATGAGCAGGCGGGGGCGGTGCATGAGGGCGCGGGCGAGGACCAGGCGGCGTTGCATACCGCCGGAGAGTTCGTAGGCGCGTACGTCGGCCTTGTCGTCGAGGCGGAACAGGGCGAGCAGTTCGTCGGCGCGCCGTACCGCCGCCTTGCGGCCGATGCCGTGGTATCCGGCGTGGTAGATCAGGATCTGCCGGATGGACAGGAACCGGTCGACGTTGATCTCCTGCGCGGCCAGGCCCAGCAGCCGGCGGGCCTGCCGGCCGCGGTGGTCGTGGCCGAAGACGGTGAGGGTGCCGGCGGTGGGCCGGACGATGTTGCACACCGAGCCGATCAGCGTGGTCTTGCCCGCGCCGTTCGGGCCGAGCAGGCCGAAGAAGGCGCCGTCCGGTATCTCCAGGTCGAGCCCGTCGACCGCGGTGAAGCCGTCCTGGTAGGTCTTGCGCAGGCCCTGGACGCGCAGGGCGGGCGGACTCCCGCCGCCCGGGGAGGCGGCGGGAGTCGTGAGCGGGGCGCCCGCGGGGAGCGGGTCAGCCATGGAACCGGTTCGGCGGGACGGGGAGGCCGTAGTGCTCGCGCAGGGTGGTTCCCTCGTACTCCTCGCGGAACAGGCCCTTGCCGCGCAGGATCGGCAGCACGTGCTCGGCGAAGGCCGCCAGGCCCGACGGCAGCGCGGGCGCCATCACGTTGAAGCCGTCCGCGGCACCGCCCTCGAACCAGTCGACGATGATGTCGGCGATCTGCTCGGGCGTACCGGCGACCTCGAAGTGGCCGCGTCCGCCGCCGAGCCGGGAGATGACCTGGCGGACCGTCAGGTTCTCGCGCACGGCGAGGTCGATGATCAGGTCGGCGCGGCTCTGCGAGCCCTCCAGCTTGGGCCGGGCGAGGATGAAGTCGGGCAGCGGGCCGTCGAGTTCGAAGGCCGAGGGCTCGGTCTCGAAGACGGCGGCGAGCTGGCCGAGCCCGTACTCCGGGACGCGCAGGTCGTCGAACTCCTTGGCCAGCGCGCGGGCTTCGGCCTCGGTGGAGCCGATGTAGGGGACGATGCCCGGCAGGACGAGGACGCCGTTCGGGTCGCGGCCCGCGGCCTTGGTGCGGGCCTTGATGTCGGCGTAGAAGGCGGCGGCGCGCTCGTACGTCGTGTGTGCGGTGAAGATGGCCTCGGCGTGGCGGGCCGCGAAGTCCTTGCCGTCCTCGGAGGATCCGGCCTGCACGAGCAGCGGGTGGCCCTGGGGCGGGCGCGGGACGTTGAGGGGTCCGGCCACCTTGAAGTACTGGCCCTGGTGGTTCAGTCGGTGCAGTCGCTCGGGGTCGGCGTAGCGGCCGGTGGACTTGTCGGCGAGGACGGCCTCGGCCTCCCAGCTGTCCCACAGGGCCTTGGCGACGTTCAGGAACTCGTCGGCGCGGGCGTAGCGCTCGGCGTGGCTCGGGCGGTCGTCGAGGCCGAAGTTGGCGGCCTCGTCGGCGCCGGCCGAGGTGACGATGTTCCAGCCCGCGCGTCCGGCGCTGACGTGGTCGACGGAGGCGAGGCGGCGGGCCAGGTTGTAGGGCTCGTTGTAGGTCGAGGACACCGTGGCGATGAGGCCGATCCTGCTGGTCGCCTGGGACAGCGCGGTCAGCAGGGTGAGCGGTTCGAGTTGGCCCGGCGGACGGAACTGGCCGGTGCCGATGAGGGCGGGGCCGTCGGCGAGGAAGAGCGAGTCGAACTTGGCGGCCTCGGCGAGCTTCGCCAGCTCGATCCAGTGCTGGAGGTCGAAGTCGGCCCGCGGGTTGCTGCGCGGGAGCCGCCAGGCGGCCTCGTGGTGGCCGGCCTCCATGAGGAAGGCGTTGAGATGGAGCTTGCGTGCCGTGCTCATGAGGTGACCTCCAGCTTCGAGCTGTCGTAACCGGCGGGGAGGAGGTTGTCGGTGATCGACTTGACGTCGACCTTCTCCTTGATCTGCCTGGCCTCCAGGAAGACGTCGGCGAGCTCCTGCTCCAACTTGATGTCCGACTCCTCCACCGGGGTCACCCGGCTCGAATAGGCGGCCAGCGACGCCTTGGCGTCGGCGAGCGGGATGCCCTGCTCCTTGGCGAGCGCCTTGGCGTGTTCCTCGGGGTTCTTCACCGCCCAGGCGAACTCGTGCGAGAGCCTCTTGAGTACGTCCGTGAGCGCGGCGCGCTTGGTCTTGTCCTTGAGGGAGGTGTCGCTGGCGACGTAGTAACTGCTGGTCTGGTCGATCGGCGGCAGGCCCTTGACCAGGACGCGGGCACCGTTCTTGACGGCGATCGCGGACTGCGGGTTCCAGATCGCCCAGGCGTCCACCTTGCCGGTGTTGAAGGCCGTGGCACCGGCCGCCGGGTCGAGGTACACCAGCTCGGCGTCCTCGGGGGTGAGACCGACGCTCTTGAGCGCGTTCAGGGCGAGCCCGTGCGCCGAACTGCCCTGCGGGACCGCGATCCTCTTGCCCTTGAGGTCGGCCGCCGTCTTCAGCGGCGAGCCCTTGGGCACGATGATGTTCTCCAGCGCCTGGTCGGGCGTGAGCGAGCGGTTGACTGCGACGATCTTGAAGCCGTACGTCTTCGCCGCCCCGGTGATCGGCGGCACGTTGCCGACGCTGCCGAGGTCGATCTCGCCGGAGGCGGCGGCCTGGACGAGCGGCGGGCCGTAGTTGAAGCGGGCGAACTTCACCTTGTAGGGGGCGTTGTCGAAGACGCCGGTGATGCGCGCGAGTTCCTCGCTGCCGTCGCCGCCGTTGTCGCCGATGGTGAAGGTGTACTTGCTCCACTCGGGGTGCTTGGCCTCGGTGGTGTCGGCGACGTTGGCGAGCGGGGCGTCGGTCTTCGACGAGGACTCCGAGCAGGCGACGAGGGTGCCCGCGAGGGCGAGTGTTCCTAGGGCGCCGATGAGTCGGATGGTGGTTCTTCGCATGGGGAGACTTGCTTTCTTGTGCAGGGTGAGGGTGGGGGATCGGTGCGGGGAAGTCACTCGCGTCCGGCGAGCCCGAGGTCTTCCAGGAGTCGTACGCGCAGTTCCTCGCGGGCGACGCTGGCCTCGCGGTCCGCGGCGGACAGGCGTACCTCGTGGGAGCTGCCGATGCGGCCGTCGCTCATGACGACGATCCGGTCGGCCAGGGCGATCGCCTCGTCGACGTCGTGGGTGACGAGGAGCATCGCGGCGTGGTGCTTGGTGCGCAGCGCCCGCACGAGGTCGTGCATGCGCAGTCGGGTGATGGCGTCGAGGGCGGCGAACGGCTCGTCCAGCAGCACGAGTTCGGGTTCGGCGACCAGGGCGCGGGCGAGGGAGACGCGCTGGGCCTCGCCGCCGGAGAGCTCCTTGGGCCAGGCCCGCTCCCGTCCGGCGAGTCCGACCTCGGCGAGTACGTCGCGGGCCCGCTGGTCGGCGTCGGGCCCGTGCAGGCCGAGGGTGACGTTGCGCAGGACCCGCTGCCAGGGCAGCAGCCGGTCGGCCTGGAAGACGATGGCGCGCCGCGCCGGGACCTCGACGCGTCCGCCGTCGGGCCGGTCCAGTCCGGCGAGCAGCCGCAGCAGGGTGCTCTTGCCGCAGCCGGACGGGCCGAGCAGGATCACCAACTCGTCGTCGGCGATGGTGAGGTCGAGGTGGTCGAGGACGACGCGGTCGCCGAACCTGCGGACGACCTGCTCGACGGTGACGCCGGTCCCGCGCCGCGCCTCGGTGGTGGTGACGGTGCTGCTCATGACGCCTCATAACTGGGTCGCCACCGCAGCAGCACCCGCTCAAGTCCACGGACGAACTGGTCGGCGAGCAGACCGAGGAGCGAGTAGATCACCAGCCCCACGAAGACCTGGTTGGTCTGGAGATAGGTCTGCCCCTGGGTGATCAGGAAGCCGAGTCCCTTGTCGGCGTTGACCGTTTCGGCGGCGACGAGCCCCAGCACGCTGTACGCGAGGGAGAACCGCAGACCGACCAGGAACCCCGGAAGGGCGCCGGGCACCAGCACCCGCGTGACCAGCCGCCAGGTCCCGGCACCCGTGGTGCGGGCCATCTCGATCAGCCGCTGGTCGACCCCGCGGATCGCGGAGAAGAGGTTGAGGTACATCGGCACGCCCGCGCCGAAGGAGATCAGCAGCACCTTCGTCAGTTCGTCGATCCCGAACCACACGATCATCAGCGGCAGTACGGCGAGCAGCGGGATGGTGTTGAGCACCTGGACGACACCGTTGAACAGGTATTCGCCGCTGCGCAGCAGCCCGCCGAGGACTCCGGCGACGATGCCGACGGTCAGGCCGAGGGCGAGGCCGAGTCCGGCCCGCTGGAGCGAGATCGCCAGGTCCGGACCGAGGACGCCCTCCTGCCACAGGTCGACCGCGGTGCCGACGATGGACGTCGGCGCCGGCGCGTAGGTCTTGGCCAGCACCCCGGCGCGGGCCAGCACCTCCCAGACGAGGAGAATCACCACGGGCGTCGTGTAGATGCCCAGCGGCCAGCGCAGGCGCTCGCGCAGGGTGGTGAGCGCGGACCGGCGGCGGGTGTCGCGGGGCAGGAACACCTCACGTTCCGGTGCGCCCGCCGTCCTCGTGTCCGGTCTCTCCGCGACGGGCGGGGCCTTGAGGCTCAGTTCGGTCATGCCGCCACCTCAAGCACCTTGCTGTAGTGGGAGGCGTCGCCGACGAGTTGCTCGCTGTGGCGGCCGTCGACGCCGACCGGGATGTCTCCGGCGACGGTGACGCGGTTGAGGCGGCGGGGGAGGTCGTCGTAGTTGTCCACGGCGTAGTGCTGGGTGATCCGGTTGTCGAAGATCAGCAGCTGGTTGGGCGACCAGGTCCAGCGCAGGATGTTCTCCGGGCGCGTGACGTACGACTGGAAGATGCGCAGCAGCGCTGCCGACTCCTCGCCGGACAGGCCGACGATGCGCTTGGCGAACCCGCCGATGAACAGCCCGCGTTCACCGGTCAGCGGGTGCAGCCGGACGACCGGGTGCTCGCTCTCGTAGGGCGTGGAGACGAAGACGCGGTCGTACTCCTGGCGTTGTGCCGAGGCGGGTTCGGGGCGGGCGTAGTCGTACTGGTTGGTGTGCACGACGCGCAGGGTGTCGGCGAGGGCGCGCAGCGGTTCCGGCAGGTCGCGGTAGGCCGCGGCGGCGTTCGCGATCAGTGTCTCGCCGCCGTACGGCGTGGTCACGATCGAGCGCAGTGTGGTGAGCTGCGGCGGGTTGACCACGAAGGTGACGTCGGTGTGCCACTCGTTGGCCTTGGAGGTCTCGCTGTCGACGGCGAGGACGTTGGTCGTGCCGTCGGCGGCCGGGACGTTGGGGTGGGCGGTGGTCAGGTCGCCGAACCAGCCGGCGACGCGTTCCTGGCCGGCGTTGTCGAGGTCAACGTCGTCGAAGACGATCGCCTTGTGCTCGTTGAGGGCGGCACGCAGCGCCGCGACCGTCGAGGGGTCGGGCTCAGTGTTGAGGTCGACGCCTTCGACGACGGCGCCGATGCGGCCGGTCAGCTTGCGGACGGACAGAGGCATGAGGGATCCCTCCCTGGGGACTTACGGGCACGCCAAGGGGTGCGTGAGAACAGGGGTGTTGGGTGTTGAAGGGGGACTGCTACCGCGCGGGACCGGTCGGTCGCGGCCGACCGTGTCGGCGTGCGCGCAGGCTCCCGGCCCGCAGGCGGGCGAGGGAGTGCGAGCGGGGGCCCTCAGAGGGTGGGGAAGACGACCCCGCGGGAAGTCACAGTGGCTGCCGGGAAGGCGCCGAGAGTGCTCACCGGCCGCAGCCGGGCAGCGGGTCCCGGGTCAGCGACAACAACAGGCGCTGAAGACGTGCGCCAGATCGATGTGGCGCCGCTGGGTGAGGTCCACGCGGGGGTTCATGGAACGGGAGTTCACCAGACGCTCCGCCGCAGGTCAATACGGTTTCGGCCAGCTTCGTGCGCCGTACATACAGCCGACATGAAGCTGTCACAGTGGACCCGGAATGCGCCTGGCGGCGGTGCCCGTTGCCCCTGACATGACTGTTGGAGTAGCGCTCAACGCATCCGACGCGGCGAACCAGGTCGACGCCTCCGTGGACCTGGCCCGGGAGGCCGCCGGCTTCGGGATCACCTCGGCGTGGTTCGGGCAGACCTTCGGCGCGGACTCGCCCCAGCTCGCGGCGATCGTCGGCCGGGAGGTGCCGGGACTGCACGTCGGCACCTCCGCGATCCCCGTCTTCGGCCGCCACCCGCTGCTGGTCTCCAGCCTGGCCCAGACCGCCCAGGCGGCCACCCACGGCCGCTATCACCTCGGGCTGGCCCTGGGCACGAAACTGCTCACGGAGACCGGTTTCGGCCTGCCCTTCGAACGCCCCATAGCCCGGTTACGGGAGTTCCTGACCGCCCTGCGCCAACTGACCGAGACCGGCACGGCCGACTTCCACGGCGAACTGCTCTCCACCTCCACCCCGCTCCCGGCCCGCGTACCGGGCGCCGAGGGCGGTGTCCCCCTGCTGGTGGCGGCCATGGGCCCGCAGGCGTTGCGGGTGAGCGGTGAGCTGGCGGACGGAATCCTGCCGTACCTGGCGGGACCGCGCGCTCTGGAGGAGCACATCGTGCCCGCCCTGACCCGCGCGGCCGAGGCGGCGGGCCGCCCCGCGCCCAGGGTCGTGGCCCTGGTGCCCGGCGTGGTCACCGACGACGCGGACGCCGTACGGGAAAGGGCTGCCGAGAGCTTCGCCTTCTACGAGCAGATCCCGTCCTACGCCCGGGCCATCGAGCTGTCCGGCGGCCGCCGGGCCGTCGACCTGGCCGTGATCGGCGACGAGAAGACCGTCGAGGCGGAGGTACGCCGCTACCGCGACGCCGGCGCCACCGAGGTCGTGTTCTCGGCCACCGAGCTGGCGGGCGAGGCCGCCCGCCGCCGCACCTGGCGCCTGCTGGGCGAACTGGCCCGCTGACCGCACACCCCCATTCCCCCCGCCGTACCCGCCTGCTCGGCGAACTGGCCCGCTGACCGCACACCCCCCTTCCCCCGCCGTACCTGGCGCCTGCTCGGCGAACTGGCCCGCTGACCGCACACCCCCTTCCCGACGCCCTGAGGAGACCCGCATGACCACGACCGACCTCCGCACCTTCACCGAGAGCTGGCTGGAGTGGTACCGCGCCCAGGAGGCCCGGCTCGCCGCCCCGCACGGCTTCCTGGCCATCACCGGCCTGCACTGGCTCGACGAACGGCCCCAGCGTTTCCCGGACGCGCCGGGCGAGTGGCGCACGGGCCCGGACGGTGTCGCCGTCACCCTGGACGACGACGAGGAACTCGTCATCGACAAAACCCCGGTGCGCGGCGAGCACCGCTTCGGCGTACTCCCCGAGCGCGGCGGTGTCGACGCCGTCTGGAAGGACGCCGTCATCGAGGTCGCCAAGCGCGGCGGCCACGACATCGTGCGCCCCCGCCACCCGGACGCCCCGCTGCGCACCGGCTTCACCGGAACTCCCGCCTACGCCCCCGACCCGCGCTGGGCGGTGACCGGCCGCTACATCCCCTTCGACACCCCGCGCCCGACCACCGTGGGCGCCGCCGTGGAGGGCCTTGAGCATGTGTACGACGCTCCGGGCCGGATCGAATTCGAGCTGGAGGGACGTCAGTTGTCCCTCACCGCGTTCCCCGGCGCCGGTCCGGGCCGCCTGATGGTCCTGTTCACCGACGCCACCTCCGGAGTCACCACCTACGCCGCCAACCGCTCCCTCTCCCTCGACCCGCCCGCCGCCGACGGCACGGTCGTCCTGGACTTCAACCGCGCCGCGAACCTGCCCTGCGCCTACACGGACCTGGCCACCTGCCCGCTGCCCCCGGCGGAGAACCGGTTGCCGGTGGCGATCGAGGCGGGGTTGAAGATCCCGCACGAGCGGGCCTGATACCGGGGCCCTGGGGGGCCACGGATGCGGCGCCGCCGGGGAGTTTCCGCCCGGCGGAAGTCCTGTTGCCGAGGCGGCGACGGCATCGACATGGTGGTACCGACACGACGTCGAGGATGACGGGGGCCGTCGCATGCCGCACATGACCGCGTTCGCCAGGAACCAGTGGTACGTCGTCGCCCACAGCCATGAGGTGGGGCGGGAGTTGCTCGGGCGGACCGTGCTCGGGGAGCCGCTGGTGCTCTACCGGTCTCAGGAGGACGGAACGCCCGTCGTGCTCAACGACCGCTGTGTGCACCGGCGTTACCCGCTCTCCGAGCCGCCCACCCGGCTGGACGGCGACCGGATCGTGTGCGGGTACCACGGGTTCACGTACGACACGACCGGCGCGTGCGTGTCCGTGCCGGGGCAGAAGCGCGTACCGCGCACGGCCCGGATCGCCTCGTACCCCGTGGTCGAGCAGGACGCGCTGGTGTGGGTGTGGATCGGCGACCCCGCCCTCGCCGATCCGTCGGGCATCCCCCGGGCCCGGCACCTGGACTCCCCCGGCTGGGTCACCGTGCGCGGCATGGAGCCGATCGACTGCGACTACGGGCTCCTCGTCGACAACCTCCTGGACCTGTCGCACGAGACGTACCTGCACGGCGGTTACATCGGCACGCCCGAGGTCGCCGAGACGCCGATCACCACGGAGGTCGACGAGGGCGCCGGGATCGTGCGGGTGAGCCGGCACATGGACGACGCCGAGTGCCCGCCCTTCTACGCGAGGTCGACCGGGATCGAGGGGCGGATCACGCGCTGGCAGGACATCGAGTACTTCGCGCCCTGTCTGTACCTGCTGCACAGCAGGGTCGCGCCGGTGGGCGTGGTCCCGGAGCCGGACGGCAGCGACCCGGGCGGCTTCCACACGGAGGTGACGTACGCGATCACGCCCTCGGCCGACGGGAAGGTGTACGACTTCTGGGCGGTCTCCCGGGACTGGGCGACCGACGACGCGGAGGTCAGCGAGTTCCTGCGGAGCAACAACCACACGGTGGTGATGCAGGACGTGGACGCGCTCAATCTGCTCCAGCGCACGCTCGGCACCGAGCGCCACGGCTACCAGGAGCTGAGCATCAACATCGACACCGGCGGGCTGGCCGCCCGCAGGATCCTCGCCCGGCTGGTGGAGGAGGGCGACAAGCCGGTGGAGCGGGCCCGGTGACCGCGCCGACCGGCGAGATCTACCGCGTCGACTGGGTGCCGGGCACCGACCTGCTGCACGGCACCTGTCACTGCGGCGCCGAGCACACCGCCGAGGACCCGGTCGCGATGTGGGAGTGGATGCTCGGACATCCCGAGGGGCACAAGGACGTTGAGTGAACTCGTGGTGCGGGAGCGCCGGTTGATCGCCGACGGTGTTCTCGCTCTCACCCTCGTCGACCCGCTCGGCGCGCCCTTGCCCGCCTGGGAGCCCGGCGCCCACATCGACCTCGTTCTCGCGCCGGGCCTGGAGCGCCAGTACTCCCTGTGCGGCGAACCGGCCGACCGCACCTCTTGGCGGATCGCGGTGCTGCGGGAGGAACACGGGCGGGGCGGATCGGTGTACGTGCACGAGCGGTTGGGGCTCGGCGACAAGGTCCGCGTCCGCGGCCCCCGCAACCACTTCGCGCTACGCCCCGCGCCCCGCTACCGGTTCGTCGCGGGCGGCATCGGCATCACCCCGATCCTGCCCATGCTGGCCGCGGCGGAGGCGGCGGGCGCCGAGTGGAGTCTGCTGTACGGGGGCCGCGGCCGCTCGTCGATGGCGTTCACCGGGGAACTCGCCCGCTACGGCGACCGCGTGACCCTCGCTCCCGAGGACGAGACCGGACTGCTGGACCTGCCCCCGGTGCTGGACCACCTCCCGGACGGCACCCTGGTGTACTGCTGCGGTCCCGAGCCGCTGCTGGACGCGGTGGCGGCCCGCTGCCCCGCCGACCGCCTCCATGTCGAGCGGTTCCGCAAAAAGGAGCAACAGGGCGGCGAGGACGGCGAGTTCGAGGTCGTTCTCGCCCGCAGCGGTCGCGCCCTCACGGTCCCGCCCGGCGTCTCCGTGCTCGACGCCGTGCGCGCCGCCGGGGTGGAGGTGCTGTACTCCTGCACCGAGGGCACCTGCGGTACGTGTGAGACGGAGGTCGTCGAGGGCGTCCCCGACCACCGTGACTCGCTGCTGACCGAGGAGGAGCGCGCGGCCGGGGAGACCATGCTCATCTGTGTGTCCCGGTGCCGGGGGCAGCGGCTCGTGCTGGACCTGTGATCCTGAGGTCGGCCTCGATCCGGGCGACCGTCTCCAGCAGCGGCGGCAGCAGGTCGCGGCGGACGGACTCCAGGGAGTTGCGGCCCGCGTGCACCGCGATGTTCACGGCCGCCGTCACCGCCCCGGCCCGGTCCCGCACCGGGGCGGCCACCGAGCGCAGCCCCAGCTCCAGTTCCTGGTCGACGATCGCGTACCCCTGGCGGCGCACCCGGCGCAGCTCGGCCCGCAGGGCGTCCGGCGTGGTGAGCGTGCGCGGAGTCAGCGGGCTCAGGTCGGCCCGCGCGAGCCGGGTGTCGATCTCCTCGTCCGTCAGGTGCGCGAGGATGACCCGGCCCACCGAGGTGACATGCGCGGGGAAGCGGGTGCCCACCGTGATGGACGCGGTCATGATGCGGCTGGTCGGCACCCGGGCCACGTACACGATGTCATCGCCGTCCAGGACGCACAGCGAGGACGACTCCCGTATGCGGGCGACGAGTTGCTCCAGATGCGGCTCGGCCAGCTCGGGCAGGGTGAAGCTGGAGAGGTAGGAGTAGCCGAGTTCCAGCACGCGCGGGGTGAGCCGGAAGCGGCGGCCGTCCTGGTGGACATAGCCCAGGTCGACCAGGGTGAGCAGCAGCCGGCGGGCGGCGGCCCGGGTGAGCCCGCAGTCGCGGGCGACCTCGGAGAGCGTACGGGTGGGGTGCTCGGCGTCGAAGGAGCGGACGACGGCCAGGCCGTGCGCGAAGGAGTTCACGAAGTGTCGTCCGCGGTCCGGCTCGGGCATCGCCGCCTCCTGAGATGTCAACAATTTTGTCGGCCAACAAGGTTGACCCGATCGGTGCGCGCCCCCTACCTTCCCGCTGTACGCGCTTGAGCACTACTGTGCGGTCTGCGCACAGCCTGTCGGAACACCGTTGTCTCCACAGGAGGAGTCATGCGTCGTCTGCTCGCCGGTCTCGCGGCAGGCAGTTTCCTGTTATCCCTCACCGCCTGCGGCTCGTCCGACGACGGTGGCACGTCGGACGCAGCGGGCTCGTCCGGCGACGTCACGACGGTCACCGTGGGGCTCATCCCCATTGTCGACGTCGCGCCCGTCTACCTCGGCCAGAAGAAGGGCTTCTACGAAAAGCACGGCCTGAAACTGAAGTTGACGAGTGCTCAGGGCGGCGCCGCGATCGTGCCGGCCGTGGTGAGCGGGCAGTACGAGTTCGGCTTCAGCAATATGACCTCGCTGATGATCGCCCAGTCCAACAAGGTCCCGGTGCGGGCCATCGCCAACGGCATCGCGTCGACGGGCGAGGACGGCAAGGACTTCGGGGCGCTCACGGTGAAGGGCGACAGCCCCCTGAAGTCACCGAGCGAGCTGGAGGGCAAGAAGGTCGCCGTCAACACGCTGAAGAACATCAACGAGACGGCGGTCCGCGAGTCGGTGCGCAAGGCGGGCGGCGACCCGGACAAGGTGGAGTTCGTCGAGCTGGCCTTCGACCAGATGCCCGCGGCCCTAGACGAGGGGCAGATCGACGCGGCGATGGTGGTGGAACCGGCGCTGGCCACGATCAAGAGCCAGGGCGGCCGGGAGATCGCCTCCTCCCTCGTCGACGTGGCCCCCGATCTGACGGTCGCCATGTACTTCACCTCCATGCAGTACGCGGAGAGCGAGCCGGAGGTGGTGGAGAAGTTCCAGAAGGCCACCGCCGAGTCCCTCGCCTACGCCGACGCCCACCCGGACGAGGTCCGCGAGATCGTCACGACGTACACCAAGATCCCGCCGGACGTGCTCAAGCAGGTGACGCTGCCGAAGTGGCCGGCCGAGGCCAACCGCGACTCCATCGAGCGGCTGGCCGAACTCGGGCAGCGCGACGGCCTGTTCAAGTCACCTCCCGACCTGGACGAACTGCTGTCGTGAAAGGGCTGAACACCCTGCTCGGCACGGCCGGGCTCGCGGTCTTCCTCGCCCTGGGCGAGGCGGTGCCGCGGCTCGGCCTGGTCAAGGCGGAGTACTTCCCGCCGACCAGCGAGATCGCCGACGCCCTCGCCACCGAACTGACCGACTCCGCCTTCTGGTCGGCCCTCGGCGACACCCTCACCGGCTGGGCGCTGGGCCTCGCCCTCGCCGCCTGCGCGGGGATCGTGGCGGGCGTGGTGATCTCGGTGGTGCCGTACCTGCGCGAGGCCACCGCCTCCACCATCGAGTTCCTGCGCCCGATCCCCTCGGTCGCCCTGATCCCGCTCGCGGTCCTCCTGTACGGCACCGAACTGCGCTCGGTCCTCCTGCTCGTCGTCTACGCCTCCTTCTGGCAGGTGCTGATCCAGGTCCTGTACGGCGTCCAGGACGTGGACCCGGTCGCCGACGAGACGGCGCGGTCGTACGGTCTGAGCACCTGGGCGCGGGTCCGTCACGTGCTGTGGCCGACCGCCCTGCCGTATGTGATGACCGGGGTACGGCTGGCCGCCGCGGTGGCGCTGATCCTCGCCATCACCGCCGAACTCGTCATCGGGGCACCGGGGTTGGGCTCGCGGATCGCGGTGGCGCAGACCTCGCAGGCGGTGCCGGAGATGTACGCGCTGATCGTGGTCACCGGGCTGCTCGGGCTGCTCATCAACGTGGGCGCCCGGACGGTGGAGCGGCGGGCACTGGGCTGGCACCAGTCGGTGCGCGGGGAGGTGGCGGTGTGAGGACCCTGCTGCTGCGGACCGTGTTCGTGCTCGCGCTGCCCGCGGTGCTGGTGGCCGTGTGGTGGGTGGCGTCCGAGGACAGCACGGACGTGTACTGGCCGCCGCTGTCGACGATCCTTCAGACGTTCCCGGACGTATGGACCGCCGACCGGTTCACCGACGACGTCGTGCCCAGCGTGCTGCGCCTGAGCGGCGGTTACGCGCTGGCGGCCGTGGTGGGTGTGGGCCTCGGCACGGTGATCGGGTCCTACCGGCGGGTGCGGGCGGTGTGCGAGCCGGTGCTGGAGTTCCTGCGCGCGGTGCCGCCGCCCGTCCTGGTGCCGGTCATCATGCTGTTCGCGGGTATCGGGGACACCATGAAGGTCACCGTGATCGCGAGCGGCTGCGTCTGGCCGGTCCTGCTGAACACCGTGGAGGGTGTACGCGCCGTCGACCCGGTGATGGCGGAGACGGCCCGCAGTTACGGCGTCACGGGCGCCGCGCGGCTGCGGCACGTGGTACTGCGCTCGGCGAGTCCGCAGATCTTCGCGGGGCTCCGCCAGGCGCTGTCCATCGGCATCATCCTGATGGTCATCAGCGAGATGTTCGCGGCCAGCAACGGACTCGGCTTCACCATCGTGCAGTTCCAGCGCAGTTTCGCGATCCCCGACATGTGGACCGGGATCCTGGTCCTCGGCCTGCTGGGCTTCGCGCTGTCGGTCGTCTTCCAACTCGTCGAACGGCGGGTGCTGGGCTGGTATCACGGCCTGCGCGCCGCCACCCGTCGTTCCCCGTGAGCCTGAGGAAAGGGCACCCCATGCTCGACGTGCGCGGATTGAGGAAGGTCTACGAGGGGTCCGGGCGCCGCGTGGAGGCGGTGCGGGATCTCACCTTCACCGTGGACGCGGGCGAACTGGTCTGTCTCGTCGGCCCGTCCGGCTGCGGCAAGACGACGCTGCTGAAGTGCATGGGCGGACTGCTCGCCCCGACCGGCGGCGAGGTCCTGCTGGAGGGGCAGCGGGTGACGGGTCCGCCGCCCGGGATGGCGTTCGTCTTCCAGGAGTACGGGCGCAGTCTCTTCCCCTGGATGCGGGTTGGCGAGAACGTCGAACTGCCGTTGAAGCAGAAGAAGTTGAGCAAGGCGCGGCGCCGGGAGCTGGTGCGGGACGCGCTGGACTCGGTGGGCCTGGAGGACGCCGTGGGGGCGTACCCCTGGCAGTTGTCCGGCGGGATGCAGCAGCGGGTCGCCATCGCCCGCGCCCTGGCCTACGAGCCCCGGGTGCTGCTCATGGACGAGCCGTTCGCCGCGGTGGACGCGCAGACCCGCGCCGACCTGGAGGACCTGGTGCGGCGGCTGTGGCGGGAGCGGGGCATCACGATCCTGTTCGTCACGCACGACATCGACGAGGCCGTCTACCTCGGTGAGCGGGTCCTGGTGCTGTCGGCCTCCCCCACCGTCGTCCAGGAGCAGCTGAAGGTCGATCTGCCGGACGCGCGGGACCAGTTGCACACACGGGTGTCCCCGCGCTTCGCCGAGCTGCGGACCCATGTGTACGAGCAGATCCAGGCGGCGAAGCGCGGCGTGCCGGTCACCAAGCCCCGGGACAGCAAGAAGTGAAGAAGAATGAGAAATTCTGCGACAGCACCGGTGGATCTCAGCTACGAGGCACCTGTGCGGTCGATCCCCGGACCACCAGTTCCGGCTCGAAGAGCAGTTCCTCGGGGGTGACGGAAGCCCCGGCGATCTGCGCGTTCAGCAGGTCCACCGCGGCCCGGCCCATGGCCTCGATGGGCTGGCGGACGGTGGTCAGCGGGGGCTCGGTGCAGTTCATGAACGCGGAGTCGTCGTAGCCGACCACGGACACCTGGGCGGGGACGTCGAGCCCCTTGCGGCGCGCGGCCCGGATCGCGCCGAGGGCGAGGGGGTCGCTGGCGCAGATGATGCCGGTGACGCCCCGGTCGATGAGGCGGGCGGCGGCCGCGTGTCCGCCCTCGATGGAGAACATCGCGCGCACGACGTGCTCGTCCGGCAGTTCGCCGAGACCCCGCGCGGCAATCAGCTTGCGGGCCGACGGCACATGGTCGTCCGGCCCCAGCACCAGCCCGATGCGCTCATGGCCGAGGGAGGCCAGGTGCCGCCACGCCTGCTCCACCGCGACCGCGTCGTCACAGGAGACGGCGGGGAAGCCGAGGTCCTCGATGGCCGCGTTGACCAGCACGACCGGGATGCTGCGGTCGGCGAGCTGCCGGTAGTGGTCGTGCGGGGCGTCGGCCTGGGCGTACAGGCCGCCGGCGAACACCACACCGGAGACCTGCTGCTGGAGCAGCAGCTCCACGTAGTCCGCCTCGGAGACGCCGCCCTTGGTCTGGGTGCACAGCACCGGCGTCAGCCCGAGCTGGGCGAGGGCGCCCCCGATCACCTCGGCGAAGGCCGGGAAGATCGGGTTCTGCAGTTCGGGCAGGACCAGGCCGACGAGCCGGGCGCGCTCGCCGCGCAACTGCGTGGGGCGCTCGTAGCCGAGCACGTCCAGGGCGGAGAGCACCGTCTGCCGGGTCGCCTCGGAGACGCCGGGCTTGCCGTTGAGCACCCGGCTGACCGTGGCCTCGCTGACCCCGACCTTCTTCGCCACCTCGGCCAGTCGTCGTGTCATGCGCGCAAGGTTAGCGCAAGAAACGCAAACGGCTTGCGTCGAGTTGCGAACTCGTGCGGCGCAGGGTCAGGTCGCCCGGTCAGAGAGCCTGGGCGCCGGGTCAGGTCGCCCAGTCAGAGAGCATGGCCGTGCTATTTCGCGGCCCACAGCCCCCGGACGTGGCCGAGATGGCGGGTCATCACCTCGCGCACGCCGTGCTCGTCGCGGGCGAGCAGGGCGTCGAGGAGTTCCAGGTGCTCCTCGGCGGAGGCCAGCAGCCGGCCCGCCTCCACCAGGGCGTTGAGACCGTAGAGCCGGGAGCGGCCGCGCAGGTCGCCGACCACCTCGACGAGGTGGGCGTTGCCCGCGAGGGCGAGCAGTCCGAGGTGGAAGCGGGTGTCCGCCTCGACGTACGCGATGAGGTCGCCGGCCGCCGCGGCCTGCACGATCTCCCGGGCGGCCGGGCGCAGTGCCTCCAGCGAGACCGGGTCGGCGGTCCGGGCCAGGTCCACCACGGTGGGGATCTCGATCAGCGCGCGGATGTGCTTGTACTCGTCGAGCTGCTTCTCGGAGACCGCCGTGACCCGGAAGCCCTTGTTGGGCACGGTGTCGACCAGGCCCTCCTTGGCCAGGTCGAGCATGGCCTCGCGGACCGGCGTCGCCGAGACGCCGAAGCGGGCGGCCAGGGTCGGCGCCGAGTAGACCTCGCCCGGG
Organism: Streptomyces sp. NPDC110618; assembly: GCF_055657065.1. Lineage (NCBI taxonomy): Bacteria > Bacillati > Actinomycetota > Actinomycetes > Kitasatosporales > Streptomycetaceae > Streptomyces > Streptomyces sp. NPDC110618. Next base: position 425,839 of record NZ_JBVKBN010000001.1, on the reverse strand, counting down.
CGCAGTTCACCGGCGATCAGCGCGGCCCGCAGCGCGTCGGCGACCCGCTCGCGGTAGCTGCGCTTCTTGCCGCCCAGCGAGGGCAGGGAGGGGGCACCGGCGGGCCGGTCGGGCATGGGGAGGTCTCCTCGGTCGTACGGTGCGGCGCGCGGGGCGGCCGGTGCAATGTCACGCGTCACCGGCCATTATCCCGGAGCGGCGGCGGGCCTACAGAACGAACCCTGCCGGGAACGGGTCGCTCGGGTCGAGCAGGTACTGGGCGGTCCCGGTGATCCAGGCCCGGCCGGTGAAGCTCGGCAGGACGGCGGGGTGCCCGGCGACGTCGGTGGTGCCGAGCAGCCGCCCGGTGAACCGGGTGCCGATGAAGGACTCGTTGACGAACTCGGTGTGCGGCGGGAGTTCACCGCGCGCGTGCAGCTGGGCCATGCGGGCGCTGGTGCCGGTGCCGCACGGCGAGCGGTCGAACCAGCCGGGGTGGATGACCATCGCGTGCCGCGAGTGACGGGCGGTGGAGCCGGGCGCGTACAGGTGGACGTGGTGGCAGCCGCGGATGGAGGGGTCCTCCGGGTGCACCGGCTCCTCCTCGGCGTTGATCGCCTCCATGAGGGACAGCCCGGCCTTCAGGATGTCGTCCTTGCGGGCACGGTCGAAGGGGAGGCCGAACGCGTCCAGCGGCAGGATGGCGTAGAAGTTGCCGCCGTAGGCCAGGTCGTAGGACACCGTGCGCCCGTCGGGCAGGGTGATCTCGCGGTCGAGGCCGACGACGAAGGAGGGCACGTTCCGCAGCGTGACCGACGTGGCCGCGCCGTCCTCCACCGCCACCTCGGCGACCACGAGGCCCGCCGGGGTGTCGAGCCGGATGGTGGTGACCGGTTCGACGACCTCGACCATGCCGGTCTCCACCAGCACGGTCGCGACCCCGATCGTGCCGTGGCCGCACATCGGCAGATATCCGGAGACCTCGATGTAGATGACACCCCAGTCGCAGTCGGGGCGTGTCGGCGGCTGGAGGACGGCACCGCTCATCGCGGCGTGGCCGCGCGGCTCGTTCATCAGGAGTTGTTTGATGTCGTCGCGGTGTTCGCGGAAGTACAGGCGCCGCTCGTTCATGGTGGTGCCCGGCACGGTGCCGATGCCGCCGGTGACGACCCGGGTGGGCATGCCCTCGGTGTGCGAGTCGACGGCGTGCAGGACGAGTCTGCTGCGCATGATCCCCTACGCCAATCCGGCCGCGACGGCCTTCTCCGTGGCCGCCCGGACGGCGGCCTCCTGCTCGGGCAGCAGCGGGACGCGTGGCGGGCGCACGGGTCCGCCGTGGCGGCCCACGATGTCCATGGACAACTTGATGGCCTGGACGAACTCGACCCGCGAGTCCCAGCGCAGCAGCGGGTGCAGTTGCGCGTACAGCTCCTTGGCGGTGTCCAGGTCCCCGGCGACGGCCGCGCGGTACAGCCGCACCGAGGCCCGCGGCAGCGCGTTCGGGTAGCCGGCGACCCAGCCCTTCGCCCCGGCCAGCGCCAGCTCCAGCAGGACGTCGTCGGCGCCGATCAACAGGTCGAGCTCCGGGGCGAGTTCGGCGATGCGGTAGGCGCGGCGGACGTCACCGGAGAACTCCTTGACCGCCTGGACGTACCCCTCGGCGTGCAGCTCGGCGAGCAGTTCCGGGACCAGGTCGACCTTGGTGTCGATGGGGTTGTTGTACGCCACGACCGGGACGCCCGCCTTGGCGACCTCGGCGTAGTGCGCGAGCACCGAACGCTCGTCGGCGCGGTAGGCGTTGGGCGGCAGCAGCATCACGGAGGCGCAACCCGCGTCGCGTGCCTGCTCGGTCCAGCGGCGGGCCTCGGCGGAGCCGTACGCGGCCACGCCGGGCATCACCCGGGCGCCGCCGATCGCGGACACCGCGGTCTCGACGACCTTGGCCCGTTCCTCGGGGGTGAGGACCTGGTACTCGCCGAGCGAGCCGTTCGGCACCACGCCGTCGCAGCCGTTCTCGACGAGCCAGGCGCAGTGGTCGGCGTACTTGGCGTAGTCCACGGAGAGGTCGTCGGTGAGCGGAAGGGCGGTGGCGACGAGGACACCGCGCCAGGGGCGGGCGGGGTCGGTGGTGGTCATACGGGGCTCCTTGGATTCCTGAGTGAGGTGTGACATTTCACTGTTCGGCACAGGGGTCGGCCGAGTCGGCCGGATCGGTGCCCGCGAGCACGCCCAGCGGCACCGGCCGGGCGAACGGTCGCCGGGACGGGGCCGGAGCGCACCCGGCGAGCCCTTCGACCGCCGGTCCGCACACCCGCCCCTGGCACCAGCCCATCCCGGCACGGGTGAGGAGTTTGACGGTCCGCAGGTCCCGGGCGCCGAGTTCCTCGACGGCCGCGCGGACCGCGCCGCCGGTGACCTCCTCGCACCGGCACACCACGGTGTCGTCGGCGACCAGCGCGGTCCAGTGCGCGGGCGGCGCGTACCCCATGTCCAGCGCGGCGAAGAAGGCCCGCAGCCGGGTGCGGGTACGGGCGGCCGGTGCCCAGGCGCGCGGGTCGGGTTCACGTCCGTGCAACCGCGCGGCGGCGGAGCGGCCCGCGATGTGTCCCTCGGCGAGGGAGAGCGCGGCGCCGCCGATCCCGGTGGCCTCCCCCGCCGCCCAGACGCCCGGCACATCGGTGCGCTGCTCCTCGTCCACGTGGACGGCGGCGCTGTCGATCCGGCAGCCGAGGGTGTCGGCGAGGTCGGTGTGCGGCAGCATGCCGTGGCCGACGGCCAGGGTGTCGCAGGGGATCCGGCGTTCGGTACCGGGCCGGACCCGGCCGGCGCGGTCGAGCGCGGCCACGGTCACCGCCTCGACCCGGTCGGTGCCGTGCGCCTCGACGACGGTGTGCCGGGTGAGCGTGCGCACGCCGTGCCGCAGCAACCGGACCGCGTACCCGGCGCCTTCGACGAGCTTGCCCGGTTCGGCGGCCAGGGCCCGGGAGCGCCGTACGAAGGCCCTCGGGTCGGCCGACTCGACGAGTGCCGCGATGTGTACGCCCGCGGCCGCGAGCCCGGTCGCGACCGGCAGCAGCAGCGGTCCGGTCCCGGCGACGACGGCGGTACGGCCGGACACCGCGAGGAAGCCCTTGAGCATGGCCTGCGCACCGCCCGCGGTGACGACCCCGGGGAGGGTCCAGCCGGGGAAGGGCAGCACCTTCTCGTACCCGCCGGTGGCCAGCAGGACGGCGTCGGCGCGCACGGCGGAGGGCTCGCGCTGCTCGGGCCCGAGGAGGGCGTGGACGGTGAAGCCGTGCGACTCCCGCTCGACCAGCCAGACATGATGCTCCGTCAAGTGCGTGACCGTGCCTGCCGCGACGTACTGCCGGAGCCCGCTGTGCAGCCGTTCCCAGGTGCGCCACTGGTGGTGCAGTGCGTCGGGCCGCCGGGCGCCGAGGGCTTGGGACGGCTGGCGGTAGAACTGGCCCCCGGCCTCCGACGCCGCGTCAATCAGGCTGACCCGTACGCCGCGTGCCGCGGCCGCGAGGGTCGCGGCGAGTCCGGCCGGTCCCGCCCCGATCACCGCCAGATGCGGTCGTTCAGTCATCGCGCCCGGTCCCTTCCTGGGTGCGGATGGCGTCGCCGGGCCGCAGCGGCACCAGACAAGCGCGCTGGTTGGGCCGGTCGTTGACGGTCACCAGGCAGTCGAAGCACACCCCGATCCCGCAGAAGACCCCGCGCGGACGTCCCGCGCCCCGGGTGCTCCGCCACGAGGTGACCCCGGCCGCCCAGAGTGCGGCGGCCACGGTCTGCCCGGGCAGCACTTCGATCTCCCGCCCGTCCAGGGTGACCGTGAAGGGCGGTCCGGGCCGGGCGTCGGCCAGACGCAGGGGACTTCTCACGCGGCCTCCTCGGGGGCGGGAAAGCGGTCGGGGCGGAACGGGGTCAGCGGCAACTCGGGTGTCCTGCCGGTCAGTTCCTGGGTGATGAGGTGCCCCGTGGCGGGGGCCAGGCCGATGCCGGCGCCCTCGTGGCCGCAGGCGTGGTGCAGGCCCGGGACGCGGGGGTCGGCGCCGATGGCGGGCAGGTGGTCGGGGAGGTAGGGCCGGAAGCCGGCGTAGGAGCGCAGGGCGCGGACGTCGGACAGCACGGGGAACAGGCGGGTCGCCCCGGCGGCCAGGGCCCGGACGACGGGCAGGGAGAACGCGCGGTCGAAGCCGACGCGTTCGCGGCTGGCGCCGATCAGTACCGGTCCGGCGGCGGTGCCCTCCACCACGGGTGAGGTCTGCAGCGCGGCGGAGTCGCTGGCCACGTCGGCCACGTAGTCGGCGGCGTACACCTTGTGGCGGATCAGGCGCGGGAGCGGTTCGGTGACGAGGACGAAGCCGCGGCGCGGGAGGACGGGGAGGTGGACCCCGGCGAGGGCGGCCACGTCGCCGCCCCAGGTGCCGGTGGCGTTGACGACGGCGGGGGCGTGCAGGTCGCCGCGGTCGGTGCGGACGCCACGGACCGCGCCGCCCGGGGTGCGCAGGATGTCGGTCACGATGTGGCCGGTCAGCAGGCGGGCGCCCGAGGCGCGGGCCAGGACGGCGGCGGCGAGGGCGGGCATCACCTGGGAGTCCTGCGGGTACAGCACGCCGCCGGGCAGGCCGGGGGCGAGGTGGGGTTCGAAGTCGTACAGCTCCTCCCCCACGACCGCCTCGGCGGCGACTCCGGCCGCGCGCTGGGCGGCGGCGAGGCGTTCCAGGGCGGCGAGGCCGTCCGGGGTCGGGGCGACCACCAGGCCGCCCTTGGCTTCGTACTCGACGGCGGGCCCGAACTCCTCGGCGAGCCCCGCCCACAGACGCAGGGACAGCAGCGCCAGGTCCAGCTCCGGACCGGGCTCCTTGTCGGAGACCAGGAGGTTGCCCTCCCCGGCTCCGGTGGTGCCGCCGGCCACCGGGCCCCGGTCGACGAGGACCACGTCGAGGCCCGCGCGGGTCGCGTACCAGGCGCAGGCCGCGCCCACCATGCCGGCTCCGACGACCACGACATCGCAGGTCAGTCGCTTGCTCACGTCAGTACTATGTCACACAACACTGTGTGGGGGAATGACCCCGCGCGGGGTGGAAAAGGGGACGCCGACGAGGCGCCGTCGGCGACCTGAACGCCGACGGTGCCTGTCAGACCTCGGGGGCGGGCACCACGCTCAGGTGGGCCGCCGTGCGGCGCGGCCGGCTCGCCCGACGCGCGGAGTGCGCCGGGCGACGCGCGTCACGCAGCACGAAAGTGATCCGTGTACAGCCCATCGCCTTCAGGAAGTCGGGCGTCTCGTCGACGATCCGGCAGTCGGTGGCACCCCAGCGCGGGTCCGGGTGCAGCAGTGGCCGCACCGCACCGTCGGCCGCGACCGCCCGCTCGCCGACGGTGCGGATCCAGTGCGGCAGCCCGTGCCGGTAGGCGGCCTCCATGATCGGGTCCTGGGCGATGTCCCGGCGGATCGCCTGGAGCCCGGCGTCATGGCCGTGACGCTCCACGGCGGCGGCGAAGTTCGCCAGCATCGGCAGGCACCAGCCGGCCTCGTGGTCGCCGAGCACGGTGGCGGCGTCGGGGTGAAACAGTACGAACCGGAGGAAGTTGTCACCGGGCATGGCGGTGGGGTGCGGGCCCACCTCGCGGAAAAGTGACGCGAAAGCGCTGTTCGCCAGGACGACGTCCCAGCGGTAGTCGAGCACCACGGAGGGGAACGAGACGGCCTCCAGGAGTACGGCGTAGTCCTGGAGGTAGGCATCGGCCTCGGGATTCTCGGGGACGGGCCGCGGTGCCGATCGCTGCCCTCCTGCCTGATATGCCATCGGGAGGTCACCCCTCTTGCCTGTGCGGCCTTGACGCGGCGCCCCGATCCTGCGGCCCCGACGCGATCCGTGTCAACTATCGTGGCATTTCATGCCGGTTGACGGCTGAAATTGGCCACAGTTGTGGCGAGACCTGGATGCAAGTTCGAACGACCCGCTAATCTCCGGGAAGTTCACGGCGACCGATGGTGATGAGAAGTCGGTGAGAGACGTAGGAGTTCTGTCGGTGACGGGTGGCTTCGAGGGTCCGGGCGCCACGGGGACGGCGGCACTGCCCGCCGTCGTCGGTCGGGTGGCCGCGCTCGCCGACCGACTGGGCGTCGCGCACTCCGAGGTCTTCGACACCGGTCGGCTGTCCGTCGCCTCCGGTGTCCCCGAGCCCGTGGTCAAGGCGCTGCTCAGCGGGCGCCCCGCGGGCGAACCCGATGTCCAGGCCCGCTTCCTCCAGCGGCTGGACCTGCTGCGCCGTACCCGGCTGAAGCCCAACGGCCGCAAGTACACCCAGCAGGAGATCGCCGACGGCGCGGGCATGTCGCGGCAGCAGGCGGGCGCGCTCATCAACGGCGACCGGCGGCCCACGATGGAGCACTGCGACGCCATCCAGCGCTTCTTCCGGGTGCACGCGGGATTCCTCACCGCCGAGGACCCCGAGGCACTCGCGGGTGCCCTCCAGCGCACCGAACAGGAACTCCTCCAGCAGCTCGCCGAGCGGGAGGCGGCCGTCGCCGCCGAGGACCCGCTGGAGCGGCTGCTGCAGGACCACGGCGTGCGCGGGATCGCCTGGCGGGCCGCGCAACTGCCCACCGACCAGCATCGCGACAAGGTCGCCGAATGGCTGGACATGCTCCTGGAGAGCGTCAAGCGGCCCGAGTCGTGACCCGGGGGAGAACTGTGGGCATCCGTAGGGACATGCACCGCCTGTGCGGCGAACTGGTCGGCGAGCTGGAACTTCCCGTTCCGGCGCGTCCGGCGGACCTGTACGGCGCGCTCTGCTCGGCGATGGCCAGGCGCCGGGGGCGCCCGGTGCGGTACCGCACGGCCGCCTTCCCGGCCGGCACCGCGAGCGGCCTGTGGCTGGACATGGCCGACCAGGACCTCGTGGTGATCGAGGAACGCACCGCGCCGGACCACCAGTTGGTGATCCTCGGCCACGAGCTGTGGCACATGCAGGCCGGGCACAGCGGCCACCACGTGGACGGCGCGGCGGTGGCGGCCCGGCTGCTGCAGGACCACGCCCAGCTGGAGGCGACGGTACGGCAGGTGGCGGCGCGCAGCCGCTTCGACCTGAGCGACGAGCAGGAGGCGGAGAGCTTCGGCCTGCTCCTGGCCAGCAAGTGCCGCGCCTGGCTCGCCGGTTCCTCGGTGCGCGGCCCGGTCCAGCGCGACCACCTGGCGGGCCGTATCGAGGCCACCCTCGGCTACCGGAGAGCGCAGGGCTGAGCGGGCCCGGGGGCTGCGCTGAGCGGGCGAACCGGCGGGTGGTCGGACCCGATTGTCAGTGGTGGGCGGCAAGCTGGTGGTGCGCCCCGTTTTGCGGGGCGGCGACGACGCCGACTTTGGGGAGAGCCGACCGATGCCCACCGCCGTACTGACCGACCGCGAGCGCATCGCCGTGCAGGCGTATCTACGGCTGCTGCACACCGTACGGGCCGCGTTCGACGCCGCCGGAGGCCCGCCCGGCGCGCAGCGACCACCCGTGGTGCCGCCCGGCGTCCTGGCCGAGGCGGAGCGCGCCCTGGCGGCCGCCGGACTCACGGGGAACGAGGAGGAGTTCTTCCGTCTGCTCCAGACCTGGTGCCCGGAGCCCTGAGGGGCGGCCGGCTCAGGCGTGAGGCACCGTGACCGCCGTGGCCACCAGGCCCCGCCCCGCCGTCCAGCGGCCCTCGAAGACGTCGACGCGGCGGCCGCGGACCAGGGGCCCGGGGACGAGGAGCGTGGCGGTGAAGGTGCCGCCGGGGCGCAGGTCGATGTCGGCCTCGGTGAAGTCCAGCCACTTGCCGGTGAGCGGGAACCACGCCTTGTAGACGGACTCCTTGGCGCTGAACAGCAGCCGGTCCCAGCGGATCTCCGGAACGTCCCGGCCGAGCCGGGCGATCCGCTGGGCCTCGCCGGGCAGGGACACGGCGGGCAGCACCCCGTCCGGGAGCGGTTCGCCGGGTTCGGCGTCGATGCCGAGGGAGGCCAGGTCGTCGGCGCGGACCAGGGCGGCGGCGCAGTAGCCGTCGCAGTGGGTCATGCTGCCGGTCAGGCCGTCCGGCCAGCGCGGGGCGCCCCGTTCGCCGGGCAGCAGCGGCTGCGGGGGGACGCCGAGCTTCTCCATGGCCCGGCGGGCGCAGGAGCGTACGGCGGCGAACTCGCGGCGGCGCTTGTCCACCGCCTGCGCGACGACGGCCGCCTCCTCGGGGTACAGCCCGTCGGGCGAGGAGTCCTCCTCGCCGTACGCCGTCACGGTCACCACCGAGTCCGGCAGCAGTTCCTCGATCACGAAGCCCCTACCTCCCTGGGCAGTATGCGGCGCAGCCGTCCCGGCGGCTCCGGGCGCTTGCGCCACTCGCGCGGGTAGCCCACCGACACCTCCTCGAACCGGACGCCGTCGTGGAAGGTGGTCCGTGGGATGTGCAGATGGCCGTAGACCATGGTCTCCACCCGGAACCTGCGGTGCCAGTCCGCGGTCAGCTCGGTGCCGCACCACATGGCGAACTCCGGGTGCCAGAGGATCTCCATCGGGTGCCGGTCCAGCGGGTAGTGGTTGACGAGCACCGTGGGCAGGTCCGCGGGGAGTGCGGCCAGGCGCCGCTCGGTCGCGGCGACCCGGGCCCGGCACCAGTCCTCGCGGGTGGGGTAGGGGTCGGGGTGCAGCAGGTACTCGTCGTTGCAGACGATGCCGGTGCCGTGCGCGTACTCCAGTCCCTGTTCTTTGGTCACGCAGCCCTTGGGCAGGAAGGAGTAGTCGTAGAGCAGGAAGAGCGGGGCGACGGCGACGGGGCCGCCGCGGCCGTCCCAGACGGGGTAGGGGTCCTCCGGTGTGAGCACGCCCAGCTCACGGCAGAGGGCGATCAGATACTCGTAGCGGGCGACGCCGCGCAGGGTGACGGCGTCTCTCGGGTGGGTCCATAACTCGTGGTTGCCCGGGGCCCAGATGACCTTGGCGAACCGTCCCGCAAGCGTGTGCAGGGCCCATCGGATGTCGGCCACGGTCTCCGCGACGTCGCCGGCGACCACCAGCCAGTCGTCGTCGGTGTCCGGGCGCATCTTCTCGACCAGGGCGCGGTTCTCTTCGTAGCCGATGTGCAGGTCACTGATGGCCAGCAGCTGTCCGGCACCGCCGACCGTCGACGCCACCTTTCGTCCCCCTCCGTAGGTGGAAAGCACCACGAGAACACATTTGCGGTTCCGGGACAAGGCGGGTTCGCGCCCATGGTGGCGTTGCGCGGCCGGTGACGTCGGGGTCCCTTGATCGGGCCGTCCATGATCGGGAAATCCGTAACACGCATGTTGCACGCGGGACCTCGCGCAAGCCGTATGATCGCCCCAACACCACCGCTGGAACTTCCCTTCGTACGGGGCGGTTTGGTGTCCCTCCATACTCCCTGGCCGGGCACGGCCCGCTTCGCCGTGCCCCGAACCGTGAAAGGCGGCCTGCATGGTCTCTCGCGTACGCGTCTGGCTCAACCGCACGTACGCGGAGAACGTGTTCTTCATGGATCAGCTCCGCCGAAATCCCAGCGATCGCGCGGTGGAGATCCATGCGACGCACGGTGACGCCGACTCCCCCGTGCTGGCCGCCGCCGACACCGCCGACCTGGAGCCGGAGGGCCTGTCCCCCGCCGCGTACGTGGAGTACGCGCTCGACCAGTGCGTCCGTCGCGGCATCGATGTCTTCGTGCCGCGGCTGCACCAGTCCGCGGTGGTCGCGCACCGCGCCGAGTTCGAGGCGGTCGGCACCGCGCTGCTGGCGCCGCCGCCGGAGGCCGTGGCCGTCTTCCAGGACAAGGTGATCGCGTACGAGGCCGTGCAGGCGATCGGGGTGCCGGTGCCGCCGTGGTGGCGGGTGCGGGGCGCCGAGGAACTGGTCGCCGCGGTCGAGGAACTGGAGGCGGCCGGGCACCGGGCGTGCTTCAAGCCCGCCTCCGGAGCGGGCGGGGTGGGCTTCCGCGTGATCACCCGCGCCCCCTTCTCTCTCGTGCACCTGGAGGGCTTCCCCAGCCCCTACGTCCCCCTCGATCTGGTGGTGGACGCACTGCAGCGGGCCGAGGAGGAGGTCGACTGGCTGGTCATGCCGCGCCTTGAGCAGCCGGAGGTGTCGGTGGACTGCCTCACCGGCCCCGACAACCGGATCCGGATGGCGCTGGGCCGCACCAAGAACGGCCGCCGCCGCGGGTTCACCTTGCACGAGCAGTGGCTGGAGCCCGCGCGGGCGCTCGCGGAGGGCTTCGGGCTGCACTACCTGTCCAACATCCAGTTCCGGATGTTCGGGGACCGCCCGGTGCTGATGGACGTCAACACCCGTCCGGCGGGCGGGCTGCACCAGCTGTCGCTGTGCGGGGTCAACGCGCCTTGGGCGGCCGTGCAGTTGGCGCTCGGCGAGGACCCGGGCGAGATCGTCCCGCCGTTCCTCGGGCAGGACTACACGGTCGTCTCCGGTCCCCGTCCGCTGCGGAGCGTGTCCCTGCCGCAGCAGCGCCCGGCCGAGCCGCAGCAGTCGCTGCCCGCCGTACCGGCGCCGGTCACCTCGGTCGAGACGGCCCGGGAGGGCCAGGCCCTGCCCCTGTAGAAGTACTCCGGTACGGACCAATTGACGCTCGCCTTCTTGACAGTTCAGTTGGTCCATACCAATTTGGTTGCGCACTCTCTTTCTGCACCACCTCCCGAACCACCCCCATATCTTCAGGGAGTTCGCGTGCGCACCTCACTGTTCAGACGTCCCGGACGTCGCTTCCTCGCACTGCTGGGCTCGGCGGCCCTCGCGCTCACCGGAGCGGTCGCCCTGCCCGGCACGGCCCACGCGGCCAACATCCTGTCCAACCCGGGCTTCGAGTCCGGCTCCCTCTCCCCCTGGACCTGCACCGGGAACCTCGGCTCGGTCGTCTCCTCGCCCGTGCACGGCGGCTCGCGGGCCCTGCAGGGCGCGGTGAGTTCGAGCGACATCGCCAAGTGCAGCCAGACGGTACGGGTCCAGCCGAACACCGCGTACACGCTCAGCGGCTGGGTGCGCGGCAGCTATGTCTACCTCGGCGTCGAGGGCGGCGCCGCCACCTGGACGACCTCGCCGTCCGCGTACAGCAGGCTCACGGTGTCGTTCACGACCGGCGCCTCGCAGACCTCGGCCACCGTGTACACGCACGGCTGGTACGCGCAGGGCACCTATTACGCCGACGACGTGAGCCTGGACGGGCCGGGCGGCGGCTCGGACACCCAGGCGCCGACCGCGCCGGGCAACCTGCGCTCCACCGGCAAGAGCTCCACCAGCGTCTCGCTGGCCTGGAACGCCTCCACCGACAACGTCGGCGTCACCTCGTACGACGTCTACCGCGGCTCGACCCTGGCGACCAGCGTGTCCGGCACCAGCGCCACCGTCGGCGGGCTGTCCCCGAGCACCTCCTACACCTTCACCGTGCGGGCGCGGGACGCCGCCGGGAACACCTCGCCGGCCTCCAACGCGGTCAGCGTGACCACCGACCAGGGCGGCGGCGGAGGCGGCTTCAAGCAGGCCGCGCCCTATCTGTACCTCGGCTGGGGCGACCCGCCGAACGCGGCCTCGGTGATGAGCCAGACCGGTATCAAGTGGTACACGATGGCCTTCATCCTCTCCTCCGGCGGCTGCAACCCGGCATGGGACGGCAACCGTCCGCTGACCGGCGGCAACGACCAGAGCGTCATCAACTCCATCCGCGCGGCGGGCGGTGACATCGTGCCCTCGATCGGCGGCTGGAGCGGCAACAAGCTCGGGCCGAACTGCTCGTCGGCGGAGGCCCTCGCGGGCGCCTACCAGCGGGTGATCGACGCCTACGGCCTCAAGGCGATCGACGTCGACATCGAGAACACCGACGAATTCGAGAACGCGGTGGTGCAGGACCGCATCCTCAACGCCCTGAAGATCGTCAAGGCCAACAACCCCGGCCTGCGCACGATCATCACCTTCGGTACGACGACCACGGGCCCGAACTACTGGGGCAACCGGCTCATCGAGCAGGCCAAGGCGCTCAACGCCGACATCGACGTGTTCACGATCATGCCGTTCGACTTCGGCGGCGGCGCCGACATGTACGGCAACACCGTGAACGCGACGGAGGGCCTGAAGAACAAGCTGAAGTCCACTTTCGGGTGGGACGACGCGACCGCCTACGCGCACATCGGGATCTCCGGCATGAACGGGCTCAGCGACCAGCAGGAGCTGACCTCGCCGGGCACCTGGACGCAGATCCGCGACTGGGCGAACTCCCACCACATCGCGCGGCTCGCCTTCTGGTCGGTCAACCGTGACCGGCCGTGCCCCGGCGGCGGCGTGGTGAGCAACTGCTCCGGCATCAGCCAGAGCAACTGGCAGTTCACCTCCATCACGGCCGGGTTCACCGGCTGACGACCGCCTGACGGGTGTGGGGAGCACGGCTGGCATCCCCACGCCCGTCAGGCACGTCCCGTGCCCCGGTACACCTCCAGCTCGCCGTCCAACTCGACGGCGAGCACGGTGGCGTACGGATCGAGGTCGGTCTCGGCGGGCGGGCCGATCCACAGTACGCCCGGCGTCTCGTGCAGCCCGCCGATCACCCGGTACGGCAGCTCCCGGCCGCTCCCCAGCACGGTGACCCGGCGCGCCCTGCTGACCAGCCCCCGCACCCCGATCTCGGCGCGCGGGATGTCGAACAGGGTCAGGTACAGGGTGCGCCGGTCCGCCGACAGGGTGCTCGGGCCGTAGTGATGCCCGGCGGGCAGCCCCCGCCCGGTGCCGTACACGGCGTCCGCGTGCCGGGCGATCCAGTCGCCGAGCCCTTCCAGCCGCTCGGCCTGCGGGGCGGGGATCGTGCCGTCCTCGCGCGGGCCGACGTCGAGGAGGAGGTTGCCGCCCCCACCGATGGTCTCGGTGAAGTAGCGGACCAGTTGGGCGACCGACTTGTGATGGTGGTCGTGGTGCTGGAAGCCCCAGGAGTCGTTGACCGTCAGGCACAGCTCCCAGGGGCCGTCCGGTGGGGTCACCGGGGCGCCCTGCTCGGGGGTGGCGTAGTCGCCCTCGCTCAGCATGCGCGCGTTGAGGACGACGTCCGGGACCTCGGAGCGGATCAGGGCGGCCAGTTCGGGGATGCGCCACTGTTCCTCGGTGCGCTCCCACTCCCCGTCGAACCACAGCAGGTCGGGCCGGTAGCGGGTGGTCAGCTCGCGGATCTGGCCGTCCCGGTAGGCCAGGTACCGTTCCCAGGCCGCCGGGTCCTCGTGCCCCTCGGCGGGCTGGGCGTAGGGGTTCTCCTCCTGGCCGGGCAGTCCGCCGGGCTTGCGGACGGAGGCGTAGTCGGGGTGGCTCCAGTCGGAGTGCGAGTAGTACAGGCCCACCTTCAGGCCCTCCTCGCGCAGGGCGTCGGCGTACGGACGGATCAGGTCCCGGCCCACGTTCAGCTTGCCGTGGGCGGAGTCCCACAGGGCGACGCCGTCGTGGTGGCGGCTGGTGAGCACCGCGTACCGGGCGCCGGCCCGGGCGAAGAGGCGGGCCCACTCCCGCGGTTCGTACCGGGCGGCGGCGAAGCGGTCGAGTTGGGAGAGGTACCGGTCGTAGGGCACGCGTCCGTCGTAGAAGGACCAGGACTCCGCGACGCCGTCGACCGCGTAGATCCCCCAGTGGACGAAGATCCCGAGCTTGGCGTCGGTGAACCAGGGCGGTATCGGCACGGTCAGCTCCTCGCCAGGCGGAGGGTCAGGATCTGGAAGGGGCGCAGTTCGAGGGGGACGGCACCGTCGGTGAGGGGCGCCTCGGACAGGGGGCGTTCGAGGAGGTCGGTGATGTGGGCCCGGGCGGTGCGGAAACCGGGGCGCAGGGTGCCGCGGGCGCGGCCGCCGCGGGACTCGTAAAGCCGTACGACGACGTCGCCGGAGCGGTCGTCGGCGAGCTTGACGGCCTCGACGGTGATGCCGTCGCCGTCGACCGCGACCACGGGGGCGGGCGGTGCGGCCGTGTCCGCCACGCGGAGGGGCAGGTTGAGGGCGTAGCCCTCGGCGACCGCGTCCGCGATGTCGGCGCCGGGGAGCAGGGCGTAGGTGAAGCGGTGCCTGCCCTGGTCGGCCTCGGGGTCGGGGACGCGCGGGGCGCGGACCAGGCTGAGCCGGACCGTGGTGGTCGTGCCGCCGTCCTCGCGGACCGTGCGGGAGATGTCGTGGCCGTAGGTGGAGTCGTTGAGGACGGCGACACCGTAACCGGGTTCGCCGATGTGCACCCAGCGGTGGCCGGAGACCTCGAATCGGGCCGCCTCCCAGGTGGTGTTGGTGTGCGTGGGCCGCTGGACGTGGCCGAACTGGATCTCGGCGGAGGAGTGCGGGGCGCGGACGTCGACCGGGAAGCCCGCCTTGAGGAACTTCTCGGCCTCGCGCCAGTCGAGGTCGGTGGCGAAGTCGATGCGGGGGCTGTCGGCGCGCAGGGTGACGGTCTGGGTGATCGTGGAGCCGTTGCCGAAGGCGCGGACGACGCGGATCGCGCCGATCAGCGGGTCCTGCCCGACGACCGTGATCTCCGTGGTCTCCAGCAGGTCGGTGTAGCGGTTGTTGTAGTGCTTGTCGACGTCCCAGGCGTCCCAGTAGTTGGGCAGGTCGGTGTGCAGGCGCAGCGAGTTGCCCTTGCCCGCCAGGACTTCGCGGCCCGCGCGCCGGTCGTACACCGAGGCGAGGGTGCCGTCCTCGGCCAGTTCCACGCGGACGAGGCCGTTGTCGAGGGCGCGTTCCTCGACGGTCACGGGGTGCTGGGGGGCGACCGGGGTGAGGGGTGCGCTGCCGTTCGCCGGGACGCGCACGAGGGTCGGCCCTCCGTCCGGCGTGCGCAGCACCTCCCGCCGCTCGTACGGGCTGGTGTTGAAGACGCGGGTCTCCCCCGCGCCCAGCGCCGCCAGCGCCTCGGTCGTCAGGGCCTCCAACTCCGCGGCGACCCGCGCGTATTCGGCCTCCGCCTCCCGGTGCACCCAGGCGATGGAGGAGCCCGGCAGGATGTCGTGGAACTGGTGCAGCAGCACCGTCTTCCACAGCCGGTCCAGCCGCTCGTACGGGTAGGCGTACCCGGGGGCGTGCAGCGCTGCCGTGGACGCCCACAACTCCGCCTCGCGCAGGGCGTGTTCGCTGCGCCGGTTGCCCTGCTTGGTGCGGGCCTGCGTGGTGTAGGTGGCGCGGTGCAGCTCCAGGTACAGCTCGCCGACCCAGACCGGGGCGTCCGGGTACTCCTCGCGGGCCTTGGCGAAGAACTCGTCCGGGTGCTCGACGACGACCTTCGGGGAGCCTTCCAAGTCGGCGAGCCTGCGCGCCCGTTCCATGATCTCGCGGGTGGGGCCGCCTCCGCCGTCGCCCCAGCCGAAGGGGGCGAGGGAGCGGGTGGCGCCGCCCTTCTCGGCGTAGTTGCGGACCGCGCGGGACATCTCCTCGCCGCTGAAGCGGGCGTTGTAGGTGTCGATGGGCGGGAAGTGGGTGAAGATGCGGGTGCCGTCGATGCCCTCCCACCAGAAGGTGTGGTGGGGGAACTTGTTGGTCTGGTTCCAGGAGATCTTCTGGGTGAGGAACCACTCGTTGCCCGCCAGCTTGGCGAGTTGCGGGTAGGCCGCGTTGTAGCCGAAGGAGTCGGGCAGCCACACGCCCTTGGTCTCGATGCCGAAGTGCTCGATGAAGAACCGCTTGCCGTGCACGAACTGGCGGGCGACGGCCTCGCCGCCGGGCAGGTTGCCGTCGGCCTCCACCCACATGCCGCCGACCGGCACCCACTGTCCCTTGCGCACGGCCTCCTCGATACGCGCCCACACCTTCGGGTAGTGGTCGCGCACCCACGCGTACTGCTGGGCCTGGGAGCAGGCGAAGACGAAGTCGTCGTACTCCTCGGCGAGCGCGGTGACGTTGGAGAAGGTGCGGGCCGTCTTGCGCTTGGTCTCGCGGATGGGCCACAGCCAGGCGGAGTCGATGTGGGCGTGGCCGACCCCGGAGATCACATGGGCGCTGGCGTGCGCGGGCCGGGACAGGGCCGGCTTCAGGGCCTCGCGGACGGCGGGCGCCGAGCCGGGGATGTCGTCCAGGTCGAGGAGGTCCATGGCCCGGTCCAGGGCGTGCGCGATCTCGTGGCGGCGCGGGTCGTGCTCGCCCAGCTCCCGCATCAACTCGCTCAGCACCTGGACGTCCAGGTCGAGGTGGAAGACCTCCTCGTCGAGGACGGCGAGGTCGGCACGGCGGAAGGTGTACAGGGGGCGGTCGCCCGCGGTCAGGACATCGCCGAGGGGGGTGGGGCGGGCGAAGCCGTCGGCCAGGATGTCGGGGTTGGAGGCCGCTTCGACGAGGTAGTCGATCCGCTCGCCGCCGGTCGCCGTCCGCGCCACGGGGACGTACTGGTTGAGCGGGTTGACCGCCTTCAGCGGGGTGCCGTCGGGGAGGTGGACGAGGGCCTCGGCCTGGTTGCCGGGCCAGTCGCTGGTGAAGCCGAGGTCGATGACCGCCTCGACGCGCCTGCCCGCCCAGGCGGCGGGCACCTCGCCGCGCATCCGGAACCAGGTGGTGCCCCACGGCGGGCCCCAGGGGGTGTCCATCGCGAAGGGGGCGTACGGGGCGGAGGCGGCCTCCTCGAACGGCACCGGTTCGCCCGGCGCCGGCCATGCCTCCACCGTCAGCGGCACGGTGGCCGCGTACAGCGCGGGGCGGATGCGCTGGTGGTGCAGACGCTCGACACGCTGCTCGATCCTCCGGCGTTCGTCGTGCATGGGGTCTCCAAAGGGCGGGCGGAAGGCTGACGGTAAGCCGGGGAAAGCGCTTGCACAAG
The DNA here is from genome assembly GCF_055657065.1 of Streptomyces sp. NPDC110618. Classification (NCBI taxonomy): domain Bacteria; kingdom Bacillati; phylum Actinomycetota; class Actinomycetes; order Kitasatosporales; family Streptomycetaceae; genus Streptomyces; species Streptomyces sp. NPDC110618. The sequence continues at coordinate 409,063 of NZ_JBVKBN010000001.1, read as the reverse complement.
GTCGCTTACACAAGGTACGCCAGGCCCGGATGGACCGCGGTGTACCCCTCCACCAGCCTGCGCGCGACGTTCACCGAGTCGACCAGCGGATGCAGCGCGAACGCCTTCACCGCCGTCGCCCGTGACCCGGACTCGGCGGCCGCCAGCACCTCCCGCTCGACCGCCTTCACCGAGCACACGAGTCCGGTGGCATGGCCGGGGAGCGGGTCGACGGCGACCGGGTGGGCGCCGTTGGCGTCGACCAGGCAGGGCACTTCGATGACCGAGTCGGCGTCGAGCACGGACAGGGTGTGCCGGTTGCGGACGTTGAGGATCAGGGTGGTGCGCTCGTCGCGGGCGATGGCCCGCATCAGGGCGAGGGCGACCTTCTCGTAGCCGCCGGACAGGTCGTCGGCCTCGCGCTCGCCGGCGCCCGCGGTCTCCCGGTTCTCGGACATGTAGGTGGCCTCGCGCTCGGCCCGGGTACGCTCCCAGGCGGCCAGCGCCCCGGCCTGCGGGTCGGCCACCCCGTCGTAGAACTGGGCCTGCTGGTCGCGCAGGAAGGCACCGCGGGTGCGCTCGGCGCGCTGGTAGGCGAGGACGGTCTCGCGGTTGAAGTAGTAGTAGTGCAAGTACTCGTTGGGGATCGCGCCGAGTGCGCGCAGCCAGTCGGCGCCGAAGAGCTTGCCCTCCTCGAAGGAGGAGAGCAGCGCCGGGTCGGCGAGCAGCCGCGGGAGTTCGTCCCGTCCGGCGACGCGCAGGCCGCGGACCCAGCCGAGGTGGTTGAGGCCGACGTAGTCGATCCAGGCCTCGGCGGGGTTCTGCACGCCGAGTACACGGGCGATACGGCGGCCGAGGCCGACCGGCGAGTCGCAGATGCCGATGACCCGGTCGCCCAGGTGGCGGGACATGGCCTCGGTGACCAGGCCCGCGGGGTTGGTGAAGTTGATGACCCAGGCGTCCGGGGCGAGCCGGGCCGCGCGGCGGGCGATGTCCACGGCCACCGGCACGGTCCGCAGCCCGTAGGCGATGCCCCCGGCGCCGACCGTCTCCTGGCCGAGGACGCCCTCGGCGAGCGCCACCCGCTCGTCGTTCGCCCTGCCCTCCAGGCCGCCGACCCGGATGGCGGAGAAGACGAAGTCGGCGCCGCGCAACGCCTCGTCGAGGTCGGTGGTGGCGGTGACCGCGGGCGCGTCGGTAACCGGCGCCGCCTGCTCGGCCAGCACCCGGGTGATCGCCGAGAGCCGCCCGGCGTCCAGGTCGTGCAGTACGACCTCGGTCACCCGGCCCTCGCCCCGGTCGGCCAGCAACGCCCCGTACACGAGCGGCACCCTGAATCCGCCGCCGCCCAGAATCGTCAGCCTCACGCCCGCACCTTTCCTCGCCCGATCACCGCGTCGATGAGCCACGGCCATCCTCTCCCTCCCCGGGGAGGGGGATTCCGGCCCGGTCGAATTGTCCAACGCGCGGACGGCATCGGCCTTTGACCGCCGCTCCCCGACACGGTGACCCGCGCGGCGATCCATGGTTCGATTCCCCCTGTCCTCGTCGATGGGAAGGGAGCCTGATGAAACGTCAACTCACCTGCGCGGCCGCTCTGTTCGGTGCGCTGGCGCTCGGTGCGAGCACGGCCACGGCGGCCGGTGACCCGCAGTGGGCGGAGGCCGGTACGGCGTACACCGACACCCTGGGCGGCGGGCAGGGGCTGGCGAGCCGGGCCGACGGCTCACTGCTGTACCGGGGGCTGCTCGACATACCGCTGTCGCTGCGGATCAAGGGCTGGAACCACATCGGCGACCCCGACATCGCCGAGGGCCATGTCTTCGACGCCTACCAGGGCCCGGACAACGCGACCTCGAAGATGTTCGCGGTAACCACCCCGTCCGGCAAACGCTACGAGTACGTGCATCAGCTCAACCCGGGCGAGAAGCTGAACAACTCCTTCGCCGCCGTCTCCCCGGACGGTCAGTGGATGGTGGCGGGCGAGTGGGGCGAGCAGCACCGCCTCCAGGTCTTCCCGACGCCGGTACTCAACAAGTCCACCCCGCCGACCGGCGGCGACCTGAAGGAGGCCTGGCAGATCACCCTGGACAAGCCGGTACGGGACATCCAGGGCTGCGACTTCGTCACCGACACCCGCCTGGTGTGCGCCTCCAACGACGCGACCGGCTCCCACTTCCCGGAGATCCGCCCGCTCCTCCAGGTCGACCTCCCCCGCAAGCTGGACGGCCAGCCCATCACCGGCACGGTGAAGTCCCTGTTCGCCCTGCCGCAGCGCAGCTGGTGCTCGGGCACCTTCGAAACGGAGGGCGTGGACTACGACGCCCGGACCGGCACCCTGCGCGCCCAGGTGATCCAGCCGGGCGTGTGCGCGGTGTCGACCACCGTGTACTCCTACCGGCAGGCCGCCGGCTGACGCCGGGTCATGCCCCCTCGTTCCCCCCGTTCCCCTCTTTCCGCGCCCGACCGGCTGCTGGCCGTGCTCGCCGCCTTCGACCACGAGCATCCGGCGCTGCGCCTGACGGACATCAGCCGGCGGGCCGGGCTGAGTCTGAGCACCGCGCACCGGCTGGTGCGGGTGCTCAGTCAGTGGGGCGCGCTGGAGCGGGACCCGGAGGGCCGGTACCACGTGGGGCTCAGGCTGTGGGAACTGGCGGCGCTGGCACCGCGCGGACTCGGCCTGCGCCAGGTGGCGCTGCCGTACCTGGAGGACCTGTACGAGGCCACCCACGAGAACGTGCAGCTGGCGGTGCGCGACGGCGACGACGTCGTCTACATCGAGTGGCTCTCGGGCCGTTCCGCCGTCGGCGTCCACATCCGGGTCGGCGCCCGCTGGCCGCTGCACGCCACCGGAGTGGGCCTGGTCCTGCTGGCCCACGACGACCCGGCCCGGCAGGAGGAGTACTGCGCGGGCCCGCTGGCCGCCTTCACCCCGTACACCCTCACCGATCCCGCCCGGCTGCGCCGTGCGCTGGCCGAGGTGCGGCGCACGGGTGTCGCGGTGAGCAGCCGCCAGGTCACCGACGACGCCCTGTCGGTGGCCGCCCCGGTACGCGGCGCCGACGGCACGGTCGTCGCCGCCGTGTCGGTGGTGGTACCCGAGGCGGGCGCCCAGGTCCCGGTACTGGCCCCGGCGGTGCGGCTCGCGGCACGGGGGATCTCACGGGGCCTGGGGTGGCTACCGGATGGGGGAGCGACGGGGTAGGTGGGACCCACGCTGCCGCTCCTACCCCGACGGGCGGACCGAGGGACCTCGCACTACCCCGGCGGGCGGACCGAAAAGCCCCGCACTACCCCGGCCAGCCGACCGTAGAACTCGCACCGCCCCGGGAAGCGGGCCCAGGGACAACACTCTGACCCCCGAGTCCGACCGCCAGACCTCGCACTTGCCCCCGCACGCCAACCGAGAGACCTCGCACTCGCCCGGCCAGCGGATCGAAGGACCCCGCACTACCCCGGCCAGCGGACCGAACAACCCCGCACCGCCCCGGGAGGCCGGCCCAGGGACATCACTCTTACCCCCGCGGCCGAGCGCTAGACCTCGCACTCGCCCCCATGGGCCGGTCGAGAGGTCTCGCGGACCCGGCCCGAGCGGGTCCGATATCCCTCTCACCGGTGAGGACCGTGGCGCGTCCGGCTCCGATACTGGACGGGCCTCCTCCCCCGAGAGCCCAGGGAGCCGCCCATGCCCCCGCCGTCCTGGCTCGCGCCCGCCGTCACCCGGCTGCGCACGGCGAACCCGTACGTCGTCGACGCCGCGCTCGCCGCGCTGGTGCTGTTCGCCGCCTCCCTCCAGTGGATGTTCCCGGACGAGGGCGACGACCGGCTCACGACGCAGGGCTGGCTGCTCGCCCTGGCCACCGCGCTGCCCCTGGTGTGGCGTCGCCGCGCGCCCTTCGTCACCGCGGCCGCCGTCTCCGCGGCCACGGCCTCCATGGCCTGGTACCACGCCCCGCCCCCGGACGTCGTCTACGGCGGCCTGGTCGTCCTGTACACGATGGCCGCCCAGGGCAAGGTCTGGCAGCGCCGGTTCATGCTGACGGGCTGGATCCTCGGCGTGGTCCTCACCATGCAGCACAAGGAGGATCCCCTCCCCTTCGAGTACGCCTTCCAACTGCTCAGCCTGGTCTTCGGGTACGGCTTCGGCATGCTCGCCCGGGTGCAGCGCGCCTACACCGCGGCCCTGGTGGACCGGGCCCGGCGACTGGAGCAGGAGCGGGCCGCCGACACCGCGCGGGCCATCGCGCAGGAACGGGCGCGGATCGCCCGGGACATGCACGACATCCTCGCCCACGCCGTCAGCCTGATGGTGGTGCAGGCCGAGGCGGGTCCGGTGGTGGTGCGCAGCGATCCGGAGCGCGCGGAGGCCGCGTTCGACGCCATCGCGGCGACCGGCCGGGACGCGATGGCCCAGTTGCGGCGCATCCTCGGGGTGCTGAAGGAGGAGGAGCGCGAGGGCGGCGCGCGGCGCGTGCCGCAACCGGGCGTGGCGGCGCTGTCCGGACTGGTCCGCCAGGTCACCGAGACCACCGGACTCCGCGTCGGCCTGCGCACCGACGGCGATCCGCGCCCGCTGCCGCCGGACACCGAGGTCGCCGCCTTCCGCATCGTGCAGGAGGCGCTCACCAACACCGTGAAGCACGCCTGCGCCTCGTCCGCTACGGTCGCTCTGGAGTGGGGGGAGGACGAGTTGACGCTGTCGGTGACGGACGACGGACAGGGCCCGTCGGGGCCGGGCGGAGGCCATGGGCTGATCGGCATCCGGGAACGGGCCGCGGCCTGCGGAGGCAGCGCACGGACCGGGCGCGGTCCCGAGGGCGGGTTCCGGGTCGTCGTACGCCTTCCGGCCGGTGACCGGCAGGTGGCGCTCGGGTGAGCATCCGCGTGGTGGTCGCCGACGACCAGGAACTGGTCCGCAGCGGCTTCAGCATGATCCTGGAGGCGCAGCCGGACATCGAGGTGGTTGCCGAGGCCGGGGACGGCGCGGAGGCGGTGGCCGCCGTGGAGCGGCACGCGCCGGACGTGCTGCTGCTCGACATCCGGATGCCCGTCATGGACGGTCTGGAGGCGGCCCGCCGGGTGTGCGGGCAGTCCGCCTGCAAGGTCGTCATGCTCACCACCTTCGATCTGGACGAGTACGTGTACGAGGCGCTGTGCGCGGGGGCCAGCGGCTTTCTGTTGAAGGACGTGCGCCGGGACGACCTGGTGCACGCGGTCCGGGTGGTCGCCGCCGGGGACTCCCTGCTCGCCCCGACCGTGACCCGGCGCCTGGTCGCGGACCTGGTGCGGCGGCGCCGTCAGGAGACGGCGGCGGAGGTCACCCCAGAGCGTCTGGAGGTGCTCACCGCGCGGGAGGTGGAGACCCTGCGGATGCTGGCCCGCGGCCTGTCCAACGCGGAGATCGCCTCGGCCCTGTTCGTCAGCGAGCACACCGTGAAGACCCACGTCAGCAATGTGCTGAGCAAGCTGGGGCTCAGGGACCGGGTGCAGGCGGTGATCTGCGCCTACGAGACCGGGCTGGTGACGCCCGGGGAGCATCAGTCCTGACGGTCGTCCCCCAGTTCGGTGAACAGTGTCAACTGCAGGGCACCCGGCGCCTCCAGACGGGAGTTGAGCGAGTTCCAGGGCGTGCGCGTCGGATCGGCGACGACCTGGGCGCCGGCGTCCGCCAGGCGGCGCGTCACCGCCGGTGAGTCGGCCACCTCGAACGCCACCCGTATGTGCCCGGCGACCCGCCGTCCGACCTCGACCTCGTCGATGAACTCCGCGTGGTTCGGGTCGGTCAGCTCCAGTGTGGCCCGGCCCGCCTCCAGGATGCTCACCCGCCCGCCCGGCGAGGAGAACGCGGCCCGCTCGGGCAGTCCGAGGACATCCCGGTAGAAGTGCAGCGCGGCGTCGTAGTCCTCGGCGGTGACCACGAGCCGCAGTTCGCGGACCCCGGACTCCGGCTGCTCCCCCGTCGGCTCCTGCTCCCGCGTCTGTTCCTGCCTCTGCTCCTCGGACATGCGCGCTCCCCCGTGAACGACGTTCCCGACCCCCTGGCCGTCCTCGACCCGGCGATCAAGCTTTCCTGACCGGACAACTCCCGGCCCGTCCCGAGGATTCCCGCCGCCCCATCCCTCGTACGAGTGAGTCCGCCCCGTCCCTCCCCCGTACGACGGAGCCCCGCAAACCGCTCCCTCCGGCGATCCGGCGCACCCCGGTCCGGGACGAGTCTGGGGGCACTTGACCACTGTCCCGATTCGCCGGAGGCTCCCGTGCTCTCCACGTTCGCCCGGGCGGCCACCCGCCGCCCACTCACCGTCATGCTTCTCTGGTTGCTCTTCCTGCTGCTCGGCTTCGGGCTCGGCACAGGCGTCTTCGGACGGCTCTCCGACGAGGTACCGAACGTACCCGGTACCGAGTCGGAGCTGGCCGAGGAGTACCTCTCCTCGGTCGACCCGACCGGCGAGTCCGTCACCGCGGTCGTCGCGGGCGAGTCGGTCTCCGACGCCGCGCTGCGCGCCCAGGTGGAACGGGCCGTCGCCGAGGTGCGCGAGATCGCCGGGGTCGCGGCCGTGCCCGATCCGTACACCACGCCCGGTCTCACCGCCGAGGACGGCCGGGCGTTGATCATCCCGGTCACGTTCGAGGGCGGTCTGGACGGCGAGGCCGAGGAGGACGCGGTCAACGCCGCCGCGGACCGCATCCGGGAGATCGACGCGCCCGACGTCCATGTCAGCGGCGGTGAACTGCTCGGCATGCAGATCGGCGAGCGGGCCCAGGCGGACGTCAAGAACGCCGAGTTGATCTCCCTTCCGGTCGTACTCGCCCTGCTTCTGGTGGTGTTCGGCGGGCTGCGCGCCGCGGCGCTGCCGCTGGTGATCGCGGTCAGCGGGATCGCGGGCGCGTTCCTGGCGCTGTTCGCGTTCAGTGAGGTCACGGACATCTCCGTGTACGCGATCCAGGTGACCACCATGCTGGGGCTCGGACTCGCCGTGGACTACGCCCTGTTGATGCTGGTGCGGTTCCGGGAGGAGCGCCGGCACACCGAGGACGTGGTGGAGGCCGTGCACCGTACGGTCGCCGCGGCCGGGCGTACCGTGCTGTTCTCCGGGCTCACGGTCGCCGTCAGCCTGACCGGGCTGCTGGTCTTCCCGAGCGTGTTCCTGCGCAGCATGGGCCTGGCCGTGGCCGCCGTGGTGGTCGTCGACATGCTGGCGGCGCTCACCCTGCTGCCCGCGCTGCTGGCCAGGTTCGGCGGGCGGATCCCGGCCGCGAAGGTCCGCCCGGACCGCGAGGAGGGCCGGCTGTTCGCGCGGCTGGGCCGGTTCGCGGCGCGCCGCCGGATCGCCGTGGTCGCCACCGTCGTACCGGCGCTGCTGGTACTGGCCCTGCCCGTCGCCCAGCTGACCATCGGCATCGGCGACGCCAAGCAACTGCCCACGAACACCGAGGCACGACAGCTCTACGACACGGTCGACGCGCACTTCCCGGCCGGTACCGGGGTCGAGCCGATCACCGTGGTCGTCCGTCCCGGCACCGACCCGGCGACGGCCGAGCGGATCGGCTCGCTGTCGGGTGCCGAGTCGCGTGAACTGCCGGGCGGGACCACGGTGGTGGAGATCCAGCCGCCGGGGAGCGCGGACGGCGAGGCCGCCACGGACCTGGTGGAGCACATCCGTGACCTGCGCGGCGACGAACCGGTGGAGGTGACCGGGGTCGCGGCGCGGCTGGTGGACTTCCGGGAGATGCTCGCCGAGCGGGCGCCCTGGGCCGCGGTGACCGTGCTCGCCGGTATCTTCGCACTGCTGTTCGCCTTCACCGGCTCGGTGCTCATCCCGCTGCGCACCATCGCGACCACGCTGCTCAGTCTTGGCGCGGCGCTCGGTGCGGTGGTGTGGGTGTTCCAGGACGGCCATCTGGCCGGGCTGCTGGGCGCCGAGGGCTTGGGCGCGCTGAGCCTGACCGCCCCGCCGCTGATCGTGGCCATCGCCTTCGGACTCGCCATGGACTACGAGCTGTTCATCCTCGCCCGGATGCGGGAGGCCCGGGAGCGCGGCGAGGACGACCGCGAGGCCGTCGTGACCGGCCTGCGTCGCTCCGGACGCGTCGTCACCTGCGCCGCGCTGCTGCTGGCGGTGGTCTTCGGCGCCTTCATGACGGGCGGCTTCTCCCCCATCCTGCAGATCGGGCTGGGGCTCACGCTGGCGGTGCTCATCGACGCCACCGTCGTACGGATGCTGCTCGTCCCGGCGACCATGGCCCTGCTCGGGCGGCACGCCTGGTGGGCACCGCGGCCGCTGCGCCGGCTGCACGACCGGATCGGGATCACCGAGGCACCCGAACTCCCGGAACACGAAAGGGCGGTGAGCACGGGCGCGAGGCCGTAGGCACGGCGGCTTGCGGATCGGTACGGGCGCGGGGGCGTAGGCACCGGCGACTCCCGGATGGATATGGGCGCGAGGCCGTAGGCACCGGCGACTCCCCGACCAGCACGGCCACAGGCCACCGCCACCCGCGACTCCCCGACCAGCACGGCCACACGGCCCCAGGGCCACCCTCACCCGCGACTCCCGGATCAGCACGGCCGCCCCCGACCGTGCTGATCCATGCATGGCCCCTTCACTGCGTGAACTCACCAACCCCGACCGGGTTTTCTCTGCTTCACCTCTTGACGACCGGGGTGCCCGGGGGCACATTGACGTCACTTTGAGAGCGCTCTCAGTCCGCTCTCAAAGACTCCCCGCACCCCACACCCGTACCCGAGAGGCAGCACCCGATGAGTGAATCCTCCGGCACCCCCCACAGACGACGGCGCCCGGTGCGGCGCGCGCTCGTCGCGGCGTTCAGCGCGCTCGGCCTCGCGGCGGCGGCCGTCGCGTCCGCCGACGCCGCCGCGCCTCCGCCCCCGTCGGGCTGGACGCAGGTCTTCGTGGACGACTTCAACGGCCCCGCGAACACCGGCGTCAACACCGCCAACTGGCAGTACGCGACCGGCCACGGCTACCCGGGCGGGCCCGCCAACTGGGGCACCGGCGAGATCGAGAGCATGACGTCCAGCACCAACAACGTGTCCCTGGACGGCAACGGCAATCTGCGCATCACCCCGCGCCGGGACGCCTCCGGCAACTGGACGTCCGGCCGGATCGAGACGGTGCGCGGTGACTTCCAGCCGCCGGCGGGCGGCAAGCTGCGGGTGCAGGCCCGTATCCAGATGCCCAACGTCACCGGCGCCGCCGCCCGCGGCTACTGGCCCGCGTTCTGGATGCTGGGCACGCCCTACCGCGGCAACTGGTGGAACTGGCCGAGCGTCGGCGAGCTGGACATCATGGAGAACGTCCAGGGCCTCAACACCGTCTGGTCGACGATGCACTGCGGTACGTCCCCGGGCGGCCCCTGCAACGAGACGTCCGGCATCGGCGGTTCGCGCGCCTGTCCCGGCGCCACCTGCCAGGCGGGCTTCCACACCTACGCGGTGGAGTGGGACCGCTCGACCAGCCCGGAGCAGATCCGCTTCTACGTCGACGACATCAACTACCACACCGTGCGCTCCAACCAGGTCGACGCGACGACCTGGAACAACGCCACCAACCACGGGTACTTCATCATCCTGAACGTGGCGATGGGCGGCGGGTTCGTGGACGCGTTCGGCGGCGGTCCGGACGGCGCGACCGTGCCGGGTCACTCCATGGTCGTGGACTACGTCCAGGTGCTGTCCAGCGGCGGCGGCCCCACGACGCCTCCGCCGACCGGCAACCGGGACGCCTACAGTGCCATCCAGGCCGAGTCCCACGACAGCCAGTCCGGCACGTTCCTGGAGTCCACCTCCGACTCGGGCGGCGGCCAGAACATCGCCGGCATCGCCAACGGCGACTGGGCGCTGTACAAGGGCGTCAACTTCGGCTCCTCGGCGGCCACTCAGTTCGTGGCGCGGGTCGCGAGCGGGGCCGGGGGCGGGGTGAGCGGCCTGGTCGAGGTGCGCCTGGACAGCCGTAGCAACGCGCCCATCGGGAGTTTCGCCCTCGCCAACACCGGCGGCTGGCAGAGCTGGCGGACCGTCCCGGCGAACATCAGCGCGGTAACAGGCACGCACGACGTGTACTTGACCTTCACCAGCGGCCAGCCGGCCGACTTCGTGAACGTCAACTGGTTCCATTTCGGCCGCTGACACCGGCGGCCAGCACTGCGGCGGTCCGGATTCCCGACCGGGAGTTCCGGACCGCCGTCGCGCCTACGGTGACTGTCGGATTCGGGCCACCGACACGCCGTACCGTCGCCACATCGGGCGCCCGAATCCGCCGAAACCCAATCTCACCGACGAACCCAACCCCCCTCCCCTCCCTACCGCATCTCCGCCCGGAACGCCGCTGGCGTCATCTCCGTGTGCTGGTGGAAGAACTTGGAGAAGTTCGCCGGATCGGGGAACCCAATGGCCGCGCCGACCCGGCCGACCGGGAGGTCGGTGTGGGCGAGGAGGCGCTTGGCCTCCAGGACGACCCGCTTGTCGATGAACGCCTTCGGTGTCTCCCCGGTCGCCGCCCGGACCGCGCGCACCAGGGTGCGGCGGGAGCAGCCGAGTTGGTCGGCGTAGGCGCTGACGCTGTGGTTGGTGGCGAAGCCGCGCTCCACCGCGTCCCGGAACTGGGTGAAGGCGGAGTCCGCCTCCCGGTGGGCCGTGTCGTGCGCGCTGGCCGCGAGATGGGCGAGGCGCAGCAGGAACGCCGACAGGGAGTGGCGCAGCACGGCCGTGTGCAGGCTGAGGGGAAGCGTGGTCGAGTCCTTGTACTCGCGGCGGAGCTGGCGCAGTGAGGAGCGCAGGGCCGCGAGCTGGGCTTCGTCCGGATGGAGCAGTGGGGGCAGGTCGTAGCGGTACAGGCCGGTCGCCTCGACCGTCGCGCGGGGCAGGAAACCCGGCTGCATGGTCAGGACGGTGCCCCGGTAGGCGCTCGTGTCGCTGAAGCGGTGGATCTGGCCGGGGCGGATCCAGAGCAGGTCGCCCGCGCCCGCCTCGTACTCGGTGAAGTCGATCATGTGACGGACGGGGCCGTCGTCGAACAGCATCACGACGTGGAAGTCGATGCGGTGCACCCGCCCGGGCGGCGCCTCGGCGTGCCAGGTGCGCTCCGGTTCCATCGGTCCGACGCGCATACCGACGCCGAGCACGCTCAGGTCGACCGGGAAGGGGAAGGTTCTGATGCCGTCCTCGCCGTCGCCTTGCACTGTTCTGTCCGCCATGTCGCCCTCGTACCGCCTCGGCCCCGCACTGCGTGTCCCACTTTCACCACAGGCTGACACACCTGGACCTTCCCTCGAAAAAGTCAGACTTTTACAGTCGAACGCGCCTCACCAGCAAAGACGCCGTATTCGATGAACTCTTGAAGAGGACTGGCTTCAGATGAGCACGCAGTACCCGGACCCCCTGGACTGGACCGACCTCGACCGGCGTGCCGTCGACACCGCGCGCCTGCTGGCCGCGGACGCCGTGCAGAAGGTCGGAAACGGCCACCCCGGCACCGCGATGAGCCTCGCGCCGGCCGCGTACACGCTCTTCCAGAAGGTGATGCGCCACGACCCCGCTGACCCCGAGTGGACCGGCCGCGACCGCTTCGTCCTCTCCCCCGGTCACACCTCGCTGACGCTCTACACCCAGCTCTTCCTCGCCGGGTACGAGCTGGAGCTGGACGACCTGAAGGCGTTCCGCACCCAGGGCTCGAAGACCCCCGGTCACCCCGAGTACGGCCACACCGCGGGCGTGGAGACCACCACCGGACCGCTCGGCCAGGGCGTCGCCAACGCCGTCGGCATGGCGATGGCCGCCCGCTACGAGCGCGGCCTGTTCGACCCCGAGGCCCCCGAGGGCGCCTCCCCGTTCGACCACACCGTCTGGGCGATCGTCTCCGACGGCGACCTGGAGGAGGGCGTCGCCGCCGAGGCCTCCTCCCTCGCGGGCCACCAGAAGCTCGGCAACCTGGTCTTCCTCTACGACGACAACCACATCTCCATCGAGGGCGACACCGCGACCGCGTTCTCCGAGGACGTGCTGAAGCGCTACGAGGCCTACGGCTGGCACACCCAGCGCATCGAGCCCACCGAGGACGGCGACGTCGACGTACGCGCCCTCCACACGGCGCTGAAGGCGGCACAGGCGGAGACCGGGCGCCCCTCGATCATCGCGATGCGCACGATCATCGCCTGGCCCGCCCCGAACGCCCGCAACACCGAGGCCTCCCACGGCTCGGCGCTCGGCGACGAGGAGATCGCCGCCACCAAGCGCCTGCTCGGCTTCGACCCGGAGCAGACCTTCGAGGTCGCCGAGGAAGTCCTCGCCCACAGTCGCCGCGCCCTGGACCGGGGCGCCGAGGCGCACGCCGCCTGGGACAAGCAGCTCGCGGAGTGGCGTACCGCCAACCCCGGGCGCGCCGAACTATTCGACCGCATCGTCGCCGGGCAGCTCCCCGAGGGCTGGGAGGCCGCCGTGCCGGTGTTCGAGCCCGGTACGTCCGTCGCGACCCGTGCCGCCTCCGGCAAGGTGCTCCAGGCGCTCGGCCCGGTCATCCCCGAGCTGTGGGGCGGCTCCGCCGACCTCGCCGGGTCGAACAACACGACCATCGACAAGGCCAGCTCCTTCCTGCCCCAGGGCAACCCGCTCCCGGAGGCCGACCCGTACGGCCGCACCATCCACTTCGGCATCCGTGAGTTCTCCATGGCCGCGGAGATGAACGGCATCGCCCTGCACGGCAACACCCGCGTCTACGGCGGCACCTTCCTGGTGTTCTCCGACTACATGCGCAACGCCGTCCGGATGTCCGCGCTGATGCAGCTCCCGGTCACCTATGTGTGGACCCACGACTCCATCGGTCTGGGCGAGGACGGCCCCACCCACCAGCCGGTCGAGCACCTGGCCTCGCTGCGCGCCATCCCCGGCCTGAACGTCGTCCGTCCGGCCGACGCCAACGAGACCGCCGTCGCCTGGGCGGAGATCCTGCGCCGCCACGCCACCGCGCCCGCCCCGCACGGCCTGGCCCTCACCCGTCAGGGCGTACCGACCTACGAGCGCAACGAGGACGCCGCCAAGGGCGGCTATGTCCTGCGCGAGGCCTCCACCGAGGTCCCGGACGTGGTGCTGATCGCCACCGGCTCCGAGGTCCAGCTCGCCGTCGCCGCCCGCGACCTGCTCGAAGCCGAGGGCGTCGGCACCCGTGTGGTGTCCATGCCGTCGGTGGAGTGGTTCGAGGAGCAGCCGCGCGCGTACCGGGACTCCGTCGTTCCCCCGTCCGTGCGAGCCCGCGTCGCGGTCGAAGCCGGGATCGGTCTGACGTGGTACCGCTTCGTTGGGGACGCGGGACGCATCGTCTCCCTCGAACACTTCGGCGCCTCCGCCGATGCCAAGACCCTGTTCGCCCAGTACGGCTTCACCGCCGAGAACGTCGCGGCAGCGGCCCGGGAGTCCCTGGCCGCCGCGCGTGGTTGATCCGAACGCCAGAAAGAAGTTGATCGCAGTGACCGAAGCAACCGCCGCCGCGGGAGCACTCCAGCGCCTGTCCGACGAGGGCGTCTCCATCTGGCTGGACGACCTGTCCCGCACCCGGATCGCCTCCGGCAACCTGGCCGAACTCCTCGCCACGAAGAACGTGGTGGGCGTGACCACCAACCCGTCGATCTTCCAGGCCGCCATCGGCTCCGGCGACGGCTACGAGGACCAGCTCGCCGACCTCGCCCTGCGCGGGGTGACGGTCGAGGAAGCCGTACGGATGATGACGACGGCCGATGTGCGCGCCGCCGCCGATGTGCTGCGCCCGGTGTACGAGGCGACCGGGGGCCGGGACGGCCGGGTCTCCATCGAGGTCGACCCGCGCCTCGCCCACCACACCAAGGCCACGATCGCCGAGGCCAAGCAGCTCGCCTGGCTGGTCGACCGGCCCAACGTCATGATCAAGATTCCGGCGACCAAGGCCGGTCTGCCCGCCATCACCGAGGTGCTGGCCGAGGGCATCAGCGTCAACGTCACGCTGATCTTCTCGCTGGAGCGCTACGGGCAGGTCATGGACGCCTACCTGGCGGGTCTGGAGCAGGCCGCCGAGCGGGGCCACGACCTGTCGACGATCCACTCCGTCGCCTCCTTCTTCGTCTCCCGCGTGGACAGCGAGATCGACAAGCGGCTGACCGCGCTCGGCAATGAGGAGGCGCTCGCGCTCAAGGGCCGCGCCGCCCTCGCCAACGCCCGCCTGGCCTATGCGGCCTACGAAGAGGTCTTCGCCTCCGACCGCTGGCTGAAGCTGGTCCCGGCCGGCGCCCACAAGCAGCGCCCGCTGTGGGCGTCCACGGGCGTGAAGGACCCGGCCTACAAGCCGACCCTCTACGTCGACGAGCTGGTCGCCCCGGGCACCGTCAACACCATGCCGGAGGCCACCCTCGACGCCACCGCCGACCACGGTGTGATCACCGGCGACACCGTCACCGGCGGCTACGCCCAGGCCCGCGCCGACCTCGCCGCGGTGGAGCGGCTCGGCATCTCCTACGACGAGGTCGTCACCCGGCTGGAGGACGAGGGCGTCGCGAAGTTCGAGACGGCCTGGGAGGAGCTCCTCGCGGCGGTCGCCAAGTCCCTGGACAGCAAGGGGGCGGACGCGTCATGACCTCCGAATGGGCCAACCCGCTGCGTGACCCGCGCGACCGGCGGCTGCCGCGCATCGCCGGGCCGTCCGGGCTCGTCATCTTCGGCGTCACCGGCGACCTGTCCCGCAAGAAGCTGATGCCGGCGGTCTACGACCTGGCCAACCGCGGTCTGCTGCCGCCGGGCTTCTCGCTGGTCGGGTTCGCCCGCCGGGACTGGGCGGACCAGGACTTCGCGCAGGTCGTGCACGACGCGGTCAGGGAGCATGCCCGCACCCCCTTCCGCGAGGAGGTCTGGCAGCAGCTCTCCGAGGGCATGCGGTTCATCCCGGGCGACTTCGACGACGACAACGCCTTCAAGCAACTGCGCGCGGCGGTCGAGGAGTTGGACGCCTCCCGGGGCACCAGCGGCAACTACGCCTTCTATCTGTCCGTACCGCCGAAGTTCTTCCCGAAGGTCGTCCAGCAGCTGAAGAAGCACGGGCTGGCGGACGCGCCGAAGGGGGCGTGGCGCCGGGCGGTCATCGAGAAGCCGTTCGGGCACGATCTGAAGTCGGCCGAGGAGCTGAACGCGATCGTGCACGACGTGTTCGACCCGGAGCAGGTCTTCCGGATCGACCACTACCTGGGCAAGGAGACCGTCCAGAACATCCTGGCACTGCGTTTCGCCAACCAGATGTTCGAGCCGATCTGGAACCGGTCGTACGTCGACCACGTGCAGATCACGATGGCCGAGGACATCGGCATCGGCGGCCGGGCGGGCTACTACGACGGCATCGGCTCGGCCCGTGACGTCATCCAGAACCACCTCCTCCAGCTGATGGCGCTCACCGCGATGGAGGAACCGGCCGCGTTCGACGCCCATGCACTGCTGACGGAGAAGCTGAAGGTGCTGCGGTCCGTGCGGCTGCCGGAGGACCTGGGCAGGCACACCGTGCGCGGTCAGTACGCGGGGGGCTGGCAGGGCGGCGAGAAGGTGCGCGGTTACCTGGAGGAGGACGGTATCGACCGCTCCTCGGTGACGGACACGTACGCCGCCATCAAGCTGGGCGTGGACAACCGCCGCTGGGCCGGGGTGCCGTTCTACCTGCGCACCGGAAAGCGGCTGGGCCGCCGGGTCACCGAGATCGCGGTGGTCTTCCAGCAGGCCCCGCACTCCCCCTTCGACCGCACCGCCACGGAGGAGCTGGGCAAGAACGCCATCGTCATCCGCGTCCAGCCCGACGAGGGCGTCACCGTCCGCTTCGGCTCCAAGGTGCCCGGCACCTCCATGGAGATCCGGGACGTGACGATGGACTTCGCCTACGGCGAGTCGTTCACGGAGTCCAGCCCGGAGGCGTACGAACGGCTCATCCTGGACGTTCTGCTCGGCGACGCCAATTTGTTCCCCCGTCACCAGGAAGTGGAAGAGTCCTGGAGGATCCTCGACCCGATCGAGGAGTACTGGGCGCGGAGCGGAAAGCCGGCGCAGTACCCCTCGGGCAGCTGGGGACCCGTGGAAGCCGACGAGATGCTCGCACTAGACGGACGGAGCTGGCGCAGGCCATGAAGATCGACCTGACCGACACCACGGCAAGCAAGATCAACAAGGCACTGGTCCAGGGCCGCCGCGCCCTCGGCACCCCCGCGGTGGGCATGGTCCTGACGATGGTGATCGTCACGGACGAGGAGAACGCCTACGACGCCATCAAGGCCGCCGAGGAGGCTTCGCACGAGCACCCCTCGCGCACCCTGGTCGTCATCAAGCGGCATGCCCGCACCCCGCGCGACCGCACCGCCTCCCGCCTGGACGCGGAGGTACGGGTGGGCGCCGACGCGGGCACCGGCGAGACCGTGGTGCTGCGCACCTACGGCGAGGTCTCCGACCACGCCGACTCGGTCGTGCTGCCGCTGCTGCTGCCGGACGCGCCGGTGGTCGTGTGGTGGCCGGTGGACGCGCCGGACAACCCCTCGCAGGACCCGCTCGGCGCGCTCGCCCAGCGCCGGATCACCGACCTGTACGCGGTGGAGAATCCCCTGCAGGTGCTTCAGACCCGGGTGCGCTCCTACGCGCCCGGCGACACCGACCTCGCCTGGACCCGGCTCACCCCGTGGCGCTCGATGCTGGCCGCCGCCCTGGACCAGGCCCGCGAGAAGATCGTGTCCGGCGCGGTGGAGGCCGAGGCCGAGAACCCGGCCGCCGAGCTGCTCGCCCGGTGGCTGGAGGCGCGGCTGCGGGTGAAGATCGAACGGATCGTCACGGCCGGTCCGGTGGTCACCGCGGTACGGCTGGGCACCGCGAACGGCGAGGTCGTCATCGACCGCCCCGAGGGCCCGCTGGCCACGCTGTCCCTGCCGGGCCAGCCCTCGCGCACCCTCGCGCTGAAGGTGCGCACCACCTCCGAACTCATCGCCGAGGAGCTCCGGCGCCTCGACGCGGACGAGATGTACGCCGTCGCCCTGCGGGGCGAGGCCGCCAAGGAGACGCCCACTCATGTCTGACGCCCCGAAGCTCACCCGGCGGCCCCAGTGGACCGCCCTGGAGGACCACCGCGCCGCCTGGCGCGACCACCTGCGCGACCTGTTCGCCGCCGACCCCGGCCGTGCCGAGCGGTATGTGGTCCGTGTGGGTGACCTGCGCATCGACTACTCCAAGCACCTCGTCACCGACGAGACGCTCTCCCTGCTCCAGGAACTGGCGGCGGCCACCGATGTGTTCGGGCTGCGGGACGCCATGTTCCGTGGCGAGAAGATCAACACCACCGAGGACCGGGCGGTCCTGCACACGGCGCTGCGCGCCCCGCGCGACGCGGTGATCGAGGTGGACGGCGAGAACGTGGTGCCCGGTGTGCACGCCGTCCTCGACCGGATGGGCGACTTCGCGAACCGGGTCCGCTCCGGTGAGTGGACCGGCCACACCGGCAGGCGGATCAGGAACGTCGTGAACATCGGCATCGGCGGCTCCGACCTCGGCCCGGCCATGGCCTACGAGGTGCTGCGCCCGTACACCGCGCGCGAGCTGACCTTCCGCTTCGTCTCCAACGTGGACGGCGCCGACCTGCACGAGGCCGTGCGCGACCTCGACCCCGCCGAGACGCTGTTCATCGTCGCCTCGAAGACCTTCACCACGATCGAGACGATCACCAACGCCACCTCGGCGCGGTCCTGGCTGCTGGCCGGGCTCGGCGGGGAGGAGAAGGCGGTCGCCAAGCACTTCGTCGCCCTGTCGACGAACGCGGAGAAGGTCACCGGCTTCGGTATCGACGCGGACAACATGTTCGAGTTCTGGGACTGGGTCGGCGGCCGCTACTCCTTCGACTCCGCCATCGGCCTGTCCCTGATGATCGCCATCGGGCCGGACCGGTTCCGGGAACTGCTGGACGGCTTCCGCATCGTCGACGACCACTTCCGCACCGCGCCCGCGGAGGCCAACGCCCCGCTGCTGCTGGGTCTGCTGGGCATCTGGTACGGCAACTTCTTCGACGCCCAGTCGCACGCCGTGCTGCCCTACAGCCACTACCTGTCGAAGTTCACCGCCTACCTCCAGCAGCTCGACATGGAGTCCAACGGCAAGTCGGTGGACCGTGACGGCGACCCGGTGGACTGGGAGACAGGACCGGTGGTGTGGGGCACGCCCGGCACCAACGGGCAGCACGCCTACTACCAGTTGATCCACCAGGGCACCAAGCTGATCCCGGCCGACCTGATCGGCTTCGCCCGGCCGGTGGCCGAGCTGAGCGACGAACTCAAGGCGCAGCACGACCTGTTGATGGCGAACCTGTTCGCGCAGGGTCAGGCGCTCGCCTTCGGCAAGACCGCCGAGGAGGCGCGCGCGGAGGGCGTGGCCGAGGAGCAGGTGCCGCACCGCACCTTCCGCGGCAACCACCCCACCACCACGATCCTCGCCCGCGAGCTGACGCCGTCGGTGCTCGGTCAGCTCATCGCGCTCTACGAGCACAAGGTGTTCGTGCAGGGCGCCGTCTGGAACATCGACTCCTTTGACCAGTGGGGCGTGGAGCTCGGCAAGGTCCTTGCCAAGCGCGTCGAACCCGCTCTCACCGAGGGCGCCGAGGTCCCCGGCCTCGACGCCTCCACCGCTGCCCTCGTGGCCGCCTACCGTGAACTGAAGGAAGTGCACTGAAATGCAGCTCGGACTCATCGGCCTCGGCAAGATGGGCGGCAACATGCGCGAGCGGATCCGCCGCGCGGGCCACACCGTCGTGGGCTACGACCGCAACCCGGACCTCGCCGATGTCGCCTCCCTCTCCGAACTGGTCGAGCGGCTCGACGGCCCGCGCGTGGTGTGGGTGATGGTCCCGGCCGGTGCCGCCACGCAGTCCGTCATCGACGAGCTCGGAGAGCTGCTGTCCCCGGGCGACACCGTGGTCGACGGCGGGAACTCGCGCTGGACGGACGACGAGAAGCACGCCCGCGAGCTGGCCGAGAAAGGCATCGGCTTCGTGGACTGCGGTGTCTCCGGCGGCGTGTGGGGCCTGGAGAACGGCTACGCGCTGATGTACGGCGGCGACGCCGAGCACGTCGCCAGGGTCCAGCCGATCTTCGACGCGCTCAAGCCCGAGGGCGACTTCGGCTCGGTCCACGCCGGCAAGGTGGGCGCGGGGCACTTCGCCAAGATGGTCCACAACGGCATCGAGTACGCCATGATGCAGGCCTACGCCGAGGGCTGGGAGCTGCTGGAGAAGGTCGACTCCGTCACCGACGTGCGCGAGGTCTTCCGCTCCTGGCAGGAGGGCACCGTCATCCGCTCCTGGCTGCTGGACCTCGCCGTCAACGCCCTCGACGAGGACGAGCACCTGGACAAGCTGCGCGGCTACGCCGAGGACTCCGGCGAGGGCCGCTGGACGGTCGAGGCAGCCATCGACAACGCGGTACCGCTCCCGGCGATCACCGCCTCCCTCTTCGCGCGGTTCGCGTCCCGCCAGGACGACTCCCCGCAGATGAAGATGATCGCGGCGCTGCGCAACCAGTTCGGCGGCCACGCCGTCGAGTCGAAGTAAGGCCGTGCGCACAGGAGTTTGACACCTGCCGAGGGGCCCGCCAGAGTCGCGGCTGATGGAGATCAACGATCTGACACCGGCCGAACAACGCGTCTGGCGGGCCTTCGCCACAGGCGCGGTGGTGGACCTCCGCGACGGCGGCACCGAACTCGCCGTCCGTGCCCGGGTGTTGCGGGCCCTGCTGCTGAACGGGCCGCGCGAGCCGGGTGAGATCGCCGCCGTCAAACTCCAGGGCGCCCGTATCACCGGGGTACTGGACCTGCGGTACGCGACCGTCGACTGCGTCGTACGGTTCAGCGACTGCCACTTCGACGCCGTACCCTCCATATCCGGCGCCCAGTTGAGCTACCTCAACCTCAGCGGCTCCGAACTGCCGGGGCTTTCGGCGGCGCGGATCCGGGTGGACGGCAGTCTCCGGCTCACCGGCTGCCGGTTCGGCGGGCCGATCCATCTCGGCGGCGCCCAGATCGCCGGGGCGCTGTTCCTGGAGCGGGCCCGGCTGACCGCCGCCGACTCGGGCCTGCCCGCCCTGCGGCTCAACCAGATCACCGTGGAGGACGACCTGTGCGCGCCGGGGCTGCGCGTCGAGGGCGAGATACGGCTCGACGGCGCCCGGGTGGCCGGTTCGATCGACCTGGAGGACGCCGAACTGAGCTGTCCCGGCGGCACCGTCCTGGAGGCCGACTCCCTGGAGGTCGGCGCCAATCTGCTCGGGCGGCGGCTGCGCGCCGAGGGACGGCTGGATCTGCGCGGCATCCGTGTACCCGGCCGCCTGGACCTGTTGCGGGCGACGCTGTCGAACCCCGGCAACACCGCGCTGCGTGCCAGCAGCGCCGTCATCGGCGAACTCTGGCTGCGCGAGGGGCCCCGGATGACCGGGCGGCTCAATCTGCGCCGCACCCAGATCGAACAGCTCGATCTGGAACCTGAGATGCTGCCCGAGGAGGTGCGGATCCTGGACCTCACCTACACCTTCCTCACCCCGCACGAGCCCGTCGAGCGCCGCCTGCCGATGCTGGAACGCGACGGCAACGGCTACGACCCGCACGGCTACGAGCAGTTGACCGCCGCATACCGGCACACCGGCGACGACCACGCCGCCCGGCTGGTGCAGCTCGCCAAGCAGCGCCGCCACCGCACCACGCTCTCCTGGTACGGCCGGCTGTGGGGGCATGTCCAGGACGCCACCGTCGGCTACGGCTTCCGCCCGCTGCGCGCCTTCGGCTGGCTGCTGTCGCTGCTCGCGGTCGGCTCCGTCGCCTTCGCGCTGGAGCCGCCGCCCGCGCTCAAGCCCGACGAGGCCCCGGACTTCAACCCGGTGTTCTTCGCCCTGGACCTGCTCGTCCCGGTGATCTCCTTCGGCCAGGAGTCCGCCTACGCCCCGGAGGGCTGGGCGCAGTGGCTCGCCTACGTGCTGGTGCTGGCGGGCTGGATCCTCGCCACGACCGTCCTGGCCGGCGTCACCCGCACCGTCAGCCGCCAGTGATCACTTCTTGGGGATGCCGTACGCCCGGTCCACCTTCAGGCGCAGCACGAGCCGCCGGTCGCGGACCATCGCGGCGCGGTAGTCGTCCCAGTCCGGGTGCTCGCCCTGCACGTCCCGGTAGAGCCTGATCAACTCCTCGACGGTGTCGTCGTGCGGGTCCTCGGCGACGGGCGTCAGCTCGGCGGTGCCCTCGGCCACCGTGTACGCCCAGCGGTCGGCGGTCGTCACGTGGTAGGAGGCGCGCGGGTCCCGGCGCAGGTTGCGGGTCTTGGCGCGGTCGTCGGTGAGGGAGACCCGGATGATCCGTTCGGCCGGGTAGTAGGCGTGGGTGACGTTCGACAACTGGGGGCGGCCGTCGCGCTTGAGGGTGACCAGTACACCCCCGTGGCCCTCGGAGAGCAGGTGGAGCAGTGCCTCTTCAGTGCGGTCCTGAGTCATGTCCAGGTAACGGGCCGGGCGGCGCGGTTGATTCCCGCGGGCCGATCATTTCCGCCGTTCTCCGCATCCTGACCGTAGACAGTGTCTACGCCCACCTGGTAGACAGTGTCTATGGGTGATTCCGAGGCGGGGCTGCGCGAACGGCTGGTCGATGCCGGGGTGGAACTGGTCCTCAGCGAGGGCGTGCAGGCGCTCACACTGCGGGAGATCGCCCGCCGGGCGGGGGTCTCGCACGGGGCGCCGCGCCGCTACTTCCCCACCCATCTGGAGCTGCTGTCGGCCATCGCCCGGCGCGGCTTCGTCGAGCTGGCGGAGCGCGCCGACCGGGCCCTGGCACAGGCCGGCACCGACCCGCGGGCCGGGCTCACCGCGCTGGCCCACGCCTATCTGCGGTTCGCGGTGGAGCGGCGCGGCATGTACGAGCTGATGTTCCGTCACGACTTGCTGGAGAGCGGCCACCTGGGCCTGCGCGAGCACAGCCTGCCGCTGTTCGGAAGGCTGGTGGAGCTGGTGGGACGGATCCGCCCCGACGCCGACGCCCGGCTCGTCGGCGGCGCCCTGTGGGCGAATCTGCACGGCGTGGGCCAACTGTGGGGCTGGGGCAGTCTGCAACTCGCCGTCGGCAGCGAGGACTTCGACCGCATGGTACGGACGGTACTGTCCGTGTACGTCGGGACGGACAGCGAGTGAACCCGCGCCCCACCCTCGTCGCGAGCGTGGCGGGAGCCGTGGTCGTCGCGCTGGACGGCACCGTCCTCACCCTCGCCCAGCCCGCCCTCCAACGCGAACTCGGCGCGTCCCACGCCCAGGTCCAGTGGACCAGCACCGGCTATCTGGTGGCCGTCGCGAGCCTGCTGGTGTTCGGCGGACGCCTGGGCGACCGCTACGGCCACCACCGCCTCTTCGCGCTCGGCATGCTCGGCTTCGGCCTCACCTCGGCGGGCATCGCCCTGTCCTCCGGGATCGGCACGGTGATCGGACTCAGGGTCGCGCAGGGCGTGTGCGGCGCCCTCCTGCAACCGGCCACCCTGGGCATGCTGCGCGCCGCGTACCCGCCCGACCGGCTGCGCACCCCGATCGCCGTGCGGACCGCGGCCATCGGGGTGGCTGCCGCCGCCGGTCCGCTGGTGGGCGGCGCGCTGGTCGCCGGGCCCGGCTGGCGGTCGGTGTTCCTGCTGAACGTCCTGCCCGCGCTGGTGTGCGGCCTGTGGGCGCTCACCGCACGCGCCCCGCGCCCCACCGCCCCGGTCCCCCTCGACCTGCCCGGTGCCCTCCTGCTCGCGGCGGCCCTGGCCACCCTGGTGCACGCCCTGGTCGCCCTGCCCGACCGGGCCCCCGTTCTGCTGCTGACGGCGGTCACCGGCGCCCTGTTCCTGCGCCACGAACGCCGCACACCGAACCCCTTGCTGCCCCCCGCCGTCATCGGCGCACCCCCGGTCCGGGCCGGGCTCGGCACCCTCACCGCCGCCTCGGCCGCACTGTCCGGCACCCTGTTCGCCGCCACCTTCCTGCTCCAGGACACCCTCGGCCTCGGCCCGTGGCGCACCGCGCTGTGCTGTCTGCCGCTCGCGGTGCTGATGGTGGCCGCCGCGCCCTGCTGCGCGGTCCTGCTGCGCCGGGCCGGGGCGCGCCGCACCACCGTGACCGCGCTCGCCGTCCTCGCCGCCGGGGTCTGGCTGCTCTCCCGCGCTTCCGGGCCCCTGGGCCTGGGTGCCGGGTTCGGGCTGCTCGGGGTCGGGTTCGGCACGGTGATGGTGGCCGCCACGCATGTCGTCGTGCGGGAGGCTCCGGTCGCCTCGGCGGGTGTGGCGGGCGGGCTCCAGCAGACCGCGATGAACCTCGGCCCGGTGCTGGGCGTGGCCCTGGCGACCGCCCTCATGGGCGCCGACGGGGACGCCCGGCTGCCGCTCGCGGTCCTCCCCGTGCTCGCCGTGGCCGGAATGACGGCGGGCGCCGCGCTGCCGGGACGGGACCCGGCCACGACCGGCGAGACCGGCACCGATCCACGGAACCGTACACGTGTTCCTGAACGACGTTGAGATCGCCGGCCGTACCGACTGGGTAAACCGGCCATCCGACGGGCCGCACAGGTAAGGAGAGCGATGGCACTGCTGCGACAACAGGTCGAACCGGACGAGGTCGGCCTGGACCCCGAGGCACTGGGGCGTCTCGACCGGCACTTCGCCCACCACGTCGACGAGGGCCGCCTGCCCGGCTTCCTGGTCGCCGTGGCCCGGGGCGGACGCGTCGCCCACCTGACCACCTACGGGCAGCGGGACATCGCCGCCGGGCTGCCGGTGGAGGCCGACACGCTCTGGCGGATCTACTCCATGACCAAACCGGTCACCTCCGTCGCCGCGTTGCTGCTGGTGGAGGAGGGCAGGCTGGACCTCGACGACCCGGTCGGCCGTCATCTGCCCGCCTTCGCCGAACCGCGCGTCTACGTCTCCGGCTCGGGTGCCGAGGTCCGCACCCGCCCGCCCGCCGGTCCCCTGCTGATCCGGCATCTGATGACCCACACGGCCGGACTGACCTTCGCCTTCTACCACTGCCATCCCGTGGACGCCCTCTACCGGGACGCCAAGCTGGACTCGGCGGTGCTGCCCGGCTCGAACCTGGCCGAGACCGTCGACGTGTACGCGAGCCTGCCGCTCCAGTTCGACCCCGGCACGCAGTGGAACTACTCGGTGGCCACGAATGTCCTCGGCCGGGTCATCGAGGTGGTCTCCGGGCAGCCGCTGGACGTCTTCATGGCCGAACGGGTCTTCCGCCCGCTCGGCATGACCGACGCCGGCTTCGAGGTGAGCGGCGAACAGACGGACCGGCTCGCCGAGTTGTACGGGGGCACCGACGACGGCGGTATCACCCCGATCCCGGGACTGCCGCTGCACGGCCGTCCCCGCTTCCTGTCGGGCAGCGGCGGCATGGCGGCCTCCGCGTACGACATCCACCGGTTCATGGAGCTGCTGCGCCGCCGCGGCGAACTCGACGGCACCCGGCTGCTCGACGCGAGCACGGTCGACCTGATGACCTCCAACCATCTGCCGGGCGGCGTCGATCTGCGCTCCTTCGGCAGCCGCCCGGCCCATGACGAACCCTGCAACGACGGCCTCGGCTTCGGCCTCGGCGTCTCCGTGGTGGTCGACCCGTCACGCACCCGCGCCCCCTCCCGCACCGGCACCTACGGCTGGAGCGGCGCGGCGACCACGACCTTCTGGGTCGACCCGTCGCGCGATCTGACGGTGCAGTTCATGACGCAGCTGCGGCCGAAGACCTCGCACACCGTGTTCCCGGACCTCAAGAGGCTGGTGCACGAGGCCGTCACCGGCTGACGCGCAGGGTGAACTCCACTCCTTCGGGGACGAGTTCGCGCAGCCACTGCTCGGATCGGGCCGCCGTCTCGGCGGCCCGGCTCAGGCCCGGCGGCAGGGAGCCGTCCAGGATGTGCCGGACGCCGAGCGCGAGGGGGCGGGAGACACAGCGGGCCATCGCGCTCTCCTCCTCGTCGCCGGCCATGTCGAGCAGGTAACCGCCCGACCAGGACGCGCCGTTGGCGCCGCGCACATCGAGCGAGACCTCCAGGACCACCCGGTCCCGGTCCTTCTCCGTCGTCGGGTACCGGGCCGCCAACTCCTGGGCCAGCGCGGCGATCCGCTCGTCGTCGCCGCGCCGCAGTTCGGCGAACACGCCGTCCCAGGCGCGCAGCCAGCCGTCCAGCCGCAGGGTTCCGCGCACGAAGGTGCTCGGCTTCCACTCGGCGGGCAGCTCGTACTGCTCGACGAAAGGCAGGCTGTCCCGGTTGGGGTACGCCTCGAAGGCCTCCCCCTCGATGGTGTGCCGCCGGGTCGCCTCCCAGGGGCGGTCCGCGGTGTTCTCGGCGCCGTTGTCGATGTAACGGGCGGGCGAGCGCAGGGCGTTGAGCACGCCGAGGGGCGCCCAGCTGAAGCGGTAGCGGAAGTCGTTCGGCTCGGCGGGGACTCCGCCGCAGTACGAGGTCAGCCGGTACGAGGCGGCCGTACCGTCGCCGACGGCCTCGCGGGCGCGGGCGACCAGGCTGTGGGCGAAGAGGTGGTCGATGCCCGGATCGAGGCCCGCCTCGGTGAGCACGACCAGACCGGCCGCGCGCGCCGCCGGGACCTGTTCCAGCACCGCGTCCGACACATAGCTGGAGCAGGCGAAGTGGGCCCGCCGCGCCACACAGGCGGCCAGCAGCCCGGCGTGCTCGGGCGCGGGCAGCATCGACACGACGACATCGCCAGGGGCGAGTTCGGCGCCCAGCGCGTCCGGGGTGTACGCGCGGGGCTCGGCCCGTCCGGTCAGGCCCCGGGCGGCGAGCGCCAACGCCGCACGGTCCTCGGTGCGATGCCACAAGCGCACCCGTGCTGCCGTCTCGCACAGCCGGGCCAGACCACTGCCGGTGGACAGTCCGGCACCGACCCAGTGGACGGTGCCGCTCGCCCCGGTCACGACGCGACCCCGGTCTCCGCGCACGCCTGCTCGAACCGCTCCCGGCACCGCGCCCACGCCGCCCCGGTCCCGAACTCCAGCAGCTGCGGCATCAGCGCCGCCGAGAAGTCGGTGCTGGACTCGGCCGGGAGCAGGGAGGGCAGGTTGTCGATGGCGATGAGCTCCAGCGGCGGCTCCTCGCGCAGCCGACGGGCCGGGTCCGTCCAGTCGGTGGTGCGGTCGTAGATCGGCAGCACGTTCAGCGGCGACCCGGCGTCGCAGGTGACGTCGCACAGGGTGCGCAGCCTGCGGCCGGGGGTGTCCAGGTCCTCCTCGCGCAGGAACGGCGGGATCGGGGTGGTGGCGAGGACGGCGTTGACCATGACGTCGTGCGCCAGCAGGGCGGGGCGGTCCAGTTCGCGGGTCTCGGCGAGGTCCCAGCGGGTCGGCTCGACCCCGGCCGCCCGGAACGCCTCGCAGGCGCCCCGGCCACTGCGCCCGAGGGCGCCGATCACCAGCGCGGTGAAGTCCCCGTCGCCGCGCAACAGCTCGTCCAGCTCCGGCCTGGTCGTCGGCTCCAGGGGCGCGGTGAGCCGCCTCCGGTGCTGGAGGACGGCGAGGGCGGCGCCGAGGTATCCGGCCCAGAACCCGAAGGCGGCCAGGCGCCGCCCGCTGTCGTCCACCAGGTACTCGACGTCGTAGAGCGCCCCTCCCCCGGCGGCGAACCGCTCCAGCAGCGCGCGGGCGCCGGGCTGCCCCTTGTAGGCGTGCCCGAAGAAGACATGCCGGTGCCGCAACCCGGCCGGTTCGCCGGGCAGTTCCTTCAGGCCTACGATCACGGCGTCGTCCGGCGCCGACACCCACGAGCCCGCCTCGGCGGTCCGGCAGCCGGCCTTCTCGTACTCCTCGATCGGGAAGATCCGCTGCGGGGACTCCTCGACGGTCACCGTCACGCCGTTGTCGACGAGTCGGCGGGCGTCGGACGGGACGACGGGGGTGCGGCGCTCGGTGGTGCGGACCTCGTGCCGCAGCCACAGATGGAGTTCGGTCATACGCAGTTGACCTCCGGGCGCAGGGCGTCGGCCGCGAACCGGTCGGCGCTCAAGGGGCTGACGTCCACGAAGGGTACGCGGCCCAGGTACAGGTCGCGGACGACCTCGCCGACGGCGGGCCCCTGCAGGAAGCCGTGACCGCTGAACCCGGTCGCGTACAGGAAGCGGGAGACGGAGGCGGCCTCGCCGATCAGGGCGTTGTGGTCCGGGGTGACCTCGTACAGACCGGCCCAGCCGCCGGTGCGGCGCAGGTCGAGCAGGGCGGGGGCGCGGTGCTCCATGGCCTCGTACAGGCGGGGGATCCAGCGGTCGTGGGTGCGGGTGTCGAAGCCGGGGCGTTCGTCGGGGTCGGACATGCCGAGCAGCAGGCCGGGGCCCTCGGCGTGGAAGTAGAGGCTGGTGGTGAAGTCGATGGTCATGGGGAGGTTCGGCGGCAGGTCCGGGACCGGTTCGGTGACCGCGATCTGGCGGCGCAGCGGTTCCACGGGCAGGTCGACCCCGGCCATCGCGCCGACGGCCCGTGACCAGGCTCCGGCCGCGCAGATGACGGTGCCGGTGGCGATGGGGCCCTGGGTGGTCCGTACTGCGGTGACGGCGGTGCCACTGACGTCGATGCCGGTGACCTCGGTGTGCCGCAGGATCGTCGCGCCGTGGCGGCGGGCGGTGGCCGCGTAGCCCTGGACGACCGATTCGGGGGTGCAGTGGCCGTCGTCGGGCGAATAGGCGGCGGCGAGCAGTCCGTCGGTCCGGATGAGCGGGGAGAGGGACTGGGCCTCGGCCGGTTCGAGCATGCGGCTGGGCACGCCGAGGGAGTTCTGGAGCCGTACGCCCGCCTCGAAGGCGGTGACTTCCCCGGGGGTGGAGAGCAGGAACAGGTAGCCGACCTTGTGCAGGCCGATGTCCTGCCCGGTGTCCGCCTCGAACCGGTCGAAGGCGGCCAGGCTGCGCGCGCCGAGCCGGATGTTCAGCTCGTCGGAGAACTGCGCCCGCACTCCGCCCGCCGCCTTGGAGGTGGAACCGGATGCCAGTTCGTCCCGCTCGACGAGGACGACGTCCCGGACGCCCGCGCGGGCGAGGTGGCAGGCGATGCTGGTGCCCATCACCCCGCCGCCGACGATCACGACCTCGGCCCTCACCGGTCCGTCTCCCGTGCCGCACGGATGACAGCCCAGGCCGCGGCGGCGTCCTGAATGCCCAGGCCGACGCTGTTGTAGTAGACGATGTCCCCCGGCCCGGTGCGGGCGGTGCGGGCGCCGGTGACGACGCCGCCGAGGGGGATCAGGTCGTCCGCCGCCAGCCCCGCGGCGACGATCGGCCCGGCGTGGTGCGCGGCGGTCTCCGGGTCGTCGACGACCACGGCCGCCGCCCGCCGCAGCACCTCCGCGTCGACCTCGCACCTGGTCGGTTCGAACGAGCCGACGCTCACCACCGTGCAGCCGGGCGGGAGCCACGCCCCGTGGACGACCGGCGTGGTGCTGAGGGTGCAGGCGACGACCAGCGTGGCCTCGCGCACGGCCTCCTCGGCGCTGCCGACCGGCTCGACGGTGAGCCCCAGTTCGGCCGTGAGGGTGTCGGCGGCGCGCTCCCGGTTGCGCGCGGTCGGGCTCCACAGCCGTACCGACTTCAGGTCCCGCACCCGCGCCAGGGCCCGGACGTGGGCGAGGGCCTGGGTGCCGGAGCCGAGGATCGCGAGCTCGGCGCCGCCGGGCGGGGCGAGCAGGTCGACGGCGACGGCGCTGCCCGCGGCCGTGCGCAGGGTGGTCAGCGCGGTGCCGTCCAGGACGGCGACCGGCCGGCCCGTCACCGGGTCCAGGGCGGTGACCAGGGCGTGCACCGTGGGGATTCCAGCCGCCGCGTTGGCCGGGTTGACGCTGCCGATCTTCGCCACCGCCCCGGTGTCCGCCGACAGCCGGGACAGGTAGGCGAACATGACGCTGTCGTCGAAGCGGCTCGGGTGCATGATCTTCCCGGGCGCGTCGGCTCCCGAGGTACCGAGGGCTTCGAACGCGGCGCGCTGCGAGGTGATGGCCGCGTCCCAGGACAGCAGCCGGGTCACCCGGTCGCCGGAGAGGAAGAGGATGTCGTCACTCATGCCCTCTTCCTGTCCGGGCGACCGGGTCCGGAATCAGGACCAGTGGGCCACGGCGTCCAGATGGGGCAGGTGGTGGTCCAGGCGCTCCCGCTTGGTGCGCAGGTAGGTGATGTTGCTCTCGCACGGCGGGATGAGCAGCGGGACCGTCTCGGCGACCGTGATGCCGTGCTCCACCAGCGCCTCCCGCTTGCGCGGGTTGTTCGACATCAGCCGCACCGAGCGCACCCCGAGGTCGGCGAGCATCCCGGCGGCGACGCCGTAGTCGCGGGCGTCGACGGGCAGGCCCAGGGCGAGGTTGGCCTCCACCGTGTCCAGGCCCTCGGCCTGCAGGGCCATGGCCCGCAGCTTGGCGAGCAGGCCGATGCCGCGGCCCTCGTGCCCGCGCAGGTACACGACCACACCGCTGCCCTCGGCGACGACCGCGCGCAGCGCGGAGGCCAGCTGGTCGCCGCACTCGCAGTGCTGCGAGCCGAACGCGTCACCGGTCAGGCACTCCGAATGCAGCCGCGTGAGGACGTTCTCGGAGCCGATCTCACCGTAGACCAGAGCCACTTGCTCGTCCCCGCGGTCGTGGTCGAGGTAGCCGACCGCGCGGAATTCCCCGTACACCGTGGGCAAGGGCGCATTCACTACGCGTTCCACGCCGGTGCGCTTGGGGGTCTTCGTTCCGAGTACGCCAACTTTTTCTGTCATGATCTGGTTCCTAAGCAGAGACGAAAGGCCGTGAAAAGATGAGTGGTTCGGGGACTCGGTCGGCATCCGGGCTGGTGCCGGCGGACACCACGGAGGACGTACGGACGCGCGGGGCGGGCGTCTCACGGCAGGTCGCCGTCCTTCCCGTGGGCAGCTTCGAACAGCACGGCCCCTTCCTGCCGCTGGCCACGGACACGCTGGTGGCGTGCGCGATCGCCCGGGAGATCGCCGAGGCGTATCCGGTGCACCTCCTTCCCCCGGTGACGATCTCCTGCTCGCACGAGCACGCGGCGTGGCCGGGGACCGTCAGCATCTCCTCGGTGACCCTTCATGCGGTGATTCGGGACATAGCGGATTCGCTCCGCCGTTCCGGCGTGGACGCCCTGGTGGTGGTCAACGGGCACGGCGGAAATTACGTACTGGGCAATGTCGTTCAGGAGTCCTCCGCGCGCGGTGAGCGGATGGCGCTGTTCCCTGCGGTGGAGGACTGGGAAGCGGCTCGGGAACGGGCCGGAGTGGCCACCTCGCTGCTCACCGACATGCACGCCGGGGAAATTGAGACCTCCATCCTTCTCCATACGCATCCGGAAATACTGCGGCCCGGATACGAGACCTCCGATTTCGTCGCTGACGACCGGCGTCATCTGCTCTCCCTCGGTATGTCCGCCTATACCGATTCGGGTGTCATCGGCCGTCCCTCCTTGGGTTCGGCGGAAAAGGGGAAGGAGTTGTTGGCGAGCCTTTCGGATTCCTTCGCGGCGTATTTCGCCGTGCTGGGCGCAGAGTAGGGCGTCCGGCGGCGTCCCACCAGCACCAGGACACCGGGCAGGCTCGCGGCCAGGCACAGCACGCCGTACACGACGGCCACCGCGAGCCCGCTGCCCGCGCCGAGTCCGGCGGCGCCGAACGCCCAGGCGGTGACGCCTTCGCGGGGTCCCCAGCCGCCGACGTTGAGCGGCAGGCTCATCGCCAGCAGCGCGAGCACGGCCAGCGGCAGGAGTACGGCGACGGAGGCGTCGCTGCCCGCGACGCGGGCGGCGAGCACGAACGTGGCGATGTGTCCGGCCAGGACGACGATCGAGGACACGGCGACGCCGGGCCCGTACCGCAGCCACGACGCCTTGTGGAACGACGGCAGGAGACGCCGCCGGGAGGCCGGCCGGCTGAGCCGTACGGCGAGCACCACGGCGAGCGCGCCGAGAGCGGCGAGTGCGACGAGCGGCACGAAGTGGCGTGCCTCGTCGCGCACCGGCGACTCCATGGTCAGCAGGACGACCCCGCCGACCAGCGCCAACGCGACCTGTCCGGCGACCCGTTCGAGGACCACGGAGCGCACGCCGCGGCTCAGGTCACCGGCGCTGCGGCCGTGGCTGACCGCCCGGTGCACATCACCGAGGACGCCGCCGGGCAGGGCCGCGTTCAGGAACAGGGCACGGTAGTAGTCGGCGACGGCCGCGCCGAGCGGCAGCCGGAGGCCGAGCCACTTCGCCGTCAACTGCCAGCGCCACGCGCTGAACACGGTGGTGACGACCCCGATCCCGACCGCCGCGAGGACGCCCGGGGCGTCGATCCGCCGCAGCCCGTCCACGAAGGCACCGGTGCCCAGCCGCCACAGCAGGATGCCGAGGATGGCGACTCCGGCGAGGGTGCCCAGGTGGGCGCGGAGGTTGCGGCGGCGGGGGGCCGGGGTGTCGGTGGGTGCGGAGACGGCGGGGACCTCCGGAGCGGCCGGCGGCTCGGCCGGCCGGCCCTCTCGCAGGTGCGCGCAGGAGCGCGCGGCCCTGGGCGTGAGGGTTCGCCGCCGGGCCATCCTCGCCACCGAGGCGCGTACGGGGCCGCGGGCGCGGCCCGTCAGCGGCGCGGGTGGCGCCGCCGTCTCCGTGGTCATGACGTGGTCCCGTCCGTCGGGCGGGAGAGGGCGAGCAGGTCGCTGTGGTGGACGACGACCCGCAACTCGCCCGCCTCGCAGGCCGCCAGCCGCTCGCGCAGGTAGCGCTCGGCCGGTTCGCGCAGTTCGGGGCGCTGTTCCACGGCGGCGCCGACCCAGCCGCGCAGCCACTGCGCGGTGAGCGCGGCGTCCTCGGGGCCGAGCCGCCACGGGCTGGGGTGGACGCGTACCGTCGCGCCGCGCGCGGCGAACGCCTCGCAGGCGACGTTGAGGGCGTCCGGGCCGAGCATGTCGCCGCGCCGCTGGTGGTCGTTGAACGCCTCGGCGATCTCCTCGTCCAGCGGGTCGGCGGGGGTGAGTTCCACCCGGCCCACGACGGACAGCGTCAGCAGCGCCGGGCAGCCCGCACCGGCGCAGGCGTCGACGAGGGTGTCGATCTCCTCCCGGTTGAGCACGTCGAGCAGCGCGGACGCGGTCACCAGGGAGGCGCCGGCCAGGGCGTCCGGGGTGAGCCGGGCGACGTCGCCGCGCCGGGTCTCCACGGTGACCCGGCTGCCGTCGGCGGCGGCGCGCGGCGAGGCGACGGCCGCGAAGTGCAGCAGGTAGGGGTCGCGGTCGTGCAGGATCCAGTGCTGGGCGCCGTCCAGCCGGGGCGCCAGCCAGCGGCCCATGGAACCGGTGCCGCAGCCCAGGTCGTGGATGACCAGTCCGCCGGCGCGGCCGGGCAGGTTGGCCAGCCGCACCCGCAGCGGGTCGATCAGGTCGTTGGCGCGCGCCGCCCCGTCGGGCCCCTCGCGCAGCTCCAGCCACTCGGGGGCGTACCGCGGCGGGTCGTCGGGGCCGTCCTCGCGCAGCTTGACCGTGGGGCGCTCACCGGGGCGGGGGGTGGGGCCCGCGCCCCGGTGAGCCGTGGGGACGGGATCGTGGTCCGTGGCGGGGAGGGCCTGTGTGGGGCCCGCGCCGGGGATCACGGAGTCGCTCATGGTCTCCGTCTCCCTCGGTCCGGGCTGTCCCGGGATCAGTCCCGCGTCCTGTGTCGCAGCCGTCTTCCTCATGCCGCCCTCCTGGGTTCGTCCGGCAGTCGGCCCAGTACTCCGGCCAGGCTGCGCGCCGTGGTGGCCCAGCCGTCGAGGGCGGCCCGCCGCCCTCGGGCGGCCGCCTTCAGCCGGCGTCGTACATCCGCCTCGCCGAACCAGCCGCGCAGTTCGGCGGCGAGCGCGGCGGGGTCCTCCGGCGGCACGAGGATGCCGGGCACGCCGCCGTCGGGGGCGCGGCCGACCGCCTCGGGCAGTCCGCCGACATCGGTGGCCAGCACCGGGATGCCCCGGGCCAGCGCCTCGGTCACCGCCATGCCGTAGGTCTCGGCGTAGGAGGTGAGGACCATGAGGTCGGCGGCGGCGTAGCTGGCGTCCAGTTCGGCGCCGGCCTGCGGTCCGGCCAGCACCAGCCGGTCCTCCAGGCCGTGCTTCGCGATCAGTTCGCGCAGCCCGGCCACGTACTCGGGGTCCTGGGTGAGGCTGCCCACGCAGGTGCAGCTCCAGGGCAGGTCGGTGACCGCGGCCAGCGCCTCGATCAGCCGGTGCTGGCCCTTGCGCGGGGTCACGGCGGCCACGCACAGCAGCCGGGAGACGCCGTCGGTGCCGGAGGCGAGCGGGGCGATGTCGGCGCCGGGGGCGGCGCAGTGCACCCGGTCCGGGGCGAGGCCGTGGTGGGAGACGAGCCGGCGGACCGCCCAGTCGGAGGTCGCGATGACTGCGGGCACCGCCCGCAGCACCTCCCGCTCCAGCGCGTCCAGCTCGGCCGCCGCCTCGGGCGACAGCCCCGTCTCGTCGCCGAGCGGCAGGTGCACCAGCACCGCGAGCCTCAGCCGCTGCGCCTCGGGTACGACGATCTCCGGCACCCCGCAGGCGACAAGCCCGTCGAGCAGGACGACCGTGCCGTCCGGGAACTCCCGCAGCGTCCGAACCAGTTCCGCGCGCGCCGTCTCACCGGGCCGGGGCCACTCGCCCGCGACAGTGTGCTTGTGCACCTGCCAGCCGAAGCCGGGCAGATCCAGACTCACCCGCCGGTCATAGGCGTTGCCGCCGCTCGGGTTCGCCGGGTCGTCGACGCCGCCCGGCATCACGAAGTGCACGGAGCGCAGGGACATGGGCACGATCTCGGCGTTCTTCAGGGCGGAGTTCTGTACGGGCACGTACGTCAGCCGGGCCCGTTCCACGGTCGTGTCGGTCACAGGGCACGCTCGTAACTCGCCCAGGCGACGTGCGACTCGTGGAGCGTGACGGTGATCCCGGCCAGACCCTTGGCGTTCTCCCCCAGCGCCCCCCTGTGGACGCGCTCGGCGAGCCGGTCGGCGATGACCTTGGCGAGGAACTCGGTGGAGGTGTTGATCCCGGCGAAGTCCGGTTCGTTGTCGAGATTGCGGTAGTTCAGTTCGGCGACGACGGCGCCCAGTTCCTGGGTGGCGAGCCCGATGTCGACGACGATGTTGTCCTCGTCCAGCTGTTCGCGCCGGAACGTGGCGTCCACGAGGAACGTCGCTCCGTGCAGGCGCTGTGCGGGTCCGAAGACCTCGCCGCGGAAGCTGTGGGCGATCATGATGTGATCGCGGACGGTGATGCTGAACAACGGACGACCCTCCAGGTGCGGCGCGTCTGATCCCCGGCCGGTCCTTGCCGCGGATGTGCACTAGTACGGCTCTTCGCTTCCCCTTGTTCAGCCGTCTCTCACTCTTTTCTCAGGTCAGGCGCTCGTCGGTGTACCGCACCCGGTGGCACAGGGCCGGAATGGCGCCGGACGCCAGTCGCGGCATCACCTCCGGCAACTCCTCGAACGCGCTTTCTCCGGTGACCAGGGCGTCCAGGCGCGGGTCGGCCAGCAGGTCCAGGGCGAGGGCCAGCCGATCGGCGTACGTGCGGCTTGCGCGGGCCGGGGAGACGGTGCCGACCTGGCTGCTGCGCACGGTCAGGCGCCGGGAGTGGAAGGCCTCGCCGAGCGGGAGGCCGACCCTGCGGTCGCCGTACCAGCTCAGTTCGACGACCGTGCCTTCGGCGCGCAGCAGTTCGAGCGAGTGGGCCAGGCCCTGTTCGGTGGCGCTGGCGTGCACCACCAGGTCGCACTCCCCGCGCGCCTGGTCGGGCAGCGCGAAGTCGACGCCGAGCGCCTTCGCGGTCTCGGCGCGCGCCGGGTCGGCGTCCACGAGTTGCAGCCGTACGCCGGGGAAGCGGGCGAGCAGCGCGGCGACCGAGCTGCCGACCATGCCGCCGCCGACCACCGCGATCCGGTCGCCGACCAGGGGTGCCGCGTCCCACAGGGCGTTGACGGCGGTCTCGACGGTGCCGGCGAGGACGGCGCGTTCGGCGGGCACGTGGTCGGGTACCCGGGTCACGGCGGAGACCGGGACGACGTAGTGGGTCTGATGCGGGTACAGGCAGAAGACGGTGCTGCCGACGAGGTCGGCGGGGCCCTGCTCGACGACGCCGACGCTGAGGTAGCCGTACTTCACCGGGGCCGGGAAGTCGCCCTCCTGGAAGGGGGCCCGCATCGCCGCGTGCTGGCTCTCGGGGACGCCGCCGCGGAAGACGAGGGTCTCGGTGCCGCGGCTGACGCCGGAGTACAGGGCGCGGACCAGCACCTCGCCCTCGGCGGGATCCGGAAGGTAAACCTCCCTGATCTCGCCTTCACCCGGACTGCTGAGCCAGAACGCCCGAGCGGGTGGCTTCATCCAAATCCTCCTGAACGATCGGGAAGTGCTGCACGTACCGAGGTGTGCACAGGCCGCGCACAGTACGCGGCGTTGATCGACTCTGTCACACGGCCGGAGGATGTTCGGTGGCCCTGAACAACACTTACGACGCGAGGCTGGTCCAGCAGGAGACCGCCCTCGGTGCGGGCGTCCAG
Organism: Streptomyces sp. NPDC110618; assembly: GCF_055657065.1. Lineage (NCBI taxonomy): Bacteria > Bacillati > Actinomycetota > Actinomycetes > Kitasatosporales > Streptomycetaceae > Streptomyces > Streptomyces sp. NPDC110618. The sequence continues at coordinate 373,497 of NZ_JBVKBN010000001.1, read as the reverse complement.
ATCCTGGTGCTGACGCTGCTCGGCACTGCGATCGGCATGGGCCCCGCGGGCTGGCTCACCGGGCTGGCCTTCGCCGTCGCCACCTGGGCGGTGCTCTCACGCGCACTGCACCGCTCCCGACTGCGTTCCTTCGGTCCCGCCAACCGGGTCACCCTGGGCCGCTCCATCCTCGTCGGCGGCGTGACCGCGCTGGTCGCGGACTCCTTCCAGAGCCCGCCCCCGCTGTCCCTGCTGGTCGGTCTGACCGCGGTCGCCCTGATCCTGGACGGCGTCGACGGCAAGGTCGCCCGCAGGACCGGCACCTCCACCGCGCTCGGCGCCCGCTTCGACATGGAGGTCGACGCCTTCCTGATCCTGGTGCTCAGCGTCTACGTGTCCATGGCGCACGGCCCGTGGGTGCTGCTGATCGGCGGCATGCGCTACGCCTTCGTCGCCGCCGCCCGCTTCTGGCCGTGGCTGAACGCCGCGCTGCCCCCGAGCACGGCCCGCAAGACGGTGGCCGCGACGCAGGGCGTGTTCCTGCTGCTGGCCGCCTCGGGGCTGCTCCCGCACCTGGCGGCGACCGCCGTCGTGGCGACCGCGCTGGCCGCGCTGGTGTGGTCCTTCGGCCGGGATGTGCTGTGGCTGTACCGCACCTCGCGGCGGGTCGAGGAGGTCGTGGCGACGGAGGAGCTGGTGGCCGCCTGAGAGGCGGTCAGCGGTGCCCGGAGGCGGGCCGCTCGCGGGACGGTTCGTGCGAACGCCGCGGCAGCACCCCCACCGCCACCACGGGCACGAGCGCGAGGACCAGCCACGGCACGGCCGGAGGCAGCCCGCTGCTCAGCAGGGCCCCGCTCGCCGAACTGCCGACCAGCACGACGAGCCCCGACACCGACGACATGGCCCCGGTGTAGAGCCCGAGCCGCCCCTCCTCGGCGAGATCCGGCACCCACGCCCGCGCGGCCGGCGCCACGAGCATCTGGCCGAGCGTGAGCAGGACGACGAACCCGGCCGCGGGCCACAGCCCGGCGGTACGCACCGCCGCCACGACGACGAACCCACCCGCGACGGCCAACAGCCCGGCGGCCATGGACCGGCGGGGCCCGAGCCGCTCGTCCGCCCAGCGCGTTACCGGCAGTTGAGCGGCCACGACGAGCAACGAGGACAGCGCGAACAGCCAGGCCAGCGCCGCCTGTGACCCGGTCACCCGCTCGACTTCGGCGGGCAGCGCGAGATAGAGCTGGTTGTAGGCGAGCAGACAGGCCCCGTAGGCGCAGCACAGCGCCAGGAAGCGGGGGTTGCGCAGCAACGGCCCGAGGCCGCCGCGGAGCTGGACGCGTCCGCGTCCCGGGATGTGCTGCGGCAACAGCACGGCATGCGCGGCGAGGACCAGCACGAAGACCCCGGCGCCGCACAGACACACCGCGCGGAAGTCGACGCGCAGCAGCAGGGCGCCCAGCAACGGCCCGACGAACGCCCCGGCCTGCCCGGCCACCGTGAACAACGCGAGCACGCGGGCCCGCGAGCCGCCCTCGCTCTCGTGCACCACGGCCTGCCGCGCGACCTCGGACTCCACCGCGGGTGAGAACAGCGCGGCGGCGAACCCGATGAGCAGCACCGCCGCGACCACGGCCCATGCCTCTTCGGCGAACCCGAGCCAGACGAACCCGGCGATCCGCAACGCGCATCCGGCGAGAACGACGGGCCGCACCCCGTACCGGTCGGCGAGCGCGCCCCCGACCACGAACAGCCCTTGCTGGCTGAAGGTCCGCAGTCCCAGTACGAAGCCCACGAGCCAGCCCGCCATGCCGATGCCCTGTCCCAGGTGCGCGGAGAGGAAGGGCAGGACGGCGAAGAAGCCGATGTTGAAGGCGAGCTGAGTGAGGATCAGAAGCCGCAGGAGGGCGGGGAGTCGGGTCTTGGGGGATGCCTGCCCGTTCCAACAACGACCCCTTTCCGAAAGGTTCGGCCCCGTGGTCACGGCCGCCCCCGCCGCACACCCCCGGCCGCAGTGACCGCCAGCGCCCCGAGCAGGGCGAGCAGTACCGCCGGCGCCAGCACCGCCCACGGGGCGCGTTCCGCGTACGGCTGGTTCTCCGCCAGCAGCAAGCCCCATTCGGGGGACGGCGGTTGGGCGCCGAGGCCGAGGAAGGCAAGGGATGCCAGGGACAGCGCGATGCCGGGCAGGCGGAGCAGGGCGTGCCGGGTGACCGGGGGCAGGATCGCGGGGAGGATGTCGTGCCGCAGCAGTTGGGCGGGGCCCGCGCCGAGCGCCTTGGCGGCGGTGATGTGGAGGGCGGCGCGTTCCTGGCGCAGGAGGGCCGAGGTGTGCGCGGCCAGCGGCGCCCAGGCCACGGCCGTGACCGCGAGGGCCGGGGTGGCGGTTCCGGTGCCCGCGACCGCGGTGACGAGGAGGGCGAGGAGGACCGGGGGCAGGGCGGAGATCGTGTCCACGAGCGGGCCGGACAGCCGGGGGGCCAGGCCCAGCAGGACGCCCAGCACCAGGGTGGCCGCGCTGATCGTCGTCGCGAGGAGCAGGGTATCCAGCGCGCCGTGCGCCACCCGGGCCAGCATGTCCCGGCCAAGTGCGTCCGTACCGAACGGGTGGCTCCAGGACGGGGGTTGCAGGCGTGCGCCGGTGTCCAGGGCGAGCGGGTCGCGGTGCAGGCCGGCGGCGATGACCGCCAGGAGCGCCAGGGCGAGCGCGAGGGGCAGGAACCCTCGTGCCTCAGGTGCCGGGCGGTGCGGTGACGGCAGGGCGCCGTCGCGGAGGGCCGGGCCGATGAGCAGGCGGGTGCCGACATGGGCCAGTGCCGCCGCCGTGGCGGCGAGCAGCGTCAGAAGCAGCGCGCCCGCCTGGAGGACCGGCAGGTCCTGGGCCAGCGCCGCCTGGAGGGTCGTGCGGCCGAGGCCCGGGATGTCGAAGATCTGCTCGACCGCGACCGCTCCCCCGGTCAGGCCGACCACGAACAGGCCGGTGTTGGGCAGCAGTCCGGGCAGGCTGCGGCGCAGCGCCTGGCGGGCGATGGTACGGCGTGGCAGTCCGCGCGCGGCGGCGGCCTGCGCCCAGGGTTCGGCGAAGGCGCCGGGCAGCAGGTCGTCGAGGAGCCGTCCGAGGACGGCGCCCGCGGGCAGGCCGAGGGCGAGCGCGGGCAGGATCGTCCACCGGGGTCCGTACCAGCCGAGGGCGGGCAGCCAGCCCAGCTGGACGCCGACGACCGTGGCGAGCACGGTGGCGGTGAGGAACTCGGGCAGCGCGGCGAGCACGGCGGAGCCGGTGCCGCTCGCCTTGCGGTCACGGCCGCCCCGGCACAGGGTGCGGGCACAGATCAGCGCGGCGGTGACTCCGGCGGCCACCAGTGCGACGGCCATCAGCAGCAGGGAGACGCCGAGGGCGTGGAGGACCGTGGGGGCGACCTCCGCGCCGTTGAGCCAGGACCGGCCGAGGTCACCTCGCCACAGCCCGGCCGCCCAGTCGCCGAGCAGGTGCGACGGGCCCGCGTCGAGCCCGAGTCGGTCCCTGATGTCCGCCAGTACCTCGGGGGTGGGGTCGCGGTCGGCGGAGCGTGCCTTGAGGACGGTGAGGGCGGGGTCGGTGTGCGAGGCCCAGGGCAGCACACCGATCGCGCACACCAGGGCGACCGCCAGAATCACCCGCCACAGCAAGGCGGTTGCCGTGCCGCGCATCGGTCAGCGCCGGGTGCCGGTGCCGACGAGGACGCGCTCGTACGGGTCGAGGAGCGCGCCGCGCACCGACGGGGCGACGCCGGTGATGATCCGCTGGTGGACGAGCGGGACGACGGTGTCGGTGCCGAGGATCTCCGCCTCGGCGGCCATCGCCGCGTCCTGCCGGCCGGCGGTGTCGTCGGCGTCCTCGGCGCGGGCCACGGCCCGGTCGACGTCCTTGTCGCAGAGCTGGGCGAGGTTGTATCCGCCGTCACAGGTGTAGTCGCTGGCGAGGACGGAGACGGGGTCGCCGGTGTCGACGAGGGTGTTGCGGGCGAGGACGAAGGCGTCGAACTCGCCGTCGAGGGCGTCGCTCTCCAGCCGTGAGTACTCGCGCACCTCCAGGGTGACCTCGAACCCGGCCTTCTCCAGCTGCTGCTTGAGCACCTGGGCGACCTCGGGGAGTTCGGGCCGGTTGTCGTAGGTGGCGAGGGTGATCCGCGCGCCGTCCGGGTCGGCGGCCTTCGCCCGTCCCACGGGACGGACCCGCTTGCTCTCGGCCCAGGTGACGGCGGGACCGTAGATACCGGCGCCCGCGTCCGCGTACCCCTCGTACACGTCCTCGGCGAGCACGGCGGTGTCGACGGCGCCGCGTGCGGCGGCCCGCAGGCCTGCGTCCTTGAACGGCCCGGACCGCGAGTTGAGCAGCAGGCTGGTGGTGCGGGTGGTGGCGGTCGCCGCGCGGACGTCCTTGTCGAGGGAGGCGGCCTGGGAGACGGGGACGGCCTCGGCGAGGTCGATCTGCCCGGTGCGCAGGGCGTTGGTGCGGGCGCTGCCGTCGGGGATGAACTTCACGTCGATGCCGGGCGCCTGGGCCCGGCCGCCCCAGTAGTCGTCGTACCGGTCGAGCGTGGCGGCGGTGCTGCCCATGACCTTGGTCAGCTCGAACGGTCCGGTCCCGGTGCCGACGAGGTCGACGCGGTCGTCGGCGGCGTACGCCTTCGCGGAGAGCACGGCCAGCGAGGGGCTGGACAGCCGCAGCGGCAGTACGGGGTCGGGTTCGTCGGTGGTGACGCGTACGCCGTTCTTCCCGGCGGGCTTCGCGGTGAGGCCGACCCCGGCTAGGGCGGCGGGCGCGGGGCGGGCCTCGGTGGCCCGGGTGAGCGAGGCGGCGACGGCGGCGGGGGTGACCGCGCTCCCGTCCTGGAAGGTGGCCTCGCGCAGACTGAACACCCAGGTCCGCTTCCCCTCCCGCCGCCAGGACTGGGCGAGCGCGGGGGCGGCGGCGCCGTTGGCGTCGAGGGCGGTCAGCCCCTCGGTGACGCCGAGCCGGCTGAGGATCGTCGCGTCGGCGCCGTAGGGCGAGAGGTTCTCGGCGGGCGGGAACGCGAGCGCGACCCGGAGCCGGGAGCCCTCGGCTCCGGCGTCGCCGGACGCGCCGCCCGAGGAGGCGAAGCACCCCGCCAGCAAGGGCGTGAGCAGTAGGGCAACGGAAAAACGGACTCGGCGCACGGTGTGCTCTACCGCCCCATCGGTATCTCGAAGTGAACAATGCCCTGCCCGCCGCCCGGGCCCTCGCGCTCGTCGTGCACGACCTTGCCCAGGGACCGCCAGAACGCCTCGGCGCCCTCGACGGCGGGGTCGGTGTGCAGGTAGACGGCCCGGTAGCCGCCGTCGGCGGCGGCGAACTCCAGCAACCGGTGGACCAGTCGGCGGGCGAGTCCGCGGCGCCGGTGATCGGGCCGTACGTAGATCCGCCGCAACTGGGCGGTCGTACCGGAGGGATACCGCTCGGCGAGGTGGGCCGGGTTGGGCGGCGAGAGCGGGCCGCGGGCGTCGAGGGCGCCGGTGGCGACGACCTCACCGCCGCGCGTGGCGACCAGCAGGGTGTGCCGGACCGGCACCAGGTAGGCGGTCGCCGGGTCCACGATGTCCTCGTGCCACCGCGGCACGTATCCGGTACCGAAGTCTCGGTAGACGGTGTCGAGCATCACGGCCCGGGCGCCCGCGACGTCCTCCGGACCGGCCGCCCTGATGTCGTAGTCATGCACTTGCACATCATATGCAATAAGCGGAACGCCATGATCACGGAGCCTCCGGATGCACTGTGGCCTACATCACTTCATTCGAGTGCAGCGTTTCGGAGGTGCCAGGGTCTTCTCCCAGATGTAGGCGATCGGCGACAGCGGGGGATGGGTGGATGAAGCGGACTCCAGGTGGTGAGTTCGACGAATTCGTGGCGGCCCGGTGGTCAGGACTGCTCCATCTCGCCCGGCTGCTCACCGGAGGGGACCGGCACCGGGCCGAGGACCTGGTGCAGGACTCCCTGGTCAAGCTGTGGTCGGTGTGGGCGAAGGTCGGCGAGGAGGCGCCGGAGGCGTACGTCCGCCGGATCATGGCCCGCGCCGCGGCGAAGTCGGCCCGGCGGCGCTGGTGGGGCGAGCGGCCCGTCGAACAGCTGCCGGAACAGGCGATGCCGGGCGATGTCTCCGCCCGCGTCGCCGAACGCTCCCGGCTGGAGGCCGCGCTCGCCCAACTGCCGCCCAAACAGCGCGCGGCGGTCGTCCTGCGCTACTACCAGGACCTGCCCGACCGGCAGGTCGCCGACGTACTGGGCTGCCCGGTGGGCACCGCCCGCTCGCACGCCTCGCGCGGGGTCGCCCGGCTGCGTCAGCTTCTGTCCGATGTCATCGAACCGGTGGGGTGAGGAGGAAAAGTGGACCACTTCGAAGAGCAACTCGCCCACATGATGCGTTCCTCCCACGAATACACCCCCTTCGAGCCCGAGCACCGGGAACGCCTCCACGAGGCGGTACGGCTGCGGCGCCGACTGCGTGCCGCCCGGAACGCCGCCGGATCGGTGCTCGCGGTGGGCGCGGTGACACTCGCCCTGATGCTGCGGCCCGACGGCAGCGAGCACGTGGAGCCCAGCTCGCCCGGCCCCACCCCGACCACGAGCCCGTCGGTCTCCGTGTCCGGCCCGCTGCCCACCTCGGAACCGCCCACGTCGACGGACACCTCCGCGCCCGCCACGTCCGACACCTCGACCGACACGTCCACCGAGCCCCCCTCCACGGTGACGACGTCGAACGAGCCCACGTCGACCCGTACGACCACCGAGCCCGCCCGCATCGACGAGCCCTCGAACACGGCCACGCCCACCACGCCGCCCCCGCCCTCGTACACGCAGGTGGAGTCGGAGCCGGAGACCCCGCCCGAGTCCCTCCTCACCCCCTGACCCCACAAGCGCGCCTTCCCGACACCCGCCCGGGGCTTACCCCAGCCTGCCCTGCGGCACAGAACACCCAAGGACGAACCGTGACAAAACAGTGGACCCGGCGGGAGTGCGGCGCGACCCGGCAACCGATATCCGTCGACGCCGGCGACCCCGTTCTCGACCTGGTCGTCCCCGTCTTCAACGAGGAGGCCGACCTCGAACGCAGCGTCCGCCGGCTCCACGCCCATCTGCGCGGCGGTTTCCCGTACCCCTTCCGCATCACCGTCGCCGACAACGCCAGCACGGACGCCACCCCCCGCATCGCCGCCGCCCTCGCCCGTGAGCTGTCCGAGGTGCGGTGTCTGCGGCTGGAGGAGAAGGGCCGCGGACGCGCCCTGCGCGCGGCCTGGTCCCGCTCGCAGGCGCCGGTCCTGGCCTACGTCGATGTCGATCTGTCGACCGGACTGAGCGCGCTGCTGCCGCTGGTCGCACCGCTGATCTCGGGCCACTCCGACCTCGCCATCGGCACCCGGCTGGCGCCCGGCGCGCGCGTGGTGCGCGGGCCGAAGCGGGAGCTGCTGTCCCGCGGCTACAACACCCTGCTCCGCTCCACGCTCGCCGTGGGATTCTCGGACGCGCAGTGCGGGTTCAAGGCGGTGCGGCGCGAGGTGGCGGAGCGGCTGGTGCCGCTGGTGCGGGACGAGGAGTGGTTCTTCGACACCGAGCTGCTGGTGATCGCCGAGCGCGCCGGGCTGCGCATCCACGAGGTGCCGGTCGACTGGGTGGACGACCCGGACAGCCGGGTCGACATCCTGGCCACCGTCCTCGCCGACCTGCGCGGCATCGCCCGCATCGGCACCGCCCTGGCCCGCGGCACCCTGCCCGCCGACGGCGCCCGACCGGGGCTGCTCCCCCAGCTCCTGCGGTTCGCACTGGTCGGCGCCGTCAGCACCCTCGCCCATCTGCTGCTGTACGCCGCGCTGCGGCCGGTGACCGGGGCGCAGGCCGCCAACGCGCTGGCGCTGCTGGTGTGCGCCGTCGCCAACACGGCCGCGAACCGGCGGTTCTCCTTCGGGGTGCGCGGCCGGTCCGGGGCCCTGCGCCACCAGGCACGCGGCCTGCTGGTCTTCGCCCTGGGGCTCGGCCTCACCTCCGGGGCGCTGGCCGCGCTGCACCTCGCCGACCCCGGCGCCGGCGCGCGGACGGAACTCGCCGTCCTCGTCGCCGCCAACCTCACCGCCACCCTGCTGCGGTTCCTGCTCCTGCGCGCCTGGGTGTTCCGCACGGGAGCCGCCGGAGCCGCCCGATGAACGCCACCGTCACCGACGTCGACGCCCGCCTCGACGAGGACCAAGCGGGCCCCGAACCCGGCCGGCTGCGCCGGGCCGCCGCGTACTACGGACCCGTACTGGCCCTGTACGGCACCCTGAAGCTGATCGGCTTCTCCGTCTTCCTGCTCCTGCTGCACTCGGCGGGCGACTTCCGGGAGAAGCACCACCGCTTCGGCGGCGGCGCCCACCCCTGGGACGTGCTCGCCACCTGGGACGGCTGGTGGTACCGGCAGGTCGCCGAGCACGGCTACGACCCCGCGCTGGTCCCGGTCCCCGACGCCACCGGGCTGATCACGCTCGAAGGCAACTCGGCCGCCTTCTTCCCCCTCTACCCGGCGCTGATGCGCCTGGTCTCGGAGACCACCGGCCTGGGCTCGTACGGCGCCGGCCTGCTGGTCTCCGTCGTCGCCTCCTTCGCCGCGGCCCTCGGCATCTACCTGATCGGCGAGTGGCTGGGCGGGCGCCGGGCCGGTCTCGCCGCGGCCGGACTGTGGGCCGTCTGGCCGGGCTCGGGCGTGGAGTGGGCGGTGTACTCCGACTCCCTCTACGTCGCGCTGGCCGCCTGGGCCTGCCACGCGATGATGCGCCGCGCCTGGATCACGGCCGGACTGCTCACCTTCCTCGCCGGTCTCAACCGTCCCACCGCGGGCGCGCTGATCGTGGCCCTGGCCGTCGCCGTCCTGTTCGCCCTGCGCGACCACCGGGAGCACGAGGGCGTCCTGCGCCCCTTGCTCGCCCTGGCCGTCGCCCCGCTCGGCCTGCTCGGCTACCTGCTCTGGGTCGGACACGAGATGGGCGACTACGGCGGCTACTTCAAACTCCAGGACGGCGCCTGGGCGCACACCTTCGACTACGGCAAGCAGACCGTCGACGTGCTCACCTCGGTCCCGGTCGGCCACTTCGACTATCTCTTCGCCTTCCCGTTCGCGGACGTCATCGCGGTCGGCACGGTGCTGCTGGGCTTCACGATGCTGGGCCTGCTGGTGCGCGAGCGCCCACCGGCGGTACTGGTGGTCTACACGGTCCTGACCATGGCGCTGATCCTGGGCAGCCAGCAGATCTTCGCCAACGTCTCGCGCTATCTGCTCCCGGCGTTCCCGCTGTACCTCCCCCTGGCCTTCGCGCTGCGCCGACTGAGCCCGGCGATGATGTGCTGGCCACTGGGGATCGCGGCGGTGGCTTCGGGGTCGTATGCGGGGTATGCGCTGTTCGAGCTGGGGGTGCCGTAGGAGAGGGGGCCCGTCTGGGCCCCGGACATGCGAAAGACCCCTGATCAACAGGGGTCTCAGCCGGTGTCCGAGGGGGGACTTGAACCCCCACGCCCGATAAAGGGCACTAGCACCTCAAGCTAGCGCGTCTGCCATTCCGCCACCCGGACTAGGTGTCTGTCGCCTGGGCGGGGTGTTCCCCGCGGCGACATGGACAACAATACCAAGGTTTCGGAGCGCCTTTCACCTGCATATCTGTCCGATCCGAGGGGTCGGGAGCGGCCACCGTTGGCCACGACCGAAGGTGACCGGACAGTCACCTTCGGTCGTGGCCGTGGGCTGGTCAGGGAGGGTCTCCTCATGTACGGACTGCGGCTGTCAGCACTTCTCCCGCAGGGAGTGCAGGTGCTCGCTGGAGCGGCGGGCGAAGGTGAAGGACTCGGTCGGGTTGTCGTGCTCGGCCTGCCAGTGGTGGGCGAGCCGGTGGCCGCGCAGCCGGGTCACCCCGGAGATGAACTTCTGGTAGTCGATGTCCCCGTCGCCGACGTCGACCATGCGGTAGCCGTAGGTGTTCGAGGGGTCGCTGACACCGTCCTTGACGTGGAAGAGCGGGTAGCGGTGGGGCTGCCTGAGTACGTAGTCGAGGGGGTCGAAGGGCGCGGGCGTGCCGTCGGGCCGCTTGGAGAAGCGGAACTGGCCCGAGTACGCCCAGAAGATGTCCATCTCCAGGTAGACGAGGTCGGGGTCGGTCTCGGCGAGCAGCACGTCGTAGAGACGGACCTTGGGGTTGTCGGTGGCGAAGGAGAACTCCTCGGAGTGGTTGTGCTGGTAGAACTTCATGCCGCGCGCCTTCGCCGCCGCGCCGTAGGTGTTGAAGTCCTCGGCGGCCCGCTTCCAGGCGTCGACGGTCGAGCCGTAGCGGAACGGCCCGGAGGCGGTGCCGATGTGCTTCAGGCCCAGGGCCTGGGCGTCGTCGAGGACCTTGGTGAGGTTCTGGGCGAAGGTGTAGGCGCCTGGGTCGTCGGAGTAGTAGCCGACGTGGCTGCCGATCGGGTTCAGGCCGTGGTTGCGGGCCAGCCGCTTGAGCTGGGCGAGGGTGATGGGGCCCGCCGAGCCCTGGGTGTAGCCGGCGAACTCGACCTCGTCGTAGCCGTACTTCTCCAGTTCGGCGAAGACGGCGGCGAATCCGAGGGTGGAGACCTTGTCGCGCAGGCTGTAGAGCTGGATGCCGAGCCGGCCGGGCGGCAGGACGGGACGGCCGCGGCCCGCAGGGGCCTTTCCGGTGCCGGGCGCGGCGGCGGGTGCGGCCGTCGCCGGGGTGGCCGCGGCGCCCAGCAGGGCGGCTGCGGTGGCTCCGGCGGCCACGCCGAGCATGCCGCGTCTGCTGAGGCGGTGGGTGAGTTCGGGGTCGGTGCGATGGGTGCGGCTCATGCGGGAACTCCTCCTGATCACGGGGCGTTGTCAGTGGTGAGTGCTTCACTGGGGACCGGTCGGACGTGAGGGGGCATCCCTCAGCCGAGACCGGCCAGTTGGAGCAGAAGTGACTTCACATCGGTGGCCGCCAGGCGGTCACCGACAGCGCGGGGGGTGGAGCAGATGAGGAGCGGACCGTCGTCGTCGCTCTCCGGAAGGCGGCCGTGGCTGCCGCGAATAGGTGAGGGGTCCAGGGGCACCACCGCCATGCGGTAGCGCATGCCGAGTTTCTTGCGCGCCAGGGCGGTCGCGGCCTTGACCTTGACGTAGGGGTCGAGCGGGTCCATGAACAGCTCGACCGGGTCGTAGCCGGGTTTGCGGTGGATCTCGACCAGGCGCGCGAAGTCGGGCGCGCGGGCGTCGTCGAGCCAGTAGTAGTACGTGAACCAGGCGTCCGGCTCCGCGACGGCGACGAGTTCGCCGGAGCGCGGATGGTCAAGGTGGTGCGCCTTCTTGCCCTCGTCGTCGAGGAGTTGGCCGAGCCCCGGCAGTCCGTCCAGCGCGGCGCGGGTCGCGTCCAGGTCTTCGGGGCGGCGCACATACACATGGGCGATCTGGTGGTCGGCGACGGCGAAGGCACGGGAGGCCATCGCGTCGAGGTACTCCATGCCGTCCTGGGTGTGCACTTCCAGCAGGCCGGCCCGGCGCAGGGCGCGGTTGATGTCCACGGGGCGGGTCACGCGGGTGATGCCGTACTCGGACAGCGCGACGACGGTGCGGCCCTCGGCGCGGGCCTCGTCGAGGAGCGGGGCGAGGGCCGTGTCGAGGTCGGTGGCCGCCTGGAGGGAGCGCGGGTCGTCGGGGCCGAAGCGCTGCAGGTCGTAGTCGAGATGAGGGAGGTAGCACAGGGTCAGGTCGGGGTGGCGGGTGCGGTTGATGTGGCGGGTGGCGTCGATGATCCACTGGCTGGAGACCAGGTCGGCGCCGGGTCCCCAGAAGTGGAAGAGCGGGAAGGTGCCCAGTTTGTCGGTGAGTTCGTCGTGCAGGGCGGCGGGGCGGGTGTAGCAGTCGGGTTCTTTGCGGCCGTCGGCGTAGTAGATCGGGCGGGGGGTGACGGTGACGTCGGTGTCGGCGCCCATGGCGTACCACCAGCAGATGTTGGCGACGGTGTAGCCGGGGTGGGCGCGGCGGGCGGCGTCCCACAGCTTGTCGCCGGAAACGAGGCCGTTGTGCTGGCGCCACAGCAGGACGTCGCCGAGTTCGCGGAAGTACCAGCCGTTGCCGACGATGCCGTGCTCGGCGGGGTGGGTGCCGGTGAGGAAGGTGGACTGGGCGGCGCAGGTGACGGCGGGCAGCACGGTGCCGAGGACGGCGCGGGAGCCGGATCGGCCGAGCGCCTTGAGGTGGGGCATGTGGTCGAGGAGACGGGGGGTGAGGCCGACGACGTCGAGGACGAGGAGCGGGGTCGGGCCGTCGGTGCCGGGGCCGGTCCGTGGGGTGCTCGGGGTCATGGGAGCTCCTTCAGACCGAGGTCGGTCAGCAGGTCGCGGGCGAGGGCGAGTTCGGCGGCGATGCCGTCGGCGAGCTGGCCTCGGGTGGTGGGCCGCAGTTCGGGTGGGAGGGCCTGCCAGGTGTAGGTCTCGACCTCCAGGTGGCGGGTGAGCGGGTGCGGGCCGCCGACGAGGCGGGTCAGGGCGGTCTTCAGGACCGGGAGTGTGGAGGTGAGGGGCGCGGCGGGGGCCGCGTGCAGGGGGACGTGGAAGTGGGCGCGCCAGGGCGCGGTGTCGGGCAGGGCCCGGCCGCCCAGGGCCTCGCCGAGGTCGTCGGTGCCGCGCAGGCCGGCCGGGGTGCGGGTACGGGTCTGGTGCAGGAAGCGGGGCTCGTCGAAGGCGGCGAGTGCGGTGCGGACGGCGGGCAGGTGCGGCTGCTCGGCGTGCAGAGCCGCGGAGAGCTGGGACTTGACGACGGGGACACCGGCGGCGCCGAGAGCGTCCAGGGCGGTGTGCGGATCTTCGAAGGAGGTGGCGAGGTGGCAGGTGTCGACGCAGATGCCGATGCGCGGGTGGCCGATCGCGGTGAGCGGGGCGATGGCGTCGGCGGTGGTCTCGACGACGCAGCCGGGTTCGGGTTCCAGGCCGACGCGGATGGAGCGGCCGGTGAGTTCGTGCAGCGCGTCGAGGCGTTCACCGAGGGTGCGCAGCGCGGTGTGGGCGGCCTGGGTGGGCCGGGTGCGCCAGGCGAGCGGGAGGGTGGAGACGCTGCCCTCGTCGATGTCGTCGGGGAGGAGTCCGGCGAGCAGCCGGGCGAGGGCGGTGGTGTGGTCGAGGCGCTCGGGGTCGGTCCAGTCCGGCCGGTAGACGCGGTACTTGACCTCCTCGGAGCCGAAGCCCTCATAGGGGAAGCCGTTGAGGGTGACGACTTCGAGTCCGCGGCGGTCGAGTTCGCAGCGCAGTCCGCGCAGCGCGGCCGGGTCGCTGCCGAGGGCGCGCGCGGCGTCCTTGGCGAGCCACAGGCCGATGCCGAGGCGGTCCCGGCCGAGCCGGCGGCGGACGGGTTCGCAGTGCTCGCGGAGCTGGGCGAGGACGCCGTCGAGGGTCTCTGCGGGGTGGACATTGGTGCAGTAGGCGAGGTGGACGGTGGTGCCGTCGGGGTGGCGGAAGCGCATGGCTCACGCCCCGCCGCGCAGGATCGAGTTGCCCTCGTGGGTGGCGTCGGTGGCCGTGACGTCGAGGCTGAGCCGGCCGCTGAGCCCGTAGAAGGCGACGGGGTTGTGCCACAGCACCCGCTCGACCTCGTCCGCGGTGAACCCTTCGGCCAGCATCAGGTCACCGACCTTGCGGGTCTTCAGGGGATCGCTGCGTCCCCAGTCGGCGGCGGAGTTCACCAGCACCTGCTCGGGGCCGTAGGCGCGCAGGATCGCGACCATCCGCTCCTCGTCCATCTTGGTGTCGGGATAGACGGAGAAGCCGAGCCAGCAGCCGCTGTCCTTGGCCTCCTTGACGGTGGTCTCGTTGAGGTGGTCGACCAGGACGCGTTCCGGGGGCAGCGCGGACTCCTTGACCACGTCGAGGGTGCGGCGCAGTCCGGCGGCCTTGTCGCGGTGCGGGGTGTGCACCAGGGCGGGCAGGCCGTGGTCGGCGGCGAGCTGGAGCTGGGCGGCGAGCGCGGTGTCCTCGGCCGGGGTTATCGAGTCGTAGCCGATCTCGCCGACGGCCACGACCTGGTCCTTGACGAGATAGCGGGGCAGTTCGTCGAGGACGGGCAGGCAGCGCGGATCGTTGGCCTCCTTGGGGTTGAGGGCGAGGGTGCAGTGGTGGGCGATGCCGTACTGGGCGGCGCGGAAGGGTTCCCAGCCGAGGAGGGAGTCGAAGTGGTCGAGGAAGGTGGCCGGCGAGGTGCGCGGCTGGCCGAGCCAGAAGGAGGGTTCGACGACGGCGCGGACACCTGCCGCGTACATGGCCTCGTAGTCGTCGGTGGTCCTGGACGTCATGTGGATGTGGGGGTCGAAGATGCGCATCAGGACTCCTTGCCGTGGGGGTCGGCCGCACCGGGCGGCGGAGGTGGGGAGCCGGCTTCGGTCAGGGCGAGGACGCGGTTCAGGTCCTCGGGCACGGGACGGCCCGCGGCGGTGCGTTCGGCGGCGTAGTCGCCGAGCATGCGGGCGAGTTCGGCGTCGCCTCGGGCCCGGCGGGCCAGGTCGGCGACGGCGGTCACGGGCACGCCGGTGAACAGGCACTTCAGTACGGCGTGGCGCCACTGGTGGGCGTCGAGGTGGCGGGCGGCGTAGGGGCCGACGGCGGCGGCGACGAGGCTGGTGTCGTTGGCGCGCAGGGCGTCCTCGACGAGCGGGAGGGCGTCCGGGCCGGGCACGAGGTGGGGCAGGGCGTGCAGGACGGCGCGGCGTTCGGGGCCGGTGCCCTGGCGGTAGACGCGGGTGACGGCCTCGGTGTCGGCGCGGGCGGCGTGCAGGATGAGGACGCGCGCGGCGTCGGCGTGTTCGGGGCCGCATCTGCGTCCCGCTTCGGCCAGGCGCAGCTCCCAGGTGGAGATGGGGCCGTGGCTGCCGGGGTGGGCGGCGGCCTCGTCCAGGGCCCGGTCGAGCCAGCTGCGGGCGGCGTCGGTGAGGCGGGCCGCCAGGCGGGTGCGGAGTTCGCCGGGGGCGGTGAGCCGGGGGTCGGCCGTCGGGGAGTCCGTGTCGGGGTGGAGCGGGGTCATCGGGTGCTCCCTTCGGGGGCGGCGGAGCGGAGGAAGGGCAGGGAGCGGGCGGCGTGGTCGGGGCCGGCGTGGGAGTGGCGGGGCAGTTCGACGACGGTCAGGCCCTGGTAGCCGGTGTCGGCGAGGGCCGCGAGGACGGGCGGGAAGTCGATCTCGCCCTCGCCGAAGGGGAGGTGTTCGTGGACGCGGCGGCGCATGTCCTCGATCTGGACGTGGCGCAGCCAGGGCGCGGCGGCGCGCACGCAGTCGGCGGGAGGGAGGGGTTCGAGGCACTGGCAGTGGCCGATGTCGAGGGTGAGTCCGAGGTGCGGGTGGTCGCCGAGGGTGTGACGGAGGTGGTGGAAGTCGGCGAGGGTGGCGAGCAGATGGCCGGGTTCGGGTTCGACGGCGAGCGGGACGCGGGCGGCGGAGGCCGCGTCGAGGACGGGGGCGAGGGCTTCGGCCAGGCGCTTCCAGGCGGTGTCCGGGTCGGTGCCGTCGGGGGTGATGCCGCTGAAGCAGTGCACGGCGTGGGCGCCGAGGTCGGCGGCGATGCGTACGGCCCGCAGCAGCAGGTCGACCCGGCGGCCGCGGTCCTCGGGGTCGGGGTCGAGGAGGGAGGGGCCGTGCTTGCGGCGCGGGTCGAGGACATAGCGGGCGCCGGTTTCGACGGTGACGCGGAGTCCGAGCGCGTCCAGGCGGCGGGCGACGTGACGGACCCGGGCGGCGAGGTCGGGGGCCGGGGCCATGGGGTCGAGGTGCATGTGGTCGAGGGTCAGTCCGACGCCGTCGTAGCCGAGGTCGGCGAGCAGGCCGAGGGCGTCGTCCAGGCGCAGGTCGGCGAGGCCGTTCGTGCCGTAGCCGAAGCGGAGGGTGCCCGGTGCGGTGGTCATGTGATGCTCACCTTTCTCGCGAACCGGCGGCCCAGCGGGGCGAGAGCCGCGACGAACAGTGCGGTGGCCGCGGCGCCGGAGCGGGCGGCGAGCGCGGCCTGGAGCGGCACGGTGGCGCGGATACCGGCACCGACGGCGCGCTGGGTGAGCGGGGGTGAGGGGTTCAGGGCGGCGTGGAGGTGGGGGCGGGCGGTGGTGGCGGCGTAGGCGAGGGCGAGGGCTCGGCCCAGGGGAGCACTCGGCCCGACGGCGGTACCCCGGGCGGCGGTCCCCCGGGCGGCGGTCCCCTGGGCGGTGGTCCCCCGGGCGGCGGTCCCCCGCGCATGGGCCGTGCCCGGCGAGCCGGGGCCAGCGGGTTCCGGGCCCCGTCCGCCCGAGCCGGTCCGTCCGCCTGGGCCGCCCCGTCCGCCGGGGCCCGCCTCGACGCCGACGGCACCCCCGGCATAGACGCCACCCATGCGGCCACCCCGGTCCGCACCGCCCGCACCGCCCCGTCCGCCAGGGCCCGTCTCAACGCCGACGGCACCCCCGGCATAGACGCCACCCATGCGGCCACCCCGGTCCGCACCGCCCGCACCGCCCCGTCCACCGGGGCCCGCCTCGACGCCGACGGCACCCCCGGCATGGGCGCCTCCCGTGCGGCCACCCCGGTCCGCACTGCCCGGGCCGCCCGCGTCGCCGGGAATCGCCCACGCGGCACGGGCTCCCCGCGCCCCCGCGCCGCCCCGCGAGATGAGGGCGCTCAGCGCGGCGGTGACGGCCAGGGCCGCGAGCGGGGCCTTGGTCGAACCGCCCGTCGTCTCGTGGCGGGAGACCGAGGTGACCGTGAGGGTGTGGGTGGCCAGGAGGGCGGCGGACGGGAGGGCCGGGCGGATACGGCCGGAGGTGGCCGCGGCGCCGAGGAGGAGGTCGAGGGCGCGGGCCGCACCCATGGCCGCGGGACCGGCCGGGGTGTGCTTGAGGCGCAGGTCGTAGGCCCAGACCGTGGCGGCCAACGGAGCCGCGACCGCGAGGGCGGGGCGTCCGGCGCGCGCGGCCAGCGCGAGGCCGCCCGCGGTGAGGGCGCAGGCCGCGGTGAGGGCGGCGGCGGGGCGGACGCGGCCGGAGGGCAGGGGGCGGTGGGGGCGTTCGGCGGCGTCCTCCTCGCGGTCGGCCCAGTCGTTGAGGGCCATGCCGGCCTCGTACAGGCACAGGGAGGAGCCGATGGCGAGCAGGGTGCGGGAGTTGTGGGGGACGGCGGTGGCGGCGGCGCCCGCCAGGGCGTCGCCGGGGACGGTGAACAGGGCGGGCAGGCGCAGCAGTTCCGCCCAGGCGCGCACGCTCACCATCCCGCCCCCTCGCCGTCGCGGAGTACGTCGGCGAACCGCAGCAGTTCGGCGTACTGCTCCGACAGTGCGGCCGGCCCGTCCCCCACCGGGTCCTTGAAGTAGAAGCCGAGTTCGCCGAGCGGCCCCGCGAGGCCCCGTTCGTGGGCCCGGGCCGCGAACCGGGCCAGGTCGAGGACCAGGGGTGCGGCGAGGGCGGAGTCGCAGCCCTGCCAGATGGTCTGGAGGACCATGCGGGTGCCCAGGAAGCCGTCGAAGGCGATGTGGTCCCAGGCGGTCTTCCAGTCGCCGAGGGCGGGCACGTCGTCGATGTGGACCTCACCCTCGGGTGGGGTGGCCAGGGTCTCGGCGAGGACGCGTTCCTTGCCCG
Organism: Streptomyces sp. NPDC110618; assembly: GCF_055657065.1. Lineage (NCBI taxonomy): Bacteria > Bacillati > Actinomycetota > Actinomycetes > Kitasatosporales > Streptomycetaceae > Streptomyces > Streptomyces sp. NPDC110618. Next base: position 355,901 of record NZ_JBVKBN010000001.1, on the reverse strand, counting down.
CGTTCTTCGCGGCGGCGGCCGCCGGGTCGGCGAGGGCGGCGCCGTCGCCGCCGCCGAGGAGGTTGGTGCCGGACCAGGCCCGCACGGCGAGGGCGCGCTGGGTGAGCATCGGCGCCAGGGCGGCCCGGAGCAGGGTCTGCCCGGTCTTGCCGTCGCGGCCCGCGTAGGGCAGGCCGGAGTCGGCGGCGAGGGTGGCGAGTTCGGGGTGGTGCAGGCCGGTGGAGGGGGTGAAGTTGACGTAGGGGCAGCCCGCGCGCAGGGCGGCTGCCGCGTACAGGCTGCTGGGCGGGAGGGCCGGGCCGGTGGCGGCGGGTTCGGTGGAGGCCACGTTCACCACGACCGCTCGGGCCAGGCCCCGGCGTCGTACGAAGTCCTGGATGTCGTCGGCGAAGGCGCCGATCAGTGCGGATTCGTCGCGGGTGTCGCCGGGGAGGGGGCCGCCGGGCCTGATCTCCCGTTCGGCCGCGGCCAGTTCGGACTGCACGGCGGCGGGCAGCCCGTGCGGCAGGACGCCGCCCGCGGCGAGCTGTTCGGCGCGTTTGGGCAGCGGGCAGTCGAGGGTGTCGTGGCCGCCGAAGACCAGGGACGGCAGGGGCGGCAGTCCGCAGTCGGTGAAGGCCGGGGTTTCGGTGACCATGCCCGTGGGTGGGTGCAGGCCCGCGGAGATCGCGGCGCAGCCCGCGACCACCGTCGTGGCGACGGAGCCCCGGGCCCCGACCAGCCACACTCCGGTGCGGACCCCGGACGGAAACGAAGGGGACGAAGAGGACACAGACACGGACAGCCTCCTTGTCGTGCGGGAAACCCCGGTACTCCCCCGGAAAGGGGGGGTGGAAGACGGCGGGCGGGAGTCCGGCGTCTCCCGCCCGCCGCCGCTCAGTTGCCCCTCGCGGGCAGTTCCTTGATCCGGATGTTCCGGAAGGACACCTGGTCGTCGGCTCCGTGGTTCTGGATGCCGAGGTGCCCGTCGCGCAGGCTCCGGACCGGATCGGTGTTGGTGAAGTCGTTGATCTGCACGCCGTTGAGCCAGACGCGCAGCCGCTCGCCCTCCACCCGGATCTCGTAGGTGTTCCACTCCCCCGGCGGGTTCAGCGCGGCGTCCCGCCGGGCCAGGTCGGCGGACTGGAAGCCATAGACGGCGCCGGTGGTCCGGTCGGGGGCGTCCGTGGCGTCGATCTGGACCTCGTAGCCGTTGTTCACCGCCGACCACGGGTCGTCGGAGGGCGGGAAGCCCACGAACACACCGGAGTTGTCGTCCCCGGCCATCCTCCAGTCGAGCTTCAGGGAGTAGGAGCCGAGGCCCTGGTCGGCGTACCAGAGCATGCCCATGCCACCCGTGGTGGTGAGGCTGCCGTCCGCCTCCAGCTCGAAGGAGCCGGGGCCCGCCTGCCGCCAGCCGGACAGCGACTCGGCGGTGCCGTCGAAGAGCGACCGGTAGCCGTTCTCCGGGCGGCAGTCGGCCTGCACGGCGCCCGTCGTCCAGCGCAGCCCGCCCAGCAGGTGCTGCCGGAAGGCGGGGTCGGCGTAGGACTCCTTGGTGTGGCCGCCGCCGGTGTAGAAGGCCCGTCCGCCCTGACTGGTGTGGCACCAGGCGATGGGATGGTCGCCGTTCATGGTGCCGCCGGAGTACGAGAACTCGTCGAGGGAGGCGAGCACGCGGACCCGGTCGCGGGGGTTGGAGCGGTAGTTGTACCACTCGTCCGTCCGGTTCCAGGCCGTCGGCAGGTGCGAGGTCGCCGCGTGGGAGTGGTCCTCGACCTCCACCGTGGCCTGCTGGATCGCCGGGTGCGACTGGAAGTAGGCGCCGACGGTCTGCCCGTAGAACGCCCAGTCGTACTCGGTGTCGGCGGCGGCGTGGACGCCCATGAAGCCGCCGCCCTGGCGCACATACCGTTCGAACGCCCGCTGTTGGGCGGTGTCGAGCACATCGCCGGTGGTGGAGAGGAACACCACGGCGTCGTAGCGGCGCAGGTTGGCATTGCTGAAGGCGCGGGCGTCCTCGGTGGCGTCGACCGTGATGCCGGCCGAGGCGCCGAGGTCCTTCAGCGCCTGTACGCCGTCGGGGATGGAGTCGTGGCGGAAGCCCGCCGTCCTGGAGAAGACCAGCACCCGTTCCCCGGCGTCGGGTTCGGAGGCGGCCGGTCCCGACATACAGCCGAGGAGCAGGGCCACGCCGGTGATCACAGTGGCCAGTTGGCCGGTCCGTCGCATGATGTACCGCCTCCTCAGCCGGTGGTGAACGTGAAGTCGTCGACGTCGAACAGCGCGCCCGAGCCGCCCTTGAAGTCCAGGTAGAGCGTGGTCGTGCCGCGCGGCGCCCGGCTCAACTGGGCGGTGACGTCCTGGAAGTTCTCCCAGCCGCCGGTCACGGGCACGGCCACCGAGCCGAGCAGGGTGCCGGAGGAACTGCCCGCACGGATCTCCAGCGTGCCGCCCGCGCCGCCGGAGGAGACGCGTGCCGTCAGCGACTTGGCGTTCCCGAGGGCGTACGGCGTGAAGGAGATCCAGTCGCCGTTGTGGATGTCGCCGACGGTGCGGCCGCCGTGGGCGCCGGTCTTGGTGATGAGGGAGACGCCCGAGCCGTTGCCGAAGTGCTCGGCCTGCCGGTGCTTGGGCTGCAGCAGGGCCTGGTCGTGGGTGGTCAGCGGGGCCTGGCCGCCGCCTCCGCCGTCGGTGTACTCGGCGTCCATCACGCCGAAGATGTTGGCGTCCTCGTCGTGGCCGCCGTCGGCGCTGGTCTGGATGGTGCCGGTGCAGCCGTTGGCCGAGGTGACCGGGTGGCCGTGGCTGTCGTGGCCGAGGACGAAGGTGACCTTCACCTTGGCGCAGTCGATCCTGCGGTCCTCGGGGTCGCTGACCCGCACCGTGAACGGGATGGCGTCACCGAAGCTGAACAGCTGCCCGTCCTGCGGGAGTTCCAGCGTCACCTTCGGCGCGGTGTTGCCGACCACGACCTGCACGCTCGCGCTGCCGGTGCGCCCGGAGGGGTCCTTGACCGTCAGGGTCGCGGTGTAGGTGCCGTTGGCGCGGTAGCGGTGGGCGGGGGCGGCGCTGGTGGAGGTGGCGCCGTCGCCGAAGTCCCAGTGGTACGTGAGGGTGTCGCCGTCCTGGTCGGTGCTGCCCTCGGAGGAGAACCGCACTCGCAGCGGGGCCTGTCCGGAGGTGTGGTCGGCGGAGGCCTGGGCGACCGGGGAGTGCCCGTCGGCGGCGTACTCGATGCGGTACAGCGCGGAGTTCTCGTCGCCGCCGAACCAGGACAGGCCGTAGTCCAGGACGTAGAGGGCGCCGTCGGGGCCGAAGGCCATGTCCATCACCTGGGTGCCGGTCCAGGGCACGTCGTTGATGGACCGCACGGTGCCGTCGGCGTCGCTGGTGATCCGCTTGATCCAGCGGCGGCCGAACTCACCGGCGAAGAAGTCGCCGTCGTAGGCCTCGGGGAACTTCACCGGCGAGTCGAGGGCGGGGTCGTAGTGGTAGACGGGGCCGCCCATCGGGGATTCGGAGCCGGTGCCGAACTCGGGCACGGACCCGCCGTCGTACGGGATCCAGGCGGCCTGCGCCGGGGGCAGGTCGGTGAGCCCGGTGTTGTGGGGCGAGGTGTTCTTCGGGGCGGCGCAGTCGAAGGCGGCGCCGGACTGCTTGGTGGCGAAGTCGTAGTCGACGTAGGCGTCGTTGTCGCCGGTGCAGTACGGCCAGCCGTAGTTGCCGGGGCCGGTCACGCGGGCGAACTCGACCTGGCCCGCCGGTCCGCGGGAGGGGTTGGCGGCGCCGGCGTCGGGGCCGTAGTCGCCGACGTAGAGGATGCCGGTCTCCTTGTCGACGCTGAACCGGAAGGGGTTGCGGAAGCCCATCGCGTAGATCTCGGGCCGTGTCTTGTCCGTGCCGGGGGCGAAGAGGTTGCCCTCGGGGACGGAGTACGAGCCGTCCGCGTTGACCTTGATGCGCAGGATCTTGCCGCGCAGGTCGTTGGTGTTGCCGGAGCTGCGCTGGGCGTCGAAGGCCGGGTTGCGGTCGGCGCGTTCGTCGATGGGGGTGAAGCCGTCGGACTGGAAGGGGTTGGTGTCGTCGCCGGTCGACAGGTACAGGTTGCCGTCCGCGTCGAAGTCGATGTCTCCGCCGACATGGCAGCAGATTCCGCGCGAGGCGGGCACGTCGAGGATCTTCTTCTCGCTGGCGGTGTCGAGGGTGCCGTCCTCCTTCAGCACGAACCGGGAGAGCCGGTTGACGCCGTCGAAGGGAGCGAAGTCGGCCGCCGTGCCGGTCTCGGGGGCATCACCGGCTGGGGTGTCCAACGGGGGTGCGTAGTAGAGGTAGATGAAGCGGTTCTCGGCGAAGCCGGGGTCCACGCCGATGCCTTGCAGCCCCTCCTCGTCATGGGCGTAGACGTCGAGCTTGCCCGCGAGCGTGGTGTTGCCCGCGGGGTCGGTCAGACGCAGTTCGCCGTCGCGGGAGGTGTGCAGCACGGAGCGGTCCGGGAGGACGGCGAGCGACATCGGCTCGCCGACCTCCGGCTCCCCCTTGGCGAGGGTGACCTGCTGGAAGTCCTCAGCCGCGACGGCGGCCCCGGCCGCCGGGGCCTCGGCGACAGCCTGCGGGGCGGCCAGGGTGAGCGACGCGCCCGCCAGTAGCGCGCCGCTGATCAGGGCGACCGCCTTGCGGAGGGCGGGGTGTCGTCTGTGGATGTCGGCAGAGTCGGTGGTGCGGTCTTTCGCGTGCACGAAGTGCCTCCAGAGTGGGGCTGGTTGCATGCGGTGCCTTGCGCCGGGGTGCGCCGTCACCCCGGAGACTGCTGTGGGGGGTTCAGTTGCCGAAGGCCGCGTCGAAGGAGGCCGACGGGGGGTCGAAGTCGTACGCCTTGAGGCGGGCCAGCGCCTCGGGGGCGCCCTGGAGCCGGTCCATGCCGGCGTCCTCCCACTCCACGGAGATCGGTCCCCGGTAGCCGATGGAGCGCAGCATCCGGAAGACGTCCTCCCAGGGCACGTCGCCGTGGCCCGCGGAGACGAAGTCCCAGCCGCGCCGCGGGTCGCCCCAGGGGAGGTGGGAGCCGAGGCGTCCGTTGCGGCCGTCGAGGCGCTTGCGGGCCTCCTTGCAGTCGACGTGGTAGATGCGGTCCTGGAAGTCCCACAGGAATCCGACCGGGTCGAGGTCCTGCCAGACGAAGTGGGACGGGTCGAAGTTCAGGCCGAACGCGGGCCGGTTGCCGACCGCGTCCAGGGCGCGCCGGGTGGTCCAGTAGTCGTAGGCGATCTCGCTGGGGTGGACCTCGTGGGCGAAGCGGACGCCCTCGGCGTCGAAGACATCGAGGATGGGGTTCCAGCGCTCGGCGAAGTCCTCGTAGCCGCGTTCGATCATCGACTCGGGGGCGGGCGGGAACATCGCGACCAGGTGCCAGATGGCGGAGCCGGTGAACCCGATGACGGTGTCGACGCCGAAGGCGGCGGCGGCACGGGCGGTGTCCTTGATGCGCTGGGCGGCACGCTGCCGTACGCCCTCGGGGTCGCCGTCGCCCCAGATGTCGGCGGGCAGGATCGCCTGATGGCGTTCGTCGATGATGGCGTCGCAGACGGCCTGGCCGACCAGGTGGTTGGAGATCGCCCAGCACTTCAGCCCGTACTTGTCGAGCAGGGCGTGCCGAGAGGGCAGGTAGGAGGGGTCGACGAGGGCTTTGTCCACCTCGAAGTGGTCGCCCCAGCAGGCGAGTTCGAGTCCGTCGTAGCCGAAGTCCCGGGCGAGGCGGCAGACCTCTTCGAGCGGGAGGTCGGCCCACTGTCCGGTGAAGAGCGTGAACGTGCGCGGCATGACCGGGGCCTCCTCAGACCGCTATGGGGGTGTAGACGGAGTTCTTCTCGGCGCTCTCCTCCACCGCGGCGAGGACGCGCTGGACCTGGAGTCCGTCGGCGAAGGACGGTTCGGGCTGCCGTCCCTCGTGGATGGCGTGCACGAGGTCGCGGGCCTGGTGGACGAAGGTGTGCTCGTAGCCGAGGCCGTGGCCCGGCGGCCACCACGCCTCCAGGTAGGGGTGGTCGGGTTCGGTGACGAGGATGCGGCGGAAGCCGGCGTGCGCGCCGGGCTCGGTGCCGTCGTGGTAGGAGAGTTCGTTGAGCCGTTCCAGGTCGAAGGCCAACGAGCCGTGCTCGCCGTTGAGTTCGAGGCGCAGGGCGTTCTTGCGGCCGGTGGCGTAGCGGGTGGCCTCGAAGGAGGCGATGGCGCCGGAGGGGAAGCGGGCGGTGAACAGGGCCGCGTCGTCCACGGTGACCCGCCCGGTGGCGCCGTCGGCGGACACGGCGGACAGTCCCTGGACGGCGCCGCCGGGCAGTGGCCGTTCGCGGACGAAGGTCTCGGTGAGGGCGGAGACCCCGGCGAGCTGTTCTCCGGCCACGTACTGGGCGAGGTCCACGATGTGCGCGCCGAGGTCGCCGAGCGAGCCGGAGCCCGCGTGTTCCCGGCGCAGCCGCCAGGTGAGCGGGAACTGCGGGTCGACCAGCCAGTCCTGGAGGTAGGTGACACGCACGTGCCGCAGCTTGCCGATGCGGCCCTCGGCGACCATCCGCCGGGCCAGCGCGGTCGCGGGCACCCGGCGGTAGTTGAAGCCGACCATCGCCAACTGGCCGCGCTCCTGGGCGGTTCGCGCCGCGCGCACCATGTCCTCGGCCTCCTCGACGGAGTTGGCGAGGGGCTTCTCGCACAGGACGTGCTTCCCGGCGGCGAGCGCGGCGACGGCGATCTCGGCGTGGCTGTCGCCGGGGGTGCAGATGTCGACGAGGTCGATGTCGTCCCGGGCGATCAGCTCACGCCAGTCGGTCTCGGCCGCCGCCCAGCCGTGCCGGTCGGCCGCCGCGCGCACCGCGGCCTCGTCCCGTCCGCAGATCGCGGCCAGCACCGGGCGCCGGGGCAGGTCGAAGACGCGCCCCACGGTGCGCCAGCCCTGGGAGTGGGCGGCGCCCATGAAGGCGTAGCCCACCATGCCGACCCGCAGCGGCGGCTTCTCGGGCTCGGCACCTTCTGACTGCTGCGGCTGTGCCATGCGGATGTCCTCCTCGTGCGGTCGTCGGGGGGTGGCTCCCCCAGGGCCGGGGCCGGTCGTGCCGGGGCCCTGGGGTCGGCACGGCTCACTTGAAGCCGGTTGGCATGTACTGGTCGACGTTCTCCTTGTCGACGACGGCGGAGTACAGGGTCAGCGAGGCGGGGATCTCGAACTCGGCGAGTCCGCCGACGCCCTTGCCCTGGCCGAGCGCGCGGGCGAGGTCGATCGCGGAGGCGGCCATGGTCGGCGGGTACAGGACGGTCGCCTTGAGCACGCCGTTGTCCTGCTTGATGGCCTGGAAGGCGGACAGGGCGCCCGCGCCGCCGACCATCAGGAAGTCGTCGCGTCCGGCCTGCTCGATGGCGCGCAGCGCGCCCACGCCCTGGTCGTCGTCGTGGTTCCACACCGCGTCGAACTTCGACTGCGCCTGCAGCAGTTGGGCCATCTTGGCCTGCCCGGACTCGACGGTGAACTCGGCGGCCTGGCGGGCGACCTTCTTGATGTTGGGGTAGTTCTTCAGGGCGTCGTCGAAGCCCTTGGTGCGCTGCTGGGTGAGCTCCAGGTTGTCCAGGCCCGCCAGTTCGATGACGCGGGCGTCGGACTTGTCCTTGAGCTTCTCGCCGATGTAGTGACCGGCGTTCAGGCCCATGCCGTAGTTGTCGCCGCCGATCCAGCAGCGGTACGCCTGGGGTGAGTTGAAGATGCGGTCGAGGTTGACGACCGGGATGCCCGCGCGCATCGCCTTCAGGCCGACCTGGGTGAGCGCCTTGCCGTCGGCGGGCAGGATCACCAGGACGTCGACCTTCTTGTTGATCAGGGTCTCGATCTGGCCGATCTGGGCGGCGGTGTCGTTGGAGCCCTCGGTGATCTCCAGGGTGACGTCGGAGTATTTCTTCGCCCGGTTCTTGGCGTTGTCGTTGATGGCGTTGAGCCAGCCGTGGTCGGCCTGGGGGCCGGCGAAGCCGATGGTGACGGGCTTGCCGGGCTTGTCGTCGGCGGTCGGCTGGTCGTTGGCGGCCGGTTCGTCCTTGGACTCGTTGCTCGTGCAGCCCGTGACAAGGGCCCCCGCCCCGATGGCGGCGGAACCGAACAGCAGCCCTCTGCGACTGGTGAACTCTGGCATGGCGGTGAACCCTTTCCTCAGGTCGTGCTCGCGGTACGGCGCTGGACCAGCACGGCGGCGACGATGATCGCGCCCTTGGCGATCTGCTGGACGTCGCTCTGCAGGTTGTTCAGGGCGAAGATGTTGGTGATCGTGGTGAAGATCAGGACGCCGAGCACGGAGCCGGTGATGGTGCCCCGGCCGCCGCTGAGCAGGGTGCCGCCGATGATCGCGGCGGCGATGGCGTCGAGTTCGTAGAGGTTGCCGTTGGTGTTCTGGCCCGAGCCGGACAGGATGATCAGCAGGAAGGCGGCGATGCCGCAGCACAGCCCGGACAGCAGGTACAGGTACAGGCGCTGGCGGCGGACATCGATGCCGGCCAGCCGGGCGGCCTCCGCGTTGCCGCCGACGGCGACGGTGCGGCGGCCGAAGGTGGTGCGGTTCAGCAGCAGCCAGCCGATGACGGTGACGACGGCGAAGACCATCACCAGCGGCGGGATGCCCAGCACATAGGCGTCGCGTTCCCCGAGGTCGAGGATGCCGGGGATGGTGACGATCTGCGTCTTGCCGTCGGTGATCTGCAGGGCCAGTCCGCGCGCCGAGGCGAGCATGGCGAGGGTGGCGATGAACGGCACCATCCCGCCGTACGCGATCAGCAGCCCGTTGACCAGTCCGCAGCCGACGCCCACGAGGACCGCCGTGAACAGCACGCCGCCGAAGCCGTACTCCTGGGTGGCGACCGTCGTCGCCCACACCGAGGACAGGGCGACGATCGCGCCGACGGACAGGTCGATGCCGCCGGAGGTGATGACGAAGGTCATGCCGACGGTGACGACGCCGATGACGGACGCCTGGGTGAGGACGAGCTGGAGGTTGCGGGTGTCCAGGAACTCGTCCGGCTTGGTGATGCCGCCGATGACGATCAGCGCGGCGAGCACGCCGAGCAAGGACAGGGTGCGGACGTCGGCGCGGGCCATCATGCCCCGCCAGGCGGGGAGTGCGGCCACGGGTGCGGTCTTGCCGGTGCCGTCCCTCGGTGGGGACGCGTGCTGCGTCATGACGCCGGGCTTCCTTCCATGACGAGGTCGAGGACACGGTGTTCGTCGAGGGCGCGGGCGGGCGCGGTGTGCACGACGCGCCCCTCGCGCAGCACCAGGACGCGGTCGGCGAGGCCCAGCACCTCGGGCACCTCGCTGGAGACGAGCAGCACGGCCAGGCCCTCGTCGGCCAGGCGCCGCACCACCGCGTACAGCTCGGCGCGGGCGCCCACGTCGACGCCGCGGGTGGGTTCGTCCAGCAGCAGCACCCGGCAGCCGCGCAGCAGCCAGCGGGCGAGGACGGCCTTCTGCTGGTTGCCGCCGGACAGGGTGCGCACCGGCACGGCGGGGTTGTCGGGCCGCAGCGACAGCTCGCGGGTGGCGGCGCGGGCGGCGCCCAGCTCGGCGCCGCGGTCGATCCAGCCGGCGCGGGCGAAGCGGGACATGGAGGAGACCGACACATTGCGGGTGACGGACTCCAGCATGAGCAGGGCCTGCGCCTTGCGTTCCTCGGGCGCGAGCCCGAGTCCGGCGCGGACGGCGGCGCGTACGCTGCCCGGCCGCAACTCCTTGCCGTCGACGAGGACTTGGCCGGTCGCCGGTTTCCGGGCGCCGTAGATCGTCTCCAGGATCTCGGAGCGCCCCGAGCCGACCAGTCCGGCCAGCCCGACGATCTCCCCGGCCCGCACCTCCAGGTCCAGCGGCTCGAACTCCCCTTGCCGGGAGAGCCCCTTGACCTGGAGGACCGGTGCGCCGGCCGCGTCCCCGACGGGCCGCTCGGGGAAGACGTACTCGACGTTGCGGCCCGTCATCAGGGCGACGACGTCGCGGGTGGGCGTGGACTTCGCGGGCAGTCCCCCCGCGACCGCCCGGCCGTCCTTGAGCACGGTCACCCGGTCGCCGATGCGCCGGATTTCCTCCAGGCGGTGCGAGATGTAGACGACGGCGACCCCGTCGGCGGTCAGGTCACCGACGATCCGGAACAGGTTGTCGACCTCGTCCGGGTCGAGGGCCGCCGACGGCTCGTCCATCACGATCAGCCGTACGTCGTGGGAGAGCGCCCGCGCCATGGAGACGATCTGCTGCTGCGCCGCCGACAACTGACCGACCAACCGGCCTGGATCGATCTCGGGATGACCAAGTCGCTTGAGCAGTTTGGCAGTTGACTCGCGGGCCGTCCTGCGCCTTACGACGAATCCGGCGGCCGTGGGCTCATGGCCGAGGTGGACGTTCTCGGCCACCGACAGGTGCTCCACGAGGTCGAGTTCCTGGTAGATGGTGGCGATGCCCAGACGCATGGCGGCGATCGGGGAGCGCAGGGTGACGTCCTCGCCGCGCCAGCGGATGGTGCCGGTGTCGGGCTGGTGGGCGCCCGCCAGGACCTTGATCAGGGTGGACTTCCCGGCGCCGTTCTGGCCGAGCAGGCAGTGGACTTCCCCGGCCTGGACATCGAGGTCGACTCCGTCGAGGGCCCGGACACCGGGGAAGGACTTGGTGATGCCGGACATGCTGAGCAGCGGTGGTTCTGGTGCCATGAGCTCCCCTTGGCGGACGTGCGGGACCGGTGTCAGGGCAGGGCGAAGCAGCGGGATGTGCTCGGGTGACTCGTGTCAGGAGCCGGTCGCGCCGGCTCCTGATGCGGTGCGGTTACGCGGGTGAGAACAGGTGGTCGCTGATCAGCCGGGCCGCGCCGATGACTCCGGCGGTGGGGCCCAGCTCGCCCAGCACGATGGGCAGGTTGCCGGTCGCCAGCGGCAGCGACTGGCGGTAGACCTGGGTACGGATCGCGGCGAGCAGGGTGTGGCCGAGGCCGGTCACCCCGCCGCCGATCACCACCAGGCCGGGGTTGAAGAAGCTGACGAGACCGGCGATGACCTGGCCGGTGCGGGTGCCGCCCTCCCGGATCAGGTCGAGGCTGGTGGCATCGCCCGCGGCTGCCGCGGCGGCGACGTCGACGGCGCTGAGCGAGCCGTTCGCCTCCAGCCGCGCGGCGAGTTCGGCCGAACGCCCCTGCTGGGCCGCCTCCTCGGCGTCCCGGGCGAGCGCCGCGCCGCTGAAGTGGGCCTCCAGACAGCCCCGGTTGCCGCAGGCACAGGGCCTGCCGTCGGGGACCGCCTGGATGTGCCCGATGTCTCCGGCGCTGCCCGTCGTACCGCGGTGGACATGGCCGTCGACCACGATGCCGCAGCCGATACCGGTGCCGATCTTGACGCAGAGGAAGTCGCCCACGGAGCGTGCCACGCCCGCGTGCTGCTCCCCCATCGCCATCAGGTTCACGTCGTTGTCGACCATGACCGGGCAGCCGAGTTCCTGGCTGAGCGCCTCCCGCACGGGGAAGCCGTCCCAGCCGGGCATGATCGGCGGCGCCACCGGGACGCCCTCGGGGAAGCGGACGGGTCCGGGGACGCCGATACCGGCGCCGTCGTACCCCTCCGCGAGCCCGGTCGCGCGCAGTTTGGCGGCCATGGCGAGGACCTGCTCGAAGACCGCGACCGGGCCCTCGCGCACGTCCATGGGGTGGTTGAGGTGTCCGAGGATCTCCAGTTCCGCGTTGGTGACGGCGACGTCGACCGAGGTCGCGCCGATGTCCACACCGAGGAAGCGGAGCCCCGGGTTGAGCCTGATGTTGTGGGAACGGCGGCCACCGCGCGAGGCGGCGAGTCCGTCGGCCACGACCAGACCCGTCTCCAGCAGCCGGTCCACCTCCACGGCCAGCTTGGACCGTGACAGATCGACCTGATCGCCCAGTTGCGCCCGGGAGTTGGGCCCCCCGTCGCGCAACAGCTTGAGCAGCCGGGCCTGATGGGCGTTCGCGGGTCGCGCCGTCATCCGTCTCACGAGCCCCTCCCCGCCCCAATCGGCCACCGGTCGCCTGGCTTTCGAGGGGAACGTAGCAGCGGGCGCGGTGGCTGGGAAGAATCTGTGCACGAATTCCCTTCGACTTTTTCCACTGACAGGACAAAGGCGAGGGGTTTTGTGGTCAATGCGAGGCTTGCACCCACACGATGCGCCGCACCTCGGGGGTGTTGGCGCGCCCGCACGGGCACACCAACGCCCCCGGGGCCCGCTCAGCCCTGCTGGCTCGCGTGGTACGAGGTCCGCGTCTGCTCCGTGTGCTCGCGCATCAGTTCCGTCGCCCGCCGCTCGTCGCGGTCGGCGATCGCCGCGATGAGCCGGCGGTGCTCGATCCAGGACTGCTTGCCCCGTACGCGGGCGATGGGGGTGTAGTACCAGCGGACCCGGCGGTCGACCTGGGCGGCGAGTTCGGAGAGGACCGTGTTGCCGGCCAGTTCCATGATCTTGGCGTGGAAGCGGGCGTTCATGGCCACCGCTCCGTCCACGTCGTCCGCCTCCACCGCGCGCTCACCCTCCGCGCACAGCTCCTCAAGCGCCGCGATCCCGTCGGCCCCGGCGTTGGCTGCGGCGAGCCGGGCGGCCTCGGCCTCCAGCAGGGTCCGCACGGTGAGGAGTTGGTCGGCCTCCTCCTCCGTCGGCTCGTGGACGAACGCCCCCTGGGCGGGCCGCAGATCGACCCACCCCTCGGTGTTCAGCCGCTGCAGCGCCTCGCGCACCGGCTGCCGCGACACCCCGAGGTGCCCGGCGAGTTCACTCTCGACCAGGTGCTGGCCGGGGCGCAGGACACGGGTCGTGATGAGTTCCAGGAGCGCCTCGTAGACACGGTCCCTGAGCGGCCCCGGCCGCTCCAGCTTCGGCACCGTCCCCTGCGGAAGTCCTGCCGACAACATCGCGGTCCCCCTCCGGAGCCGTCCGACCACAATCCAGGGATTGTCTTTCGTCTACAGTCTACGGTCCACCGGGGCCGGTGAAAGGGGGAGCTGGCCGCGTCACACCGGGGCCAGTGAAAGGGGGAGTTGGCGGCGTCACACCGGGACCCGGCACCGTCCGCTCAGCGCCGGTTCACGGGCAGCGCACGACCTGCCCGGCGTACGAGAGGTTCCCGCCGAACCCGAACAGCAGCACCGGGTCCCCGCTGGAGACCTCGCCCCGCTCCACGAGCTTGGAGAACGCCAGCGGAATGCTCGCCGCCGAGGTGTTCCCGGAGTCGGTGACGTCCCGCGCCACCACGGCGTTGACCGCGCCGATCTTCTCCGCGAGGGGTTCGATGATCCGCAGGTTCGCCTGGTGCAGCACGACCGCGGCGAGGTCGGCGGGCGTGAGCCCCGACCGCTCGCAGGCGCTGCGCGCGATGGCGGGCAGCCGTGTGGTGGCCCAGCGGTACACGCTCTGCCCCTCCTGCGCGAACCGCGACGGCACACCCTCGATCCGCACGGCGTTCCCCATCTCCGGCACCGACCCCCAGAGCACCGGACCGATCCCGGGCGTCTCGGCGGCCTCGACCACGGCGGCCCCCGCTCCGTCGCCGACGAGCACACAGGTCGTCCGGTCGGTCCAGTCCGTCACGTCGGACATCTTGTCGGCGCCGATCACCAGGGCGCGGGTGGCGGCCCCGGCGCGCACGGCGTGGTCGGCCGTGGCCAGCGCGTGGGTGAAACCGGCGCACACCACGTTGACGTCCATCGCGGCGGGCGAGGGGATGCCGAGCCGGGCGGCCACCCGGGCGGCCATGTTCGGGGACCGGTCGACGGCGGTGGAGGTGGCCACCAGTACCAGGTCGATGTCGCCGGGCGCGTACCCCGCCGCCGCGAGCGCCTTGGCCGCCGCGTGGCCGGCCAACTCGTCCACGGGCTCGTCGGGCCCGGCGATGTGGCGTGTGCGGATGCCCACCCGGGACCTGATCCACTCGTCACTGGTGTCGACCATGCGGGCCAGGTCCTCGTTGGCGAGTACCTTGGCCGGCTGGTAGTGGCCGACCGCGGCGATGCGCGAGCCGTTCATTCGGGTGGTTCCCCCTCGTTGCCTTGGGTAGCGGGATCCACCAGTCTGATCAGTGACTCACGGGTACGGCGGCAGGTGATGCCACAGGAAACCGGCGCCCGGGTTGTCGGCTTCTGTCAGACACCCGGACATCCGAACACGCGTCGAACAGCTTGCCGCCCCCCGCTACCCGGCACCTGGCACCCGGCACCTGGGACGAGGACCGGCAGACCGGGACGACCACGGTGTGCGCGCACTGCGCAGTGGGCTGCAACCTCACTCTCCACGTGCAGGACAATGAGATCGTGAAGGTCACCTCGCCGCACGACAACCCGGTGACCCACGGCAATCTGTGCATCAAGGGCCGCTTCGGCTACCAGCACGTCCAGAACCGGAACTGATCGGGGCTGATCGGGACATGGGACGAGTCACCGAACGACGCAGGGTGCTGCGCATCCGGGACGGGGTGATCGCCAGTCGGCCGGACACCCTCGTCGCCGAGGAGCCCCTGGAGATCCGGCTGAACGGCAAACCCCTCGCGATCACCATGCGGACGCCGGGCGACGACTTCGCGCTGGCGGCCGGGTTCCTCGTGAGCGAGGGCGTGCTGGCCGAGAAGGGGGATCTACGGAACATCGTCTACTGCGCGGGGGCCACGGTGGACGGCTCCAATACGTACAACGTGGTCGATGTGCAGACCTCGGGTGGCGTCACCATTCCGGACATCACTCTTGAGCGGAACGTCTATACGACGTCCTCGTGCGGGTTGTGCGGCAAAGCCAGTCTTGATGCGGTGCGGACCACCGCGCGGTGGCCCATCGCCGACACTCCCCCGGTGCGTGTGGACGCCGAGGTGCTGGCGAGCCTGCCGGACCGGCTGCGGGCCGCACAGCGGGTCTTCGACCGGACAGGCGGGCTGCACGCGGCCGCCCTGTTCACCGAGGACGGGGAACTGCTCGACATACGGGAGGACGTGGGGCGGCACAACGCGGTCGACAAGCTGGTCGGGCGGGCGCTGCAGAACGGGGAGCTGCCCCTGTCACGGACGGTGCTGCTGGTCTCCGGGCGGGCGTCCTTCGAGCTCGCGCAGAAGGCGGTGATGGCGGGGATTCCGGTACTGGCGGCCGTGTCGGCGCCGTCCTCGCTGGCCGTGGACCTGGCCGCGGAGGCCGGGCTGACCCTGGTGGGGTTCCTGCGGGGCAGCTCCATGAACGTGTACGCGGGTGAGGACCGGGTTGCCCTTCCGGCTGCGGCGGGACGGGGCTGAACGCTCTCCTCGCTGCACGACGGCTGGGCCCCGGGTGGCGGGGAGCGCCCCCTGCGTCACCGGGGTCACGCTGTTTTTTGTCTTGAGCGGGCCTGCGCCTTTTACACGCGCCCTCAGTGATGTTGGGCCGGTGGCCGGGGTTCAGGCGCCCTTGGTTGGCAGGCTGGCGTTCGATAGCGTGCAGCGGCATGCCCCGTAGCGCGGTTGCCGGACGGTGGACCTGGATCAGTTTGCTGCTGGTTCTGGTGCTCGGGGCTGTCCTGCTCACCACGCTGCCCGAGGACCGCGGAGACGATGGCTGTTCCGCCCGTACCGTTCGGGCCTGGGGCGCCGACTCCCGGTTGAACTCCGAGTTCTCCCGTTACGGCGACGACGCCTCCCGCGCCGACGACTGGACCGGCGGTGACGGCACCCACTCGGTGCGGCTGCCGGACGGGCGGGTGCTGTGGTTGTTCTCGGACACGTACTTGGGGCAGGTGTACGGGCCGCCCAATCCGTTCGGTGAGTCGTACGCCTGGCGTGACACCTCGGCGCCGATGGTGCGCAACTCGGCGGTGGTGATGCGGGACGGGCGGCTGGAGAGCACCCTGCCCGCTCCGCTGTTCGCCGATCCGGCGCCGGGGCAGTGGCGCTGGCCCGTCGCCGCTCGGGTGGAGCCCCGGCGGCCGGGGACGGAGGAGAAGGTACTGCGGGTGGTGTTGTGGGTGCGGGCGGCCGGGCCGGCGCCCTGGATCTACGGGGTGCCCATCGCCACCGAGGTCGCCACCTTGTCACTGCCCGATCTGAGGGTTGAGTCGACCGTGAAGGTGTTCGATCAGCCACTCGTCGCCGATCCGTCGCAGCGGGTGCTGTTCGGGACGACGCTGGTGGAGGAAGGCGGCTGGACGTACGTGTTCGGCGGCGACGACCGGCAGGCGGTGTCGCGGCCGGTGTCGCGCGCCTATGCCGCCCGGGTGCCGGAGGGCGGGCTGGGCGATCCCGCCGCCTGGGAGTACTGGGACGGGGAGGAATGGGCCGCCGGGGTGCGGCCCCGGGCCGTGCTGGGGGACGGGCAGCGGAAGGGGGTGGGCAGTGCTTTCTCCGTCGTGCGGGACGGGTCCACGTATGTGCTGTTCACCATGGCCGGGGGTGGGGACGGGCTGACGACCGTGACCTCCTATTGGGCCTGTTCGCCCACTGGGCCCTGGCATGGGCCCGGCAAGGGCTTCCGGGCGGACCTGCCCGACGGGGACGTGGCCGCGTACAACCCGCAGGTCCATCCGGAGCTGAGCGGGGACGGGCGGCTGGTGCTCAGCTACGACGTGAACTGGCTGGAGACGAACGGCGCCGCGGCGCAGCTCAGCCGGAACGTGGCCCTGTACCGACCGCGGTTCGTGACGCTGCGGCTGGGTCCTGCGCGGTGATCTCGGGGTCGCGGGCGCGGCGCTTGGCGATGACCGCGCAGACCATGAGCTGCATCTGGTGGAAGAGCATGAGTGGGAGGACGGCGAGGGAGGCCTGGGCGCCGAAGAGGACGCCTGCCATGGGCAGGCCTGCGGCCAGGGACTTCTTGGAGCCGGCGAACTGGATGGCGATCCGGTCCTCGCGGTTGAAGCGCAGGGCTTTGGCTCCGTACCAGGTCAGGGCGAGCATCGCCGCCAGGAGGACGGCTTCCACTCCCAGCAGGGCGGCGAGGCGTGCCGGGCTCACCCGGCTCCAGACGCCCGCGACCATGCCCTCGCTGAAGGCGGTGTAGACGACCAGGAGGATCGAGCCGCGGTCGACCAGCCCGAGGATCTTCTTGTGGCGGTGGACGAAGGTGCCGATCCAGGGGCGCAGGAGTTGGCCGGCCAGGAACGGGACCAGGAGTTGCAGCACGATCTTCAGCAGGGTGTCGCCGGAGAAGCCGCCGCCCGTGCTCCCCAGCAGGCTTGCCGCGAGGAGCGGGGTGGCGACGATGCCGACCAGGGAGGAGAACGAGCCCGCGCAGATGGCCGCGGGGACGTTGCCGCGCGCTATGGAGGTGAAGGCGATGGAGGACTGGACGGTCGAAGGGACCAGGGTGAGGAAGAGCAGGCCCTGGTAGAGGGGGTCCGTGAGGAGGGTGGGGACCGTGACGCGGGCCGCCAGGCCGAGGAGGGGGAAGGCGATGAAGGTGCTGGCCAGGATGGTGATGTGCAGGCGCCAGTGGCGCAGGCCGTCCAGGGCCTCGCGGGTGGAGAGGCGGGCTCCGTAGAGGAAGAACAGCAGGGCGATCGCCGCTGTGGAGGCGCCGGAGGCCACGTCGGCGCCCGTGCCGCGGGCCGGGAGCAGTGCCGCGAGGCCCACCGTCCCGAGCAGGAGCAGGAGGTACGGGTCGATCGGCATGCGACGCGGCCAGCGCAGGCGTTTCACTGTGCTCCACTACTTCACTCGCGGGTGGTTCCCGGGCACGGGCGTGCCCTCTCCATCGTGCTCCGACGAGTGCTGATCGGGAATCCCGTATACCGCTCTGACTGCTATCGCGTACGGCGATAGCCTGGGGGTGTGTACGAGCCCTCTCATCTGCGGACCTTTCTGGCCGTGGCCCAGACGCTGAGCTTCACGCAGGCGGCGCGGCGGCTGGGGCTGCGGCAGTCGACGGTCAGCCAGCATGTGCGGAGGCTGGAGGACGCGACGGGGCGGCAGCTGTTCGCGCGGGACACCCACTCCGTGGAGCTGACCGAGGACGGCGAGGCCATGCTGGGGTTCGCGCGGCGGATCCTGGAGGTGCACGAGCAGGCGGCGGCGTTCTTCACCGGGACCCGGCTGCGGGGGCGGCTGCGGTTCGGGGCGTCGGAGGACTTCGTACTGACCCGACTGCCGGAGATCCTGGAGGGCTTTCGGTACGAGCATCCGGAGGTCGATCTGGAGCTGACCGTGGAGCTGTCGGGGACGCTGCACGAGCAGTTGGCCGCCGGGAAGCTCGATCTCGTGCTCGCCAAGCGGCGGCCCGAGGATCCGCGGGGTGAGCCGGTGTGGAGCGACCGGCTGGTGTGGATCGGGGCGGAGCGGCTGCGGCTGGAGCCGGACCGGCCGGTGCCGCTCATCGTGTATCCGCCGCCGGGGATCACCCGGGCCCGGGCGCTGGAGGCGCTGGAGCGGCAGGGGCGGGAGTGGCGGATCGTGTGCACCAGCGGCAGTCTCAATGGCTTGATCGCGGCGGCTCGGGCCGGGCTGGGTGTGATGGCGCATTCGCGGGGGCTGATCCCGCCGGGGCTGGTGCGGATGCCCGAGCGGGCGGGGCTGCCGGAACTGGGGCAGGTGGACTTCGTACTGGTCCACGGCGCGCGGCGGACGGCGGCGAAGGGAGCCGCGGACGCGCTGGCAGCGGCGATTCTGGCGGGCGGGGAGCGGCTGCACCGGCGCTGAACGGGTCGTACAGATTTGGTGGAGATCAAGGCACCGAACCTTACTCAACCGTCAGGTTTCTGTCCGACCCTTCCCCTTGTGCGTGCATTTTCCCTGGCAGGCGGGGCCGTGTCGCGGCTTTGGCCGGTTTTCCACCCCCTCCCGCCCCGTCTGACCGTGGGGTAGCTTTCACGGCCAGCGCTGGCGTCGTACAAGGTCGTACACACAACGGGGAGCGGGAGCGAGTTTGCGCGAGTTCACCAACCCTCCGTTGGCGTTGGCACCGCCGGTGGGCGGACTGGCCGACGTGGTGTTCCGGTATGCCGAGGAGGACCCGGCGCATGTGGCGCTGGGCCGCAAGGACGAAGCCGGGCAGTGGCGGGACGTGACCTCCGCGGAGTTCCGTGACGAGGTGCTGGCCCTGGCCAAGGGGCTGCTCGCACGGGGTGTGCGGTTCGGCGACCGGGTCGCGGTCATGTCGCGCACGCGGTACGAGTGGACGCTGTTCGACTTCGCGCTGTGGACCGTCGGCGCCCAGGTGGTGCCGATCTATCCGACCTCGTCGGCCGAGCAGTGCTTCTGGATGCTGTACGACGCCGAGGTCACCGCGGCGATCGTGGAGCACGAGGACCACGCGATGACGATCGCCACCGTCATCGACCGGCTGCCGAACCTGCGGGAGCTGTGGCAGCTCGACGCGGGCTGTGTGCGGGAGCTGTACGACGCGGGCGCGCATCTCGACGACGAGGTGGTGCACCGGCACCGGCAGGCCGTCACCCCGGACTCCGTCGCCACGGTCATCTATACGTCCGGTACTACCGGCCGGCCCAAGGGCTGTGTGATCTCGCACGGCAATCTGATGTACGAGGCGGACACGGTCATCGAGCGCTGGGAGCCGGTGTTCCACTCCAAGAAGGGCGACGAGGCGGCGACGCTGCTGTTCCTGCCGCTGGCGCATGTCTTCGGGCGGATGGTGCAGGTCGCGGCGATCCGGGGGCGGGTGCGGTTCGGGCATCAGCCGCAGATGAACGCCGCCGCGCTTCTTCCGGATCTCGCCGCTTTCCGGCCCACCTTCTTCCTCGCGGTGCCGTACATCTTCGAGAAGGTGTTCAACGCCGCCCGGCGCAAGGCCGAGAGGGAGGGCAAGGGCGGCGCCTTCGAGAAGGCCGTCGAGGTGGCCGTGAACTACGCGGACGCGATGGAGGCGAAGGCCTGGGGCATCGGGCCGGGGCCGTCGGCGGGGCTGCGGATGCAGCACCAGTTCTTCGACAAGCTCGTCTACGGCAAGATGCGCGCCGCGATGGGCGGCAGGATCCGGCACGCCATGTCCGGCGGCTCGGCGATGGACCGGCGGCTCGGGCTGTTCTTCGCGGGCGCGGGTGTGCACATCTACGAGGGGTACGGGCTGACCGAGTCCACGGCCGCCGCCACCGCCAACCCGCCCGAGCGCACCCGCTACGGCACGGTCGGGCAGCCGATTCCGGGGGTCACGGTCCATATCGCTGACGACGGGGAGATCTGGCTGAGCGGCGGCAATGTCTTCCAGGGCTATCTCAACAACCCCAAGGCCACCGACGAGACCCTGCACGACGGGTGGCTGGCCACGGGTGACATCGGGGCGCTGGACGAGGACGGCTATCTCACCATCACCGGGCGCAAGAAGGAGATCCTGGTGACCTCGGGCGGCAAGAGTGTCTCGCCGGGGCTGCTGGAGGAGCGGGTGCGGGACCATCCGCTGGTCGCGCAGTGCATCGTGGTCGGCAACGACCGCCCGTACGTCGCCGCCCTGGTGACGCTGGAGCAGGAGGCCGTGGAGCACTGGCTGAGCATGCGGGGCAAGCCGGTGATGAGCCCGGCGGAGCTGGTGCGGGACCCCGATCTGGAGGCCGAGGTGCGGCGGGCGGTGGTCGCCGCCAACACACTGGTCTCGCAGGCCGAGTCGATCCGCACCTTCCGCATCCTCGCCCAGCCGTTCACCGAGGAGCACGGGCTGCTCACACCGTCGCTGAAGCTGAAGCGCAGGGCGATCGAGAAGGCGTACGCCAATGAGGTCGAGGCGCTGTATCAGGCGTGAGCCGCCCGGACGCCTCCCGGCTGCCTCCCGGCTGCCTTCCGGACTGATTCTGCGATCAGGAATGCATCACGGGCCGTGATCGTTGACGATGGGGCTTATCACCTGACGACAACCGTAAGGATCAAGAGCTCGTGAGCAGCAAGGTCCCCCTGATCAAGCTCAACAACGGCGTCGAGATGCCCCAGCTGGGCTTCGGCGTCTGGCAGGTGCCGGACGACGAGGCGGAGCGGGCGGTCGGCACCGCGCTGGAGTCCGGGTACCGCAGCATCGACACAGCGGCGATCTACGGAAACGAGGAGGGCACCGGCAAGGCCATCGCCGCCTCGGGCATCCCCCGTGAGGACATCTTCGTCACCACCAAGCTCTGGAACGCGGACCAGGGGTACGACTCCACCCTGCGCGCCTTCGACACCTCGCTGGCCAAGCTGGGCCTGGAGTACGTCGACCTCTATCTCATCCACTGGCCGCTGCCGGCCAGGGACAAGTACGTCGACAGCTACAAGGCGTTCGAGAAGCTGCTCTCCGACGGCCGGGTCAAGGCGATCGGTGTGTCCAACTTCCTGCCGGAGTACCTGGAGCGGCTGATCGGCGAGACGTCGGTCGTCCCGGCGGTCAACCAGATCGAGCTCCACCCGCATCTGCAGCAGCACGCCGCCCGCGAGTTCCACGCCCGGCACGGCATCGCCACCGAGGCGTGGTCGCCGCTCGGCCAGGGCAAGGGCCTGCTGGAGGTCCCGGCGATCGTGGCGATCGCGCAGAAGCACAACCGCACCCCGGCCCAGATCGTGCTGCGCTGGCACCTGCAGACGGGCAATGTGGTCATCCCGAAGTCCGTCACCCCGTCCCGCATCCGCGAGAACATCGACGTCTTCGACTTCAGCCTCGACGCCGAGGACCTGGCGGCGATCAGCGCGCTGAACGAGGACCGGCGGATCGGCCCGAACCCGGCCACGTTCGACGTGGTCTGACCTGTGACGTGTGGGCGGCTCCGTCGCGACGGGGCCGCCCACACGGGTCACACGGGCTGCCCGATGGGCCGTACGACGACGGTGTTCACGTCGACGCCGGCCGGCTGCCGGATCGCCCAGACGATCGAGTCGGCGACCTGGTCGGCGGTGAGCAGGTGGCCCGGGGGCAGGCTGCCGGAGCTGTCCCAGAACGGCGTCTCCGCCCGGCCCGGCGCGACGAGGGTGACGCCGACGCCCCACTCGGTGACCTGACGGCGGGTGTTCTCGGCGAGCCCGGTCACCGCCCACTTGGTGGCGCCGTAGATGTTGCCCGGCGTGTGCACGAAACCGGCGACACTGCCGATCAGCACGATCCGGCCCCGGCTCTCCTTCAGGGCGTCGATGGAGGCGCGGATCAGCAGCGCCGGTCCGAGGACATTGGTGAGGACCATCTCCGGCCAGCCGGACGGGTCTCCCTCGGCGACCGAATCGTGGGTGGCGAAGCCCGCGTTGGCGACGACCGTGTCGATCCGCCCGAACTCCTTCAGGGTGGTGTCCACGGCGGCCTGGATCTGCCTGTGGTCGGCGGCGTCCCCGACGATCGTCAACAGCCCCTCGGGTTCCCCGAGTTCCTCGGCGAAGCCCTTCAGCCTGGCCTCGCCGCGGCCGGTGACGGCCACCCTGTGTCCGGCGTCCAGCAGTTGGCGTGCGACCGCGGCGCCGATACCGCTGCCGCCGCCGGTGATGAGCGCGACCGGTGATGCCGTCATGGTGACCCCCTGAGGTGTTCGGTGAGCGGGAGGGAGAGTCCATCAATTGGAGTGCTCTCGAAGTCAAGGGTGACGGGTCAGGGGGACGGTCGCGCAGGTCGTGCGGTACTCGGGCGGTTCACGCCCGGCCGGGGAGCCGGCCGAGCGCGGGCCCGATCAGCCGGTGCGGACGCCGGTGTGCACTGTCCGGGCCGCCAGGACGTACAGGTCGGGGCGCTGGTGGACGCTCGCCTCGTCGTTCGGGTCGAGGAGGCGGTCCAGGGTGGCGCGGTCCTCGGCGTCGAGTTGGTCGGCCAGCTTCTCGCGGACGCGTTCGAAGGTGTCGGCGGCTACCGCGCGGGCCCGGTCGGGGGCCGGGGCGGGGAGGTCCAGGAGGAAGGTGCGGGTGCCGGAGGGCTTGAGGCCGGCGTGGGTCATCAGGGCGCGCCAGTCCTCGGTGACCGGCACGCTGTCGGGCAGGGAGGCGCGCATCTCGGTGAACCAGTCGGCCTGGACGGCGTCGATCCGGGCCTCCAGACCCGGGCGGCCGATACCGATGTCGCGGGGCAGGAAACGGGCGGACAGGCCGCCCTCGACCAGGGCGAGGGTGCCGCCGACGTTCAGACGCTCGGCGTAGGCGGCGATCGCCGCCTGCTGGTCGCCGAGGTGGTGGAGGCTGTGGCTCGCCCAGATCAGGTCGGCGGGGTAGTCCAGGTCGGCCATGGCCTCGGGGAGTTCCCCGGCGAGCGTGGCGAAACGGTCCGCGACCCCGAGCCGCTCCGCCCTGGCGCGGGCGAGTTCGAGCAGCGGCTCGGAGCCGTCCACGGCGACGACCCGGGCCCCAGGGAAGGCTTCGGCGAGCTGGCAGGAGACGACGCCGGGACCGCTGCCCGCGTCGACGATCAGACCGGGTTCGGTCTGCTTGCCGCCCAGCCAGGCCAGCGCGTGCTCGTGGAGCGGCGTGTACAGCTCGGCCTGGGTCTGGAGGTGCTCGGCCATGTCGGCCCAGTCGATGTCCGTGTCGTTGTGGTCGTGCGCGTGCTGGTGTGCGGGTCCGTGCGCCATGGTGCTCAGCCTCTCCTCCGGGTGCCGACAGGGTGCGTCGACTCACCGGCGGGACGCAAACGTCGTTGCCGTATCCGCAAAAGGCGGTGGGGTGCCGGGGCGCGCCCTGGTGCGGCGGCTGGCGTCGAGGGTCGCCCGGCGCTGAGGCGCGGCAAGTGCCGAGGCCGGCAGAGGCCGAGGCGCGCCAGGTGCCAAGGCCGGCCGACGCCGGGGCTCGGCAGATGCCGGGGCCGGTCGCCACTGCCGCGCCGCAGGTGCCGGGGCACCCGGTACTGCGGCACGGCACGTGCCGAAGCCACCCTCCGCGCCGGCGCGGCAGGTGCCGGGGCGCCCGGCGTCGCAGGGCGCCCCGGCGGGTCAGCCGCTTACGACAGCGGCGGGTAGGCGTTCCTCATCAGCTCCTGGAACTGGGCGGAGAACCAGTGCCCGGAGACCGGCGCGTTCGGCAGGGCGCCGGACAGGTTGTTGCCGTTGCGCGCGTTGCCCGTGTAGGTCGGGTCGCACATCCGGTCGAAGCCCTTGCCCTCGTCGTTCGGGATCGCGGTGCTGGAGCCGTCGGACTCCCCCGGGGGCTTCATCCAGACGTAGGCGTCGATCCCGGCGGCCGGGGCGGTCTGCGGGCGTTCGCCGAGACCGGCTCCGGACTGGTTGCACCAGTTGCCGATGTGGATGCGGCGGTCGTAGCGGCCGCCGTCGACGTAGGTGTTGACGTTGGTCGTGGCGCCGGGACCGGTGGGCCGCTGGCTGCCGCCCCAGCCGTTGCGGGAGGTGTCGATCAGCATGCCGATGCTGGAATTGAAGCCGACCGACACCAGCTGGTTGCGGAAGGCCTGGGCGAAGGACAGCTCGTCGACGTAGCGGTTCCAGTCCACCCAGTCCGACTCGCGGACGGAGGTGCCGTTGACCGTGGAGTTGATGGTGAAGTTCTCCTCCTTCAGGGCGCTGTAGTTGGCGGTGTTGGTGATGAAGCCGTGGACGTCGTTGACCGTGGCGCCCTCGGCGGTGGCGGCCTCCTTGAAGATCTGCGCGGAGGCGTTGAAGTTGTCGTCCCAGCCGATCCAGCCGTGGTGGCCGGCGTCGACGTAGTTGTAGACGTTGGGGATGGCGCCGAGCTGGGCGAGCGCGTAGCCGACGCCCTTGACGTAGTTGCCGTTGGCCTTCATCACGTCGCACTCCGGGGTGGCCGTGGGGCGGCTGCCGGTGTTGGTGACGAGGTTGGGCAGGGAGTCGATCTCGACGGTGGTGACGATGCGCAGGGAGGCGTACTTCGGGTCGGAGAGGATCTCGGCGATCGGGTCGATGTACTCGTTCTTGTACCGGTCGATCTCGGTCGGGCCCAGCTCGCCGTTGGAGGCGAGGGCGGCGCAGTCACGGCCGGGCAGGTTGTAGATGACCAGCTGGATGACCAGCTCGTCGCTGCCCTTCTGGGAGAGGGCCTCGTCGAGGTGGTCGCGCAGGCCCATGCCGCCGTTGACGCCGTTGATGGCGGCGATCCGGTCCAGCCAGACACCGGTGGGCTGGTCGGCGATGCGGCTGCCGCCGGGCTCGGCGGCGGCCTTCTCGGACCACTCGGGGTTCACGTAGACCTTGGCGCCGGAGTACGGGTTGTCCACGCGGTCGCCCTCACCGGGTTCGCCCGGGCCGCCGGGGTCGGTGCCGCCGTCGTCGACGTTGCAGGTGACGCCGTCGAGGGTGAAGGTCGCCGGGATCGCGTTGCTGCCGCTGTAGCTGGCGTTGAAGCCGAAGCTGACCGAACCGCCGGTGCCCAGGGTGCCGTTGTAGCTCTCGTTGGTGGCGGTGACCGACGTGCCGCTCTGGTTGATCCTGGCGTTCCAGCCGTTGGTGATCTGCTGGTTGCCGGCGTAGGCCCACTTCACCGCCCAACTGCTCTTGGCGGCACCGTTGTTGGTGACGGTGACGGAGGCGGTGAAGCCGGTGCTCCACTCGTTCTGCACCTTGTAGTCGACGGTGCAGGGCACGGCGGCGGCGCCGAGGTCGTCCGGCACCGCGGCCAGCGACGTCCCGGACGCCCCGGCGACCAGCGCCAGGGCAGCGAGCATCGCGATTCTGGTACGGCTCATGAGTGCGGGTTCCTTCGTGTCGATGCGGGGGTTTCGATACGGGAAGGAGTGGCCCGAGGCCGCCCGGCGTGGGCTAAAAGTACTGAACGCGGGGGGTGGCGCATGAGCGACTCCTGTGCAGATCAGCGCGGCCGTGACGGACGCGTCGACTGGTGGAACCGCTCCCACTGGTGTCATTGAAGTTAGCGCCAAGTGACGTTGAGCAACAGGGGAGTTGCCAAGTTTTGTTAAACGAACGCATCGAATCTTTTCGACTCTTCAAGCACCTTGACCCCCAGCACCCCCTTCCCCACTATGGGAGCGCTCCCACTGGTTCAAGCCTTGACATCTCCGAGCCGCAAGGAGGAACCAGCACATGCATCCCCCACCCCGGAGACGGGCAGTGGTGCGGCGCGCCTGGACAGCCGTCGTCGCCGCTCTGGCGCTTCCGTTCACCCTGCTCGCGACGGGCACGACGCCGGCGCAGGCGGCACCGTTGCAGTGCAGCGTCGACTACAAGACGAACGACTGGGGTTCCGGCTTCACCGCCGACCTGACGATCACCAACCGCGGGACGGACGTGATCGACGGCTGGACCCTGACGTACGCCTACTCGGGCAACCAGCGCCTCAGCAACGGCTGGAACGGCACCTGGTCGCAGTCCGGGCAGAACATCACCGTCACCAACGCGAGTTACAACGGGCGGATCGCGGCCGGCGCCGCGGTCAGCACCGGTGCGCAGTTCACGTACAGCGGCACCAACACCGCCCCCACCTCCTTCAAGGTGAACGGCACCACCTGTGTCGGCGCCCATCAGCCCCCGATCACGGTGCTGACCAGCCCGGCGGCGGGTGCCGTGTACTCGCAGGGCGACCCGGTGCCGCTCGCGGCGACCGCCGCCGCGGCCGATGACGCCACGATCACCAAGGTCGAGTTCTACGACGACACCACGCTGCTGGGCACCGACACGAGCGCGCCCTACTCGCTCTCGGTCTCCAGCTTGACCGTGGGCAGTCATTCCCTGGTGGCGAAGGCGTACGACAGCCTCGGCGCGTCCGCGGAGTCCACGCCGGTCGGCATCACGGTCGCCTCGGGTCCCGCCGTGGTGGCCTCGACCAACCAACTCGCCGTACAGCAGGGCAAGACGGGCACGTACGACATCAAGCTGTCCACGCAGCCCTCGTCCAACGTGACCGTCACCACCAGCCGCGCGAGCGGGAATTCGGGGCTGACGGTGACCGGCGGCGCCACGCTCACCTTCACACCGTCGAACTGGAACACCGCCCAGCGCGTGACCATCTCCGCCGACTCCTCCGGCACCGGCGCGGCGACCTTCGAGTCGACCGCGAACGGGCACGCCAAGGCGACGGTGACCGTCACCCAGGTCGAGGAGTCGGGTGAGTACGACGCCCGCTTCCTGGAGCTGTACGGGAAGATCACCAACCCCGCGAACGGCTACTTCTCACCCGAGGGCATCCCCTACCACTCGGTGGAGACGCTGATCGTGGAGGCCCCGGACCACGGCCACGAGACCACCTCGGAGGCGTACAGCTATCTGCTGTGGCTGCAGGCCATGTACGGCAAGGTCACGGGCGACTGGAGCAAGTTCAACGGCGCCTGGGAGATCATGGAGAAGTACATGATCCCGACCCACGCCGACCAGCCGACCAACTCCTTCTACAACGCCTCCAAGCCGGCCACCTACGCGCCCGAGCTGGACACCCCGAACGAGTACCCGGCCCCGCTGGACTCCGGTGTCTCGGTCGGCCCGGACCCGATCGCGGCGGAGCTGAAGAGCGCGTACGGCACGGACGACGTCTACGGCATGCACTGGCTGCAGGACGTGGACAACACCTACGGCTACGGCAACTCGCCCGGCAAGTGCGAGGCGGGACCGTCGGACACGGGTCCGTCGTACATCAACACCTTCCAGCGCGGCGCGCAGGAGTCGGTGTGGGAGACGGTGCCGCAGCCGACCTGCGACGCCTTCAAGTACGGCGGGAAGAACGGGTACTTGGACCTGTTCACCGGTGACTCCTCCTACGCGAAGCAGTGGAAGTTCACCAACGCCCCGGACGCCGACGCGCGTGCCGTGCAGGCCGCGTACTGGGCCGACAAGTGGGCCGACGCGCAGGGCAAGGGCAGCGAGATCTCCGCGACCGTAGCCAAGGCCGCGAAGATGGGCGACTACCTGCGCTACGCCATGTACGACAAGTACTTCAAGAAGGTGGGCAACTGCGTCGGACCGTCCGCCTGCCCGGCGGGCACCGGCAAGGACGCCTCGCACTACCTGCTCTCCTGGTACTACGCCTGGGGCGGTGCCACCGACACCTCGGCGGGCTGGGCCTGGCGCATCGGCTCCAGCCACGCGCACGGCGGCTACCAGAACCCGATGGCCGCGTACGCCCTGGCCAACTACGCCGACCTGAAGCCCAAGTCGGCGACCGGCCAGGCGGACTGGGCCAAGTCCCTGGACCGGCAGATCGAGTTCTACCGCTGGCTGCAGTCCAGCGAGGGCGCGATCGCGGGCGGTGCGACCAACAGCTGGGCGGGCCGGTACGCGACCCCGCCGAGCGGCAAGTCGACCTTCTACGGCATGTACTACGACCAGCAGCCCGTCTACCACGACCCGCCGTCCAACCAGTGGTTCGGCTTCCAGGCGTGGTCGATGGAGCGGGTGGCCGAGTACTACCAGCAGACCGGGAACGCCGCCGCCAAGACGGTCCTGGACAAGTGGGTCGACTGGGCGCTGGAGCACACCACGATCAACCCGGACGGCACCTTCCGGTTCCCGTCGACGCTCCAGTGGTCGGGCCAGCCCGACACCTGGAACGCGAGCAGCCCCGGCTCCAACGCCGGTCTGCACGTCACCGTCGCCGACTACACCAATGACGTCGGTGTGGCGGCCGCGTACGCCAAGACCCTGACGTACTACGCCGACCGCTCCGGCGACACCGAGGCGGCGACGACGGCGAAGACGCTGCTGGACGGCATGTGGGACAACTACCAGGACGACCTGGGCATCGCCGTCCCGGAGAACCGCGCCGACTACAACCGCTTCGACGACCCGGTCTACGTCCCGAGCGGCTGGACCGGGACCATGCCGAACGGCGACGCGATCAACTCCTCGTCCACGTTCGAGTCGATCCGCTCCTTCTACCAGGACGACCCTGCCTGGTCGAAGATCGAGTCGTACCTGCGAGGCGGTGCGGTGCCGACGTTCACGTACCACCGGTTCTGGGCCCAGGCGGACATCGCCCTGGCCATGGGTTCGTACGCGGAGCTCCTCGAATAACCCCCCGCTGAGCGCCCCACGGCGCCCGAAGGGCTCCGCGTACGCGGTCCCGCCTCCTGACGGCGGGACCGGGCAGCCGGGCGGTCCCCTCCCGCACAGGGGGCCGCCCGGCATATCTCGCACCGTCGAGAAAGCGCTTGCCATCAGCAATCGGCTGTTCCCCCTTCGGAGTTCCCCCACCCCTTCGGAAAGGACACCCCGTGCGAAGAACCGTGCCACGAACCGTCCGCAGAACCCGCGTCCTCACGGTCGTCCTGGCGCTGGCGGCCGGTCTGCTCGCGGGCACCCCGCCCGCGCTGGCCGCCGAGCCCGACACCCCGCCGGTGTCCATCGCCGCCGACACCTACACCTGGAAGAACGCCCGCATCGACGGCGGCGGCTTCGTCCCCGGCATCGTCTTCAACCGCACCGAGAAGAACCTCGCCTACGCCCGCACCGACATCGGCGGCGCCTACCGCTGGGTGGAGTCCTCGAAGTCCTGGACGCCACTGCTGGACTCGGTGGGCTGGAACGACTGGGGGCACACCGGGGTCGTCAGCCTCGCCTCCGACCCGGTCGACCCGGACCGGGTGTACGCGGCGGTCGGCACCTACACCAACAGCTGGGACCCGGGCAACGGCGCGGTGCTGCGCTCCGCCGACCGGGGCGCGAGCTGGCGGAAGGCGGACCTGCCGTTCAAGCTGGGCGGCAACATGCCCGGCCGGGGCATGGGCGAGCGCCTGGCGATCGACCCGAACCGCAACAGCGTGCTGTACCTGGGCGCGCCGAGCGGCAAGGGCCTGTGGCGGTCGACGGACTCCGGGGCGAGCTGGTCACAGGTGACGAACTTCCCCAACGTCGGCACCTACGTGCAGGATCCGAGCGACTCCAGCGGCTACGCCTCCGACAACCAGGGCATCGTCTGGGTCACCTTCGACGAGTCCTCGGGCAGCGCGGGCAGCGCCACCCGGACGATCTACGTCGGCGTCGCCGACCAGGACAACGCGGTGTACCGCTCGACGGACGCGGGCGCGACCTGGAGCCGTCTCGCCGGTCAGCCCACCGGATATCTGGCCCACAAGGGCGTCCTCGACGCGGAGAACGGCTATCTGTATCTGGCCTACAGCGACAAGGGCGGCCCCTACGACGGCGGCAAGGGGCAGTTGTGGCGGTACGCGACGGCGACCGGCACCTGGACGGACATCAGCCCGGTGGCGGAGGCCGACACCTACTACGGCTTCAGCGGTCTGACCGTCGACCGGCAGCACCCGGGCACGGTGATGGCGACGGCGTACAGCTCCTGGTGGCCGGACACGCAGATCTTCCGGTCCACCGACAGCGGCGCCACCTGGACGAAGGCGTGGGACTACACGTCGTACCCGAACCGCGCCAACCGCTACACCATGGATGTCTCCTCCTCCCCCTGGCTGACCTGGAACGCGAACCCGGCCCCGCCGGAACAGATCCCGAAACTCGGGTGGATGACCGAGGCGCTGGAGATCGACCCGTTCGACTCGGACCGGATGATGTACGGCACGGGCGCGACGATCTACGGCACCGAGAACCTCGGGAACTGGGACGAGGGAACGCAGTTCACCATCAAGCCGATGGTCAGGGGGCTGGAGGAGACGGCGGTCAACGACCTCGCCTCTCCCCCGTCGGGCGCCCCGCTGCTCAGCGCGCTCGGTGACATCGGCGGCTTCCGGCACACGGACCTGACCCAGGTCCCGCCGATGATGTACACGCAGCCGAACTTCACCACGACGACCAGCCTGGACTTCGCGGAGTCCAACCCCAATACCGTGGTCCGGGTGGGCAATCTGGACTCGGGGCCGCACATCGCGTTCTCCACGGACAACGGCGCCAACTGGTTCGGCGGCACCGATCCCTCGGGGGTGTCGGGCGGCGGGACGGTCGCCGCGGCGGCGGACGGCAGCCGGTTCGTGTGGAGCCCGGAAGGCGCCGGCGTGCATTACGCGACCGGCTTCGGCACCTCCTGGTCGGCGTCGTCCGGCATCCCGGCGGGCGCGACCGTGGAGTCCGACCGGGTCGACCCGAAGCTGTTCTACGGCTTCAAGTCCGGGAAGTTCTACGTCAGTACGGACGGCGGCGCCAGCTTCACCGCGTCCGCCGCGACCGGGCTGCCGAGCGGCGACAGCGTCCGCTTCAAGGCGCTGCCCGGGGCGAAGGGCGAGGTGTGGCTGGCGGGCGGCGCGAGTGACGGCGCGTACGGGCTGTGGCACTCCACCGACAGCGGCGCGAGCTTCGGCAAGCTGTCCAACGTGGAGCAGGCCGACACCATCGGCTTCGGCAAGGCGGCGCCGGGGGCGTCGTACCAGACGCTGTACACCAGCGCGAAGATCGGCGGGGTGCGCGGCATCTTCCGCTCCACGGACGAGGGGGAGAGCTGGACGCGCATCAACGACGACGCCCACCAGTGGGGCTGGACGGGCGCGGCGATCACGGGTGACCCGCGGGTGTACGGCCGGGTGTACATCGCCACGAACGGGCGGGGTGTCATCTACGGCGACACGTCCGACAGCGGCGGTACCGACCCGGACCCCGATCCTGATCCCGAGCCGACCGGCGCCTGCGCGGTGACGTACAAGGTCACCAACCAGTGGCAGGGCGGGTTCCAGGCGGATGTGCAGCTGAGCAACACCGGGACGAGCGCATGGTCCGGGTGGGCGCTGACCTGGTCCTTCCCGAACGGTCAGACGGTGTCGCAGATGTGGAACGCCGAGCACACCCAGTCGGGTTCCTCGGTGACGGCGAAGAACGTGGGCTGGAACGCGAACGTGGCCGCCGGTTCCTCGGTGAGCTTCGGGTTCACCGGCAGCTGGTCGGGCACGAACGGCGAGCCGACCGCCTTCAAGGTGGGCGACGCGTCCTGCTCGGTGAGCTGAGGTGTCGGGGGCGCGGGCCGGTGCCGGCCCGCGCCCCTGTCGCTCACTTCACGTCGCCCGCGAAGACGACTTCCTCCGAGTCGTAGTCGGGAGCGACCTCCACCTGAAGGAATGTTTCCTTCTTGGGCAGCTCGCAGGCCCAGGCGAAGGACAGGGAGCGGCCCGCGAGGATGCGGGTGTCGGGCAGGCCGTCGAGTCCGTCGTCGTAGATGGCCTCGCCCTCCCGGCCCTCGTCGCCGTAGGCGCAGCTGGCGGTCATCTCGTTGGCGTCGACGGTGGAGTCGGAGTTGTTGACCACCTTGATGGTGAACTTCACGTACGGCGTGTTCTCCGGGGCCGCGTAGTCGCTGGACACCCCGCGGCTGAAGCCGGAGAGGCTGACCTCGACGTCGTGGTCGTAGACGACGGTGTCGTCGAGGGCGTAGGAGTCGCTGCTGCCCGCCTCCTCTCCGCCCGTGTCCTCGCCGCTCGTGTCCTCCTCCGCCGCGTCGGTCTCGGCGGCAGGTGCCGTCTTGGTGACGGTGACCGTGGGCGCGGGCTTGGCCTCATCACTGTCGCCGCCGCCGGTGACCCCGTAGGTGACCGCGGCGGCGACCACCGCGCCGGCCACGGCGGCGGCCGTGGCGATCAGGGCCGTACGGGGCCCCTTCGGCGGCGGAGGCGGTACCGGCGGCCCGTATCCGGGCATGGGCGGCGGCGTGAACTGCTGACTCATGATCCCCCCAGGGAAATGGTGCGGAGAAGTGAATCTTCCCCGGGGAGTCATGACATGTGTAGACCTTGTGATCGAAATGTGCTCAGGGCACGTATACCGCGGGTCGCGGGGCGGTGGCCATGCCGTTGCCGAGGAAGAAGCTGGGGTGCGGCGGCTGGTTGTAGGCCGTGTTCTGCCAGGCCAGGCCGGTGCGGTACATCGTGTCGTGCAGCAGGGTCGTGATCCTGGTGCTGGTCTCGTACGGCGTGGAGTAGATCCGCAGCGCCGTGTTGTTACTGGTCGGCCAGATGACCTCCTCGCGCCAGTCGCCGAGGATGTCGCCGGAGAGCGACGGGGTCGCCTTGGTGCCGTTGTTGGAGTGCACCGAGGCGCCGGTCAGCAGGCGGGTGTCGGAGGAGGTGCCGTACTTGTCGATGTGGGTCCCGTCGAGGAGTTCCCGGACCGTGTCCCCGTCCCACCAGGACAGGAAGTTGACGGAGGACGGCTCGCGGCCCTTGGTGGCACCGGCCTCGTCGCGGATGCTGGTGTCCGAGGCGGACCAGACCTCGGCGCCGTCGTTGCCCGCGTAGATGTCCCCGGCGACCCCGCGCCCGTTGTCGCAGCAGGCGGCCAGCTTCCAGCGGACAGACCCGTTCGCGGGGTTGAGGTACAGCGCGGCGGGCTGGGAGCTCGACTCGGACACCTTGTAGTACTCCAGGCCCGGGCTCGCCGGATCCAGATCCCCGAGATGCTGGGCGTCCCCATGCCCGGTCTTGGCGGTCCACAGCCCACTGCCGTTGTCATCCACGGCCATCGAGCCGTACACGATCTCGTCCTTGCCGTCGTTGTCGACGTCACCGACGGACAGGCTGTGCGAGCCCTGGCCGTCGTAGCCCTTGCCCGCGTTGGTGGAGGAGTTGGTGTCGAAGGTCCAGCGGCGGGTGAAGGAGCCGTTCCGCCAGTCCCAGGCGGCGATGACGGTACGGGTGTAGTAGCCGCGCGCCATGATCAGCGAGGGTC
Source organism: Streptomyces sp. NPDC110618 (assembly GCF_055657065.1). Lineage (NCBI taxonomy): Bacteria > Bacillati > Actinomycetota > Actinomycetes > Kitasatosporales > Streptomycetaceae > Streptomyces > Streptomyces sp. NPDC110618. Next base: position 322,498 of record NZ_JBVKBN010000001.1, on the reverse strand, counting down.
GGCTGCCGTCGAGGTAGGCGGTACCGGCCAGGAACCGGTCCACGCGGTTGCCGTAGGAGTCGCCCCAGGAGGAGACGGTGCCGCGGGCCGGGACGTAGTCGACGGTCTGCATCGCGCGTCCGGTCTGCCCGTTGAACATGGTCAGGTACTCGGGCCCGGACAGCACGTACCCGCTGGAGTTGCGGTAGTCCGCGGACGCGCTGCCGATGACCGTGCCGCCGCCGTCGACGGTGCCGTCGGCGGTCTTCATGGCGACCTCGGCCCTGCCGTCGCCGTCGTAGTCGTACACCTGGAACTGGGTGTAGTGGGCGCCGGAGCGGATGTTGCGGCCGAGGTCGATCCGCCAGAGCCGGGTGCCGTCGAGCCTGATGCCGTCGACGACGGTGTTCCCGGTGTACCCGGACTGGGAGTTGTCCTTGGCGTTGCTGGGCTGCCACTTCAGTACGAGGTCCAGGGCACCGTCGCCGTCCAGGTCGCCGACGGAGGCGTCGTTGGCCTCGTAGGTGTAGGCGACGCCGTCCGGGGTGGTGCCCCCGGCGGGCGGGGTGATGGGCACGTCCTTGTACCCGGACCGGAACTGGATGGCGTGCACGGAGTCCGGTTGCTCCACGCCGTTCACCATCGCCCGGACCGTGTAATCGGCGTGGGAGGGGGCGCCGGAGTGGAAGTAGTTGGTGGACCCGGTGATCGGGGCGGAGTTGACCTTCGTACCGGCGCGGTACAGATTGAACGCCACGTCATCGGGATCGGTTCCGAGCCACCGCCAACTGACCAGATTCCCGGTGCCGGTATGGACGCTGACGACCCCTCGGTCCAGCGCCTCGACCTGCCTCGCGGCAGCGGCCTCGGCGGCCTCGGCGCCAGGCAGCGCCGCGATCCCGGCGCCGACGAGCACGGCGGTGGCAGCCAGGCCGGCCATCACGGTCCTGCGGGGTCTGCGGTGCGGGTGCGTCATGGGGTGTACCTCCCTGGGGGCGGGTCGGTTTCCCTGAAGTCGCCGCCGGGGAGCGGTGAAGTTGCCGTGTTCTTGCGGCAGTTCGTGAAGGGAGCCAAGGAGCGCGCCGGGTCGGACGGCCCCGACCGAGCGCCCGCCCGCCGGCCTTTTGGCGGTTTTGGGCCGGCACCCGAAGCCAACCCCATACGACCAAGGCCGCACCGGCGGTCCGACTCGGCCCGAAACTGCCGAACGCACCATTCAGCGGCGCCCGCAGCGCCCCTTTACCCCGCCTTCCGATAGGCCCGCACCTTGTACACCGGATCCGTTCGCCGCCGGTCCTGGTCCGGCAGGACCCCGAGGGCCGTGGCGAAGTGTTCCGTCAGGGGGTCGCCCGGGGGCAGGCGGGTGAACCATCCGCGGCGGAGGTCGGCCGCCGTGCTGCGGGGGCTGCGGCCCTGGCCGATCCCGGTGAAGGTGGCCGAGCCCGTCAGGCGCAGGCCATGGGCGGTCGCGTGGGCCGTGACCAGCGTCTCCTCGTCCGGGGCGGCGCGGCGGGGGCGCGGGGCCAGGACCTCGTCGATGTCGCTGCCGACGTCGTGGGAGGCGGCCTTGTCGACCGTCGTGATGTAGACGCCGCCCGGGCGCAGCACCCGCGCGCACTCGGCGATCACCCGTGCCACGTCGTCGTCCAGCAGGTGCAGGAGCCAGACGCTGGTCACCGCGTCGAAGGCTGCGTCCGGGAAGGGCAGGCGGCGGCTGTCCGCCAGGACCACCGACCCGGGCAACCGAGCCGCCGCCATCCGGGCCATGCCGTACGTCAGGTCCGCGCCGACCACGCGCAGCGCGGGACGGGCCGCGGCGAGGCGGCGGGTGACGATCCCGGTGCCGCAGGCCACGTCGAGGAGGGTGCGGGCACCCTCCGGTATCAGGCCGAGGACCGCCTCGGCCGCCGCGGCGGCCCGGGGTTCGCCGCCCCGGGAGGAGTCGTAGACGTCGGCTTCCTTGTTGTAGTCGAGCACGCGCCCCTCACTCGGCCCCGTGTCCCGGAGCCAGGTCCTGCACGCGGCGGGCCAGCTCGAAGTCCTTCGCGGTGACCGCGCCGCCCGCGCTGTGCGTGTGCACGGTCAGGGAGATCGTGTTGTAGCCGAGCGTCAGGTCGGAGTGGTGGTCCAGTTCCTCCTGCACCTGCGCGATGTGCACGACCATCGCGGTGGCCGCGAAGTGCGAGGACAGGCGGTAGACGCGGGCGAGTCTGTCCCCGTCGAGCGACCAGCCCGGCAGTTCCGCGAGCCGGTCCTCGATCTCCTTCTGCGACAGCGGTTCGACGGCCATGGGACCGCTCCTTCCCGGGCTGTGGGGTGTCTCCCCAGACTGCCACAGAGCGCTCGTGGAAGCCCTGGTCAGAAGGGGCGCGCTGGGGCGCAGAAGGCGTCATCGACTACCGTCGGGGGCATGACCACTGCCACCGACCGGGGCGTCGGACCGCTGCTGCGGGCCTGGCGGGAGCAGCGCCGGGTCAGTCAGCTGGAGCTGGCGCTGCGGGCCGGGTCCTCCGCCCGGCACATCAGCTTCATCGAGACGGGCCGTTCCCGGCCCAGCGAGGAGATGGTGCTGCGGCTCGCCGAGCACCTGGACGTGCCCGTCCGCGAACGCAACGCCCTTCTGCTGGCCGCCGGTTACGCCCCGCGCTTCCCGGAGACCCCGCTCGACGACCCGGCCCTGGACGCCGTGCGCACGGGCATGGAGCGGCTGATCCAGGGCTACGAGCCGTACCCGGCGATCGTGGTGGACGCGACCTACACCGTGCTGGCGGCCAACCAGGGCATCCTGATGCTGCTCGACGGCATCCCCGAGCACCTGCTCGAACCGCCGCTGAACGCCATGCGCCTCACCCTCCACCCGGAGGGCCTCGCCCCGCGCATCCGCAACCTGCGCGAGTGGCGCGGGCACCTGCTGGCCCAGATGGAACGGCAGATCGCGCTGCGCCGCTCGGAGCCGCTCCGCGAGCTGTACGAGGAGGTCGCAGCCTACCCGGTGCCCGAGGGCCAGGACCTCGGTCACGAGGAGGCCGTCCCCTCCTTCGCGCTCCCCCTCGTCATCGAGCACGAGGGCCGCACGCTGTCCTTCGTGTCCTCCATCTCCACCTTCAACACCCCCATGGACGTCACCGTCGCCGAGCTGGCCATCGAGACACTGCTCCCGGCCGACCCGGCGACGGTCAAGTACCTCCAGTCGCTGATGCCTTGACGGGATCTCAGGAGTTGCCGTACTGACACATCCTCAGACGCCGCTGCCCTGACGGACCTTCAGCGCCCTGTGCTGGAGCGCCCCGAACCCGGCGACCGTGAGTGCCTGGAGCACCGTCCACACCGCGCCCGTCGTCGTCGGCGACAGCCACAGCGCGAGGGCGATCAGGCTGAGCGCCGCCCAGGCGAAGTTGGTCTCGATGACCAGGCGGACGGGGACGGCTCCGGGCATCCGGCGCGCGGCGAGGACACCGACGCCCGCCGCGTAAGCGGCCAGGAGTGCGCCGAGTGCCAGCAGCAGGCCCCGGTTCACCCCCAGCAGGTCGCTCAGCGGGCCCGAAACCGCCAGATACGCAAGGGCGTTGGCGCCCGTCACCACCGCGTCGACGGCGAGGAAGCGGCGCAGCACCGTCGCCGGGTCCAAGGTGCGGGCGAGTGCGGCGAGCTGGGTCGCGGACATGGCGAATCATCCTCCGTGGGAAGGGGGGTGGCGGACGGCGGGTTCCGGACCGGAGTGCGCCGGCCCGGAACCCGTGGGCACCACCATCGCGCCCGGGGCCGTACGCGGTCGATTACCTCCCGGGTAATGCCGGGCGCGGCAGTGGCGAGCGCCTCACCGCCGAACCGGTGAGAGCGGAAGCGGAACATGGCAGACTGCACGGGAACTTCGGCGCGTAGGGGAGGGCGTGGCGTGAGTGAGCGGCGGCCTGCGCCGACCGTGGGACAAGTGGTGCTCGGCAAGCGGTTGCAGGAGCTGCGTGAGGCGGCCGGGCTCAAGCGCGAGGAGGCCGCGAAGGTCCTGCGCGTGGCGTCGGCGACGGTACGGCGCATGGAGATGGCCGAGGTCGCGCTGAAGATCCCGTATGTGCAGGTGCTGCTGGACACCTACGGGGTGCCCGCCGAGGAGGCCGCCGCGTTCGTCTCGCTGGCCGAGGAGGCGAACCAGCCGGGCTGGTGGCAGCGGTACCACGATGTGCTGCCGGACTGGTTCAGCCTGTACGTCAGCCTGGAGGGCGCGGCGCGGATGATCCGCTCCTACGAGCCGCACTTCGTGCCGGGACTGCTCCAGACGGAGGACTACGCGCGGGCCGTGCTCCAGGCCGGGACGATAGGCCAGATGGGCCCGGAGAGCATCGAGCGGCATGTGGCGCTGCGGATGGAGCGGCAGCGGCTGCTGGACAAGCCGGACCGGCCCCACCTGTGGGTGATCATGGACGAGACGGTGCTGCGCAGACCGGTGAGCGATCACACCTCGGTGATGCGCGAGCAGCTCGACCGGCTGCTGGAGTTCAGCGAGCGGGACCGGGTCACCCTGCAGATCGCCGAGTTCGCCCGCGGCCCGCACCCGGGCACGTACGCCCCCTTCACTCTCTTCCGGTTCGCCGAGCCGGAGCTTCCGGACATGGTCTTCACCGAGTATCTGACCGGCGCGCTGTACCTGGACTCGCGCACGGAGGTCGCCGCCCACCTGGAGGTTCTGGACCACATGTCCACCGGCGCCGCCTCCGCCGACCGCACCCGCAAGCTCCTGCGGGATCGCCGCGCCGACTTCTGAGACCCCCGCACGCACCCCGCGCGCGCCCCTGACCCGCCTGGTGCAGCCGGGTGGTGCGCTCCCCAGCCCCGCCCTAGATTGAGGCGACGGGCAACTGAGGGAGCGCATGTGACCGACACCCGGATACCGCCCACCGAGCCCGGCGCGGCCCTGCTGAAGGCGGGTCGGTTCTTCCGGCCCGGCGAGCCCGCGCCCGACCTGCACAGCATCGGCCTGGTCGGCGGCCGGGAGGCAGACGCCTTCTACCGGGACCGCTGGAGCCACGACAAGGTCGTCAACTCCACGCACGGCGTGAACTGCACCGGCTCCTGCCGCTGGAAGGTGTACGTCAAGGACGGCATCATCACGTGGGAGACCCAGCAGACGGACTATCCGAGCGTCGGCCCCGACAGCCCCGAGTACGAGCCCCGCGGCTGCCCGCGCGGGGCGGCGTTCTCCTGGTACACCTACTCCCCCACCCGGGTGCGCTACCCGTACGTCCGGGGTGTGCTGCTGGAGCTGTACCGGGAGGCGAAGGCCCGGCTGAAGGACCCGGTCCTGGCCTGGGCCGACATCCAGGGCGACCCCGAGCGGCGGCGCCGCTACCAGCGGGCCCGCGGCAAGGGCGGCATGGTGCGCGCCAACTGGGACGAGGCGGTCGAGATGGTCGCCGCGGCCCACGTGCACACGATCAAGACGTACGGCCCGGACCGGATCGCCGGGTTCTCCCCGATCCCCGCGATGTCGATGGTGTCGCACGCGGCGGGCGCCCGCTTCCACTCCCTCATCGGCGCCCCGATGCTCTCCTTCTACGACTGGTACGCGGACCTGCCCGTCGCCTCCCCGCAGGTCTTCGGCGACCAGACCGACGTGCCCGAGTCGGGTGACTGGTGGGACGCGGCGTATCTGATGATGTGGGGCTCGAACGTGCCCGTCACCCGTACGCCGGACGCGCACTGGATGGCGGAGGCCCGCTACCGGGGCCAGAAGGTCGTGGTGGTCGCGCCGGACTACGCCGACAACGCCAAGTTCGCCGACGAGTGGCTGCACCCGCACCCCGGCACCGACGGCGCGCTGGCGCTGGCGATGGGCCATGTGGTGCTGAAGGAGTTCTTCGTCGACCGCGAGACACCGTTCTTCACGGACTACGTACGGAAGTTCACCGACCTGCCGTTCCTGGTGACGCTCACCGAGCGCGACGGCGGCTTCGTACCCGGCAAGTTCCTGCGCGCCACCGACCTCGGGCAGCACGGTGAGGGCGCCGAGTGGAAGACGGTCGTGCTGGACGAGGCGACCGGCCGCGCCGTCGTCCCGAAGGGCTCGCTGGGCTTCCGCTGGACGGAGTCCGGCAAGGGCGACTGGAACCTCGAACTCGGTGACATCAAGCCCCGGTTGAGCCTGCACGACGAGGGCGCGGCGACCGGGGTCGAGGTGCTGCTCCCCCGCTTCGACGACCCCGACGGGCGGGGCGACGTGGTGCGCCGCGGTGTCCCGGCGACCCGGCTCGGCGGTACCGACGGGCCCCTGGTCACGACGGTGTACGACCTGCTCCTCGCCCAGTACGGCGTGGCCCGGGACGGCCTGCCGGGCACCTGGCCCGACTCCTACGAAGACGCGGACGCGCCGGGTACTCCGGCCTGGCAGGAGGCGCACACCTCGGTCCCGGCCGCCAAGTGCGTGAAGATCGCCCGGGAGTTCGCGCGGACCGCGGAGCGCTCCAAGGGCCGCTGCATGATCCTGATGGGCGCCGGCACGAATCACTGGTTCCACTCCGAGACCATCTACCGCGCCTTCCTCGCCCTGCTCCAGCTCACCGGCTGCCAGGGCCGCAACGGCGGCGGCTGGGCGCACTACGTCGGCCAGGAGAAGTGCCGCCCGGTGACGGGCTGGGCCACCCTGGCGGCGGCCTCCGACTGGTCCCGCCCGCCGAGGCAGATGATCGGCACCGCGTACTGGTACCTCAACACCGACCAGTGGCGCTACGACCGGTTCACGGCCGATGTGCTCGCCTCCCCGCTCGGCGAGGGCCGGTTCGCGGGAATGACGGGCGCGGACTGTCTGGCGCTGTCGGCGCGCGCGGGGTGGATGCCGTCGTACCCGACCTTCGACCGCAATCCGCTGGAGCTGGGCGAGGCGTTCGGGGACCCGGTGGCCAAGGCGGTGGCCGAACTGCGCGCGGGAACCTTGAAGTTCGCCTGCGAGGACCCGGACGCGCCGGAGAACTGGCCGCGCGTGCTCACCCTGTGGCGGGCCAACCTGCTGGGCTCGTCGGCGAAGGGCGCCGAGTACTTCACCCGGCATCTGCTGGGCACCCACTCCTCGCTGAGCGCCGAGGAGGCCCGGCCCGGAGAGCGGCCCCGTGATGTGACGTGGCGGGAGGAGGCGCCCGAGGGCAAGCTCGACCTGCTGCTGTCACTGGACTTCCGGCAGACCTCCTCCACCCTGCTCTCCGACGTCGTGCTGCCCGCCGCGACCTGGTACGAGAAGCACGACCTGTCCAGCACGGACATGCACCCCTACGTGCACTCCTTCACCCCGGCCGTGGACCCGCCGTGGCAGGCGCGCACCGACTTCGAGACCTTCAAGGCACTCGCGGATCGGCTGAGCGAGCTGGCCGAAGGGCATCTCGGGGTGCGCAAGGACCTGGTGGCGGCGCCGCTCCAGCACGACACCCCGGGCGAGACCGCCCAGCCGGGCGGGGTCGTGCGGGACTGGAAGCGCGGCGAGTGCGATCCCGTGCCCGGCAAGACCATGCCGAATTTGGTCGTGGTGGAGCGGGACTACACGAAGATCGGCGCCAAGTTCGCCGCGCTCGGGCCGCTCGTGGAGCAACTGGGCCTGCCCGCCAAGGGAATCGCGCTGCGGCCGGACGAGGAGGTCGAGCATCTGCGGCACCTCAACGGCGTCGGTTTCGACGGGCGGCCCGCCCTGGACACGGCGGTGAAGGCCGCGAACACCATCCTCGCCCTGTCCGGCACCACCAACGGCCGTCTGGCCACCCAGGGGTTCCATACCCTGGAGGCGCGTACGGGCCAGGAGATGGCGCATCTGGCGGCCGAGCACGAAGGCAAGCGGGTCACCTACGCCGACACCCAGGCGGCGCCCGTGCCGGTCATCACCTCGCCGGAGTGGTCGGGCTCCGAGTCGGGCGGTCGGCGCTACACCGCGTTCACGCTCAACACCGAGCATCTCAAGCCCTGGCACACCCTCACCGGGCGCCAGCACTTCTTCCTGGACCACGACTGGATCCACGAGCTGGGCGAGGCGCTGCCGGTGTACCGGCCGCCGCTGGACATGGGCAAGCTGTTCGGTGAGCCGCGCCTGGGCCCGGACGGGAGCAAGGAGGTGACGGTCCGTTACCTCACCCCGCACAACAAGTGGTCCATCCACTCCGAGTACCAGGACAACCTGTTCATGCTGGCGCTCTCCCGCGGCGGACAGTCCATCTGGATGTCCCCGCAGGACGCGGAGGCCATCGGGGTCGCGGACAACGACTGGATCGAGGCGGTCAACCGCAACGGCGTGGTCGTGGCCCGCGCGATCGTCTCGCACCGGATGCCCGCCGGCACGGTCTACATGCACCACGCGCAGGAGCGCACAGTCGCCGTGCCGAAGGCGGAGTCGACCGGGATGCGCGGCGGCATCCACAACTCGCTCACCCGGCTGCTGCTCAAGCCGTCCCATCTGATCGGCGGCTACGCCCAGTTGTCCTGGGCGTTCAACTACCTGGGGCCGACCGGCAACCAGCGCGACGAGGTCACGGTCATCCGCCGCCGCGGCCAGGAGGTGCGGTACTGATGCGTCCGATGGCCCAGATCGCCATGGTGATGAACCTCGACAAGTGCATCGGCTGCCACACCTGCTCGGTGACCTGCAAGCAGGCGTGGACCAACCGGCGGGGCATGGAGTACGTATGGTTCAACAACGTCGAGACCCGCCCAGGGCAGGGGTATCCGCGCCGCTACGAGGACCAGGAACGCTGGCGCGGCGGCTGGGAGCTGAACCGGCGCGGGGCGCTGAAGCTCAAGGCGGGCGGACGGCTGCGCAAGCTCGCCGGGATCTTCTCCAACCCCAAGCTGCCGGAGATCAAGGACTACTACGAGCCCTGGACGTACGACTACAAGAACCTCACCGACGCCCCGCTCGGTGACGACTACCCCGTCGCCCGGCCGGTCTCGCAGCTCGACGGCAAGCCCATGAAGATCGAGTGGTCCTCGAACTGGGACGACAACCTCGCGGGCGCCCCGGCCTACGGCGACCTCGACCCGATGGTGGAGCGCACCCGGCAACAGGCGGCGGACAAGGTGCGGTTCGAGTTCGAGCAGACCTTCATGTTCTATCTGCCGCGGATCTGCGAGCACTGCCTGAACCCGTCGTGCGTGGCGTCCTGTCCGTCGGGCGCGATGTACAAGCGGGCGGAGGACGGCATCGTCCTGGTCGACCAGGACGGCTGCCGGGGTTGGCGGATGTGCGTGACGGGCTGCCCGTACAAGAAGGTGTACTTCAACCACCGCACCGGCAAGGCCGAGAAGTGCACGATGTGCTACCCGCGCATCGAGGTCGGCCTGCCGACGGTGTGCTCGGAGACCTGCGTGGGACGTCTGCGCTATCTCGGGGTGATCCTCTACGACGCCGACAAGGTGACGGCGGCGGCCTCCGTGAAGGACGACAAGGCGCTGTACGAGGCCCAGTTGGGCGTCTTCCTCGATCCGGAGGACCCCGAAGTACGGCGGGCGGCGGAGAGAGCGGGCATCGCGCACGACTGGCTGGAGGCAGCCCGGCGCTCCCCCGTGCACGCCCTGATCAGCAAGTACCGGGTGGCACTCCCGCTGCACCCGGAGTACCGCACCATGCCGATGGTCTGGTACATCCCGCCGCTGTCGCCGGTCGTGGACGCGCTGTCGGAGACCGGGCACGACGGGGAGGACGCCGCGAACCTGTTCGGCGCGATCGACACCCTGCGCATCCCGCTGGAATACCTGGCGGAGGTCTTCACCGCCGGGGACGTGGCGCCGGTGCGGGCCTCGCTGGAGAAGCTGGCCGCCATGCGCTCCCACATGCGGGCGCTGAACCTCGGTGAGGAACCGGACCCGTCGGTCCCGGCGGCCGTGGGCATGGCGCCCGGGGAGATCGAAGCGATGTACCGGCTGCTGGCGATCGCCAAGTACGAGGACCGGTACGTGATCCCGACCGCCGCCGTCGGCGACGCCCGCCGGCTGGAGGAGTCGGCGCTCCCGGCGGACTGCTCGCTGGACTACGAGGGCGGTCCCGGCATGGGCGGGGACGGGCCGTTCGGCCAGGACTCGGGGCGCAAGCTGCTGCCGCTGGTGTCGGTGGAGAACTTCCACCTGCTGCGCAGACGGCAGACCTCGGACGACGCGGAGGAGACCTGATGCCCTCGGACGCGGTGCTGTACCAGGCGGCGGCGCTCTGCCTGACCTACCCGGACGACGACTTCCGGGCCCGGCTGCCGCTGCTGCGCGAAGCCGCCCCGCAACTGCGGGAGTTCACCGACCACGCGGCCGTCACCCCTCCCCAGGAGCTGGCCGCGCACTATGTGCAGGTCTTCGACTTCAAGAACCGGCACAGCCTGTACCTGAGCTGGTGGCGGGACGGGGACACCCGACGGCGCGGGATGTCGCTGGTGCGCTTCAAGGACGTCTACCGCGAGCACGGGCTGGAGTTCAGCGGCGAGGAGCTGCCCGACTTCCTGCCCGCCGTCCTGGAGTTCGCCGCCCGCACCGGCAACACCGACCTGCTCACCGAGCACCGTGACGGCCTGGAGCAACTGCGCACCCGGCTCACCGACTTCGGCACACCGTACGCCTGCGTCCTGGACGCGGTGTGCGCGGCGCTGCCGACCGCACGCGCGGGAGTACGCCGATGACCACACTCCTCTGGGGCGTCCTGCCGTACGTCGCCCTCACCCTGCTCATCGCCGGGCTGATCTGGCGCTACCGCTACGACAAGTACGGCTGGACCACCCGCTCCTCCCAGGTCTACGAGTCCAAGCTGCTCAACATCGCCTCGCCCGCCTTCCACTACGGCATCCTGTTCGTGCTGGTGGGCCATCTGGTCGGGCTGTTCGTCCCGGAGTCGTGGACGGACGCCGTCGGGGTGAGCGAGCACACCTACCACCTGCTGTCCCTGTACGGCGGTACCGCCGCCGGGATTCTCACCGTGGTGGGGATCGCGCTGCTGATCTACCGGCGCCGCACCCGGGCGCCGGTGTTCCGGGCGACGACCGTCAACGACAAGCTGATGTATCTGGTGCTGGCCGCGGCGATCGTGATGGGCATGATCGCCAAGCTGGCGCACGCCTCCGGCGACGGCTACAACTACCGGCACACCATCGCCCCGTGGGCCCGCAGCCTGTTCACGCTCAGCCCCGACATCGAGCGGATGGAGGGCGTGCCGGTGTCCTACCAGGTGCACGCGGTGATCGGCATGGCGCTGATCGCGCTGGTGCCCTACACCCGGCTGGTGCATATGTTCAGCGCGCCGGTGCAGTACCTGTTCCGGCCGTACATCGTCTACCGCAGCCGCGACCCGAAGCAGCTCGGGCCGCGGCCGGAGCGGCGGGGCTGGGAGGAGACGATGCGCCGCTAGGTCCTGTCTTCAAACTCCCGCCTGCCCCGAGCCGTCAGGCGGCGCCGCCTTTGGCGTCCTTGTCGTCGTCGACGATCTCCGCGTCGACGACGCCCTCCTCGTCGGCGGGCGTGTCGTCCTGCGGGCCGGTGGACCCGGACGGGGTCTGCGCCTGCGCGTAGATCGCCTGGCCCATCTTCTGGCTGACGGCGGCGAGTTTCTCGATCCCGGCGCGCAACTCGGCGGTGCCCGCCTCCCGTTCGAGGAGGCCCTTCAGCTCGGTGATCGCGGACTCCACCTCGGAGCGGGTCTCGGAGGGCACCTTGGCCTCGTTCTCGGGGTTCTCGCGCAGGAACTTCTCGGTCTGGTAGACGAGCTGTTCGGCCTGGTTGCGGGTCTCGGCGGCCTCGCGGCGCCTGCGGTCCTCCTCCGCGTACTGCTCGGCCTCCCGCATCATGCGGTCGATGTCCTCCTTGGGCAGGGCCGAGCCGCCGGTGACGGTCATCTTCTGTTCCTTGCCCGTGCCGAGGTCCTTGGCGGAGACGTGCATGATCCCGTTGGCGTCGATGTCGAAGGCGACCTCGATCTGCGGCACCCCGCGCGGCGCGGGCGGCAGCCCGGTCAGGTCGAAGACGCCGAGCTTCTTGTTGTAGGCGGCGATCTCGCGTTCGCCCTGGTAGACCTGGATGCCGACGGAGGGCTGGTTGTCGGTGGCGGTGGTGAAGATCTCCGAACGCCGGGTCGGGATCGTGGTGTTGCGCTCGATCAGCTTGGTCATGATGCCGCCCTTGGTCTCGATGCCGAGGGACAGCGGGGTGACGTCGAGGAGCAGCACGTCCTTGACGTCGCCGCGGATCACACCCGCCTGGAGGGCGGCGCCGACGGCGACCACCTCGTCAGGGTTGACGCCCTTGTGCGGGTCCTTGCCGGTCAGCTCCTTGACCAGGTCGGTGACGGCCGGCATGCGGGTGGAGCCGCCGACGAGGATGACGTGGTCGACCGCGGAGAGCTTGATGCCGGCGTCCTTGACCGCCTGGTGGAAGGGGGTCTTGCAGCGGTCGAGGAGGTCGGCGGTCAGCTCCTGGAACTGGGCGCGGGTCAGCCTCTCGTCCAGGTGCAGCGGCCCCTCTGTGGAGGCGGTGATGTAGGGCAGGTTGATGGTGGTCTCGGAGGAGCTGGACAGCTCGATCTTGGCCTTCTCGGCGCCCTCGCGCAGCCGCTGCAGCGCCATCTTGTCGTTGCCGAGGTCGATGCCGTACTGGCCCTTGAACTTCTTCACCAGGTGCTCGACGAGCCGCTGGTCCCAGTCGTCGCCGCCGAGGTGGGTGTCGCCGTTGGTGGCCTTCACCTCGATGACCCCGTCACCGATCTCCAGCAGGGAGACGTCGAAGGTGCCGCCGCCGAGGTCGAAGACCAGGACGGTCTGCTCCTCGCCCCGGTCCAGGCCGTAGGCGAGGGCGGCGGCGGTGGGCTCGTTGATGATCCGCAGCACCTTCAGGCCCGCGATCTCCCCGGCCTCCTTGGTGGCCTGCCGCTGGGTGTCGTCGAAGTAGGCGGGGACGGTGATCACGGCGTCGGTGACGTCCTCGCCGAGGTAGGACTCGGCGTCCCGCTTCAGCTTCTGCAGCACCCGCGCGGACAGCTCCTGGGCCCGGTAGCGGGTGCCGTCGACGGAGCCCTCCTGCGGGAAGCGCCAGCCGCTGTCGCCCATGTGCCGCTTGACCGAGCGGGCGGTGCGCTCGATGTTGGTCACCGCCTGCCGTTTGGCCACCTCGCCGACGAGGACCTCGCCGTTCTTGGCGAAGGCCACGACCGAGGGGGTGGTCCTGGCCCCTTCCGCGTTGGCGACAACGGTGGGTTCGCCGCCCTCCAGCACGGCCACCACGGAGTTGGTGGTTCCCAGATCGATACCGACCGCACGTCCCATCGCAGTCCCCTTCCGCCAGGCACGTCCCGAACTCCAGCACAAAACTTGAGTGGGCTGTTGTCAATGGTGCCTCGGGACCGTGCGGGGCGCGGGCGGGGCGCTCAGCCGGTGACGCGCTCCGGCTCGCGGGGCTCGTCGCGCAGGGCCACCGCGCGCCGCGGACGGTCCGTGATCAGCACGTCCACCCGCGGATGGTTCAGGAAGGCCCGCATGGAGGCGTCGTCGTTGACGGTCCAGACCATGGTGAACAGGCCGTGCCGGGTGGCCTCCCGCAGCACGTTCGCGCGGGCGAGCCGCTGGTGGACGGCGACCCCGGCCGCGCCGCAGGCGCGCACCCGGCGCATCGGCCAGAGCTCGCTGATCCGGGTGCCGGGCAGCCGCAGCCAGCCGATCTCGTCCCGGTCGCGGCCCAGCGACAGGGCGGTTCGGGCGCCCGGGAAGGCCTGGGTGATCGCGGCGACGGAACGGTCCTCCAGAGTGGTGGCGACGAAGGCGTCCGGGCCGAGCAGGGCGTTCGCCCGGTCGATCACCTCGCGCTCGTAGCCGGTCTCCTTCAGGTCCAGGTGGCCGATCAGCTTCCCGGCGATCAGTGCCATGACGTCGTCGACCACCGGCACCGGGTACCCGGCGCGCTCGCTCAACTCGGCGTGGCCGATCGCCGACAGCAGCGGCCCGGTGTGGTCGACGCGGGCGTCGTGGTAGACGACGAGGACGCCGTCGGCGGTGCGCCGGATGTCGAACTCGACGTACTCCGCGCCGCTGAGCAGCGCGTCCTCGTAGGCCTCCCAGGTGGCGGCACCGGCGCGTTCGGAGCCGCCCCGGTGGGCGGAGACGGCGGGCTGTCGCGGCATGGTCGGTCAACTCCCGGACGAGGTACGAGGCGCGGGCACCGGCGCGGTCGGGTCGCCGGAGCGGGGCAGCAGGCTGCGCGGCCCCCGGCCCGCCCTGCGCAGCGACAGGTAGCCGATCACGGCGAGGATCATGAACGGCAGCCAGGCCAGAGCGTACGCGGTGCCATAGCGGCCGAGGTCGAGGATGGAGTGGCTGTCGTCGACATCGGTGGCGTTGACGCCGAAGAAGGCGAGCAGCAGGGTCGGCGGCAGGGCGATCAGAGTGGCCGCGGCGACCAGCACGGAGATGACGCGGTTCTGCCGCTCGTCGCGTTCGGCGAGGGCGGCGTCCAGGGCGGCGGAGCGGGCGTTGATGACGGAGGTGAGCCGCTCGACCATGCGGGCGGAGTTGTCGAGGCTGTCGCGGATACCGAGGGCGTCGCGCAGCGACGACTGGAAGCTCTCCGTGAGCATTTCCGGGATCAGCAGGCTGTCCACGTAGGCCTCGACGCCGAAGGCGAGGTCCAGCTGGAGTTCGTTGACGCCGTCGGAGAGCCGGGAGATCAGGGCGCGGACCTCGGAGGGCGAGTCGGTGAGCGCCTGTTCGTTCTCCTTCATCATCGCGAACGCGGCGAGCCGGGTGCGCTGCAGGACGGCCAGCGCGGAGATCATGCCGAGCGCGACCACGGCAAGGCCGTTCTCCACGTGCGGGGCCCAGCCCGCCTGTACGGAGACGCCGCGGCCGTGGGCGGAGAGGGTGACGCCGTGGTTCCTGAGGTTGGGCGGGATGCTCACGGTGAGCCGGTCGGCGCCCTCGGCGGGCATCATGCCGCGGTAGACGATGCCGTTGAGCAGGGCGGAGCGGTGGGACTGGTCGGTGTGGGCGAGGAGTTCCTCGCGCAGTCGGCCGCCGGGGAAGACGAGCTGGTGCACGTTGAGGCCGAAGGTGAGCGGCTGCGGCAGCCCGAGGCGGGCGCGCAGGGCGTCCAGGAGCGGCTGGTCCCCCCAGGTTAAGTCGGTCCGGTCGAAGCAGGTGGTGGCGAGCCAGGAGGCGACGGCGCCGCCGTCGGTCTCCCCCGTGAACTCGCAGTCCAGGAGCAGGGTGGCGTCCCCGCGCGGGGTGGTGACGACGAGGAGGTCGGCGCCGGCGAGGGGCAGGCCGTGGTCGCCGCCGGGCAGACCCAGGTCGTCCGGGGCCAGCCGCTCGGCCAGGACCGGTACCGGCAACACCGCCCCGCCGGACTCCAGATGGGGCCTGAAGCGCCCGAAGTGGAGCCGGTCGACGAGCCTTTGGGGCGAGTCCGGTGGATGGATCCGGCACCCCAGGCTGAACAGCAGCAGTATCCGGGTGACTTCCCGGGTTCCCGCGTCAAGTGCCGTCCCGCCGCCCGCTGTTCCCGTCGCCATCGTGCCCCTTCCCCCTGGTCGGCGTCCGTGTCATACGCCGAACGGACAGCGCGCAGGCAGCCCGGACAGGGCGGCCTGCGCGACCATGATCGCTGATGCTCAGGCGAGCTTCGCCGTCAGGGTGATCGGAACGGCCTTGAGAGCCTGGCTGACGGGGCAGTTGGCCTTGGCGTCCTCGGCGGCGGCCTGGAAGTCGGCCTCGCTGATGCCGGGCACCGTGCCCTCGACGGTGAGGTGGATACCGGTGATGCCCTCGCCCGGCTGGAAGGTCACGTCGGCGGAGGTGACCAGCTTGGTGGGCGGCGTGCCGGCCTTGTCCAGGCCGTTGGAGAAGGCCATGCAGTAGCAGCTGGAGTGCGCGGCCGCGATCAGCTCCTCCGGGCTGGTCTTGCCGTTGGCGGCCTCGGCGCGCGAGGGCCACGACACCGGCTGCGCGGCGATGGCGCCGGAGGAGTCGAAGGTGACGACGCCGTTGCCCTGGAACAGGTTGCCTTCCCACACGGTGTGTGCGGAGCGCGTGGTTGCCACGATGAATCCCTTCAGTGAGGTCCCGTGTTCGGGGTCCGTGGCCCCATCCGATCACATTCCGGCTCAGCTCACCCGGAAGACCGGCCCCTGCGCGCTGAACGGCAGCCGGGCGCCCCGCGGAATGAGGTAGGCGTGCTCGCGCCGCACCCGGAGGGTGTCGCACCAGCCGTCGGTGATGACCAGGATGGGCGCCCCGGGCGGGAAGTCGTCGGCGCGCTGCAGGAGGTCGATGCCCGGCTGGAGCACGGTGCCGCCCCGGCCGTGCACCCGGACCCGTCCGGCGATCTCGGTGACCTGCACATATCCGGCGTCGTGCGGTGCCGCGTCGCAGAACACCACGCGCGCGGCCGGTACGTCCCGGGCCTCGGCGTAGGAGGCGATCGCGCCGAGCGCCTTGCCGAGCAGCACCCGGTCCATGGAGCCGGAGGTGTCCAGGACGACGCCGAAGGTGCAGCGGGCGATCTCCTCGGGCGGGTACCAGCGTCCGGCGCGCGGGATGTCCGGGGTGGACGCCTGCCGGCGGGCCGGGCGGGAGTAGGTGCGCAGGGGTTCCGGACGGGGCACGAACTCGTCGAACCAGCGGGCCAGTCGGGCGTCCCAGGGCAGCGGCGGGTGACTGAGCGCGCGGATCTCCTCGACGAGGCCGCCGGGCAGGAAGCCGCGCTCCTGCCGCTGGTGCAGGTCCAGGCCCTGGCACAGGCCGCGGCGGTAGAACTCGTCGAGGTCGACGTAGTCGCGGGGCGGGGCCAGCGGGGCGCCCAGGATGTCCCCGGCGCCCTTGCCGCGCAGGGTGGACAGGCGCCGCATCCGGCGCAGGTCGCCGGCGATGCGGTCGTAGACCTCCTCGGCGGACAGCCCGGCGAGCTGGGCGTCGTACAGCAGGCCCTCGGGCATGGTGCCGACGTCCATCTCCTTGAGCCAGCCGTTGATGACGTAGTCGCAGGCGATGTTGAACAGGTAGGGGTCGCGGCCGCCGCAGCGGTCGCCGTGCCGCAGGGCGGCGTGCAGCATCTCGTGGGCGAGGATGAACCGCCATTCCTCGTCCTCGAAGGTGCGCAGCGGGTTGATGTAGATCTCGCCCGCCTCGGCGTTGACGGCGGCGACGGAGATGCCGTGGGCGCGGGCGAGTTCGGCGTCGGCGACCAGCTTGATGCCGGCGGCGATACCGGCGAGCAGCGGGTAGGAGGCGACGAACCAGGCGAGCGCGCGCTGCCAGGGCCGCTGGGCCACGATGTCACCGGTGAGGCTGTCGCGGCGGCCGCCCGCCAGGTCCATCGCGGCGGAGACGGTGCGGGTCAGGGCGGTGGCGAAGGCCAGCTGGTGGTCCGGGGGCTGCCCGTACCAGCCGTGCCACTCCACGAGCTGCAGGTCCGGCTGGTCGCCCGCGGTGCCGGAGCGCTCGTACACGGCCGGGATGCCGTCGCGGCGCCAGCGGGCGGCGAGCTGCTCCTCGTCGCCGTCGGGGTAGGAGGCGGGCAGGCCCTCGGGGGTGCGGCCGATGGTGAAGCCGAGCAGGAAGCGGTTGACGACGACGCAGCGGGCGGTGAGTTCGCAGCGGTCGGGCTGGACGCGCTCGCCGCGGGCGGCCGGGACGTGCCCGAAGCCGAGGTGGAGGACGGCGTGGGCGATGGCCCAGGCCCAGGCGTCCCGGTCGGCGATGCGGTCGGGGTGGACGTGCAGGGTGGCGTCGGAGGTGACCCGGACGAGGCCGTCGCGCGGGGAGAGCGCGCAGTTCTCCAGGCGGCAGACGTCGAACTCCACGGCGCTCAGGGCCGGGTTGGCCCGCACCACGGCCAGCCCGGCGGCGAAGTGCTCCGCGGCGATGTCCCGCTTCCTGGGCCGCCCCCTGCCGCGGCTCACTGGCGCGCCTCCACCAGACGGGGCATGTCGCGGGCCGCCTCGACGAGGAACCAGGAGGGCAGCACGGGGTTGCCGTCGGCGTCGGAGGCGATGACGGTCTGGGCGACCTCGACGGAGATCTCGGCGAGCTGCACCAGCAGCGCCTTGGCGCGGTAGGCGGTCTGCCGGCCGGCCGCCGACATGTGCTCCTTGCCCGCGGGCAGTTCCTTGATCAGCCGGCCGCGGAAGGAGTCGGCGAGGTAGTAGAGCAGGTCCCGGTCCTCCAGGCGGCTGGGCCAGCGGGCGTCGCCCTTGATGATCGCCTCGATGCCGAACTGGCTGCGCACGATCTTGACGTAGCCGCAGAAGGCGGTGGCGTGCGCGGGGGTCAGGGTGCCGTGGGCGAGGATCCTGAGGGTCTCCTCGTCCAGGCCCGGTCCGAAGGAGTGCAGGGCGTCGGAGAGCATGTGCCAGGAGCGGGGCGTGGAGAACGGCTCCTCGGTCTTGGGCGGCTTGGACCACAGGTGGTCGGGCCGGTCGGTGAGGTGGTCCACGATCCACGGGTGGATGCCGTTCTCCCCGGCCCACACCAGCCAGTCCTTCGGGGACGCCTCCAGGTGGACGTGGGTGAGCCGGTTGACCAGCGCGGAGGCGATCGGGCGGGCGAGGGCGTTGTCGGTGGCGCGGTTCCCGGCGCCGATCACGATGGAGCCCGCGGGCAGCTCGTAGTTGCCGATGCGGCGGTCCAGGATCAGCGAGTAGAAGGCCTTCTGCACATCCGGGGTGGCCGCGTTCAGCTCGTCCAGGAACAGGCAGTACGGCTCGTCGCGGGCGATGACCTCCGGCGGGCAGAACACCGAGCGTCCGTCACGGATCTGCGGCACGCCGATCAGGTCCTCGGGGGCGAGCTGGGTGCCGAGCAGGCTGACGCACTCCAGGCCCAGTGACTCGGCGAAGGCCCGCACCAGGGAGGACTTTCCGATGCCGGGCGCGCCCCAGATGAACACCGGCCGCACGGTGGCGAGGCCGAGGAGGAGTTCCGGAAGTCGGGCGGGGGTGACGGTGACGGCGGCCTGCAAGCCTGGGGCTCCTCAAGGGGGTTGCATGGGACAGGGGTTCGACTGCGAACAGTGTGGGCGTACGGGTCGGGCGGCGCACCCGGTTTTCAGGCCGCCCGCTCCTCGGTCTCCGTGTCCACCGGCAGCCGGGGTCCGTCGGATTCGCTCAGCCAGCGTCGCAGGACGCGGTGGACCTGCTCGGCACCGACGAGTTCCGTGCCGTCGTCGGCGGGCGCGGACAGGGCGAGCGGGGACAGCAGGAAGGGGCGGCCCTGGTCGCCGCCGAGTCCGCCGTGCGAGCCGATCTGCTCCTCGAAGGCGAGGACTTCGCCGTCGGCCGGGTCGTGCATGGAGTTGACCATGATGTCGGCGGTGTGCGGGAAGGAGTGGGTGCGCCGCACGGCGTCCGCGGCGCCGGGGCCGAAGGCGGCGAGCGGTCCCGGCTCCTCGTCGAGCCGGTCGAGCGGGATCTCGGTGCCGAACGGGCCGAGCACGACCCCGCCGTGCCGTTCGCTGCGCACCAGCAGGAAGCCGATGCCGGGGTGGTTGGCCAGGGTGGTCAGCAGCGCGGGGTGGCGGGCGTCGATCTCCTCCTTGGTCATCCGGTGCGCAACGTCCGGGAAGGAGACCAGGCCCAGGTTGCCGGAGGCCAGCACGATCGGCTCGGAGCGGCGGTCGGTGCGCTGCCGTTCCTCGCGCTCCTCGACCGGTATCCGCAGCGCGGCCCGGACCGCCGTACGGGCCTCGGCGCCGCTGCGGGTGCGCCGGGCCCGGCGCGGCACGGGCAGCCCGCAGCCCGCCCGCACCAGGTCGGCGAGGGTGAGCCCGTAGCGGGAGCGGAAGGTCTCGCCGGGGCTCTGCCCGTGGTCGGAGAGGACCACGATCCGGTAGGGCCGGGGGGCGTGCTCGGCGACCTTCCCGATCAGGCCGAGGGAGCGGTCGAGGCGCGCGAGAACCTTCTCGGCGTCCCGGCTCGTCGGCCCGGAGTGGTGGGCGACCTCGTCGTAGGCGACGAGGTCGGCGTAGACGGCGGTGCGCCCGGCGAGCATGTCGCCCATGACCGCGGCGACGACGACGTCCCGTTCGACGACGGTCGCGAAGGCCCGTACGAACGGGTAGAGGCCGCCACGCGAGACCCTGGGCCGGGTCTTGCGCAGCCGGGCCCGGGTGGACTGGCCGATCTCCCGGCCCACCTCGGCGACGAAGGACAGGGCGGTGCGCACCGCGTTGGCCGGGTCGGAGAAGTAGGCGAAGTACCCGGCCCGGGAGCGGTTCTCGCGGCTGCGGCGCCGGGTCGCGATGGACAGCACCAGGGCCTGTTCCCCGGCGCCGCCGCTGAAGAGGTTGCCGCGGCTGGCGCCGTCGTGGGCCAGGAGCCCCCGGTCGCCGGTGGCGGCCACGGCGCGGCGCTGGAGTTCGGCGGCGCTGGTCGGGCGGTTGCAGACCATCACCTCGCGGCTGTCCTTCTCGTACCAGCGGAAGGCGGGGACGTCGTGGTTGCTGCCGTGCAGGATGCCGAGCTGGCTGGCGCCGGTCTGGCTGGACCAGTCGGTGCGCCAGCGGGTCAGCCGGTGCGTGGGGCGGTCACCGTCGGTCCAGCGTGCGAGGGTCGGCATCAGCCCCTTGTCGAGGGCGCGCCGCAGCACGTCGTGGCCCACTCCGTCGAGCTGGATGAAGACGGTGCCCGGGGTGGACGGGATCGGCGGCCCGGAGCCGCGCCGGCGGTCGGCGAGCCGGTACAGGCGGCGCCGGTAGGCGTCGTCGTCGCGTACGGCGAGGGCGGCGCCGGTGGCGGAGGCGACCGCGGACATCACGGCGGCGACCACCACGGCCGTCTCCCAGGCTGCGCCGCCGCGCTCGGCGGGGTTCAGCCGCAGCGCGACCAGGAGTAGGGCGCCGTTGAGGAAGAAGACCAGCAGGCCCAGGACGAGCGCCGGGACCAGCAGGAGCAGCCGCACCAGCAGCGGCCAGACCAGCGCGGACAGGACGCCGAAGGCACCGGCTCCGAAGGCGGCGGTGACCGCGATCCGGGTGGCGCTGTCGCCGTCGGGGGACTGGAGCTGGAAGTCCGGCAGGATCCCGGCGAGCACCAGCATGGTCAGCGTCGACACCGCCCACACCGCGACGCTGCGCCCGACCTGGCTGGCCACCCGCCGCCAACGCCGCCCTAGCACGCCCCGTACACCTCACGTCCCGGCCCGGCCGTCCGGCGGGGCCTGTCTTCCACCTTGTCATATGGACGCAGGGGCGCAGGGCGGCGTTGCCCGAGGCGAGGGTCCGGTTACCGCCCGTCGTACCCGGCCGTCGGCAGGGTCAGCCGCCGGTGCACCCTGGCCTTCATCTGGGAGTCGTAGCGGGGCTCCTCGCAGCCCACCGTCTCCACCCGGACCCCGCGCCGCGCGCACTCCGCGGTGAACTCCTCCGGCGACGACAGCGCGCTCTCCAGGACCCGCCGGCTGGGCACGACGAACAGGTCGACCCCGGCCCGCACCCCGTCCCACAGCGCGCAGTGATCCGCTCTGAGGCCCCGCACCAGCAGCTCGCGGGTCACCGTGTAGCCCCGCTCCGCCGCCCAGCGCGCGCAGATGGCGTGCTGACTGCGGGAGTCCACCAGGAAGGGATCGGCGTCCAGCTCCTCCAGCGGCGTCAGACTCGCGATCGCCGTGACCCGCACCGGTCCCATGGCGTCCCCCTCACCTCCGGGATTCAGGCGCCGACACTACTCCTGCCCGTAGGCTCAGGGGGAGTCGCGCGAAGGAGGCAAAGAGGTGCCCGTGGAGATCACTTGGTGGGGGCACGCCACCTGCACGGTCGCCGACTCGGACGTACGTGTGCTCACCGACCCTCTGTTCGCACGCCGGCTCGCGCATCTGCGCCGTCGCCGGGGCGCGCTCCCCCCGCCGAGCGCCTGGCGTGCGGATGTCGCGCTGGTCTCCCATCTGCACGCCGACCACCTGCACCTCCCCTCCCTCGCCCGGCTCGGCGAGGGCACGCGCCTGCTCGTGCCCCGGGGCGCACGCCGGGCGGTGCCGGGGCTGCGCCGGCTCACCGGGCTCCAGGTCACCGAGGTGGTGCCCGGCGATGTGACCGAGGTGGGTGGCCTGCGGATACGCGCTGTGCCCGCCCGGCACGACGGGCGGCGGCTGCCGGTGGGACGCCACCACTCCCCCGCGCTGGGCTATGTCGTCGAGGGCGAGGCCCGCACGTATTTCGCCGGGGACACCGGCCTGTTCGACGAGATGGCCGACGAGGTCGGCCGGGTCGACGTGGCGCTGCTGCCGGTGGGCGGCTGGGGGCCGTACCTCGGTGAGGGGCACCTGGACGCGGGGCGCGCGGCGGAGGCCCTGGCCCGGCTGGGGGCACCCAGCGCGGTGCCGGTGCACTACGGCACGTACTGGCCCATCGGCATGGACGCCGTGCGCCCCCATGAGTTCCATGCGCCGGGCGATGAGTTCGTGCGCCTGGCCGGGATGCGTGCGCCCCGTGCCGCCGTGCACCGGCTGGGGCACGGCGAGAGCGTACGGCTGGGGGTGACCGCGTGAGCTGGCTGGTCACCGCCGCCTCGACGACCGTGCCGACGGAGTCCACCCAGCAGGCGATCGGGTATCCGACACTGTTCGTGCTGGTGCTGCTCGGGGCGCTGGTGCCGGTCATTCCGACGGGGGCGCTGGTCAGTACGGCGGCGGTGGTGGCCTTCCACCAGACAACGGCGCCGTTCGCGCTGGCGATGGTCTTCATGACGGCGTCGCTGGCGGCTTTCATGGGCGACGGCACCCTGTACTGGCTCGGGCGGCGCGGGATGCGGTCGCGGAACGGGTCGCGGTGGCTGGAGGCGATCCGGGCGCGGGCGCCGGAGGAGCGGCTGGAGCAGGCGCAGGTGAAGCTGGCCGAGCACGGGGTGACGGTGCTGGTGCTGTCGCGGCTGGTGCCTGCGGGCCGCCTGCCGGTGATGCTGGCCTGTCTGGTGGCCGACTGGCCGGTGCGCCGCTTCGCGCGCGGCAACTTCCCGGCCTGTCTGGCCTGGGCGGTGACGTACCAGCTGATCGGGGTGCTCGGCGGGTCCCTGTTCCCCGAGCCGTGGGAGGGCGTGCTCGCGGCGGTGGTGCTGACCGTGCTGATCAGCGTGGCGCCGGGTGTGTGGCGGCGGTTGCGGCGTCCCCAGCCGCACTGAGCGGGGCGCGTTGTCGTGCGGATGCTCTAGGCTCCCGGCATGACACCGAGTATCGAACACGCGGTCGACTACGGGCAGTTCGCCGCACGGCTCGCGGCGCCCCGGGCGACGCGGTGGGAGCTGCTGTCCGAGGTGCAGCGCGAGTGGGGCTACGAACCCGAGGAGTGGGAGCCCGACGACTGGGACCCGGACCTCTGGGAGGACGAGGACGACGAAGAGGACGAGGACGACGAGGACGAGAAGCTCCGCGTCGACCGGAGTCTGCCCGTGCCGCTCGCCCTGCGGGAGTGGTGGACGTGGCCCGAGAACACCTTCATGGAGAACGCCCGCTGGTACTGGACCCATCCGGAGATGCCGCCGACGCTGCGCCCCGACCCCGGCGGCTGGGGTGTCTCGGACGCCGTGCCGGACGACAGCCCGCTGCTGCCGCCCGGCGGTGACCGGCGGGTCTGTGTGTTCATGGCGGAGTACCAGTACTGCAACGAGTGGGGCTACGCGGCCGCCGAGGCCGGCCAGGACGATCCGCGGGTCCTGGTGAGCACCGGGGACGACTGGGTGGTGCAGGACCGGTCGGTCTCCGAGTACTTCCTTCATCTGGCGCTGATACGGCTGCCGTTCCGGCTCGGCTGGACGCTGCGGGTCAGCCAGGAGGAGCTCGACCGCGACCCCGCCGCCCTCGGCCGACTGACCGCCGCCTACCCCGACATGGGCCTGCTGCCGTGGCGCGAGCTGGGCGGCGACATCGTGCTGCGCGGCGGCCCGGACCTGATCGTCCGCCACGACCGCGCCGACCCCGAGGACGTCCTGCTGCTGGCGGGCCGCACCGAGGCCGCCGTCCGCGAGGCCGCCGCACTGCTCGGCGCCCCCTGCAAGGGCAGCGAGCCCGAACCGCCCCGCGTCTGAGCCGTGTTCCCCGCGCGCCGAGTGTGCGCGGGGAACCACCTCCCGCTGTCACGTCCGTACGCCCCGGCCGGGCCCGGCGGTCACTCCAGGACGCGGGATCCGCCGATGGCGAGGTCCAGCAGCCGCTCGCGGGCAAGACCCGCCTTCTCCCAGGCCGCGCGTACGCGCCTGAGCGGCTCCAGGACCGGCTCGGCGGAGAGGATGAACGTGCCCCAGTGCATGGGGGCCATCCTGCGGGCGCCCAGGTCCTGGGCGGCCCTGACCGCCTCCTCCGGATCGCAGTGGACGTCGGAGAGCCACCAGCGGGGGTCGTAGGCGCCGATGGGCAGGAGGGCCAGGTCGATTCCGGGGTAGCGGCGGCCGATGCGGGTGAACCAGTGGCCGTAGCCGGTGTCGCCCGCGAAGTAGAGGCGCTGCCCGTCCCGGTCGGTGAGGACCCAGCCGCCCCACAGGCTGCGGCAGGTGTCGGTGAGGGTGCGCTTGGACCAGTGGTGGGCCGGGACGAAGTCGAAGCGCACGCCCTTGAGTTCGGCCGCCTCCCACCAGTCCAGTTCGGTGACGGTGGTGAAGCGGCGACGGCGGAACCAGGGGGCGAGCCCGGCCGGGACGAAGACCGGGGTGTCGCGCGGGAGCCGGCGCAGCGTCGGGGCGTCGAGGTGGTCGTAGTGGTTGTGGCTGATCACGACCGCGTCCACGCGCGGGAGGGACTCCCAGTCGATGCCGACCGGGGTGATGCGGGCCGGGGTGCCGATGATGCGGCGGGACCACACGGGGTCGGTGAGGACCGTGAGTCCGCCGATCCGCACCACCCAACTGGCGTGTCCGGCCCAGGAGACGGCGATCGTACGGGAGCCGACCCGGGGCAGCGGGGCCGGGGAGAACGGCAGCAGGGGAATCTCGGCGAGGCCCTCGCGGCCGGGACGCACCGAACCCTCGCGGGCGAAGCGGGCGATCGCCTTCAGGCCGGGCAGGGGGGCGGTGAGCCGGTCGTGGAAGGTGCGCGGCCACACCCGCCGCTCGCCGAGCGGACGGGGTTCGGCGAGCGGCGGGAAGGGGGCGGTGGGCGCGGGGGCGCGGAGGTGGTGGGTGGTCGACTCGGACTGCTGCGTCATCGAGGAGGCTCCCATCGCTGAGCGTCGTCGCGGAGATCGTCGAAGACCGACTTCACGTGGATCAACGCGTCTCGCACATGCGGCAGTTCCAGTGGCTCGGGTGATTCGAGGCATTCCGCGCGCTCCTGGTCCGTACCGCCCAGAAGGTCACCGGTGGACAGCCGCACGCGCGGCTCGGCGAGGTCGTCGCCGAAGCGGTGGCCGCCGGGCGCGGGCATGCCGAGCCGGGCGGTGAGCAGGTCCTCCAGGTCCTGGGCGTCACTGACGCCGTGCCCGCCGAGGGCGCTGCGCAGGGGCCCGAGGTCGAGGTACAGGTGGCGGCCCGCCTGCGGGGGGCGGGCCAGGACTCCCGCGGCGACGACCTCCGCGTGCAGGGCGGCGGCCACGCGCGCGTGCAGGCGTACGGTGGCCGCCTGCCGGGCGCGGACGGGTTCGGGCTCGGTCAGGGCGTAGTGGGCGGCGGCGGCGACCGGGCCCGCCACGCGGGCGCCGAGCGCGGTGAGCACGTCGAGCACGCGCGCGTGGAGGCCGTCTCCGTCGGCGCCGGGCGGGAAGCGCGCGATCGCGGCCGGCCAGCCGGTGGGCAGCAGTGCGCCGGCCAGGTCGGTGACGACGGTGACCCGTTCGGGGAGCATCTCGGCGGGGCTGAGCAGCACCGAGCCGTGCGGATCGTGCCGGGTGTCCCGCCAGGTCTCGTCGCTGACCAGGTGCAGGCCCTCAGCGGCGGCGGCCTCCACGGTCTCGTGCATCACCTCGGGGGGCGCCACGGTGGCGGTGGGGTCGTCGGCGACGGACAGCACCAGCAGCCGCGGGTCACCGCCCTCGGCCCGGACCCGGCGCACGGTCTCCAGCAGCGCGTACGGGTCCGGCACCCCGCCGCACTCGGCCGGGGTGGCGACATGGAAGACGGGTCTTCCCAACAGGCGTGCGTACGGCGCCCACCAGGCCGCGCAGGGCCGGGGCACCAGGACGTCGCCGCCGAGGGCGGCGGTGAGCGCGAGCAGCAGGGCGGGGGCGCCGGGCGCGGCGACCACCCTGTCGGGCGTGCCGGGCAGTCCGCGCCGGTCCCAGTGGCCGCAGGCGGCCTCCAGCAGGGCGGCGCCCCCGCCGACGGGTTCGCTGTCGGCACGGGAGGCGGCAGCGGCGAGCACGGCGGACAGTTCGGGCAGGACCGGGAGCCCGTCCCCGGGCAGCGGCGGCCCGTAGCGGACAGGGCCGTGGCTCTCGGGAACCCTCCGCGCCACCCTGACTCCCTCCTGGTGCCTACGTACCGATTACCCCATGAGCGGCGGTCAGATGTGCTCGGCGGGCTTCCTGCGCCACAGCCGGTACCCGGCACCGCCCGCCGCGGCCGCGATCAGCGTCCCGCCGGCGATCAGCGCGGGCACGGAGTCGGTGAAGGCGCCGCCCTGACCGGCGTGCACGCCCCGCTGGATGACGGCGGGCGGGCAGCTCTCCCGGTGCGGCTCGGTCGCGCAGGGCCGCGGGGGGTGGCTGGTGTGGCCCCCCTTGGCGACGGTGAACGTGGCGCTCCACTGCTTGCCCTGGCCGCCGGGGGCTGCCGGGCAGGTGCCGTCGACGGTCCACGCGGTGTCCGGGCCCAGGGAGTCGCCCTCGCCCTCCAGCTCGGCGGCGGAGGAGATCCGCGCGGTGCCCCGGTAGGCGGGGCCGCCGCCCTTGCCGTCGTCCTCACCGGCCTTGTACAGGGCGTCGCTCTCGCCGGCCTTGTGCAGGGTGTCGCCCTCACCGACCTTGTGCAGGGTGACGGTGCCCTCCTCGAACGCCATCGAGGTGGCGTCCAGGGTGGCGGGCGCGGGCCCGCCGATGGGGTCGCAGCGCACCGACACGGTGACGCTCCCACCGGGCTGCGCGGTGCTGGGGCTGACCTCGGCGACCGGTTCCGACCAGGCCGCCGAGGCACAGAACCCCAGGATCACACCGCCCAGCGCGAGAGCGGACAGCAGACGAACGGTGCGGCGCATGGCGCGGGCTCCTCGGTCGACGACTCCAGGACACCCACCCATCACAGCCCGCCGGGCGATCCGGCGCGCGCGGCCGGACACCAAGTGAGTGAAACGGGACCGGAAGGCGCCGCCGGGGCGGGGGGAACCGCGCGACCGGCCGCACCCGACCGGCACCCGAGGATCACCAGCACCCCGACGGCGCCCCCGCTCAAGACCTACGCAGCGTCCCGGAGCACCTGCTCCCGGACCCGCCCGCAGCACCGGCTGATCAGCCGGGACACATGCATCTGCGAGATCCCCAGCTGCTCGGCGATCCGGCTCTGGGTCATGTCCCCGAAGAACCGCATGTACAGGATGGCCCGCTCCCGCTCCGGCAGCGCCGCCAGCCGGGGCTTCACGGCCTCCCGGTCCACCACCGTGTCCAGGGCCGGGTCGACGGAACCGAGCGCGTCGCTGAGCGAGTAGCCGTCCTCGCTGCCGGGCAGTTCCGCGTCCAGGGAGAGTGCCGTGAAGCTCTCCAGTGCCTCCAGGCCGGTCTTCACATCGGCCTCGGTCATGTCCGCGTGCTTGGCGATCTCCGCGACCGTGGGGCGCTGCCCGGAGACGGTCTGGAGCTCCTGCAGAGCGATCCGCACACGATTGCGCAGGTCCTGCACCCGTCGGGGCACGTGCAGGGTCCACATGTGGTCCCGGAAGTGGCGCTTGATCTCGCCGGTGATGGTGGGTACGGCGTAGCTCTCGAAGGCGTTGCCGAGTTCGGGGTCGTACCGGTCGACGGCCTTGACCAGGCCCAGGGCGGCGACCTGCCGGAGGTCCTCCATGCTCTCGCCGCGGCTGCGGAACCGGCTCGCTATCCGGTCGGCCATGGGAAGCCATGCCTCGACGATCCGCTCGCGGAGGGTGTCACGCTGCGGACCGGGAGGCAGCGTGGCGAGCTCGCGGAACGCGTCCGCGGTGTCGGGGGCGTCGTCGTGCGGGTGCCTTGTGCTCAGTCGAGTGGGCATGTGCGCCGCAACTCCCTTGGTCTGTGCTCTGGTTGGACGGTCAACCGAGGGAGCGCGCACGGCACCGGACGGAAACAGTCTGGGTCGGCCGTTCGCCGCTCCCACGGACGTGCCTCCTGTCCGAAGCACTGGTCCTTCGCCTGCCCCTGCCCGCGGACGGCAAACCTCCGCTCCGGGATTTCGTCGGACGGGAGGGGCTGCCCGTACGCCCGGGAATCCCTCCGTGTCGGTGTCCGGTCTTCGGGTACGCGGTGCGGACCCGAGGATCTGGAGGGAGTCATGCAGCGAGGCAGTGACCGCCTGAACGTCCACCGCGACGACGAGATGAAGCACGAGCTCCAGGGCCTGCTCAGGTCGGGTCACCCCACCCGGACCGAGGAGTGGCACGACCCAGAGCCGACCGCCGACGACGACCCGCGGGTCGCGGGCGGCCCGGTGGCGCCCGGTGACACGGCCTCCCTGGAGGCGGTGCGCCAGGTGCTGACCCATTACCTCAGCCGCCGCCAGTTCCCGGCGGGCCCGCGCGAGCTGGCAGGCACCCTGCGCCGCGCCTACGCCCCCGACGGCCTGGTGGAGCCCGTGGAACACCTACCGCGCTCGGCCCGCTACGCCACGCTCCAGGAACTGGCCGAGGCCCTGACGCACCGCCACTAGGGCCAAGCCGCAGCCATATCGGAAGGAAGCCAGACGATCATGCGCATAGCTTTTCTGACCGCGCCCGAGGGCGTCGAGCAGGTCGAGCTCACCGAGCCGTGGCAGGCCGTGCTGGACGCCGGGCACGAGCCGGTGCTGGTGTCGACGGAGCCCGGGGAGGTACAGGCGTTCGAGCATCTGGACAAGGCGGACACCTTCCCCGTGCAGGAGGTGGTCGGGGACACGTCCGCCGACTCCTTCGGCGGGCTCGTGCTGCCCGGCGGGGTGGCCAACCCGGACTTCCTGCGGATGGACGACAAGGCGGTCGCCTTCGTCAACGCGTTCTTCGAGCAGGGGCGCCCGGTGGCCGCGATCTGTCACGCACCGTGGACGCTGGTCGAGGCGGACGTGGTGCGCGGGCGGGTGCTGACCTCCTGGCCGAGTCTGCGCACCGACATCGTCAACGCGGGCGGCACCTGGGTCGACGAGCAGGTCAAGGTGTGCGACCACGGGCCGAACCAGCTGGTCACCAGTCGCAAGCCGGACGATCTGAAGGCGTTCTGCGCGGCCTTCCTGGAGGTGTTCGCTGAGCAGTCCCGCTGAGCGGACCAGCAGTCCCGCTGAGCGCGCTCAGGCGCCCGGGACCGCCGCCTGACCCCGGCCGCGGTCCCGGGCGCCCTCGCGGGTGCGGCCGGCGGCGACGGGGCGGCGCGGGTTGCGGCGGAGGTACTCGCCCTCCAGCTGGGCCATGCGGAGGTTGTGGGCGCGCAGCGCGTCGTTCGAGCCGTACAGCAGGGTGTCGTGGCGCGTGCGGTGGATGGTCTCCAGCTCTTTCATGAGCTGCTGGTCGTCCAGCCGGCTGGGGTCGACTCCGGTCATGGTGCACCCCGCTCGTCGAGTCCGTGGCTTACGCCGTCCTGCCTCCACTGTACGAACTTCCGGGCATCCGGCACCCGCCCGGACCCGTTCAGCGAACCCGCTCCACCCGCCGCTCGTCCCAGACCGGCTCCGCCGTCTCCCGGACCCGGCCGTCCGAGCCGAAGACCAGATAGCGATCGAACGAACGGGCGAACCACCGGTCGTGGGTCACGGCCAGCACCGTGCCCTCGAAGGCCTCCAGGCCCTCCTGGAGCGCCTCCGCCGACTCCAGGTCCAGGTTGTCCGTGGGCTCGTCCAGGAGCAGCGCCGTGGCCCCCTGAAGTTCCAGCAGGAGGATCTGGAAGCGGGCCTGCTGGCCGCCGGAGAGCCGGTCGAAGGCCTGCTCGGCCTGCTGGGTCAGCTCGTAGCGGCGCAGCCGGGACATGGCCGCGCCCCGGTCCTGGGCGTGCTCCGTCCACAGGATGTCCAGCAGGGTGCGGCCCGCCAGCTCGGGGTGGGCGTGGGTCTGCGCGAAGTGCCCGGGCACCACCCGCGCGCCCAGCTTCCAGTTGCCGGTGTGCGCGACCTCCTCCCCCGCCAGCAGGCGCAGGAAGTGCGACTTGCCGGAGCCGTTGGAGCCCAGGACGGCGACGCGTTCGCCGTAGAAGACCTCCAGCGAGAACGGCTTCATCAGGCCGGTCAGTTCCAGGTTCTCGCAGGTGACCGCGCGTACGCCGGTGCGGCCGCCCTTCAGGCGCATCCGGATGTCCTGCTCGCGCGGCGGCTCCGGAGGCGGGCCCGCCTCCTCGAACTTGCGCAGCCGGGTCTGGGCGGCGGCGTAGCGGGAGGCCATCTCATGGCTGACGGCGGCGGCCTGACGGAGCGTCACGACGAGCTTCTTCAGCTGGGCGTGCTTCTCGTCCCAGCGGCGCCGCAACTCCTCGAAGCGGGCGAAGCGTTCGCGCCGCGCCTCGTGGTACGTGGCGAAGCCGCCGCCGTGCACCCAGGTGTCGGCGCCGGTCGGGGACGGCTCCACGGAGACGATCTTCTCGGCGGCGCGGTTGAGCAGTTCACGGTCGTGGGAGACGAACAGGACCGTCTTGCGGGTCTCCTTCAGCCGCTCCTCAAGCCAGCGCTTGCCGGGCACGTCCAGGTAGTTGTCCGGCTCGTCGAGCAGCAGCACCTCGTCCGTGCCGCGCAGCAGCGCCTCCAGCACCAGCCGCTTCTGCTCACCGCCGGAGAGGGTGCGCACCTGCCGCCACTGCGCCTTCTCGTACGGCACGCCCAGCGCGGCCACGGTGCACATGTCCCACAGCGTCTCCGCCTCGTACCCGCGCACCTCGGCCCAGTCGGCGAGCGCCTGCGCGTACGTCAGCTGGGCCGCCTCGTCGTCGACGGTCATGATCGCGTGCTCGGCGGCGTCCACCGCCCGCGCCGCCTCCTGGATGCGCGGCGGAGCGACGGAGACCAGCAGGTCGCGTACGGTCGTCTCGTCCCGTACGGAGCCCACGAACTGGCGCATCACACCCAGGCCGCCACTGACCGTGACCGTGCCGCCGTGCGGTTTCAGCTCGCCGGAGATCAGCCGCAGCAGGGTCGTCTTGCCCGCGCCGTTCGGTCCGACCAGGGCCATCACCGACCCCTCGGCCACCCGGAAGGACACATCGCCCAGGAGCGGCCTCCCGTCGGGCAGGTAATACTCCAGGTGCGCGGCTTCCAGATGTCCCATGAGCAGGCATTCTCCGGGGCGCCCGGCGGTCCGGCAAACGGTTATCCGGCGTCGTCCAGCGGCTCGCCCGCCGGGCCCGCCCCACCGGCCGGAGCCACGCTCGCCCCGGCCCACGACAGCGCCTTGAAACCGTCGGACAGGCTGCCCTCCAGGACCACCACCCCGGTGTTGGCGAGCCGGTGCGTGGCGGCGTACTGGATGTCCACGTTGTCCGCGCGGGCCGCGGTCCAGGTCCGGATGATCGCGCCGTGGCTGACCATGACGACCGTGCGGGCCCCGCTCGCCGCCGCCTCCGCGACGACGCCGTCGAACCGGCCGAGCACCTCCTCGCCGTCCTCCCCGCCGGGCATCCGCAGCGCCGTGTCGCCGGACGCCCAGGAGAAGGCGGTACGCATGTACAGCTCGCCCTCCGCGGAGTCGCCGGGCAGCATCTCCAGGTCACCCGCGGCGATCTCCCGGATGCCGTCCCGCACCAGCGGCTCCAGTCCGCGCGCGGCGGCCAGCGGGGCGGCCGTGAGCTGGGTGCGGAGCAGGGTGGAGACGTACAGGGCCTCGATGTCCTCGTCCGCGAGGGCCTCGGGCAGCGCGGCGGCCTGGGCCAGGCCCAGCTCGGTCAGGCCCGGGCCCGGGACGGCGGTGTCGAGCAGGTAGTCGACATTCGTCGGGGTCTGGCCGTGACGGACGAGGAGCAGACGCATTCAGGGCTCTCCGGAGACGGACCGGCAAGGAAATCGCCACTTCAGGGTACCCGTGACCCCATGAGCCCAGATGTCGACCTCACCCACCTCCGCCCGGGCCGCCATGTGCTGCGCGACCGGCTCCTCGCCCTCGACTCCCGCCTGTTCGAGTTCGCCGCCGAACAGCACTGGCCCGGCGCGACCCCGGTGCTGCCGCGGCTGAGCCGGAGCGCCAACCACGGGCTGCTGTGGTTCGCCGCCGGCGCCGTGATGGCCGCGAGCCGCACCCCGCGCGCCCGCCGGGCCGCCGTGCGCGGTCTGGCCTCGCTGGGCCTGGCCTCGCTGACCATCAACACGCTCGGCAAGCGCTCGGTGAAGCGCCCGCGCCCGGTCCTGGACGCGGTGCCGCAGGTGCGGCACCTGAAGCGGCAGCCGATCACCACCTCCTTCCCGTCCGGTCACTCCGCGTCGGCGGCGGCCTTCGCGACCGGCGTCGCCCTGGAGTCCCCGGCCTGGGGCGCGGCGGTGGCACCCGTCGCCTGGTCGGTGGCGATGTCCAGGATCTACACCGGGGTGCACTTCCCGAGCGACGTCCTGGCGGGCGCTGCGCTCGGCGCGTGCGCCGCGTACGCGGTACGGGGCATGGTGCCCACCCGCGCCCAGCTCCTGCCGCCGCCCCGGCCGCGCGCCGAGGTCCCCGCGCTCGTCGAGGGCGAGGGCCTGGTGATGGTCGCGAACAACGCCTCGGGGACCGCGGACCGGGTGGACGCCCTGCGGAGTGTGCTGCCGGGCGCGGAGGTGGTGAGCTGCGCGCCGGAGCGGGTGCGCGCGGAGCTGGAGAAGGCGGCGGCCACGGCCCGGGTGCTCGGGGTGTGCGGCGGCGACGGCACGGTGAACGCGGCCGCCGAGGTCGCCCTCAAGTACGGGCTGCCGCTCGCGGTGCTGCCCGGCGGCACCCTCAACCACTTCGCCTACGACCTGGGCGTGGAGGATGTGCACGACCTGTCCCGGGCGCTGGTCGCCGGCCAGGCGGTGCGGGTGGACGTGGGCCGGTTCCGCTGGGGCGGCGGACAGGGCGTCTTCCTCAACACCTGCAGTCTGGGCGTGTATCCGGAGCTGGTGCGCGTACGGGACCGCTGGTCGCACCGGATCGGCGAATGGCCCGCCGGGGTGCTGGCCGCGCTGCGGGTGCTGCGCGCCGACCGGCACCCGCTGGAGGTCGAAGTCGGTTCCGCCACCCGCCCGTTGTGGCTGCTGTTCGCCGGGAACGGCACCTACCACCGGTTGGGCCTCGCCCCCGGCCGCCGCGTCGACCTCGCGGACGGTGTGCTGGACGTACGGGTCGTGCACGGCGGCCGCCGCCCGGCGCTGCGGCTGCTCGCGGCGGCCGTCGCGGGCCCGCTGACCCGCTCCCCCGTCCACGCGGCGGTCCAGGTCGGCCGGCTGCGGCTGGGCGATGCGGCGCCGGGATCACTGCTGGCCTTCGACGGTGAAGTCATCGAGGTGGAGGGCGAACTGACGCTGGAGAAGCTGCCGGAGGCGCTGACCGTGTACCGGCCGCTGCCCCATCACTGACGATCCATCAGTCCAATATGCAAAACGCGGGTCTCATTATTCGGCATGGCGGCATACGGTGGCGGTACGACGACGAGACGAGGGGAACGCCATGTCGAAGCCGCGTGAGACCGCCGTGTACACCCATGGGCACCACGAGTCGGTGCTGCGCTCGCACACCTGGCGCACCGCCGCCAACTCCGCGGCGTACCTGCTGGGTTCGCTCAAGCCGCACCTGCGGATCCTGGATATCGGCTGCGGGCCCGGCACCATCACCGCGGACCTGGCGGCGCTGGTGCCGGACGGTCATGTGACGGGGGTCGACCGGGCCCCGGCCGTCCTGGAGCAGGCCCGCGCCACGGCCGCCGAACGGGGCCTGGACAACGTCGACTTCGCGGTCGCCGACGTCCACGCGCTGGACTTCGAGGACGACTGCTTCGACGTGGTCCACGCGCATCAGGTGCTCCAGCACGTCGGCGACCCAGTGGGGGCGCTGCGCGAGATGAAGCGGGTGACCAGGCCGGGCGGGATCGTCGCGGCCCGGGACTCGGACTACGCGGCCATGACCTGGTACCCGGAGTCACCCGGGCTGGACGACTGGCTGGATCTGTACCGCCGGGTGGCCCGCGCCAACGGCGGTGAGCCGGACGCCGGACGGCGGCTGAAGTCCTGGGCGCTGCGGGCCGGTCTGACCGACGTCACCGCCACGTCGGCCACCTGGACCTTCGCCGAGCCGGAGGAGCGGGCCTGGTGGAGCGGGCTGTGGGCGGACCGCACCCTGGCCTCCGCCTACGCCGACCGGGCTGTCGAGGGCGGCCACGCCACGGTGGAGCAACTGACCGCGGTCGCGGACGCCTGGCGGGAGTGGGGGCGCCGGGAGGACGGCTGGTTCTCCGTTCTGCACGGAGAAATTGTGTGCCGCAAGGAGGGCTGAAACCGCGATTTCCGGTTACTCGGTCGGCAGGAGGTTTCACACTATGATCCCTGTTCTGCTGGTTCTGCTTTTGGCGCTGATTCTGTTCGGCGCCGGTTTCGCGGTGAAGGTGCTGTGGTGGATCGCCATCGCCGTACTGGTGGTGTGGTTGCTGGGCTTCGTGATGCGGAGCACGACTGCTTCCGGAGGCAGGGGCCGCTGGTACAGGTGGTGACGCGAGGCGGGTAGGCGACTGCCCCGGGAGGTCACTCCCGGGGCAGCGGCATGTTCGTACGCAGCGGCATGCTCGAACGCAGTGTTCGTACGGCGGCGGCAATTCATTCCACGGCAGCCGCGATTCATTCGCGCGGCAGGAGCGGCCCCAGCGGCCCGAGGTCCAGATTGAGGTCCTCGGGCCGCAGTCCGTAGCGCTCGCGCAGCTCGGTCATCCGCTCGTCCAGCAGCATCAGCGTCAGTCCGATCCGCTCCTCCTGCTCCTCGCTGAGGATGCCTTCGTCGCAGCGGCGCAGGGCCTGCCGCTCCATCAGCTGGCGCAGCAGCTCCACCACGGTGAGGACGAGTTTGACGAGGTCCCGCTCGACGGTGTCGGGTTCGAGGGCGAGCCGGTTGCGGGTGGTCACAGCAACTCCTGGAACGGTGAGGGCACGTTCTCGTTGACCGAGCTGATCAGGGCGTTGAGGTCGATGCGGACGAGGTCGACATCGGCGATGCGCAGGGTGATGTCCCCGGTGATGACGACCCCGCCGGCCAGCAGCCGGTCCAGGAGGTCCACCAGGGCGACCTCACGGCGTTCGACGACGGTCACCGGGCCTCGCCCTCCGTCCCCTCTTCGCTCTCTTCGCTCTCTTCGCCGGTGAAGGAATAGGCCGCCCAGGGGCCGGTGAGTTCCACCCGCATTCCCGGGGTCTCGTCCTTCGTACGGTCCACGAGTTCCACGAATTCCTCGGAATCCCCGCGCGGCACGAGATAAGCGGCATTGAGCACGTTCTGGCCGGGCCCGGCGGCAAGCGCCGAGGTCTGTGGAGGGTGCAGCCGGGAGTCCTCGGCGAAGGAGGAGAGCGTCACGTGCAAATTCTCGGCGAATTCCGCGGCCGCCTGCCAGGTACGCTCCTGGCCGCGCGTCCGCATACGCCGCTGCCGGAGGTAGTCCCGGCCCGACGCGGGTTTCCCGGCGGGCGCCTCGGCCGCCTGCGGCTGGGGGTCGACGTAGACCTTGACGCCCCATTCCACCCGGCCCGCGAGGCGGTCCAGGGTGCGCCGGAAGTAGTCCTCGCGGGCCTCCATCATCGTGCGCAGGGCGCTGTCGTCCCGGAAGACGGTGGCCATCCGCAGCGGGAGCGGGGTGGTGACGGCGGTGAGCGCGTCGATGACGCCCTGGTGGGCCCTGGCCGTCTCGCCGAGCCAGTCCAGGTCCTCCAGATGGGCGCGCAGCGGCTCCTCGGCGAAGTCCGCCTCGGGCACCGCGCTGTAGACGGCGATCAGACCGTGGTGGGTCAGCTGTCTGGGCGGCTGTGCGGCGACCCCCGTGAGCTGGGCCTGGAGGGCCGACCGGAAGGGCCGGCAGACGGCGTACACGTACCGCAGTCCTGACATCAGCGCTCCTTCCGCGCGTCGCCGGCGGGCTCCAGCTCCTCCAGCCTTCTGCGCAGTTCCGCGTTCTCCCGGGCGAGCTCACCGCGGCGGGCCCGCGAGGAGAGGGCCGGGTCCTCCTCCCACCAGTCGATGCCCATCTCCTTGGCCTTGTCCACCGAGGCGACGATCAGACGCAGCTTGACGGTGAGCAGTTCGATGTCGAGCAGATTGATCCGGATGTCTCCCGCGATGACGATGCCCTTGTCGAGGACGCGTTCCAGGATGTCGGCGAGGTTGGCGCCGCCGCCCTGGCCGTACGGCTCGGGAAGTCGGCTTGCGGTGGTCATCGACGGCTCCCGGCCTCTTCGTACTCGGTCTCGTCCTCCAGCTCGGCTTCTTCGTCCTCCCGCTCATTGTCGTCCTCGTACTCGTCGTCCGCCTCGTCGTACTCGTCCTCGGCTCCGTCCTCGGGCTCGGTCTCGTCGTCGTACTCGTCCTCGGCCTCGTCGGTGTCGTCGTACTCCTCGTCCGCGTCGCCGGAGTCCTCGTACTCGTCCTCCGCGCCCTCAGGGCCTTCGTCCTCGGCGTTCTCGTCCTGCTCGTCCTCCTGCTCCCGCTCCTCCTCGGCCACCGCGTCCTCGTGGCTGCGGACGACCTCGGCGTCGCGGATCTCGCCGCGCCAGCCCTCCTCCGCCTCTCCCTTGAGAGTGATGAAGCGGACGTAGTTCTTCAGGTCGAGCCGGGCCCGGCGGCCCTGGGCGCGCCAGATGTTGGCGGTCTTCTCGAAGAACCCCTTCGGGTAGTACTCGATCACCAGCAGCACGCGGGTGAGGTTCTCGGCGAGCTCGTGGAAGGAGACGACACCCTTCGTAGTGCCCTTGCCACCCTCCGAGGTCCAGGCGATCCGCTCGTCCGGCACCTGCTCGGTGGTGGTCGCCTTCCAGCCCCGGGTGGACCAGAAGATCTTCATCTGCCAGTCGGAGGTGGTGTCGTCCGTGCGGTTCGCGCTCTTGACGCCCTTGGCGAAGGTGCTGAAGTCCTGGAACTGCGTCCACTGGTCGTAGGCGGTGCGCAGCGGCACGCCGACGTCGACGTACTCGATGATGACGGTCGGTTTGTTGCCCGCGCCGCGCTTGCCGCCGCCCTTGCCCTTGCCGCCGAGGCTCTTCAGCGCGCCGGTCACGCTCTCCTTGGCGTGGGAGGCGCCGAGCTCCAGCGCGCTGCGGACCGGCCCCTTGCCCTCGGCGATCTTGCGGCCGCCGTCGAGGGCGAGCTTGGCGAAGCCCGGGCTGTTGCCCTCGGCGATGTCGTTCAGCTTGACCGTGGTCTCCCCGAGCTTGCGGCCGGCCCCGACCAGCAGGCGCTCGGCCTGCGCCGCGACGTACTCGCGCAGCTCCTCCTTCAGCCGGTCGGCGGCCTCGCTGTCGGCCAGCCCGCCGAGCGGTCCCTTGCCGGTGGCGTCACGTGCCGTGTCCGTGGCCCTGTCGACGGTCTCGGTCATCGCTCGTCACCACCCTTCTCCTGCCGTGCCTGCGCGGCGCGCGAGCCGCCGCGGGCCGGGGCGGACTTCTTCCTGGCCGCCGTACGGCGCGGTGCGGACGAGCCGCCCGGCGCCTTCTTCGCGGTGGTCTTCTGGGCGGTGGTCTTCTTGGCGGCGGCCGTCTTCTTCGTGGGCTTCTTGCGCGGCTTCGCCTCCGCCTTCGCCTCCGCCTTCTCCTCGCCCTTCTCCTCGCCCTTCTCCTCGCCCTTCTCCTCGCCGCCGGAGTCCTCTTCCGACTCCTCCAGCTCCTCCGGCTCCTCCTCGTCCCGCACGTCGGGCACCGCGCCCGACAGCTCGTCGCGCACCTGGGAGGTGCGGTTGTGCAGGCGGTCGGCGATCGAATCCAGCTGCCGTTCGACCATGGCGCCGGAGGCGGCCTTGCCGACCCCGCGCAGGTCCTGGCGCAGCTGGTCCCCGATCTCCTTGAACTGCGGGTTGTCCCGCAGTTGCTGCGAGGCCAGGTCGGCCAGTGCCCGGGGGCTGAGGTGCAGGCGTTTGCCCGCCACCAGCGTGCCCAGCGCGAACGCGAGCTTCATCTTCTTGGTACGTCCGAGGACGTATCCGGCACCGACCGCGAGGCCGAGCGCTGCCCTGTTCATGGTGTCCTCTCCAGTCTGTCCAGAAGCTCGTCCTCCCGCCGGTCGAACTCCTCCTCACTGATCTCGCCCGCCTCCAACTGCTCCTCAAGCTGGGCGAGTTCGGCCCGGACCGTGGCCGGGTCGTAGTAGATCCGTTCCGCCTCCCGCAGCACCTGGCCGATCACCCAGCCGGTGCCGCGCACGGGGGCCAGCGGCAACAGCAGCACCTCTGTGATCAGTCCCACGGCGTGGTCCTTCCTGCTCACTCCTGCGCGAAGTCCGCCCGGCTCTCGCCCGTGTGCTGGGCCGGACCGGGTTCGACGAAGCTGTACGGCGGCAGCGGCCCGTTCACCCGCACCTGGAGGTGCGGCAGGCGCTCGCGCAGGTCCTCGACGGCCGACAGGAACGATCCGGCGGCGTCCCGGGGCACCAGGAAGGAGATGTTGGCGAGCCAGCCGGAGGACTCCGGGCCGGTGCTCACCGCCTCCGCCTCGCCCTCCAGGGCGCGCAGGACCTCGTCGGCGTCCTCCGCCTCCTGTGCCTTGACGGCGGCCACGACCATCTCGCCGAGCCGCAGCTTCTGTTCGTAACTGCCGCCGCCCGCCTGCCGGTTGGCCTCGGTCATGGCGCGGAGGTCGGCGTTCTGCGACATCACCCGGTGGAGTACGGCCTCCTCGTCGTGGGTGGCCTTGATGTTGTACTCGACCTTGCCGTCGAGCGTGCGCAGCCGCTCCTGGTAGTGCTCGGCCCGCTCGCCGAGCACGGAGGTGACCGTGTCGTCGTCGGGGGCGAGGCTGCCGAACCGCATGGGCAGCACACAGCCGTCCGCCCCGACCTCGGCCAGAACGCTCTGGTGGGCGAGCAGGTCCCGGCGCTTGGGGCGCAGGTTCTCGGGCGCGTCGCTGACCAGGGCGGCCAGCCCGTCCGTGACGAGGACCCGGACCGGGAGCGGCGGGTCGCCGACCCCGGAGATGTCCTTCGGCAGGGCGGGATGGGAGCTCGTGGTGATGCCGTACACGTACGTGCTCACTCCTGCTCCTCCTTCCGGCGCGCCGAGGTGGCCTTGCGGGTGCGCGGCCGGGACTCGGACTTCTCCTTGCTCTCGTCACGGGCCTGCCGGAAGGCGTCGGAGACGGTCTCCGCGGCTCCGGAGAGCGCGCCCTTGGACTTGCCGCGGGCGCCGGACTCGGTGATCTCGCCGACCACCTCGGTCAGGCCGGGCGGCTTGCGCGGGCCGGCCTCCAGGTCGAGCCGGTTGCAGGCCTCGGCGAAGCGCAGGTACGTGTCGACGCTGGCGACGACGACCCTCACGTCGATCTTCAGGATCTCGATGCCCACCAGGGACACCCGGATGAACGCGTCGATCACGAGCCCCCTGTCCAGGATGAGTTCCAGGACGTCGTAGAGGCCGCTGGAGCCACCTCCGCCTCCGCCCGTGTTCTGTGCGGGGACAACGGTCATGTCGGGCCTTCCTCCTTGCCGGTTGCTCGGGCGGTCGCGGGAGGGCGGTCTAGTGACCGCCGGGCCGATGTGCGTCGGACCGCCCTCGTTCGTAGCGGCGGACGCGGCGGTAGCCGGTGAGCCGGCCCTCGGGGTCGAGGTCGACCTGGTATCCGGCCAGCAGGCTCATGGTGTCGGGGACACGCTCCAGCTCCAGGACCTCGATCTCCACGGTCCAGCCGTCCTCCGTTCGCTCGAAGGACGACACCGTCTCGGCGGACTTGCCGGTCAGCTCGGTGAGCTGGGCGCGCGCCTGACGCAGTACCTCCATCGGGGTCGGCCGGTCTTCCGTCCCGTCCGTGCCCTTCTTGGCTGACTTGGGTGTGTTCTGTGAATCATTCATGGGCGCCTCGTTCCGCCGAGTGGCCCGAGGAGCGTTGACCAAACCCCTCGGGGTGGTTGGGGTTGCTCGGTCACGTCCGGTCACCGCAGCGCGTCGAGCCTGCGCCGGGCGGGTCCGAGGGCACGGCCGCGGTCCAGTACTCCGGCCCACGGGTCGGTACGGGCCTGGTCGGCGGCGTCGGCGATGGTCCACCGGCGGGCGTGCAGGCCGGGGTCGTCCAGCGCGCTCCACTCGACGGGCACGGCGACGGGGGCGCCGGGCTCGGCGCGTACGGCGAAGGGGGCAACCGCCGTCTGCGCGTAGGCGTTTCGCTGGACGTCGAGGTAGAGCCGGTCGCCGCGCTCCTTCTTGCGAGGGGCGGTGGTGAGCCGGTCGGGGTGGGCGGCGGCGAGGGTGTCGGCGGTGTCGCGGGCGAACTGCCGTACCTCGTCGAAGTCGTGACGGCCGTTCAGCGGCACCACGACGTGCAGTCCGCGCGAACCGGTCGTCATCAGGGCGGAGGGCAGGCGGAGTTCGTCGAGGAGTTCGCCGAGCAGCCGGGCCGCCTCGCGGACGGGCTCGAAGTCGTCCCCGGCCGGGTCGAGGTCGAAGACCATCCGGTCGGGCCGGTCCAGGCTCCCGGTCCTGGACAGCCAGCGGTGCGGGGTGACGGCGGCCTGGTCCGCGAGGAGGACGAGGGTGGCGGTGTCCTCGCAGACGGTGTGGCACACCGTGCCGCCCGCCTTGGGCACCTCGACCCGGTGGACCCAGTCCGGGTAGCTCTCCGGTGTGTTCTTCTGCATGAACCGGGGCCCGTCGAGCCCGTCCGGGTGCCGTTCCAGCATCAGCGGACGGCCGCGCAGGTGCGGCAGCATGAACCGGGCCACGGACCGGTAGTAGTCGGCCAGGTCGCCCTTGGTGTACGCCTCCGCTCCCGGAAAGAGCACCTTGTCCGGCCGGTGGACCTCGACCGTGCGCCGCCCGGCACGCACGCGGCGCACGCCGGCGTCGCTCACGGCACGATCGCCTCCGCCACCAGCAGCCGGGCGGCCACCGCGATCGACTCCGCGTCGATGCCGGCGGCGTGGAGCTGTTCGTCGGGCGAGGCGGAGCCGGGCATGGTGCGCACCGCGAGCCGTACCAGCCGGGGCACCGGTCGCCCGTCGGTGAAGGCGTCCAGGACGGCGTCGCCGAGGCCGCCCTCCTCGCGGTGGTCCTCCATGGTGATCAGACAGCCGGTCTCCTCGGCGGCCCGGCGCAGGGCGGTCCGGTCGACGGGCTTGACCGAGTACAGGTCGATCACCCGGGCCGCGATGCCCTCGCGCTCCAGCAGCGCGGCGGCGTCCAGGGCCTCGTGCACGGTGACGCCCGCCGCGACCAGCGTCAGCCGGTCCGTGGGCGAGGAGCGCAGCACCTTGCTGCCACCGACCGGGAACTCCTCGTCGGGCGGGTAGATCACCGGGGTCTTGCCGCGCGAGGTACGCAGATAGCGGACGCCGTCCAGGCCGGCCATGGTGGCGACGAGCCGGGCGGTCTGGTTGGCGTCGCACGGGTAGAGCACGGTCGAGCCGTGCACCGCGCGCATCATCGCCAGGTCCTCCAGGCCCATCTGCGAGGGCCCGTCCTGGCCGATGGCGACGCCCGCGTGCGAGCCGACGAGGTTGATCCCGGAGCCGCTGATCGAGGCCATCCGCACGAAGTCGTGGGCGCGGGTGAGGAAGGCCGCGAAGGTGGCGGCGTACGGCACCCAGCCGCGGCTGGCGAGACCCACCGCGGCGGCGACCATCTGCTGCTCGGCGATGTAGCACTCGAAGTAGCGGTCGGGGTGTTCCTTGGCGAAGAGTTCCGCGCGGGTGGAGTCGCCGACCTCGCCGTCCAGGGCGACCACGTCGCCGCGTCCGGTGCCGAGCGCGGTGAGCGCCTTGCCGTAGGCGTCCCGGGTGGGTACCTCCTCGCCGAGGTCCCAGGCGGGCAGTTCGTAGTCGCCGGTGCGCACGGCGTGCAGCATGCGGACGTCGGGCGGTTCCTGGAGCCGGATCCGGTGGTCGCGGCGCCCGCCGAGTTCGGCGACGGCTTCGTCGGCGTCCTTCAGCGGCTTGCCGTGCAGTCCCT
Source organism: Streptomyces sp. NPDC110618 (assembly GCF_055657065.1). Taxonomy (NCBI): domain Bacteria; kingdom Bacillati; phylum Actinomycetota; class Actinomycetes; order Kitasatosporales; family Streptomycetaceae; genus Streptomyces; species Streptomyces sp. NPDC110618. The sequence continues at coordinate 280,441 of NZ_JBVKBN010000001.1, read as the reverse complement.
CGCGGTCCTCGACGGACGCGACGCCCTTGCCCTTGAGGGTGCGGGCCAGGATCACGGTGGGCTGTCCCTTGGTGGAGCGGGCCTCGGCGCAGGCGCGGTCGATCGCGTCGACGTCGTGCCCGTCGACCTCGACGGTGTGCCAGCCGAAGGCGGCGAAACGCCGGGCGTAGGCGTCCAGGTCGTGGCCGTGCCGGGTGGGTCCGCGCTGGCCGAGCCGGTTGACGTCGACGATCGCGGTGAGGTTGTCCAGATGCTCGTACGCCGCCTGCTCGGCCGCCTCCCACACCGAGCCCTCGGCCAGCTCGCTGTCCCCGCACAGCACCCACACCCGGTAGCCGGTGCGGTCCAGACGCGCGCCGGCGAGCGCGATGCCAACGCCGACCGGCAGTCCCTGCCCGAGCGATCCGGTGGCCGTCTCGACCCAGGGCAGCCGCCGGGGTGTGGGGTGCCCTTCGAGGGCGCTGCCCAGGGCGCGGAAGGTGAGCAGTTCGGCGTCGTCGATCAGTCCGGCCGCCTTGAAGGCGGCGTACATCAGCGGCGAGGCGTGTCCCTTGGACAGCACGAAGCGGTCGTTGCCGGGGTGGGCGGGGCGGTCAGGGTCGTAGTGGAAGTGGTGGGCGAGCAGGACGGCCATCAGGTCGGCTGCGGACATGGAGGAGGTGGGGTGCCCGGATCCGGCGGCGGCGGAGGCGCGCACGCTGTCCACCCGCAACTGCTGTCCCAGGTCGACGAGTTCGGCGGTGTTCATGAGTCTCCTTCCGCGGACGTGCCGGAGTCCGCCGCGGACGGCAGATCCTGCTGCCGGACGGGTCCGGGCGGTTCGGTGCGGCCGGGGCCAACGGGCTGGTTCTTGGCGGGCTCACCGCCGGGCTGGTTCTTCGCGGGCTCGCCACCGGGCTGGTTCTTCGCGGGCTCACCACCCGGCTGGTTCCTCGCAGGCTCGCCACCGGGCTGGTTCCTCGCAGGCTCGCCGCCCGCCTGATTCCTCGCAGGCTCCCCGCCGGGCTGGCTCTTCGCAGGCTCGTGCATGGGTTCCTCCACGTGCTTGTCCGGTCGGCCCGGCACCCGCGCCAGCTCCGGTGACGCCGTGTCCAGCGGCACCGACCAGGACCGCACGAGGCCCAACTGGACCGCCTGGCGCGGCAGTACGGCGTCCAGGAGCCAGTCGGCGGCGACCCGGACGCGGTTGCCCGGCATGGCGGCGAGGTGGTAGCCGCGGGTGACCGCGCCCGCGGCGACCCCGGACAGCGGGATGCCGAGCGGGTTGGCGGCGGCCTTCACTCCGCCGAGGTCGACGACGAAGCCGAGGTCGCGGTGGCGGTACGGGCGGCTCTCCCCGATGCCGAGCGAGGCCGCCACGTTGCGCGCGGCGGTGCTGCCCTGCCGCCAGGCGTGCTGCGCGGTCATCGGGGTGTACCCGCCCGGGTTCTCCAGATCCGGTACGGCCGCGGCGTCACCGCAGGCGAACAGCTCGGGACGGCCCGGCACGCTCAGGTACGGATCGACCAGGAGCCGTCCGCGTTCCAGCGGCAGCCCGAGCGACTCGGCGAGCGGGTCGGGCCGTACGCCCACACACCACACGAGCGTGCGGGTGTCGACGAACTCGCCGTCGCTCATCAGTACTCCGCCCGACGTGGCCTCCTTCACGGAGGTGCCGGTGCGGACGTCGACGCCGCGTGCGCGCAGCACCTTGTCGGCGGTGCGGGAGAGCCGCCGGTCCAGTTCGGGCAGCACCCGGTCGGCGATGTCCAGCAGCAGCCAGCGCGGCCGCACACCGGACCGCAGGGGGCGCTTGCGCACCTGGGCGTCGGTGAAGAGCTGCCCCTGCGCGGCGACCTCGGTGCCGGTGTATCCGGCGCCGACGACCACGAACGTGCAGCGCGCCGCGCAGCTCTTCGGATCGTCCTCAATCGCCGCCAGCTCCACCTGCCGGGTCACGTGGTCGCGCAGGTACAGGGCCTCGGGCAGGCCGCGGAAGCCGTGCGCGTGCTCGGCGACGCCGGGGACCGGCAGCAGCTTGTTGACGCTGCCCGCGGCCAGCACCAGCCGGTCGTAGGCCAGGGTGCCGGGGTCGCCCTCGGGGCCCTCGTAGTGCACGGTGCGGGCGTCGAGGTCGATGGCGTCCGCCTCGCCGAGCACCAGCCGTACGCGCGGCAGGGTGCCGGAGAGGGAGACGGTCACCCGGCGCGGTTCCAGGATGCCCGCGGCCACCTGGGGCAGCAGGGGCAGGTACAGGAAGTAGTCGGTCGGGTTGAGCAGGGTGATCTCGGCGCGGCCGCGGGTGAGCCGGGACAGCGCGCGGGCCGTCCGGTACCCGGCGAACCCGGCTCCGACGATCACGATGCGGGGTCGACTCACAGTGGGGGCCTCCGGCCTTCTCGACAGCTCGTCCGTCGCGTACCTGGGAGCCTTCCGCGTCCCCCTCGCCGGGGCGGCCAAACGTGGCCGGGCATGGCCGGGGGCGGCCCGGTTTCCCCCGCCGCCACGGGGTACCCGGACGGCTGCCCCGTCCCGTCGCCCCAGGCGGCAGTCCCGGAGGAGTCCCCCATGCCCCAGTACGGCTACTTCCTGTCGTGCGAGGAGTTCCGGCCCGCCGAACTCGTCGAGCAGGCGAGGATGGCGGAACAGGCCGGTTTCCAGTCGCTGTGGATCTCGGACCACTACCACCCGTGGAACGACGCCCAGGGGGAGAGCCCCTTCGTGTGGTCGGTGATCGGCGCGCTGTCGGAGGCGGTGTCACTGCCCGTGGAGACGGCCGTGACCTGCCCGACGGTACGGATCCACCCGGCGGTGGTCGCGCAGGCGGCGGCCACGACGGCGGTGATGACGGACGGGCGGTTCCGGCTCGGCGTGGGCACCGGTGAGGCGCTCAACGAACATATCCTCGGCCATGTGTGGCCGCCCGCGCAGCAGCGTCTGGAGATGCTGGAGGAGGCGGTCCAGATCATGCGCCGTCTGTTCACCGGCGAGGAGGTCACGCACTACGGCCCCCACTACCGGGTCGAGAACGCCCGCCTCTACACGGTCCCCGACCAGCCCGTCCCGATCGACATATCCGGCTTCGGCCCGGCGGCGACGGCGCTGGCGGCACGGGTGGGCGACGGCTACATCACCATGGGGCCGGACGCGGACATGGTGGCCCGCTTCCGCAAGGGCGGCGGCGGCGCGAAGCCGGTGAGCGGCGGCCTGAAGGTCTGTTACGGCGCCGACCGCGACGAGTCGGTACGTACGGTGCGCCGCTTGTGGTCAAATCAGTTCCTGCCCGGCGAGATGGCCCAGGTCCTGCCCTCCCCGCGCCACTTCGAGCAGCTGGAACCGCTGGTCACCGAGGAGACGGTGAGCGAGAACGCGGTGTGCGGGGACGATCCGGACGAGCACGTGGCGGCGCTGGAGTCCTTCACCGAGGCCGGCTTCGACCATGTCTATGTCGGTCAGATCGGCCCGGACCAGCGGGGCTTCTTCGACTTCTACCGCACGAAGGTGCTGCCGCGGGTCCAGTAGGGGCGGGCCGGGCCGCCGGGCACTACGCCCGGTGGTGCGGCTGCTCGGGGTCGATCTCGTTCGCCGGGGTCGGCGGGACCTCCGGGTCCTCCTCCGGCATCGGCAGGTACGGCGTGCCGAGGCCGCTCGGGGGTGCGGGCGTGCCGAGGCCGCTGGAAGATGCGGGCGTGGCGGGTTCGCCGGGGTGGGTGGGCCTGGCGGCGCCGCGCAGCAGGTACGCCACGACTCCCAGGATCGCCGCGGTGATCAGCGCCGCCGCCCAGTCGGGCAGGGCGACGGCCAGGGCCAGGCCCACGGCGAGGGCGAGGGCCGCGCCCGCGTAGAGGGCGACGGTGCCGGAGGCGGCGTAGAGCATCGCCCTGCGGCGCTGCCTGCGGGTCTGCTCGCGCAGTTCCTCGCGGATCGTCTCGCGCGCCACCTGCGCGAGTTCGTCGGCCAGATGCCTGTCGATGTGTTCGAGGTGATCCAAGCGTTCCATGGCCGCCGGGTACCCACCGCACCGGACCCCTAACACGGAGCCACCCCGTGGAGATCACGAGATCACGCGAATCGATCTCCGCCCCCGCCGCACCCCAACTAGGCTCCCTCCCATGGAGATTCTGGGAGCCACGCTGCGTGTCTGCGTCGACGACCTGGAGGCCGCGGTCCCCTTCTACGAGCGCCTGGCGGGCGGCCGTGCCCTGCGCTTCGAGCGCGGCGGCGTGCAGGTGGCCGCGGTCGGCTGCTTCCTGCTGATGAGCGGCCCTCCGGAGGAGCTGGAGGTGCTGCGCAAGGTCGCCGCCACGGTCGCCGTGAAGAACGTCGAGGAGGCCCGCGACGTCCTCGTGGAGCTGGGTGCCCGGGTGATCGCGGGCCCGGTGCCGACCCCGGCGGGCCGGAACCTGATCGCGATGCACCCGGACGGCGCGGTCTACGAGTACGTGGACCGTCAGACCTGAGCCGCCCCGCGCGGCGCCGTCCCCGCGGTGAGCGCCCAGCGTTGGTGGTCCCGCCAGGCCCCGTCGATGTGGAGCATGGCCGGGGAGAAGCCCTCCAGCCGGAACCCGCAGGCGCGGGCCAGGGCGATGGAGGCGGTGTTGCCGGGCTGGACGTTGATCTCCAGCCGGTGCAGCCCCAGCGCGCCGAAGGCATGCCGGACGACGAGCCCCAGCGCCTCTTTCATCAGTCCGCGTCCGGCGGCGTGCGCGAAGGCGCCGTAGCCGAGGGCACCGGACTGGAAGGCGCCCCGGACGATGTTGTTGATGTTGACGAAGCCGGCGATGGCGTCCTCGGCGGCCTTCTCGCAGACCAGGAACCCCGCCCTGGCCGGGTCCTCGATCAGCGGCCGTGCGTAGGCGGCGTAGTCCGCCTCGTTGTCGGGCGGGAACAGCCAGGGCCGGTGCAGGTCCTTGCTCTCCCGGGCCCGGGCGGTGAACTCGGCGGCGTCGTCGAGCCGGAAGGGCCGTATGCCCACGCGTGGGCCCTCGGCGAGAAAGCGGGATGCGGTGTGCGGCATCCCGCCAGGGTACGGCTGCCCCTCGGCCGCGCTACCTGCGCCGCCTCATGAAGTACGCCCCGCACAGCGCGCCGATGACGGCCATGCCCAGGAGCGCCGTCCACAGCGGCATCGTCACCACGGGGATCAGCAGGCGGATCTCGGTCTCCTGGGTGTTCTGGAAGATGAAGATCAGGGCCAGGACGGCCAGCACGAGCACGGCGATGCGCCCGGGGGTGAGGGCAGGGTTGCGGTGACCGCCCTTCCGACCGGTCCCGGTGCCTGTCTCGGTGGTCTTCGGACTCATACCCCCAGGGTGCGCCCGATGCCCCCGTGACGCACGGTGAGGCCGGTCCGGCGGGGGGGTGGAGGGGTCAGCGCAGGGCGGGTTCGTCCAGGGTCAGGGTGCCCGCGTCGGCGTCCAGCTCGGCGGCCACGCCGAAGGGGATCGTCAGGGCGTCCGCGCAGTGCCCGAACCCGAACTCCTCCACCACCGGCACCTCGAGCCCGCCGAGCCGGTCGAGGAGCAGGGGGCGCAGCACCTCGTAGGGCTCGCAGTCGGCCCAGGAGCCGAGCAGCAGCCCCCGCACGCCGTCGAACCAGCCCGCGCGCAGGAGTTGGGTGAGGTACCGGTCGATGCGGTAGGTGTCCTCCCCCACGTCCTCCAGGCACAGCAGCCCGCCCCGCGCTGACGGGCGGGCGTGCGGGGTGCCGACCTCGGCGGCCAGCAGGGCCAGGCAGCCGCCGAGGGTGACGCCGCGGGCCCGGCCGGGGACGACCGTGCGGCCGCGGGAGGCGATCTCGACGACCGTCTCCGGGGCGAACAGGGTGGCCCTCAGGTGCTCCTGGGCGACCGTGCTCTTGACGAAGTCGGCGCCCGCCGCCATCGGCCCGTGCAGGGTGGCGAGGCCCAGGCGCCGGGCGAACGCCTCGTGCAGCACGGTGAGGTCGGAGAAGCCGACGAACACCTTGGGTCCGGCCGCGCGCATCGCCTCCCAGTCGAGCAGTTCGACCATGCGCTGGGCGCCGTAGCCGCCGCGGGCGCACAGCACGGCGTCGACGGACGGGTCGCACCAGGCGTTCTGCAGGTCGGCCGCCCGGTCGGCATCGGTCCCGGCGAGGTATCCGAAGTCGGGGTGGCGGCCGAGCACGTGGGGTGCCACGACCGGGTCCAGGTCCCAGCCGCGCAGGATGTCGAGGCCGGCCTGGAGCCGTTCCTCGGGCACGGGTCCGCTGGTCGCGACGACGGCGACCCGGGCGCCGGGGGCGAGTCGGCGCGGGCGCAGGAGGGGCTGGTTCACTTGGCGAGCTCCAGGGTCGGGATGCCGGGCGGGTCGATGCCGAAGACCTGAGCGTAGAGGGACAGCTCGGCCTCCAGGGCACGCACCATGGTCTCGGCCCGCCGGAAGCCGTGGCCCTCGCCCTCGAAGGCGATATAGGCGTGCGGCACCCGGCGGCCCGCCATCCGGGCCAGGAACCGCTCGCACTGGGCGGGCGGGCAGATCACGTCGTCCAGGCCCTGGAGCAGCAGGAGCGGCGCGGTGATCCGCTCGGCTTGCTCGCTGGGCGAGCGTTCGGCGTACCGTCCGGGCACCTCGGCGCGCGGCCCGACCAGGCTCTCCAGGTACTGGGACTCGAAGTCGTGGGTCTCCCCGTCGGCCCAGGCGGCGAGGTCGAGGATGGGGTAGATGATCGTGCCGCAGGCGTACACGTCGGTGCTCGCCAGGGAGGCCGCCGCGGTCCAGCCGCCCGCGCTGCCGCCGCGCACGGCGAGCCGGTCCCGGTCTGCGGTGCCCTCGTCGGCGAGGGCCAGCGCGACGGCGGCGCAGTCCTCGACGTCGACGACGCCCCACTGCTCGCGCAGCCGCTCGCGGTAGGCGCGGCCGTATCCGGTGGAGCCGCCGTAGTTGACCTCGGCGACGCCGATGCCGCGCGAGGTGAAGTAGGCGATCTCCAGGTCCAGGACGAGCGGTGCCCGCCCGGTGGGGCCGCCGTGCGCCCAGACGACGTACGGGGCGGGCCGTCCGCTCGGGTCGACGCAGCCGGGGTTGTGCGGCGGGTAGACGTGCGCGTGGATCTCGCGTCCGGCCGGCCCGGTGAAGGTGCGGATCTGCGGCTCGGGGTAGTAGGAGGGGTCCACGGGGTCCTGGTGCTCGGCGCCGATCACCCGGGCCCGCCCGGTGCGGGTGTCCAGTTCGACGACCTCGTATGCGCTGCGCGGGCTGGCCCCGACGGAGACGACGCGCTCGCCGAGCACGGCGAGGGTGGGCGAGAACTCGGTCCAGGGCCCGGCCGCGTCGACGACCTCGCCGGTCTCGGGGTCCAGGATGCCGAGCGCGGTGGCGCCGCGGCCGTGCACGACGGCGATCAGTCCGCTCTCCAGCGGGGCGAACCAGCGGTGGCCGAGCTTCCACAGCGGCCCGCCGAACTCCTCCTCGCGCGGGCACAGGGGCCGCCCGTCGCGGTAGAGGTTCCACCAGCCGGTGCGGTCGCTGGTGTACAGCAGGGCGCCGTCCGGGGCCCAGTCGGCCTGCGCGATCGACTCCTCGGGCCCGCCCGCCACGGTCCGCGCGCCGGTCAGCCGCTCGCCCACGTCGGCGACGACCAACTCCGTGCCGTCCCACGGCATCCGCGGATGGTCCCAGGCCAGCCAGGCCGCCCGCCGCCCGTCCGGCGACAGCTTCGGCCCGGTGACGAACCGGTGCGCGCCGTCGCTGAGTTCGCGCACGGCCGCCCGGTCCTCGGCGGCCGACCCGTCCAGCGGTACGGCGGCCAGGACGCGCCGCACATCGGTCGGCCCCTCCCCGGTGAACTCCTCCAGCACGCACCACACTTCGCCCCGGTCGAGCAGGATCTGCGGTTCGGCCCAGCGCAGTCCGCCGCCGACCTCGGAGAGGGGGGTGAGCGGGACCGGTTCGCCGCCGGGCACGTACCGGTGGAGCCGCTGGTCGGCGAAGTCCACGAACACCACCAGCGGTTCGCCGTCCACGACGGCCCCGGCCCAGGGCTGCCCGCCGTACTCGATGACCCGGCTGCGCACGTTCCACGGCGGCGGCAGCACGGACTCCTGGGTGCCGTCGGCGCGGCGGCGGACGAGGGCGCGGCGGCCACTCTCGGCGGGGCGCGGCTCGGTCCACCACACCTCGTCGCCGACGAAGCCGGCGTACTCGGGGTGCCCGTCGTGCGCGGCGGCCAGGGACGCGCCGATGGGCGAGGGCCAGGAACCGTAGGGCAAGGTGTGCACGTTCTCCCCCAACTCCCCTACGCCGTCCGCAGGAAGCGGTCCAGCACGCGGACGCCGAAGTGCAGGGCCTCGACGGGGACGCGTTCGTCGACTCCGTGGAAGAGGGCCTGGTAGTCGAAGCCCTCGGGGAGCTTCAGCGGCGCGAACCCGTACCCGGTGATGCCGAGCCGGGAGAACTGCTTGGCGTCGGTGCCGCCGGACATGCAGTACGGCACGACATGCCCCTCGGGCGCGAACTCCTGCACGGCCGCCCGCATCTTCGCGAACGTCGGCGCGTCCACGGGAGCCTGGAGGGCCACTTCGCGGTGGAAGTACTCCCAGTCCACGTCGTCGCCGGTGAGTTCGTCGAGGGTGGCGCGGAACTCCTCCTCGCCGCCCGGCAGGTAGCGTCCGTCGATGTGGGCGACGGCCGTGCCGGGGATGACGTTCACCTTGTAACCGGCGTCCAGCATGGTCGGGTTGGAGCTGTTGCGGATCGTCGCCTCGACCAGGGAGGCGGCCGGTCCGAGCTTCTTCAGCAGCCCGTCCACGTCGTCCAGGTCGGGTGCGATGCCGTAGACGGCGGCGAGTTCGGTGAGGGCGGCGCGCACGGTCGGGGTGAGCCTGAGCGGCCACTGGTGCTCGCCGATGCGGGCGACGGCGGCGGCGAGGCGGGTGACCGCGTTGTCCCGGTTCACCTTGGAGCCGTGCCCGGCCCGGCCGCGCGCGGTGAGCCTGAGCCAGCCGGTACCCCGCTCGCCCGCGGCGATGGGGTACAGCTCGCGTCCGCTGCCGTCGTGGAAGGTGAACGCTCCGGATTCGCTGACGCCCTCGGTGCAGCCCTCGAACAGCTCCGGGTGCCGGTCGGCGAGGAAGCCCGACCCGTCCTCGGCGCTGGCCTCCTCGTCGGCGGTGAACGCGATCACGATGTCGCGCCGGGGCCGCACGCCCTCGCGGGCCCAGCAGCGGGCGACGGCGAGGATCATCGCGTCCATGTTCTTCATGTCGACGGCGCCGCGCCCCCACACCACCCCGTCCCGGATCTCCCCGGAGAAGGGGTGCACGCTCCAGTCGCCGGCCTCGGCGGGCACCACGTCCAGGTGACCGTGCAGCAGCAGCGCGTCCGCGCCGGGGTCGCTGCCCTCGATGCGGGCGACGACATTGGTACGGCCCCGGGTGCGCTCCAGCAGGGTCGGCTCGATCCCGGCCTCGGCGAGCCGGGCGGCCGCGTACTCGGCGGCGGGCCGCTCCTGGCAGTCGCCCCCGCCCCGGTTGGTGGTGTCGATGCGGATGAGGTCGGACGTGAACGTCACGACCTCCTCCAGTGCCTGCCGGTCAGCCATACTGCTCCTCCACCGCGGCCGAGACGATCGTGGTGACCGCCTTGAAGGTCCGGATCCCCTCGTACATGGTCGGGCTGGTGTACGCCACCTTGCGCTCCCCGATCCGCTCCACGCCGGGGACGACGGTGGCGGCCATCGACAGGTGCTCGGCGTCGAACTCCACGGCGACGGTGAAGGGACCGCCCCGCACGGGCTCGTGCCGTACGGCCAGGGCCGCGCCTTCCTTGGCGGCGGCGCGGATGTCGGCGAAGGTCCGGTTCGGGGTGCGGCAGACGGCGGCGTACCGCGAGACATGGTCCTTCACGGCGACCTTGGGTGCCTCGGGCGCGAAGCCGAGCGCGTCCTCGCAGGCCACGTCGTCCCCGGTGACCAGGACGACCGGGACCCCGTACTCCGCCACGACATGCGCGTTGAGCAGGCCCTCGCTGGCGCGTACGTCGTTGACCCAGACGCCGGTGATGGAGTTGGCGAGGTAGGTGTGGGCGAGGACGCCTTCCATGCCGGCGCCCGCGTGGTAGCCGACGAAGGCGATGCCGTCGACGTCGCCGTGCTGGACGCCCTCGACCATGGACAGCGCCTTGTGCCGGCCGGTGAGCATCTCGGCGCGCTCGTCGAGCTTCTCCAGCAGCAGGTTGCGCATGGTCCAGTGCGCCTCGTTGATCAGGACCTCGTCGGCGCCTCCGTCGAAGAACCCCAGGACGGCGGCGTTGACGTCCGAGGTGAACATCGAGCGGCAGCGCTCCCACTGCGGGGTGCCCGGCAGCACGTCGGCCGGCCAGGTCACGCCGGTGGCGCCCTCCATGTCGGCGCTGATGAGGATCTTCATGACCCGCCACGTTACGCGCGTCGGGCGGGCCCGGCCAGGAAGTCGGGTCAGCTCGTGTGCGGCCGGTCCACCAGGATGCCGACCGGCGTCGCCGTTGGCACCGCCGCCGCGGGTGCGGCGGCGGTGACGGCGACTGGTCGGCCGGCCTTACCGCCTCGGCGGTAGCGCGGTCAGGCGCGGCTCAGCACGAGCCATCTGGACGGCAGCTCGACGCGGCTGCCGTCCGGTTTGTGCTCCGTGGTGATGAGTTTCTGCTCGCCCATGGCCAGCACGGAGAGCCCGGCCGCGCGTACGTATCCCAGCACCGCGTCGTCGGCGACCTCGCCCGGGGCGATGCCGTGCCGGAAGACGGGGGCGAGCTTCGGCGGCGGGCCCGACGGGCTCTGGGCGAGGCCCATCAGGACGGGCTTGGCCGCCTCGGCCAGCTCGACCAGGAAGGCCCGCCCCTGCGTGCCGAGGAGCACGGCGATGCCGTCCACCAGCGCCTGCCGGGCGTCGGGCTCCGCCTGGTGCAGGACGCCGCGCATGTAGACGTTGCAGTCGCCGAGCTCGGCGTGCAGGGTCTGCGCCTCGTCCTTGTCGCCCGCGTCCAGCACCCGGTACGTGGCGAGCCCCGCGGGGTCAAAGCGGCGGGCGTGCTCGATCGCGGCGACGGACAGATCGGCGCCCACGACGTGCGGGAACCGCCCGGCCAGGAAGCGGGTCTGGGTGCCGTTGCCGCAGCCCAGGTCGACCAGGGGCAGCGTCGGCACCGTCAAGTGCGGTTCGAACAGGGCCAGATGGGGGGCGACGGTGACGGCCGGCTCCGCGTCCCAGAACACCTCCCCCTGTTCCTCGGGCGCCTCCCGCCAGAAGCCCTCCCAGGCCTCCCGGTACCGACTCGTCACGCTCATGCCCAACTCCCCAGGGTGCGACGGACAGTTCCCGCCACGAAGTGACGGGCCAGTACGGTCTATCGCGCCCCGGGCACCGCTACAAGAACATGTCGCGATCCTTCACGCCGCTTTCGATCCGCGCGCCTGCGACTCACCCGGCCGGCGGCGGCCGTTCACCGTCGCGGGAGTGTCAGTTCGAACCAGACGGTCTTGCCGACACTCGTACGGCTCGTGCCCCACTCCCGGGCGAGTGTGCTCACCAGCCGCAGGCCGCGCCCGAACTCGTCGTGCGGACCGGCGTTCAGCAGGGTCGGCAGCTCGTGGTCGTCGTCCTCCACCTCGCACAGCAGGGTGTCGCCGCGCACCAGGCGCAGTTCGACGGGGCGCCCCTCGGAGTGCCGCAAGGCGTTGGTGACCAGCTCGCTGACCAGCAGTTCGGCCACGTCCACAAGCCGGGTGAGGCCCCAGTCGTGCAGCTGTTCACGGACCACCGCGCGGGCCCGGCCGACCTGGACGGGGTCGCGGGCGATCCGCCACTCGGCGACGTCCTCCGCGTCGATGCCGTTGAGCCGGGCCATCAGCAGCGCCACGTCGTCCTTGCGGCCGCCGCGGGTGTTGAGGGCGCGGATGATGGTGTCGCAGGCGTCGTCCATGGAGGCGGCCGGGTGGGCGGCGGACTCGCACAGGGTCGCCAGACCCACGCCGATGTCCTCGCCGCGCACCTCGACCAGGCCGTCGGTGCACATCACCAGCCGGTCGCCCGGCTCCACCCGGACACGCACCGACTCGAAGGGCACCCCGCCTACTCCTATGGGCGCGCCCGTCGGCAGGTCGAGCAGTTCGCTGCGGCCGTCCTCGGCGCGTACCAGCACGGGCGGGATGTGGCCCGCGTTGGCGAGGTGGAGTTCACCGGCGATCGGGTCGTAGACGGCGTAGAGGCAGGTGGCGAGGTAGGTCTCGCCGAGGCGCTGGGCGAGGTCGTCGAGGTTGCGCAGGAGCTGGGCGGGCGGCAGGTCGAGGGCGGCCATGGTCTGCACGGCGGTGCGCAACTGGCCCATCATCGCGGCGGAGTTCAGGCCGTGGCCCATGACGTCGCCGACGACGAGGGCGGTTCGGGCGCCGGGGAGTTTCACCGAGTCGAACCAGTCGCCGCCGACCCGGCCCAGCAGGGTGCCGGGGAGATACCGGGTGGCGATGTCGCAGCCGGGCATGCGTGCCGGGATGTGCGGCAGCATGCTGTCCTGGAGGGTCTCGGCGACGGACTCCTGGTAGGTGTACATACGGGCGTTGTCGAGCACGAGGCCCGCGCGGGCGGCGAGTTCGGCGCCGGTGACCCGGTCCATGTCGTTGAAGACGGGCCGCTCGGGGTGGCGCAGCAGGATCATGAATCCGAGCACCACATTGCGGGCCTTGAGCGGCACCACCAGCATGGAGCGGTTGGTGATCAACGGCCGGATGTCGCGCTTCTCGAACTGCGAGGCGATGGCGTGGCCCATCTCCTCGCTGATCCGCGGCACCAGCACCGGCTCGCCGGTGGTCATGCACTGGAAGAACGGGGTGTGCGCGGGGAACGGCATGGCCTCGCCGACGGGGACGACATCGTCCCAGCGGCCGGGCTCGTCGGTGTGCTCGACGGCGACCCGGTGCCACATGGTGGTGGTGTCGGGCACGCCGTCGGGGAATCCCTCGCCCGCGACGACCTGTTCGCGCAGGTAGGTCCCGGCGACGTCGGTGAAGCGGGGTACGACGGCCTTGCTGACCTCGACGATGGTCTGCGCGAGGTCCAGGGAGGTGCCGATGCGGCCGCTGACCTCGTTGAGGAACTCCAGGCGCTCGCGGACCGCCGCGTACTCCAGGTCCTCGCTCTCCCCGGCCGTCTCCTCGGGCAGGGGCAGGCCGAGGGCGGCGGCGCGCGCGGCGCGCTCCCGGCGGGCCCTGCGCTCGGCCCGGCGCGGCACGCCCCAGTCGGGGGTGACGGGCACCCGGTCGTTCTGACTGAACTCCAGGATGGGATAGCCCAGTTCGAGGATCTGGGCGACGATCCGGCTGCTCTCGCCCACGCTCATGCTGGGCAGGATCTCGGGCAGCCGGGCGGCCAGTTCCTCGGCGCCGGGGAAGTCGGTGTGCAGGGCGAACCCGGGCGCGATGCGCTCGTATCCGGTGCCGTCCTCGTCGTCGTCCTGGTGCTGCAGTCCGTGGGCGTCGGCGGCGAGGACCAGCAGCCGCTCGGGGCCGGGGCCGACGAGCGGGTAGGCCCACCACAGGACGTCGGAGCGGTTGTCGTCGGGGACGGTGAGGCGGGCGCGGCCCGCCGCGGGGTAGGTGAGCCGACCGTCGAGGGAGGACTCCAGGTCGGGGCCGAGGCCGTCGTAGTCCGCGTACGAGCCGTACGACAGGGCGTCGACCGGTTCGGGCAGGGCTCCGCTGACGGGCAGCAGATCGGCGGCGGGGCGGCCGATCGCCTCCTCCTTGGCGACGCCGAACAACCGCCGTGCGCCGGCGCTCCAGTGGGACACCAGGCCCTCGCGGTCCACGACCACGACGGCGAGCGGGACGCGACCGCTCGCGGCGTGTTCCGTCACGCCGTACCCAGCTCCGAGGCTGGGAGGTGTGTCCCGCTCGGTGCCACGGTCCATGGCCAAGACCTCACTCCCCACGGCTTGGCAAGATCTGCGCCGCCTACCCCACGGTACGGCGAGAGCCGGGGATGATGTGCGGCAACACGGGAATTGGCCGGGGTCCGTGCCCCGGCGCGCACCCCCGCGCGCCGCGTCCGCGGCTCAGTCCTCGTGTCCCAGCTGGAGATCGCGTTCCGTCCGGCCGCCGCCCGCCACCTGGAGCACGGTGGCGACCGGCGGATAGCCCGCGGCGATCACGGTGTACTCACCGGAGGAGAGGTCGACGAAGCGGAAGGTGCCGTCCGGGCCCGTGGTGAGCGTGTCGACGACGTTGCCCGTCATGTCCAGCAGGGTCACCCGGGCGTCCTGCACCGGCCGTCCGCCGCCCGTCCGGACCGTGCCGCGCAGGACGGCTCCCCCGGCGAGTTCGATGTCCTGGCGGGTCTCCCGGCCGGCCTGCACGGTGACCGGGAGGGCGGCCGGGCGGTAGGCGGGGGTACTGGCCGCGAGGGTGTACTCCCCGGCCACCAGTTCGGTGATGACATAGCCGCCCTCGTCTCCGCTGCGGGTGGTGGCGACGACCTGGCCGTGGACGTTGGTGAGCGTGACGGTCGCCTCCCGTACGGGAGTTCCGTCGGCGGTGACCACCGCGCCCGCGAGGCGTCCGGCGCCGCCGAGCACCACGTCCAGTTCGACCGGGCAGTCGCCCACGGTCACCGAGACGGCCTGCGGCTGGTGTCCGCCCGCCGCCGCGATCAGCACGTACGCCCCCGCTCCCGGGGTGTCCAGCGCGTACCGTCCGTCCTCGCCGCTGGTACCGCGTCCGATCTGTGCCCCGGCGACGTCGATGAGGGTGAGCGCGGCGCGCGGGACGGCGGTGCCGTCCGGGCGCAGGACCGTGCCGCGGACGGGGAGCCCGGCGGGGTGCGGCGAACGGGCCTGCGGGACGGGTGCGTTGGCGGGGGCGGCCTCGGTTTCGGCGGCGGGGTGGGACACCAGGGGTTTCTCCTTGAGGAAGCAGGCGATGAGCAGACCGAGGACGAGCACCGGGACGAGGTAGAGGAAGATCCTCGGCATGGCGTCGGCGTACGCCTGGACGTAGGCGTCGCGCAGGCCCGGGGGCAGGGCGTGGACGGCCTGCGGGGTGATGGACTCGGGGTCGGGCAGCTCCGCGCCCGCGCCGGTGGGCAGCCGGTCGGCGAGGGCGTCGGTGAGCCGGTCGGCGAAGAGGGTGCCGAAGACGGCGGCGCCGACGGATCCGCCGATCTGCCGGAAGTAGTTGTTGGCGCTGGTGGCGGTGCCGAGGTCGGCGGGGCGCACGGAGTTCTGCACGGCGAGGATCAGCACCGGCATCACCATGCCGATCCCGGCGCCGAGGACGGCCATCCAGAGGCTGTAGTGCAGCCGGGGCGTGTCGGCGTCGAGGCGGGCCAGCAGCCACATGCCGAGGACCGAGAGGGCGCCGCCGAGGACGGGGTAGATCCGGTACCGCCCGGTGTGGCTGATGAGCTGTCCGGCGATCACGGACGCGCCGACGATGCCGCCCATCATGGGCAGCATGAGCAGCCCGGACTCGGTGGCGCTCGCCCCGTCGACCATCTGCAGGAAGGTCGGCAGGTAGCTGGCGGCGCCGAACAGGGCGATGCCGATCACCAGCCCCACCAGAGCGGTGATGTTGAAGACGGAGTCCTTGAACAGCCGGAGCGGGATGAGGGGTTCGGCGGCGGAGCGCTCGGCCAGCAGGAACAGCGCGGTGGCGACGGCGGCGCCCGCGCCGAGCCCGAGGACGACCCGTGAGCCCCAGGCGTGCTCGGTGCCGCCCCAACTGGCCAGCAGGACCAGGCAGGTGGAGGCGGCGGCGAGCAGCAGCGAGCCGAGGATGTCCAGGCGGGGCCTGGCGGTGGGGCTCGGCAGCTTCAGCACGACGGCGACGACGGCGAGGGTGACCAGGCCGAAGGGGACGTTGATGTAGAAGCACCAGCGCCAGGAGAGGTGGTCGGTGAAGTAGCCGCCGAGCAGCGGGCCCGCGACGGAGGCGAGGCCGAAGGCGGCGCCGATCAGGCCCATGTACCGGCCGCGCTGCCGGGCCGGGACGATGTCGGCGATGATCGCCTGGACGCCGATCAGCAGCCCGCCCGCGCCGACGCCCTGGACGGCGCGGTAGGCGATGAGCTGGTCCATGGACTCGGCGCGCCCGGCGAGCGCGGAGCCGATCACAAACACGACGATCGCGAACTGGAAGACGCCCTTGCGGCCGAGCAGGTCGCCGAGCTTGCCGTAGACCGGCAGGCCGATGGTGGAGGTGAGCAGATAGGCGGTGATCGCCCAGGACATCCGGTCCAGACCGTGCAGCTCGCCGACGATCTTCGGCAGCGCGGTGGCGACGATCATCTGCTCCAGCGCGGCCAGCAGCAGCGCGAGCATCAGGGCGAAGAAGACCAACCGCACCCGGCGGGTGCCGAGTTCGGTGTCGGCGGCGGGTGTGCCGGCGGGCGGCTCCGGGGGTGCCTCGACCGGAAGGTCCCGCACCTGTGTCGTCCCGCCCACGTACCGCTCCCCTCGTCGCGCCTGCCACGCAATTCCCGCGTAATGCGGCAACTACGAGCAAGCGCGACGAGTTACGCCCTTCTGGTGCGGCACGGGCAGATCCACCCGATCCGGTGAGCGGACTCAACACCCGCAGGGCACCGGAGACTTACTTCTCCGCCTGGGCCTACTTCTCCACCTCGGCGGCGAACTTCGCGAGCAGGGCGTCGTAGATCCGGCCGAGGCCCTTGGGGGCAAAGGTCTTCTCGAAGAAGCCGCCGATACCGCCGGCACCCTGCCAGGTGGTGTGCACGACGACCCGCGACTTGCCCTCGCCGGCCGGGGTGACCCGCCAGGTGGTGACCATGGAGGAGTTGCGGTCCTTCTCGACCAGCTCGCCGTCGGTGGGCTCGGTGACCTCCAGGAGGCAGTCGCGCACCCGCTTGCTGGTCGCCTGGAGCTTCCAGTGGACGAGGGTGCCCTCGCCGTCGCCGCCCTCGCGCACCTCGTACTCGCTGAAGTGCTCGGGCAGCACCTTCTGCCGGGTGCCGCTGTAGTCGGCGAGCGCGTCGAACACCGTCTCCGCGTCCGCCGCGACGATCCGCTCCGTAGTGGCCTCGACCTGCGCCATTGACTTCCTCCAGGAGGTGAATTGCTCGGGAATGGAGGCAAGCCAACCACTCGGCGGCCCGGCCGCCCAAATCGAGGTCGCACGATCAAGGGAACATGTGTTCTATTCTGTGGCCAGTGCTACCGAGGAGGCCGCATGCGCTGGGAGAACCTCGCCCTGGAGTCCGACCACAGCCGGGCCGACGCCGCGCTGTTCGGCGCCGACGCGGTGGTCACCCGCACCTTCGACACGCCCGAGTTCCGTGGCATCACCTTCCACGAGATCCGGGCCCGCTCGATCCTCAACCGGGTGCCGGGGGCCTCCCGCATGCCCTTCGAGTGGACGGTGAACCCCTACCGGGGGTGTTCGCACGCGTGCGTCTACTGCTTCGCGCGCAAGACCCACAGCTATCTGGACCTCGACACGGGGATCGGCTTCGACTCCCAGATCGTGGTGAAGGTGAACGCCCCGGAGGTGCTGCGCCGCCAGCTCGGCTCCCGGCGCTGGCTCGGCGACCACATCGCCATGGGCACGAACGTCGACTGCTACCAGCGCGCCGAGGGACGCTACCGGCTGATGCCGGGCATCATCGGCGCCCTGCGCGACCACGCCAACCCCTTCTCGATCCTGACCAAGGGCACGCTCGTGCTGCGCGACCTGGAGCTGCTGAAGCAGGCGGCCGCGGTGACCGACGTCGGCATCTCCGTCTCCGTCGGATTCGTGGACGGCGAGCTGTGGCGGACGGTCGAGCCGGGCACGCCCGCCCCGGAGCGGCGTCTGGAGGTGGTCCGGACGTTCGGCGAGCACGGCATCGGGTGCGGGGTGCTGATGGCGCCGGTGATCCCCTTCCTGAGCGACAGCCCGGCCCAACTGCGGGACACGGTAAGGGCGATAGCGGCGGCGGGCGCGACCTCGGTGACCCCGCTGGTGCTGCATCTGCGGCCCGGCGCCCGCGAGTGGTTCATGGCATGGCTGGCCCGGCACCATCCGTATCTGGTGCGGCGCTACGAGCGGCTGTACGCGGACGGGGCGTACGCGCCCAAGTGGTACCAGCGCCGGATCACCCGTCAGGTGCACGACCTGGCGCGGGAGTACGGCATCGGACCGGCCGACGCGGGGATGCCGCGCCGCATCCGTGAACCGGAGCCCGTCGAGTCCCCGCACGCCCCAGCAGACACGACCGAACCTGTACAACTCTCGCTTATCTGAGAGCATCCGAGCGCATCTCGCGACCCGATTGGGTCAAGTCTTGGCAGAACGCGTTCTTCCGGCCGGGCTTTCCGGGACGATGCGGCGGTGGACCGTGACCTCGGTCCGAACACCCTCCGTCCTGGGAGGACTCGATGAGAAGACGCGCAGCCCTGCTGTGCGGTGCCGCCGTCGTACTGGCCGGGTCGCTGACCGCCGTGCCCGCCGAGGCGAGCGCGCCGCAGAAGGCCCCGAAGCTCGACTGGAAGAGCTGCGGGACGACGAACTATCCGACACTCCAGTGCGCCTCCCTGAAGGTGCCGCTGGACCACCGGAATCCGCACGGGCGGCAGATCACGCTCGCGCTGTCGCGGGTGCCGCACACCGCGAAGAAGTACCAGGGCCCGCTGCTGGTGAACCCCGGCGGCCCCGGAGGAAGCGGCCTGAACCTCGCCGGGTTCGTCGCCAAGTCACTGCCCGAGAAGGTGGCGGCGCAGTACGACGTCATCGGCTTCGACCCGCGCGGGGTCGGCAAGAGCACGCCCGCCCTCGACTGCAAGCCCGGCCACTTCGACCCGGTGCGCCCGGACTCGGTGCCCAGCAGCGGGGCGATCGAGCGGGCCAACCTGCTGCGGGTGAAGTCCTTCGCCGAGGCGTGCCGCGACAAGCACCGCGATCTGCTCCCGTACATCAATACGGTCAGCGCCGTGCGCGACATGGACGCGATCCGAAAGGCCGTGGGCGCCAAGCAGATCAATTACTTCGGTTACTCGTACGGCACTTATCTCGGCGCCGTCTACGCCAAGCTCTACCCGGAGCGGGTGCGGCGCCTGGTCCTGGACTCGATCGTCGACCCCACCGGCGTCTGGTACGAGGACAACCTCGGCCAGGACTACGCCTTCAACGACCGCCACCGCGCCTTCATGGCGTGGGTCGCCAAGCACAACGCGACCTACAAGCTGGGCACCGACCCGGCGAAGATCGAGAAGAAGTGGTACGCGATGCGGGCCGACCTGGCGAAGAAGCCGGCCGGCGGCAAGGTGGGCGCGGCCGAGCTGGAGGACACGTTCCTGCCGGGCGGCTACTACAACGGCTACTGGCCGTACCTGGCCGAGGCGTTCGCGGCGTACGTGGGTGACAGGAACACCGACCCGCTGGTCGAGGCGTACGACAACTTCGCCGCCATCGACGCGGCCGGGGACAACGGCTACAGCGTCTACGCCGCCGTGCAGTGCCGGGACGCGGACTGGCCGCGCAGCTGGTGGCAGTGGCGCCAGGACAACTGGGCGGTGCACGAGAAGGCACCGTTCATGACCTGGAACAACGCCTGGTACAACGCGCCGTGCGCCTTCTGGCCCACTCAGACCCTGGAGCCGGTGAACGTCGCCAACCGCAAGCTGCCGCCGGTCCTGCTGTTCCAGGCGACCGAGGACGCGGCCACGCCGTACCAGGGCGGAGTGACCATGCACCGGCTGCTGAAGGGCTCCAGCCTGGTGGTGGAGGACGGCGGCCAGAACCACGGCATCTCGCTGAGCGGGAACACGTGTCTGGACGAGCACCTCGCGAAGTACCTGACGGACGGCACGGTGCCGCGCGGCGGCGGTGCGGCCGACGCGGTGTGCGAGGCGCTGCCCGACCCGGAGCCGCTGACCGCGTCGTCCTCCTCGCGGGGCGCGACGCTGCACGGGCTGCTGGGCTTCCGCGGCTGAGCGCACCCTCCGGGGGCGGGCGTTGTCAGACCCATGGTTCACCATGGACACATGAGTGAGCTGACGAGGATTCCCGCCCCCGAAGGGGTGGCCGCCGCACCCCAGTACAGCCATGTCGTCATGGGCAGCGGCCGCTTCGTGGCCGTCGCCGGACAGCTCCCGCTGGACGAGAAGGGCGAGTTGGTCGGCGCGGAGGACCCCGCCGCCCAGGCCCGGCAGGTCTTCGAGAACCTCCGGCGCTGTCTGGCCGCCGCCGGGGCGACCTTCGAGCACGTCGTCAAACTCACCTACTACGTCACGGACCCGGCGGACCTGCCCGCGATCCGCGCGGCCCGCGCCGAGCACATACCCGACGACCGGCTGCCCGCCGCCTCGGCGGTCCAGGTGGCGGGCCTGGTCCGCCCGGACTGCCGGATGGAGATCGAGGCGTTCGCGGTGGTGCCGGAGTGACCGGCGTCCGGGTGCGGGAGATGGTGTACGACGACTGCGACCGCGTGGCGGAGATCCGCGTGACCGGCTGGCGCACCGCGTACGCGGGCCTGGTGCCGCGGTCCTACCTCGACTCCCTGGACATCGAGGAGGACGCCGCCCGGCACCGCGCCCGCTTCACGTCGGCCGACGGCAGCGCGGTGAACCTGATCGCCGAGCACGACGGCAAGCCGGTGGGCTGGTCCTGCCACGGCCCGTACCGCGACGGCGACACCCGCACGGCCGACGCCGAGCTGTACGCGATCTACGTCGACCCGGCCCACTGGGGCAGGGGCGCGGGCCAGGCCCTCCTGGCGGAGTCCCTGCACCGCTGCACGGCCGCCAGCCACCCCCGCATGCTCCTCTGGGTCCTCCAGCACAACACCCCGGCCCGCCGCTTCTACGAACGCTCCGGCTTCCGCCCGGACGGCACGGAGGAGCCCTTCGAAGTGGACGGCGTCCAGGTCCCCGAGGTGCGCTACGCCCGCCGCCTGACTCCGGGCTGACGGCCCACCACGGCCCCTGCCGGCGTCACACCCGCACAGATGCGGCCCCGGCGGGGACGCCACGGGAACCCAAGCGCGGGCAGCCAACACCCGAGGCCATCGGCCACACGCCCCAGCCCGGGGCACGCCCCTCGTGCTGGGCGCACGCCCGGACCCAACGCGCAACACCCGCCGACCACTTACGAACTGGCGTCACACCCCTCGGATACAGCCCCCGCCCTGCCACGGGAACCCTGGCCACGGGCAGCCAACACCTTGAGCCATCGCCCGCACCACCCAGCCCGGGACGCGCCTCCGTGCTGGGCCCACGCCCGGCCGACGCGCAGCACCCGTCGGCCAACCACGAACTGACGGCCACACCACGGTCGCGCCGCTGGCGTCACACCCCTGCGGATGCGGCCCCCGCCCGCCACGGGAACCCTGGCCGGGGGCACCCGGGGCGGTCGGCCGCGTCGCCCCGCCCCGGGACGTGCCCGCAGCGCTGGGCGCGCGCGTCCGGAACGGCACGACCCGCGCCTCTGGGGCGTGCCCAAAGTGCCGCACCTGCGCCCGCGGCCCCTCGCCGCCCAGCCCCGCCGGAGGCTCACCGCTGCTTCGGGATCCGCGCCAGCGCGTGTACCGCCGCCTCCGCCAGGGCCGGGTGGGCCAGGGCCTCGTTCAGGACGGTCCGGGCCCGGGGGTCGCCCAGGGTGCCGAGGCCCTCCACGCAGGCCAGGGCGACTCGGCGGTAGGGGTCGTGGGGGTGCAGTCGGCGTTCGAGGGTGGTGATGAGGGCGGGGACGGCTTCCGGGGCCCGCAGGCGGACCAGGAGGCGGACCGGGTGCAGGGCGTAGGCGACGCGGAGTTCGTTGGTGGCGAGGGCCGCCGCCGCGCGGGCCGTGCGCGGGTCGCCGAGTCGGGCCAGGGCGTGCGCCGCACAGACGCAGCGCTCGGGGTCCCGGTGGTTCAGCAGCAGGACCAGGGACTCGAACGCCCTCCGGTCACCCGCGAGTCCGAGCCGGAAAGCGGCCAGCTCCCGCGCCCACAGCGACTGCCCCGGCGCGGTCAGCACCTCGGCCAGCTCATCGGTGTCCTCGGTCGCGAGGAGCCGCTCGAACCCGGCACCGCCGCCCGACTCCCGCCGTAAGCGCTCCGTGAGTGATCGCAACTCTTCGTCCATGTACCGAGCGTATGGGCGCCCGCGACGGGACGGGACCTACATCACAAAGACGAGGAGGAACGGGGACTGGCGTGCTCGTTACCCGCCGGTTAAGCTCAGACGAGCGAGATACCCCCTCGCAACCACCCGCGGTGGCCTGGTGACGCAGCCGCTGCGGGACAAGTCGGTTCGGTGCCTCAGGTACCGCCAGTACGACTCGGCCACGGGACAGGGCCGGTCGGCCATCGCCGTTCACCGGACGTGTGCGCGTCCGCGTCGACGGCACCGGGCGTGTGCGCTAGCAGCCCGGACCTACACCCGCATCTCTATCCGCACCCGGTGCGCCCCTCGGCGCACCCGGGCGCGTTCCCAGTCGTCACCCTCTTTTCTGGAGTCCCGCGATGGCCACTCCCCTGTCCGACACCCCTCAGTCCTCGATCCGGACCGTCGCCGTCGTCGGCCTCGGCACCATGGGCACCGGTATCACCGAGGTCCTCGCCAAGGCCGGCCGCGCTGTCATCGGCATCGACATCAGCGAGGCCGCCGCCGCCCAGTCGCTCGCCGCCGTGGAGTCCTCCACCGCCCGCGCCGTGGAGCGCGGCAAGCTCACCGAGGCCGAGCGCACCGACGCCCTCGCCCGTATCCGCACCACCACCGACCTCACCGAGGCGGCCGACGCCGACCTGGTCATCGAGGTCGCGCCGGAGTCGTACGAGATCAAGCACCAGATCTTCCGGGCACTGGACGGCATCGTGCGCCCCGAGACGATCCTGGCCACCGGCACCAACGCCCTGTCCGTCACCCGGCTCGCCGCCGACTCGGCGCGTCCGGAGCGGGTGCTGGGGCTGCACTTCTTCAACCCGGCGCCGGCGATGAAGCTGGTCGAGGTGGTCTCCTCGGTGCTGACCGCGCCCACCGCCGTCAGCGCCGTCACCGAACTCGCCGTGGACCTCGGCAAGGAGCCCGTCGCGGTCGGCGACCGGCCCGGATTCGTCGCCGACGGACTGCTGTTCGGCTACCTGAACCAGGCCGCCGCGATGTACGAGGCCAAGTACGCCTCCCGCGAGGACATCGACGCCGCGATGCGGCTTGGCTGCGGTCTGCCCATGGGCCCGCTGGCCCTGCTGGACCTCATCGGCATCGACACCGCGCGCACCGTCCTGGAGGCCATGTACGCCGAGTCCCACGACCGGCTGCACGCCCCGGCGCCGATCCTGAAGCAGCTCAGCGAGGCGGGGCTGACGGGCCGTAAGTCGGGCCGCGGCTTCTACACCTACGAGGCCCCGGGCAGCCCGGTCGTCGTGCGGGACGCGCTGACGCCGCTGGAGGGCTCCGTGCAGGCCCCCGGCCGCGAGGTGCGCTCCGTCGGTGTGGCCGGTTCCGGCACCATGGCCTCCGGTATCGCCGAGGTCTTCGCCAAGGCCGGCTACGACGTCGTCCTCGCCGCCCGCAGCCAGGAGAAGGCCGAGGCCGCGAAGGCCAGGATCGGCAAGTCCCTGTCCCGTTCCGTGGACAAGGGCCGGATGACCGCCGAGGCCGCCGCGCAGACCCTGGACCGGATCACCCCGGCCGGCAGCTACGACTCCTTCGCCGAGGTCGACCTCGCCGTCGAGGCCGTCGCCGAGGACCTGGAGATCAAGCAGCAGCTGTTCGCCACGCTGGACAAGGTCTGCAAGCCGGGCGCGGTGCTCGCCACCACGACCTCCTCGCTGCCGGTCGTCGCCTGCGCCCGGGCCACCTCGCGTCCGCAGGACGTGATCGGCATGCACTTCTTCAACCCGGCCCCGGCGATGAAGCTGGTCGAGGTGGTCCGCACGGTTCTGACCGCCGACGACGTGCACGCCACGGTCCGCGAGGTCTGCGGCCGGATCAGGAAGCACGCCGTGGACTGCGGCGACCGGGCCGGATTCATCGTGAACGCGCTGCTGTTCCCGTACCTGAACAACGCGATCAAGATGGTCCAGGAGCACTACGCCTCGCTCGACGACATCGACGCCGCGATGAAGCTCGGCGGCGGCTACCCCATGGGCCCGTTCGAGCTGCTGGACGTGGTCGGGCTCGATGTCTCGCTGGCCATCGAGAAGGTGCTGCACCGCGAGTTCCGCGACCCGGGCCTGGCCCCGGCGCCGCTGCTGGAGCACCTGGTGGCCGCGGGCTGCCTCGGCCGCAAGACGGGCCGCGGCTTCCGCGAATATGCCCGCCGGTGACCGCCCCGGCGACTGGTTCCGCGTAGGCGAGGACTGGGGCGGACTGCTCGACCCCGCGGCCACTCCCCCGCCCGCCCAGGGCGGGGGAACCCCGGGACATGCGCACCATCCTGCGCAGATGCAGTACGTTCGGGTCATGTCCCAGCCCGCCAAGTCCTCACGTACACCAGCCACGCCCGACGCGCCCGAAAGCGCCGCGGGCACGCGCGCGGCCGCCCAGCGGCTCAAGATGCGCCGGGAGCTGGCGGCCGCGGCGATGGAGCTGTTCGCCACCAAGGGGTACGAGGCGACCACCGTCGACGAGATCGCGGCCGCGGCCGGTGTCGCCCGCCGCACCTTCTTCCGGCACTTCCGCTCCAAGGAAGAGGCGATCTTCCCCGATCACGACGACACCCTGATCCGCGCCGAGGCGGTGCTCAACGCCGCCCCCGCGCACGAGCATCCGCTCGACACGGTGTGCCGCGGGATCAAGGAAGTGATGCGGATGTACGCGGCCCGCCCGGAGATCTCGGTCGCCCGCTACAAGCTCACGCGCGAGGTGCCCACCCTGCGCGAGGCCGAGATCGCCTCGGTGGCCCGCTACGAACGCCTCTTCACCCGGTACCTGCTCGGCCACTTCGACGAGCACGCCCACGACGACGACGCCAACGACGACCCGCTGCTGGCGGAGGTGGCCGCCTCCGCCGTGGTCACCGCGCACAACCATGTGCTGCGGCGCTGGCTGCGGGCGGGCGGACAGGGCGATGTGGAGGCGCAGCTGGACCACGCCTTCGCGATCGTCCGCAAGACCTTCGGCACCGGAATCGGGGCCGGCCGCACGACCCCGCAGCCGGCGCCGGTCGCGGCGACCGCCTCCACCCACGGCGAGGTGCTGGTGACGGTGGCCCGCACGGACGCCCCCCTGGACCAGGTCATGCGGACCATCGAGGAGGCGCTCAAGGAGCGCTGAAGGCCCCTACGAGGGCAGTTCGCCAATGTGATGACGGCCACCCCACCGGGTGGCCGTTTTGGCATGTCAGAGCAGGTTTTCCGGCGCTTTTCAGGACGCGTTCGATCGATCATCGCTCATTTGTTACGTAAAGATTTCACCTGAGAGCAACTTCTGGCACTCAGTGCCTTGCGGCCTGACACGCGGTGTCATACGTTCATGGTGTCCGGCCTGTCCCGACGAGCCCAACGGCTCGCGCGCCGGACGCCTGCGTCACAGGCACCTCCCGCGCCACAAAGCGCTGCCGAACCCGCACCACCCCGCCGAACCGACGGCACCCAACCCACCCTCAGCAGCACCGACGTAACCCTCAGCGCCCCTCCCTCAGGGCGCTCATCGCCGGAGGCATCACCGTGACCGTGAAGGACATCCTGGACGCGATCCAGTCGCCCGACTCCACCTCGGCCGACTTCGCGAATCTGCCGCTCCCCGAGTCGTACCGCGCGATCACCGTGCACAAGGACGAGCAGGAGATGTTCGCGGGCATCAGCACCCGCGACAAGGACCCGCGCAAGTCGCTCCACCTCGACGACGTGCCGCTGCCGGAGCTGGGCCCCGGCGAGGCCCTGGTGGCCGTCATGGCCTCCTCCGTCAACTACAACTCGGTGTGGACCTCGATCTTCGAGCCGCTGCCGACCTTCGGCTTCCTGGAGCGCTACGGCCGCCTCTCCGAGCTGACCAAGCGCCACGACCTGCCGTACCACATCATCGGCTCCGACCTCGCGGGCGTCGTCCTGCGCACCGGCCCCGGCGTCAACGCCTGGAAGCCCGGTGACGAGGTCGTCGCGCACTGCCTGAGCGTGGAGCTGGAGTCCTCCGACGGCCACAACGACACGATGCTCGACCCCGAGCAGCGGATCTGGGGCTTCGAGACCAACTTCGGCGGCCTCGCCGAGATCGCCCTGGTCAAGTCCAACCAGCTGATGCCCAAGCCGGGCCACCTCAGCTGGGAGGAGGCCGCGGCGCCGGGCCTGGTCAACTCCACCGCCTACCGCCAGCTGGTCTCCCGCAACGGCGCCGGCATGAAGCAGGGCGACAACGTCCTGATCTGGGGCGCGAGCGGCGGACTCGGCTCCTACGCCACCCAGTTCGCACTGGCCGGCGGCGCCAACCCGATCTGTGTGGTGAGCAGCCCTCAGAAGGCCGAGATCTGCCGGGCGATGGGCGCCGAGGCGATCATCGACCGCAACGCCGAGGGCTACAAGTTCTGGAAGGACGAGCACACCCAGGACCCGAAGGAGTGGAAGCGCTTCGGCAAGCGCATCCGTGAGCTGACCGGCGGCGAGGACATCGACATCGTCTTCGAGCACCCGGGCCGCGAGACCTTCGGCGCGAGCGTCTTCGTCACCCGCAAGGGCGGCACGATCACCACCTGCGCCTCGACCTCGGGCTACATGCACGAGTACGACAACCGCTACCTGTGGATGTCGCTGAAGCGGATCATCGGTTCGCACTTCGCCAACTACCGCGAGGCGTGGGAGGCCAACCGCCTGATCGCGAAGGGCAAGATCCACCCGACGCTGTCGAAGACCTACTCCCTGGAGGAGACCGGCCAGGCCGCGTTCGACGTGCACCGCAACCTCCACCAGGGCAAGGTCGGCGTGCTCTGCCTCGCCCCCGAGGAGGGCCTGGGTGTGCGCGACGAGGAGATGCGCGCCAAGCACATCGACGCCATCAACCGCTTCCGCAACATCTGAGGGCACCAGGAACATGAGCGAGCGTCAGAAAGACCGGCCGTGGTTGATGCGGACCTATGCCGGTCACTCCACGGCGGAAGCGTCCAACGAGCTGTACCGGCGCAATCTCGCCAAGGGTCAGACCGGTCTGTCCGTCGCCTTCGACCTGCCGACGCAGACCGGCTACGACCCCGACCACATCCTCGCCCGCGGCGAGGTCGGCCGGGTCGGTGTGCCGGTCTCGCACGTCGGTGACATGCGCCGGCTGTTCCAGGACATCCCCCTGGAGCAGATGAACACCTCGATGACGATCAACGCCACCGCCATGTGGCTGCTGGCGCTCTACCAGGTCGTCGCCGAGGAGCAGGGTGCCGACATCACCAAGCTCCAGGGCACGACCCAGAACGACATCGTCAAGGAGTACCTCTCCCGCGGCACGCACGTCTTCCCGCCCGGGCCGAGCCTGCGCCTGACGACGGACATGATCGCGTACACGGTGTCCCACATCCCCAAGTGGAACCCGATCAACATCTGCAGCTACCACCTGCAGGAGGCGGGCGCCACGCCGGTCCAGGAGATCGCGTACGCGATGTCCACGGCCATCGCGGTGCTCGACGCCGTGAAGGCCGGCGGCCAGGTGCCCGAGGAGCGCATGGGCGACGTCGTCGCCCGGATCTCCTTCTTCGTGAACGCGGGCGTCCGCTTCGTCGAGGAGATGTGCAAGATGCGCGCCTTCGGCCGCATCTGGGACAGGATCACGCGTGAGCGCTACGGCATCCAGGACCCCAAGCAGCGCCGCTTCCGCTACGGCGTCCAGGTCAACTCCCTGGGCCTGACGGAGGCACAGCCGGAGAACAACGTCCAGCGGATCGTGCTGGAGATGCTGGCGGTCACCCTCTCCAAGGACGCCCGCGCGCGTGCTGTGCAGCTCCCCGCCTGGAACGAGGCCCTGGGTCTGCCCAGGCCCTGGGACCAGCAGTGGTCGCTGCGCATCCAGCAGGTCCTCGCCCACGAGAGCGACCTGCTGGAGTACGACGACATCTTCGAGGGCTCGAAGGTGATCGAGGCCAAGGTCGAGGCGCTGGTGGAGGAGTCGCTCGCGGAGATCGAGCGGATCCAGGAGATGGGCGGCGCGATGGCGGCCGTCGAGTCCGGCTACCTCAAGTCGCAGCTGGTCGCCTCGCACGCCGAGCGCCGGGCCCGGATCGAGTCCGGCGAGGAGAAGATCGTCGGCGTCAACATCTTCGAGACGACCGAGCCCAACCCGCTCACCGCCGACCTGGACACCGCCATCCAGACGGTCGACCCCGCCGTCGAGGAGCAGGTGATCGCGGCCCTGCGGCACTGGCGTGACACGCGCTACCAGCCGCCCTTCAACCACCCGCGCCCCTGCAAGGCGCTGGAGAGGCTGAAGGAGGCCGCCAAGGGCACCGAGAACCTCATGGAGGCCACGCTGGAGTGCGCCCGCGCGGGTGTCACCACCGGCGAGTGGGCCGGCGCCCTGCGCGAGGTGTTCGGCGAGTTCCGGGCGCCCACCGGGGTCTCCTCCGCGCCGGTCGCGGTGACCGCCGCCGAGGGCACCGCGCTGGCGGAGGTGCGCCGCAAGGTGGAGCTGACGGCGAAGGACATGAACGCCGGCAAGCTGCGCTTCCTGGTCGGCAAGCCGGGCCTGGACGGCCACTCCAACGGCGCCGAGCAGATCGCGGTGCGCGCCCGTGACGCCGGGTTCGAGGTGGTCTACCAGGGCATCCGGCTCACCCCGGAGCAGATCGTGGACGCGGCCCTCGCCGAGGACGTGCACGCGGTCGGCCTGTCCATCCTCTCCGGCTCGCACGCCCAGCTGGTCCCGGACGTGCTGGAGCGGCTGCGTGTGGCCGGTGCCACAGATATCCCGGTGATCGCCGGTGGCATCATCCCGAGTGGCGACGCCGAGCAGCTCAAGGCCGCGGGAGTGGCCGCCGTCTTCACCCCGAAGGACTTCGACATCACCGGGATCATCGGCCGCATCGTCGACGAGATCCGCAAAGCGAACAAGCTCGACCCCCTGGAGGTCCCCGCATGACCACGGTCAACCGCCTTCGCCCCCGGCGTTCCTGCCTGGCGGTACCGGGCTCGAACCCGCGCTTCCTGGAGAAGGCCCAGGGCCTCCCCGCCGACCAGGTCTTCCTGGACCTGGAGGACGCCTGCGCGCCGCTCGCCAAGCCCGAGGCGCGGCACACCATCGTCAAGTTCCTCAACGAGGGCGACTGGACGGGCAAGACGCGCGTGGTCCGGGTCAACGACTGGACGACGGAGTGGACGTACCGCGATGTCGTGACCGTCGTCGAGGGCGCCGGCCAGAACCTCGACTGCATCATGCTGCCGAAGGTGCAGACGGCCCAGCAGGTCGTCGCGCTGGACCTTCTGCTGACCCAGATCGAGAAGACGATGGGCTTCGAGGTCGGCAGGATCGGCATCGAGGCGCAGATCGAGAACGCGCAGGGCCTGAACAACGTCAACGAGATCGCCCAGGCCTCCCCCCGCCTGGAGACGATCATCTTCGGCCCGGCCGACTTCATGGCGTCCATCAACATGAAGTCCCTGGTCGTGGGCGAGCAGCCGCCCGGCTACCCGGCGGACGCCTACCACTACATCCTGATGAAGATCCTGATGGCCGCCCGCGCCAACGACCTCCAGGCGATCGACGGTCCCTACCTGCAGATCCGCAACGTCGAGGGCTACCGCGCGGTCGCCCAGCGCGCCGCCGCGCTCGGCTTCGACGGCAAGTGGGTGCTGCACCCGGGCCAGGTCGAGGCGTCCAACGAGATCTTCTCGCCCTCGCAGGAGGACTACGACCACGCCGAACTGATCCTGGACGCGTACGAGTACTACACGTCCGAGGCGGGCGGGAAGAAGGGCTCGGCGATGCTCGGCGACGAGATGATCGACGAGGCCAGCCGCAAGATGGCCCTGGTCATCGCGGGCAAGGGACGCGCCGCCGGTATGCGGCGCACCAGCAAGTTCGAGATCCCGGAGGCCTGAGCGCGATGCAGTTCGGACGCACCTACGAGGAGTTCGAGGTCGGGGCGACGTACAAGCACTGGCCGGGCAAGACGGTCACCGAGTACGACGACCACCTGTTCTGTCTCCTCACCATGAACCACCACCCGCTCCACATGGACACCAACTATGCGGAGAAGACGACGGACTTCGGCAAGAACGTCGTCGTCGGGAACTACATCTACTCGCTGCTGCTCGGCATGAGCGTGCCGGACATCTCCGGCAAGGCGATCGCCAACCTGGAGATCGAGTCGCTCAAGCACGTGGCGCCGACCTTCCACGGCGACACGATCTACGGCGAGACCACCGTCCTCGACAAGTGGCCGTCGAAGTCGAAGAACGACCGCGGCATCGTCTACGTCGAGACCAAGGGCTACAAGCAGGACGGCACGCTGGTCTGCGTGTTCCGCCGCAAGGTGATGGTGCCCACCGAGACGTACATCAAGGAGCGCGGCGGCGAGCAGCCGGGCCGCCCGGAACTGAACGCCCCTTCGGAAAAGACGGAGAAGTAGGCCATGGCCCGTCTCGCCCAGACCGCCGGTCTGACCGACATCCAGCAGGAGATCCTCTCCACCGTCCGCGACTTCGTGGACAAGGAGATCATCCCGGTCGCCACCGAGCTGGAGCACCGCGACGAGTATCCGCAGCAGATCGTCGACGGTCTCAAGGAGTTGGGCCTGTTCGGCCTGATGATCCCCGAGGAGTACGGCGGCCTGGGCGAGTCCCTTCTGACGTACGCCCTGTGCGTCGAGGAGATCGCGCGCGGCTGGATGTCGGTGTCCGGCATCATCAACACGCACTTCATCGTGGCGTACATGCTCAAGCAGCACGGCACGCAGGAGCAGAAGGACTACTTCCTGCCGAGGATGGCGGCCGGCGACATCCGCGGCGCCTTCTCCATGTCGGAGCCGGGCCTGGGTTCCGATGTGTCGGCGATCACATCGAAGGCGGTCAAGGACGGCGACGAGTACGTCCTCAACGGCCAGAAGATGTGGCTGACGAACGGCGGAACGTCGTCCCTCGTGGCCGTTCTGGTGCGAAGTGACGAAGGACACCCCGAGGGCACGGCGCCCCACAAGTCGATGACGACCTTCCTGATCGAGAAGGAGCCCGGTTTCGGTGAGGTCCGCCCCGGCCTGACCATTCCGGGCAAGATCGACAAGATGGGGTACAAGGGGGTCGACACCACCGAACTCATCATGGATGGCCTGCGAGTTCCGGCCGACCGGGTGCTCGGCGGGGTCACCGGCCGAGGTTTTTACCAAATGATGGACGGCGTCGAAGTCGGCCGCGTCAACGTCGCGGCGCGTGGCTGCGGTGTCGCTCAGCGCGCCTTCGAGCTCGGTGTCCAGTACGCCCAGCAGCGTCACACTTTCGGCAAGCCGATCGCCCAGCACCAGGCGATCCAGTTCAAGCTGGCCGAGATGGCTACCAAGGTCGAGGCCGCGCATGCGATGATGGTGAACGCGGCACGCAAAAAGGACTCCGGGGAGCGAAACGACCTCGAAGCAGGGATGGCGAAGTACCTCGCCTCCGAGTACTGCAAGGAGGTCGTCGAAGACGCCTTCCGGATCCACGGCGGCTACGGCTTCTCCAAGGAGTACGAGATCGAGCGCCTCTACCGGGAGGCTCCGATGCTGCTGATCGGCGAAGGTACCGCCGAGATCCAGAAAATGATCATCGGTCGCAGGCTGCTCGAAGAGTATCGATTCCAGGGCTGATTGTCCGGATACGGGGTGTTTTCTTGGAGAAGAAGATCACACCCCGTCAACACTCTTCAGCCGCCGACTCGGCTTCCTGGCTTGCCCAGTTGCGGTCCGCGACCGGTACGATCCCGGGAAAGCCGCCGTCCCCCTCGCCGCGCGGCATCATCCGCTACGAAGGTCATCCATGCCCCACAGCCAAACCTCTGCACCTCGCGAAAGCCTGGCCGGCGTACGCCTGGCACGCGGAGCATCGCCGTGGCTCCTTCCGACCGTCGCCACCGCCGCCCTCAGCCTGGCCAAGGCCCGCCGCTCGGGAGTAGCCAAGGCCGTCGCCGTGCCCGCCACCGCCCTCACGGCGGGCATGCTCTGGTTCTTCCGCGACCCCGAGCGTGAGATCGCCCAGGGCAGGGTCATCTCGCCCGCCGACGGCGTGGTGCAGAGCATCATGCCGTGGAAGGACGGCCGCACCCGCGTCGCCATCTTCATGAGCCCGCTCAACGTCCACGTCAACCGTGCGCCGCTCTCCGGCACGGTGACGTCGGTCGAGCACATCCCCGGCGGGTTCGTTCCGGCGTTCAACAAGGAGAGCGAGAACAACGAACGCGTGGTCTGGCATTTCGACACCGAGCTCGGTGACATCGAGATGATCCAGATCGCCGGCGCGGTGGCCCGCCGGATCGTGCCCTACATCCCTCAGGGCACGAAGGTGGAGCAGGGCGACCGCATCGGGCTGATCCGCTTCGGCTCCCGGGTCGACATCTACCTGCCCGAGGGCGTGGAGGTCGCGGTCGAGGTCGGTCAGAAGACCGTGGCTGGGGTGACTCGCATTGACCGTGATTGATCCAGAGACCCAGTCCGGCTGGGTGCCCGAGGCCGACGAGGTGGACGACGACGAGGAGATGCCCCTCTCGCTCCGCCTCTCAATAGCGGACACGCTCACCCTCGGTAACGCCACGTGCGGCTTCATGGCGGTGTACTTCACCACCACCGGCATCCTGATCCCGCACCTCACGGGCAGCCAGGAGTCCGGCATGGCCCGCCACAGCGCGGCCACGGCGGTCATCCTGATGCTCTGCGCGGCGGTCTTCGACCTGTTCGACGGCCTGGTCGCGAGGAAGCTCCGCTCGTCCCCGATGGGCGCCGAGCTGGACAACCTCTCCGACCTGATCAGCTTCGGCCTGGCACCGGCGTACTTCGTCCTGGTGTACGGCATGGTCGCCGACGACGCCCACCAGCGGGTGGCGGCGGTCGGGGCGATCGTGGTGCTGCTGGCGGTGGTGCTGCGTCTGGCCCGCTTCTCCTGCGTGACGATGAAGGACGGCATGTTCCAGGGCATGCCCTCCCCCTTCGGCGCGCTGACGGTCGTCTCGATCGTGTTGCTGGAGCTGCCCTTCGTGGCGACGCTCCTGGCGATCCTGGGCACGGCCTGGCTGATGGTGAGCCGCGTCGAGTACCCGAAGCCGCGGGGCCGGCTCGCGGTGGCCATGCTCTCCTGGATCGTGGTCTCCATGGGCCTGCTCGCCGCCTGGGCCTTCGAAGCCCCCAGCGGCCAGCTCCTCCTCCAGACCGGCTGCGCCCTGCAACTGGTCATGGGCGCGGTGATCCCCCTGTTCGCCACGGCCCGCCGAGTGAACAACTTCCGCGACAACCGCCGCGAGGCGAGGGCAGCGCAGCTGCCGTAGCAAGAGGCAAACACGAAGCGCCCGGGACCTGACGGTCCCGGGCGCTTCGTGTTTGTCCAGCCCGTCCGGGGTACTTCAGCCCGTCCGGCGTTTGAGGACGAGGCCCGTTCAGGGCCGATGGGGGTCCAGGGGGCGGAGGCCCCCTGCTGGGGTCGAAGGGGCGAAGCCCCTGGGGACGGGAATGGGAAGGGGCGGCGGGGGCGAGAAGAGCCCACCCCAGCCCCACCGTCAGTGCAGAAAGTCCCCCGCGATCCGCGCAGCGACCCGCTCCAGAATCGGCCCCGCGTCCGCGATGCACTTGGCGACATCCGGCTCGACCTCGGTCAGCGGATACGCCCGCCGAATCCCCGCCCGCCCCAGCGCCTGGGGCGGCAACGTCAGCCGACCGCACACCGCGACGACCTCCTTACCCGCCGCCCGAGCCGCCGCGGCAACCCCCGCCGGCGCCTTCCCGTGCAGCGTCTGCTCATCCAGCGACCCCTCACCGGTGATCACCAGCTCGGCCCGCTCCAGCGCGGGAGCGAACCCGAGAACATCGAGCATGACCTCGATACCGGCCCGGAACCGCGCCCCGATCAACAACGCACCGTAACCGATACCGCCCGCGGCCCCCGCCCCCGGCGCCACGGCATGCGAGGCAGCGGACGCCCCCACGGCCGACTCCAGCACCTTGACGAAACGCACGAGCGCCGCGTCCAGGGCAACCACGTCATCCGGAGACGCCCCCTTCTGCGGCCCGTACACCGCAGGAGCCCCCTTCGGCCCGGTCAACGGATTGTCGACGTCACTGGCGAGCACCAGGTCCACGGACGCCAGCCGCGGATCCAGCCCGGACAGGTCGGCGGAGGCCACATCGGCCAGCCCGCCCCCACCGGGCCCCACCGGCTCCCCGTCCGCGTCCAGGAACCGCGCCCCGAGCGCGGCCAGCATCCCGGCCCCGCCGTCGGTCGTGGCGCTGCCCCCGACCCCGAACACGATCGTCCCGGCACCCGCGTCGAGCGCGGCCCGCAACAGCTCCCCGGAGCCGTACGTAGAGGCCGTGAGCGGCGCGAAGACGCCCGCCGGGAGCCGCTGGAGCCCGCTGGCCTCCGCCATCTCCACGACCGCGGTGTCGCCGCGCAGCGCGAACGCCGCCGTCACCTCGTCACCGAGGGGCCCGGCGACCCGGACCTCGCGCCGCTCGAAACCGGCCGCGACCGCCGCGTCCACGGTGCCGTCCCCGCCGTCGGCCACCGGCAGTGCCTCGACCTCGACGTCCGGCACGACCTGACGCAGTCCGGCCGTGACCCGCTCGGCGACCTGCACGGCCGTCAGCGAGCCCTTGAACTTGTCCGCGGCGATGAGCACGCGCTGTGTCACCTGTGATCCCCTTGCTCTCCGGGCCCCGCGCTCACGCACGTCAAGGCCAGTCGCGCCGCTGTGACCTTAACCGGAGGACACCCCCGCCGTCATGCCCCGCCCGCCCCGTGGACGGCCCCGCACACGCCCCGCACCCGGCGTCGGAACCGGGCCGTTCCCCCGCTGTCCCCACCCCCCGGAATCGGGTACACCGGACCTATGACCCCTGTGGGTACCGTGACCGAGATCGAGGACCGTGTTCTCGGGGGCTGGCTGGGCCGGGTTGCCGGGAACATGCTCGGCAAGCCGGTCGAGCAGGGCGACCTGTGGACGCGGGACCGGATCGACCGCTATCTGCGGCGCGCCGACGCCCTGCCGCTCACGGACTATCTGCCCGAGCCGCCCACCAACAGCGACGACGCCTTCGAGCTGCGCCCCGAGTGGCGCCACTGCGTGCGCGGGCGGATCCACGGCAGCTGCCGGGACGACGACGTCGACTACGCCATCCTGGGCCTGGACCTGCTGGAGACCCACGGCTTCGACTTCAGCACCGAGCAGGTCGGGGACCTGTGGCTGCTGAGACTGCCGTACTTCCAGACCTTCACGGCCGAGCGCGCGGCGTACCGCAATCTCGCCAACGGGCTCAAGCCGCCGCTGACGGCGACCTTCGAGAACCCCTACCAGGAGTGGATCGGCGCCCTGATCCGCGCCGACATCTTCGGCTGGACCTGCCCGGGCGAGCCGCGCCGTGCCGCCGCGCTGGCCCGCCGGGACGCGGTGCTGTCGCACACCGGGAACGGCGTCTACGGCGCGATGTGGGCGGCGGCGCTGATCGCGGAGGCGTTCACCGCGCCCACGGTGCGGCACGCGCTCACCGAGGCGCTGGCCGTGATCCCGGCCTCCAGCAGGCTCTCCCGTACCGTGCGCCGGGTGATGTCCCTGCACGACGCCCGGCTGCCCTGGGAGGAGACCCTCGCCACCCTCTCCGAGGAGACCGCGGGCCTGGGCTGGATCCACACCGTCCCGAACGCGGCCGTGCTGACCGCGGGGCTGCTGTACGGCGACGGCGACTTCACCCGCACCGTCACGCTGACCGTCCGTGGCGGACTGGACACGGACTCCAACGGGGCGACCGCCGGTTCCGTGGCGGGGGTACTGACCGGGGCGGAGGCGATCCCCGCGCAGTGGCGGGATCCGCTGGAGGACACGGTGCGCAGCGCGGTGTTCGGTTTCGACGGAGTGAGGATCACCGAACTGGCTGAACGGACCGTGCGGTTGGCTGACGGCGCGTGACGCACGGTTACCCTTCCGGGGTGACCACTCAGGACTTCGCCGCGTACCTCGCCAGTCTCCCCCGCGTCCTCGCCGGTGCCGCCGCCCTGTTCCGGGACGCGACCGGGCGGGTGCTGCTCGTCGAGCCCAACTACCGTGAGGGCTGGGCCCTTCCGGGCGGCACCGTCGAGTCCGACGACGGCGAGACCCCGCGCCAGGGCGCCCGCCGCGAGACGGCGGAGGAGATCGGCCTCGACGTGGAACTCGGCCGGCTGCTCACGGTGGACTGGGTCCAGTGGCCGGGCCGCCCGCCGCTGGTCGCCTACCTCTACGACGGAGGGGTCCTCGACGAGGACCGGCTCAAGTCGATCCGCCTGCGGGAGGAGGAGCTGCTGTCCTGGCGGCTGGTGCCGCGCGAGGACCTGACCGACTACCTGCCGGGCCCCCTGGGCCGACGGGTCCTGGTGGCGCTCGATGTGCTGGAGAGCGGCGGCGGCACGGCGGAACTGGAGAACGGCCACCGGGTCGGCTGACACGGGCGCACACCGTCGGTGGCTCACGGTGGGGCGGCACGAATATCCGTTCGCCCCGTCCCCGGCCCCCGCTTACCCTCGGTCCCATGGCCAAACCCCTCGTCGCCCTGCTCAGCGGCGCCGGTATCAGCACGGACTCCGGAATCCCCGACTACCGCGGGCCCAACGGCCTGTGGCGGCGCGACCCGGAGGCCGAGAAGCTGGTGACGTACGAGTACTACATGGGCGATCCGGAGATCCGGCGGCGCTCCTGGCAGATGCGCCGCAAGAACCGCACGCTGAAGGCCGAGCCGAACGCCGCGCACCGCGCGGTCGCCGAGCTGGAGCGGTCCGGGGTGCCGGTCCGGGTGATCACGCAGAACGTGGACGGGCTGCACCAGCTCGCCGGAATGCCCGCCCGCAAGGTGCTGGAGCTGCACGGCAGCGCCCGCGGCGTGGTGTGCACCAAGTGTCATGCGCGCGGCCCGATGGAGGACGCGCTGGCCCGGGTCGACGCCGGTGAGGACGACCCGTCGTGCCTGGAGTGCGGCGGGATCCTGAAGTCGGCGACGGTGATGTTCGGCGAGCGCCTGGACCCGGTGGTGCTGGGCGAGGCGGTCGCGATCAGCAAGGCGTGCCAGGTGTTCATCGCGGTCGGCAGCAGCCTCCAGGTGCAGCCCGCCGCCGGGCTCGCGGGCGTGGCCGCCGACCACGGCGCCCGGCTCGTCATCGTCAACGCCGAGCCGACGCCGTACGACGACCGTGCCGACGAGGTGATCCGGGAGCCGATCGGCACCGCGCTGCCGAAGCTGCTGCGGGAGCTGGCCGCCCAGTAGCCCCGGGTTACTGGAACAGCGCCCGGCCGCTCTCGAAGTCCAGCAGGCGGCGCTTGCGGTCGAGGCCGCCGCCGTAGCCGGTGAGGCTGCCGCTCGCGCCGACGACGCGGTGGCAGGGGACGATGATGCCGACCGGGTTGCGGCCGTTGGCGAGGCCGACGGCGCGGGAGGCTGCGGGGCTGCCGAGTTCGTCGGCGAGTTGGCCGTAGGTGCGGGTCTCGCCGTACGGGATCGTGCGCAGGCGGTCCCACACCCGGCGCTGGAACGGGGTTCCCTTCAGGCGGAGTTCGAGGGTGAACTCCTTCAACTCGCCCGCGAAGTAGGCCGTCAGCTGTTCCTCGGCCGCCGCGAAGGCGGGGTGGTCGTCGCGGGGGCCGAAGGACTCCTCCGGTGGCCGGTGGCGTTGCTCGGTCATGTAGAGGCCGGACAGGACACCGTCGTCGGCGACGAGGGTGAGGGGCCCGTAGGGGCTGTCGATCACGGTGTGGGTGCGCATGGAACGTCCTTAGACCGGGAGGAAGTTGATCGGGTGGCTGTCGGTCGCCCACAGGTACTGGACGGCGTACGCCCGCCAGGGCCGCCAGGCCGCGGCGCGGGCGGTGAGGGCGGCGGGGGTCGAGGGCAGGTCCAACTCCCCTGCCGCGCGCCGGATTCCGAGGTCCGTGGGGAGGAAGGCGTCGGGGTCGCCGAGCGCGCGCATCGCGATGACGTCGACCGTCCAGGGGCCGAAGCCGGGCAGGTCGAGCAGCCGGGCGCGGGTCTCGGACCAGTCGCTGTCCACGCCCAGGTGGAGGCTGCCGTCGGCGAGTTGGTTCACGAGGGTGGTGAAGGTGGTGCGGCGGGTGCGCGGCATCGCCAAGGACTCGGGGTCCAGCGCGGCGAGTGCCTCGGGGGCCGGGAAGAGGTGGCTGAGGCCGCCCTCGGGGTCGTGCACGGGTTCGCCGTGGGCGGTGACCAGGCGGGCGGCGTGGGTGCGGGCGGCGGCGGTGGAGACCTGCTGGCCGAGTACGGCCCGCACGGCGAACTCGGCCTCGTCGACCGTACGCGGGACGCGGCGGCCGGGGGCCTTGGCGACCAGCGGGGCGAGCACGGGGTCCGTGCTGAGCTGTTCGTCGACGGTGACCGGGTCAGCGTCCAGGTCGAGCAGGCGGCGGCAGCGGCTGATGGCGACGGTGAGGTCGCGCAGGTCGCCGAGGATCAGACGGCAGGCGATGTGGTCGGGCTTCGGGGTCAGGGAGACGATGCCGTGGCCGTGGGGCAGGCGCAGGGTGCGGCGGTAGGCGCCGTCGCGCCACTCCTCGACGCCGGGGACGGCGGTCGCGGCAAGGTGGCCGAAGAGGTTGTCGGGGTTGAGCGGGAGCCGGAACGGCAGGCGCAGGGTCAGTGCTCCGGGGGTCCCGTGGCCGGGACGGGGCACGCGGGCGCGCAGGTCGCTCGGGGCGAGGGCGTAGACCTCGCGGACGGTGTCGTTGAAGGTGCGGATGGAGGAGAAACCGGCGGCGAAGGCGATCTCGGCCATCGGCAGCGCGGTCGTCTCGATCAGCAGGCGCGCGGTCTGGGCGCGCTGGGCGCGGGCCAGGGCGAGCGGGCCCGCGCCCAGTTCGGCCTGGAGCTGGCGTTCGATCTGCCGGGTGCTGTAGCCGAGCCGGGCGGCCAGTCCGGGCACGCCCTCGCGGTCCACCACCCCGTCGCCGATCAGCCGCATGGCGCGGGCGACCAGATCGGCCCGCTGGTTCCACTCCGGCGAGCCGGGACTGGCGTCCGGCCGGCACCGCTTGCAGGCGCGGAACCCTGCCTGCTGGCAGGCGGCGGCGCTCGGGTGGAACACCATGTTCTGCGGCTTCGGCGCGACCACCGGACAGCTCGGCCGGCAGTAGATCCCGGTGGTCAGTACGGCGGTGTAGAACCACCCGTCGAACCGCGCGTCCTTGGCCCGAACGGCCCGGACACAGGCCCCCGTGTCGGTGTGCATCCCCTTCTGCATGCGTCCAGCATCGACCAGCCGCCCCGGGATGGCTGGCGAGTTTCCGACATCAACCTCGACTGTGCTGGGCGGCACCGATTCGCCTGGGCCCGCACCGGGCGGCAGGCGAGACCTCGCGGACCCGGCCTGGCTAGGTCACGGCCGTCGTCTCGTCCTCCGCCACGAACTCCACGACCGCCAGCGCGAAGAGCAGCGCCAGGGCCAGGCCCACCACGACCCAGCCCGTCGGGTACGGCCACAGGATGAAGGTCAGGACCGCCGCGGCGACCAGGATCCAGGAGATCCAGGTGCGGTAGCGGTGCACGAAACGGCCCACGGGGCCGGTGCGCAGGCCCGCTCGTGCGGCGGTGGAGCGGACGGCACCGATGCCCGAGTGCCACATCTGGCGGACGAAGCCGGCCCGGCGGCCGGGGCCGGTGAGCCAGGCGGCGAGGGCGACCACCACGCCGAGGGCGATGGCCACGCGGACGGAGGTGCGCAGGAAGCGGACCAGAGTGTCGTAGACCGACTCGGCGGCGGGCTGCGAGACCCCGGAGGGCAGGGCGTCCAGGTACACCACGCGGAAGACGGCCAGGGCGATGCCGAGCAGGCCGACGGCGAAGGCGAACCCGAGCGCGCCGGCGACCAGCGCCTTGCGGCGGTGCGCGGACAGTGCCACCCCGCCCGCGATCAGCAGCACCGAGATCACGGGGAGCCAGAATCCGGCGAGTTCCAGCAGCCGGAATCCGGTGCGGGCGCGGCCGATGTCCTCCGACTGGACGACGGTGAAGTCGGTGTGGACCTCGGGGATGTTCTTGGCGACGGTCAGGCCCGAGTCGACGAGGCGGTTCTTGACCTCATCGACCACCGGCCCGAGGTCGATGGTCACCTTGTCGCCCTCGATCTTCACGGTGCCACCGCCCTCGCCGGTCAGCGCCTTGACGACGGCGGCGTGGATCCGGCGGTTGGCGTCGGTCCAGATCCGGTCGAAGGCGTCGGAGGCGACGACCGCCTGCGCCTTGTCGTGGACGAAGCTGCGCACCGCGCTCTGCAGGGAGGGGCCCAGCCTGCCGAGGGCCTTCTCCGCCAGCGGCCGGTCGGCGACCGGGGTCTCGGCGAGCAGCGCGGGTACGTCGAGGTGGTCCATCACGGCGTCGGTGACCCGGTTGGCCACCGCGTTCTGGATGTCCTTGTCCCGGGCGAGCGGTTCGACCGTGTCGACATAGCGACCGGTGTCCCCCGCGATGCTGGCCGTCCAGGCGGCGACCGCGCCCAGCGGGGCGAGGATGCAGCCGAGGACGATCAGCACGGCGGCCAGCGTGGACCGG
Organism: Streptomyces sp. NPDC110618; assembly: GCF_055657065.1. Lineage (NCBI taxonomy): Bacteria > Bacillati > Actinomycetota > Actinomycetes > Kitasatosporales > Streptomycetaceae > Streptomyces > Streptomyces sp. NPDC110618. Next base: position 239,889 of record NZ_JBVKBN010000001.1, on the reverse strand, counting down.
GCCCGGTGCCGCTTGGGCCGCTCGGCCCGCTGCTCCGCCCGCTCCGCCTCCAGCGCGGCGATGCGTGCCCGCAATTGCTCCAGCTCCGACGGGGAGCCGTCCGGAATCTCGCCCTCGCCCGCCATGCCGTACTCCCTCCTGCACCCCTGGGCTCAGGAGATCCCGGGGGCGGGAGGGCGGCGACCTTGGCGGGCCGTCCGGGTGAAAGGCGACGGGGGCGCGGGCCAGGTCGCGTCGGGCGGCGGGCGGGACTCTGCGACGGCCTACGCCAGGCGGTCCGTGAAGGCCGTATAGGCGCGCTCGTCGAAGAGGACGAACGTCACCTCCTCCACCCGCGTCCGCACGGCCCGTACCGTCTCCAGCGCGATGCGGGCGGCGTCCGCCATCGGCCAGCGGTAGACGCCGGTGGAGATGGCCGGGAAGGCGACCGTGCGGGCGCCCAGTTCGTCGGCGACGCCCAGGGACTCGCGGTAGCAGGAGGCGAGGAGGTGCGAGCGGTCCTCGCTGTCGCTGAAGACGGGGCCCACGGTGTGGATCACCCAGCGGGCGTCCAGGTTCCCCGCGGTCGTGGCGACGGCCTGACCGGTGGGCAGGCCCTTGCCGTACCGCGAGGCGCGCAGCTCGCGGCACTCCGCCAGGATGGCGGGGCCGCCGCGGCGGTGGATCGCGCCGTCCACCCCGCCCCCGCCGAGCAGGGAGGAGTTGGCCGCGTTGACGATGGCGTCGGCGCTCTGGCGGGTGATGTCGCCCTGGACGAGCGTGAGGGTGGTCATGACTGCCTCAGCCTCCTCCAGACGGCCTTCGCCGCGTTGTGCCCCGACATCCCGTGCACTCCGGGTCCGGGCGGGGTCGCCGAGGAGCAGAGGAAGACCGCGGGATGCGGGGTGCGGTACGGGGACAGCGACAGCTTGGGGCGCAGCATCAGCTGGAGGCCGGACGCGGCGCCGGTGCCGATGTCGCCGCCGACGTAGTTGGCGTTGCGCGCGGCGAGTTCGGGCGGGCCCGCGGTGGCGCGGGCGAGGACCCGGTCGCGGAACCCGGGTGCGAAGCGCTCCAGTTGGCGTTCGACGGTGTCGGTGAGGTCGCCGGTCCAGCCGTTGGGCACATGGGCGTACGCCCAGAAGACATGCTTGCCCTCGGGCGCCCGGCCCGGGTCGACGACGCTGGGCTGGACGGTGATCAGGAACGGCCGTTCGGATGCCCGGCCCTCCCGGGACGCGGCCCGCAGGGCCCGGTCGATCTCCGTGCTGTCGGCGCCGATCTGCACGGTGGTGGCGCGCCGGGCCTCCGGCGCGGTCCACGGGACCGGCCCGTCCAGCGCGTAGTCGATCTTGAAGACGCCCGCGCCGTAGCGGTAGCGCTCGTAGTAGCGGCCGAAGCCGGCGATCCGGGCCAGCGCGGTGGGCGAGGTGTCGAAGATGTACGCGCGGGCGGGCGGCAGGTCGTCGAGCCGTTTGACCTCGTAGTCGGTGTGGACCGCGCCGCCGAGGTCCTTCAGGTACGCGGCGAGCGCGTCGGAGATCGACTGGGAGCCGCCCTTGGCGACCGGCCAGCCCCGGGCGTGCGCGGCGAGGGCGAAGACCAGTCCGACGGCGCCGGTGGCGAATCCGTTCAGCGGGGCCATGACATGGGCGACCAGACCGGCGAACAGGGTCTTGGCGCGCTCGCCCTGGAAGCGGCGCGTCAGCCAGGTCGACGGGGGCAGGCCGACGAGGCCGAAGCGGGCGAGGGTGACCGGATCGCGGGGCAGCGCGGTCAGCGGCAGGGACATGAAGTCGCGGGCCAGGGTGTCCCACTGACGCAGGAACGGCTCGACCAGTCTGCGGTAGGCGCCCGCGTCCCGGGCACCGAAGGAGGCGGCGGTCTCGGCGACCGAGCGGGCCAGCACCGCGGCGGTGCCGTCGGGGAAGGGGTGCGCCATCGGCAGGTCGGCGTGCAGCCACTGAAGGCCGTAGTCCGCCAGCGGCAGGGCGCGGAACGCCGGGGAGTTGACGCCGAGCGGGTGGGCCGCCGAGCAGGGGTCGTGCCGGAACCCCGGGAGGGTCAGTTCCTCGGTGCGGGCTCCCCCGCCGACGGTGTCCTTGGCCTCGAACAGGGCCACGGAGAAGTTGCGGCGGGCCAGCTCCACGGCGGCCGTCAGCCCGTTCGGCCCCGCCCCCACCACGACCGCATCGAGCATCGACGGCACGTCTCGGTCCCCTTCGTCCGGTGGCCACTCACGGTCAGCATATGCCTGCCTCGCGCGCCCTTTGGCGGGTCAGACCGCCCCGCGCACCAGAAGCTCCCTGATCCTGCCCGCCGTCTTCGCGTCCCGCGCGGCCGTGAACGGCAGGGCGTTTCCGCCGGTCACCCGGAAGGGTTCACCGGTGAGGGTCAGGTGGGCGCCGCCCGCCTCCTCCACCAGGAGCAGTCCCGCCGCGTGGTCCCAGGCCGCCTCCCAGCTGAAGGCGACCGCGTCGGACTCGCCCCGGGCCACCGCCAGGTACTCCAGGCCCGCCGAGCCGCAGGCGCGCGGGGCGACGCCGTCCGTCCACAGGCCGAGCAGGGCGCGCTTCTGCTCGTCGGTGGTGTAGTCGGGGTGGGAGGTGGCCACGCGCAGGTCCCGGCCGGGCTCCGGCGCTCCGGCGCGCAGGAGTTCGCCGTCGAGGCGGGCGCCCCGGCCGCGTATCGCCACGGCCAGCCGGTCCAGGGCGGGGGCGTAGGTCCAGGAGGCGAGTACGGTGCCGTCGCTCACCAGGGCGACCAGGGTGCAGAACCCGGTCTCGCCGCGCACGAACTGGCGGGTGCCGTCGACGGGGTCGACGATCCAGATCGGCGCGGCCTGCTGTATCGCGTCGTAGGTGGTGGGGTCGGCGTGCACCGCCTCCTCGCCGACCACCACGGAGCCGGGCAGCAGCGCGCCGAGCGCCTCGGTGAGATACAGCTCGGCCTTGCGGTCCGCGTCCGTCACCAGGTCGTGCGGTCCGCTCTTCTGGTCGATCTCGTGCGCGGCGAGGCTGCGCCAGCGCGGCATGATCTCCTGGGCGGCGGCCTTGCGTACGGCTTCCTCCACGTCGCCGGAGTGCCGGGCGAGAAACTCTTCGATGGTTTCCGTGTTCACGATCATGCGTCCATGAGAGCACGCCCCACTGACAATCCCCGCCGGGGCGGTGACGACTGGGTGGAATCGACGTGAACAGGCGGATTCGCGTCGGGTGCGGTCCGTGACCGTCGGCTCACCGTGACCTGGCGCAATGGCTCGCGAGGGGAGTTGCGCCCTGCTTCGCCGCCCTGCACGGGTTCACTGCGCGCGTGGTGCCTGCGCTGTCCGATGGCAACCGCTCGGACGCTGACCCGCAGTTCCTTCGCAATCACCGTATTCTTCTCACCCTCACAAAAGCCATCGGCGGCCAATACCCGCACCAAAATGCGCCGCAACTAGATCGGAGTTAACCTGAAATCCGAGGTGGCGCGTTCCTTAGAGGCGATCAGCGGCAGGAACGCCGGCTTGGGAACCGGAGTTTACTCTCCCATCGGGCCCATAAGGACCCCGACGCAATAGGCCGGTTATCCCTGGCGGGAGTGAACCACAATTTGGACGCCCGGCTAGTGAGCAACCGAAGTAGGCATACTCGGGATATCCCTAAATCAGGCATCTGCCGGCAATCTCGCACAAGGCAGGACGTCCGGGATATCCGGGCCACCCAGCCCGACTGACGCAATCCTGTGAAGATTCACGCCAGGCGGCCCCCAGGAAGGTTTGACGTGACGGACACACTTCCCAACCCGGCAAGCGACAATACGACCCGATTCGAAGCGGCGCCCGAAAACGATGGCATTCTGATCCCGATACCCTCAGAAGCGCCACAGGGAAAAGCAATTCGAGACGACGCCCAGATCACCGTCAGTGCGCGTCAGGGAAACGGCTACTACGTGACAATCTACAACGGTCCGCCTGACCGGCCGAGCGAGGTCGACGACGTAATCAGTGAACTCCTCACCGAGGCAGGCATGAAGGAAATCGAAGACGCGCTCGGCTTCGGTGCAGCGCCAGCGATCCTGCGGTACGTCAGTTCTGCCGCTGGCGTTTTGGCCTCGGTGCTCACAACCTCACCCTTGCTGAACGAACAACTGTTCAGAGGCACCATGGACGATGGAACAGCAGTGACGTATATGGTGCTTACTCCGCACAGCTAGCTCCATCAGCTGTTCATACCTGCCTCGGGGTCGGCGTGCGGCGGGGGCGGCGGACGGGCTCGTGGAGCTCACCCGCCGGGCGTCTGCCTCCCCCGCGGCGCCGTCGACTGCGCGGCCTCCGCCTCCGCCTTCGCGTCGCTCACCGCGGCCGCGGCCTGCTTGCCCGCCTCGTCGGCGGCCTCGGCGGCGTTGAGCGTGGCCGACCAGCCGGTGTCGAGTTCGGGGGTACGGCGCTCCTCCTCCGCCGGACCCGGCTCCTCGGCCTGCGCGGCCGGCGCCGACGCCTCTGCGGCCTGTTCGCCGAAGGCGCGGCTGACGGTGCGGATCGCCTCGGTCAGCTCACCGGGGATCACCCAGAAGGTGTTGTTGTCGCTGCCCGCGAGGTGCGGGAGGGTCTCCAGGTACTTGTAGGCGAGGACCTTCGCGTCGGCGTTGTTGCGGTGCACGGCCTGGAAGACCAGCTCCACGGCCTTCGCCTCGCCGTCCGCGCGCAGGATCATCGCCTGCTGCGCGCCCTGCGCCTCCAGGATGTCCTTCTGCCGGGTGCCCTCCGCGGTGAGGATCTTGGCCTGCCGGTCGCCCTCGGCGTGCAGGATGGCCGCGCGCTTGTCCCGTTCGGCGCGCATCTGCTTCTCCATCGCCTCCTTGATGGTGGCCGGCGGGTCGATGGCCTTGATCTCCACGCGGTTGACCCGGATGCCCCACTTGCCGGTCGCGTCGTCGAGGACCGCGCGCAGCCGGGAGTTGATCTCCTCGCGGGAGGTGAGGGTCTCCTCCAGGTCCATGGAGCCGATGACGTTGCGCAGGGTGGTCACGGTGAGCTGGTCGATGGCCTGGAGGTAGTCGGCGACCTCGTAGGCCGCCGCCCGCGGGTCGGTGATCTGGTAGTAGAGCACGGTGTCGATGTTGACCACGAGGTTGTCCTCGGTGATCACCGGGCGCGGGTCCGAGGAGTAGACCTGCTCGCGCACGTCGAGCCGGGTGTTGATGCGGTCGGCCACCGGGATCACCAGGTTCAGACCGGGTTGCAGAGTCCGGTGGTATCTGCCGAACCGCTCGATGTTGTAGCGGCGCGCCTGCGGGACGATCCGCACAGTGGCGGCCACCAGGAAGACGACCACGAGGGCCGCCACAAGGGCGAGGATGACGACGGGATCCACTGTGCCTCCGTTGCTGGACGGTCAACCGATCACGGAAGGAGCTCGCGGGGGTAGACGATGGCCGTGGCGCCGTCGATCTCCATGACGTCCACCAGTGCGCCGACCGGGATGACCAGGCTCTCGTCCAGGGAACGGGCGGTCCACTCCTCGCCCGAGAGCTTGATCAGGCCGTGGGTCGCGGTGACCTCCCGCACGACCTCCGCGCGCTTGCCGATCAGCGCGTCGGTGCCCTCATGGGTGAGGGACGGCTGCGCCATCTGCCTCAGCGCGACCGGACGGACGAGGAGCAGGCCCGCCGCGGCCGTGGCGCCCAGGGCCAGTAGCTGGCCGAGCAGGCCGACGCCCACCCCGGCCACCACCGCGGCGACCAGCGCGGCTCCCGCCAGCAGGCCGAGGACCAGCGTCAGGGTGAAGAACTCCGCGGCACCGAGTGCCGCGGCGGCGAGCAGCCAGACGAACCACGGCATCGAATCGCCCTCCTTCAGGGGCCTTGTCAACCAAGCTACCTCCCGGCCCTGGACGAGCGGATACGGCAGCCGCGGCGCTCGGCTCCTTGTGCGCTCAGTGTCCCCCGCCGACGGCCCGTCGTCACTGCCCGGGTCCGGCAGTTTCACGCCGCCCGAACTGCACGAACACCGCAACTCGCCCGGAAGGGGCGGCGGCAGCGGCATGCCGGTGTCGGCGGTCGGGGCGGACAGGGCATGGTGGGGGCGGACACATGAAGATCGTTCGCAGTCGGAGGTGCCGTCCAGCATGGCTTTACTCGATCGGCCCGCCCGGCCCGCCGACGGGCCCGGCCACATGATCGTCTGCGGGAACGACACACTCGCCGAGCGGCTGGCCGCCGAACTCGCCTCGGTCTACCGGGAACGCGTGACGCTCGTCGTGCCGGGCGAGCCCAGGGCCTCGGCGACCTCGTCCGCGGCGGCGGCGCTGTTCGCCCGGCTGCAGTCCGCGATGCGGCGCGGCGGCGACGGGGAGACGGACGGGCCGCGGGTGCTGCAGGCGCCCGCGCTGGACGAGGCCGCGCTCGTGGAGGCGGGGGTGCGGGAGGCGGCGGCGCTGGCGCTCGTGCATGACGACGACGAGACGAACATCCACGCCGCGTTGGCCGCCCGCCGCCTCAATCCCCGGCTGCGGCTGGTGATCCGGCTGTACAACCGCAAGCTCGGGCAGCATCTGGAGCAGGTCCTCGATCAGGCGGCGGCGCTCGCCGTGCCCGGCCTCGACCCGCACGCCCTGGACACCTCCACCACCGTCCTGTCCGACGCGGACACCGCGGCGCCCGCGCTCGCGGCCACCGCCATCGCGGGCACCAGCAAGGTCGTCCAGGCCGACGGGCTGCTGCTGCGCGCCGTGGAACGCGACCCGGCCGGATCGGCGCACGCCGAGAACCCCGGACTGTGCACGCTCGCGCTGCTGTCGTCGACCACCAACGACCCGGCGGGGGCGGAGGGTTCGGACGCCAGTGGCCGGGAGGCCCCGGCGCTGCTGCCGGACGACGAGGCGGTGGCCGCGGCGGCGGGACGCGGCACGGTGGTGCTGGAGACGGTGACGCACTCCGCGCCCACTTCCCCGCCCCGGCTGCGCATGGGCCCGGTCGCGCCGCTGGGCTCGCTCTTCTCCCGCCGACTGCGCTGGTCGGTGGCCGGACTCGCGCTCTGCGTACTGGGGTTGGGCGTGGCCACCCGGATCACCACCGGCGACCATCCGCTGCACGCGGCGTACGTCGTCCTGCTCGACCTCTTCGCGATCAACGACCCGGCCCACGGCGAGTCCACGTCCCGTCAGGTGCTCCAACTGCTGTCCGCGCTCGCGGGTCTGCTGCTGCTCCCGGTGCTGTTCGCCGCCGCGCTGGAGGCCTTCGGCGCCTTCCGTACCGCCGCCGCGCTGCGCCGCCCTCCGCGCGGGCTGTCCGGGCATGTCGTGCTGCTCGGCCTCGGCAAGATCGGCACGCGCGTGCTCGCCCGGCTCCGGGAGCTCGACATCCCCGTGGTGTGCGTGGAGGAGGACCCGGAGGCGCGCGGCATCCCGCTGGCCCGCAGGCTGCGCATCCCGACCGTCATCGGGGATGTCACCCAGGAGGGCGTGCTGGAGGCCGCCGGCGTCCGCCGTGCGCACGCCCTGCTGGCCCTGACCAGCAGTGACACCACCAACCTGGAGGCGGCCCTGTACGCCCGCTCCGTGCAGCCGCAGCTGCGGGTGGCGCTACGGCTGTACGACGACGACTTCGCCGCTGCCGTCTACCGCACCCTGCGCGCGGCGCACCCCCGGGCGCTGACCCGCAGCCGCAGCGTGTCCACGCTGGCCGCACCCGCCTTCGCCGGCGCCATGATGGGCCGCCAGATCCTGGGCGCCATCCCGGTCGAGCGCCGCGTGCTGGTCTTCGCCGCGCTGGAGGTCGGCGGGCACCCCCAGCTCGAAGGCCGCACGGTGGCGGAATCCTTCCGCCCCGGCGCCTGGAGGGTCATCGCCCTGGACACCGCGGACGCGGCCGACCGCGTCCCCGATCTCTCCGCCACCCCCCACCCGGAGAACCGCAATGCGGGCCTCATCTGGGACCTCCACCCCGGGTACGTCCTGCGCCGCGAGGACCGCGTGGTCCTCGCGGCGACCCGTCAGGGGCTGGCGGAACTGCTCGGGCGGCGGCCGAGCCGGACGGTCACCGAGCCGCGGCGCGGGGGTTCCTGAGCGGAGGCCGAGGTCATGTACCGCCGGTCCCGTCGTATCAGCAGTGCCGTGGAGGCCGCGACGATCAGCAGTGCGACGGTGAGGGGGAGGAGGTAGGGGGTCATGGCCGCTCCTGGGGTCGGTTGGCGTGCCGGGCGTGGGGGTTCGCCAGGAGGTTGCGGGGGTCGGTGGCCCGGGTGATGGCGGATTCCACCGCCGCCACCCGGTCGGCGAGGAGGCCCAGGGCCGCGACCGCGCGGACCAACGGGTCCTCCTCGGGGCCGCCCAGGGACTGGGTGCGGACGTAGGCCGACTTGAGCTCCGCCCAGCGGGCGGCCTGCTCCGGGGTCTGGGTGCCGCGCAGCTCGGCCAGCTTGAGGAGGTTCGCCTCCGCGCCCTCCGCCAGGGTCTGGGCCTCGGCCGTGAAGTGGTCGGTAACCACGGCGGCGACCTCGGCGTCGTTCATGACGGGCCGGATGCGCTGGGCGATCTTGTTCATGGTGCGGTAAGAGCCCTGGAGCTTGAACGGCGGCTCGGTGCGGGTCGCGTCGGACTGCGCGGCGGAGGCGATGTAGGCCGCGTTGACGGCGAGCACCGTCTCGCGCACCCGCAGCAGGTGCCGCAGTACGGACCGGATCTGCTCGATCTCGACGGGCGCGTAGGGGTGGGTGAGCTGGTCCGGCAGCGCCGTGGGGTCGTCGGCGGCCAGGCGGACGAACACCTCCAGGTCGCGGCGGTCTCGCCCGGCGAGCGGGGCGAGCACCGGGTTCGAGGTGAGGGCGTTCTCCAGGAAGCTGTAAGCGAAGGCGTCCTCCTTGCCGGTGAGGACGTCACCGAGGTTCCACACATCGGCGCGGTTGGCGAGCATGTCGGGCACCTGGAAGCGGGCGCCGGACTCGGTGTAGGGATTGCCTGCCATGCAGACGGCGAAGCGCTTGCCGCGCAGGTCGTAGGTGCGCGGCTCGCCGTCCCACACACCGTCGATACGGCGGGTGGCGTCGCACAGCGGGATGAACTTCTGCAGCAGTTCGGGCGAGGTGTGCTGGATGTCGTCCAGGTACAGCAGGGTGTTGTTGCCCGCCGCCAGCGCGAAGTTGATCTTCTCGATCTCCTGGCGGGCGGTGGCGTTGGGCGCCTCGGCCGGGTCGAGGGAGGTCACGCCGTGGCCGAGGGCGGGTCCGCTGATCTTCACGAGCATCAGGCCGAGCCGGTCCGCGACGTATTCCATCAGCGTCGTCTTGCCGTAGCCGGGCGGGGACACGAGCAGCAGCAGTCCGCCCGTGTCGGTGCGCTTGGACTCCCCCGTGGTGCCGAGCTGCTTGGCGAGACTGTCGCCGATCAGCGGCAGGTACACCTCGTCGATGAGACGGCCGCGCACGAACGCGGCCATGGAGCGCGGCCGGTGGTCGTCCAGGCGCAGGCGTGCGCGCTCTGCGGTGACCAGCTCGGTGCGGCGGCGCTGGTAGGCGCGGAAGGCGGGCACCTCGTGCTCGGCGAACCGGCGGGTGCGGGCGAGGAATTCGTCGACGCGCAGGCGCAGCCGTCGGCCGTCGATGCGCGGGTGGCTGCCGAGCAGCCCGTCCACGGTCGTCTCCAGCACCGCCTCCGACCCGTACCGGGGCAGCTCCGGGCACAGCTCGGCGGCGACCGCCTCGGCCAGGTCCCCGGCGCTCACCTCCTCGCCGCTCGCGGAAACGTACGCCGACAGCCATCCCTCGACGAGCTGGTGCCGGGCGGCCAGGTCGTCCAGCGCCGCCAGGTCCTCGTCGTAGGCCGAACCGCCCGTGGCGCGCCGGAACTTGTCCAGCAGCGTGCGAGTCCCGGCCGCCAGGACGAACCCCTCGGGGCCGGTCGTCAGCTCCTCGAAGAGGTACGCGGCCGCCTCCGGTCCGCCCGCCGCCTCGGCCAGTTCGGCCTGGAGGTCGGCGATGGCGGGCGCGAGCCCGAAGGTGTCGCGGGCGCGGGCCATCGACACCGCGCGCCGGGTCCAGGCCGCCCGCTGCTCGGGGGTGGTGCGGTGGGCCCAGAACATCTGGGCGGCGGCGCGGGCGGCGGGCTCGTGACGCAGGGTGCCCGCCTGCTCGTACAGGGGCAGCAGGGCGGTGAGGATGGCGGTCGCGTCGTGGTCGTGGACGCCGCGCTCGTAGCCCTCGTCGTACGCCTCCTGCGCGGCCGTGCGCACCAGGGCGGGCAGGTCGGCGGCGGTCGGCGCCTCGGCGCCGTGCTCGCGCAGGAGGCGGGCGGCGAGGTGTTCGGCGCGGTAGACCTCGGGCGACTCCGAGGGCAGGTGGCGGTCCCAGTAGGGGCGGGTGTCGGCGAAGGCGGGGTCGGTGACGGGGGCGCGGTAGTCGGTGCCGGTGACGGCGTAGGCGAGGCCGTCACCGTGCGGGACGAGGGTGAGGTCGAAGGGGTCGGTGGTGACGGCGAAACGGTGGCCGCCCAGGCGGATGGTGCGGCCGTCGTCGCCGAACAGGTCGGCGCGGTCGCGCAGGGCGCGCAGGGCCTCCTGGTGGGCGGCCTTGAGCCGGCCGTCCAGCTCCTCCGCCCGTACCCCGTCGCCGAGTTCGCGCAGCTCCTCCGCGGTGCGGCGGACGCGGGCGACCATCGGGTCGGAGGCGAAGTACGTGCTGACCGCGTCGGCGTCGGCGAACGTGGCCGCGCGCCGGGCGACCGTCTCCAGGACGCGTGCGGCGGCCGTCGCGAGCTGTTCGGCGCGGCGGGCGCGGGCGTCCACCAGACCCTGCTTGCGGCCCGCGAAGGCGTCGTGGATCTCGGTGCGCCGGTCGGCGAGTTGGGTGAGGAAGTCGTCGAAGTCGCCGAAGCGGGACTCCAGGTTCTCCACCCGGGCCAGCACGCGCGCGAGGTGGTCGTCGCAGGCGTCCGGGGTGTCGGCCTCGGCGAGCGCGCCGGTGACCGTCTGGCCGAGCAGGGTCAGTTCGGCGGCGAACTCGGCGCGGCCCTCCCGGTCGCGCAGTTCGCGGCGGCGGGCGTCGAGGAGGGCGCGGACCCGGTTGACGCCGCCGAGGACTTCGGCGATGCGCTCCAGGACGGAGGTGCGCACGGTGGCGTCGGCGATGTCGAGGCCGGAGACGACCTCGGTGACCGTCCGCAGCGCCCCGCCGAGGGCGTCGAGCCGTTCCTCGACCGGCGCCGCCGCGGCCACGCCGGTCAATGCCTCGGCCTCGGCGGCGAGTTGCTCGACCTCCTCCAGGTGTCCGGCGAAGGCGTCCTCGCGGCTGAGGTGGGTCACGGCCCGCTGCCCGAATGACGCGAGGTCGGCCTCGGCACCGGCGGCGAGTTCGTCGATGCGGTCGGTGTCGGCGTACTTGAGGTCCTTCAGGGTGAGCAAGTGCCCTTGGGCTTGCCGCAGTTCGGTCAGTCCAGTCACCCACGCGGTGGCCTCGCGCGGGGCCTCGCCGCGCAGGCGCCGTACGACGGCGGCGAGCCGGTCGGCGCCCTCCGCCAGCGCGTCGGCGGCCTGCCGGGTCAGCGTCTGCACGGTCTCGAACTCGGCGAGCACCTGGGCGCCGGTGTCCTGGATCCGCCGCAACGGGCCGAGCAGATCCCCGAGTTCGCTCTCGCCGAGCCAGTGGTGGGCGTCGGCGGTGCGGGCGCAGTCGGCGGTGAGCGCGGCGTACACCTCGGTGGTCGGGGTGGTCTCGGCGACCGCCCGGGTGACGGCCAGGCAGTCGGCGATGCCGCGTACGAGGTCGGCGTTGCCGATGCGGGCCAGCGGCCCCTCGCCGACGGGCCGGGCGGCGGCGTAGGTGTCGGAGACGTACGGCGAACTCCACAGCTGCACGGGGTGCACGCGTCCCGGCTCGTCGCCGTCGGCCCGCAGCACGGCCAGGGTGCCGTCCTCGAACAGGGTCCAGCCCCGGCACACGATCGGGGCGGCGATCTCCTTGCGGATGGTGTTGTACGACAGCAGCAGGCCACGCCCCTGCGCCCGCGCGTGGAAGGCGTAGAGCACGTCCTCGCCGTACGGCGAACGCACCTCCGCCGCGAACTCCAGCCCGGCGCTGTCGAGATCGAAGACCTTGTGGGCGCCCGTGGCCAGGCAGTAGCCGCCGGGGAAGACGATGCCCTGGTCGTCGGGGAGGCGGCGGCACGCCTGTCCTACGGCGTCAAGGCGGACGACGTCCTTGGTGAGGGTGTTGAAGACCAGGTACCGGTCGGTGTCCTCCTTGTAGGGGCGGATGCGCAGCAGGAGCAGGGCGCCCACGCGCGCGTGCGCGATGCCGGCGTCGGCGAGGGACTGCAGCGGCTCGTCCACCGGCTCGGTGAACAGGTCCTCGTCGTCGGCGTCGGCGCGGACGGTGAGCACCCCGCCGACGGTGGAGACCAGGACCTCGCCGCCCACGCGGACATGTGGGCGGTCGGCGCCGGGGACGTGGTCCTCGCGGGTGGCCTCGGTCCAGGTGAAGTCGTGGGAGGGCGGCAGCACGTCGTCGCGGTCGCCGCGCGCGTCCAGGAAGGACAGGCTGCCGTCGTGGGCGACCGCCCACCGCAGCACCCGTACGTCGCCGACCTTCTCGCCGGTCCGGAAGACGGCGAGCAGCCGGCCCTCCAGTCGGCGCAGGCCGAGCAGCCGGGCCTGCCGGAAGTAGCGGAACAGGGCCGCGAACTCCCGCCGGAACGCCGGGTCGTCGAGGAGTCCGGGCACCGTGTCCTCGGGCAGCCGGTTCAAGTCCCGGTCGTACAGGGCGAAGACATCGCCCACGGCGGGTTCCGTGCGTACGCCGAGGGCGTCGTCGGCGCCGAAGAGCAGGGTGTCGCCGACGGCGACGAGGTCGCGGGCGAGACCGGCGTGCTCGGTGCGCAGCCGTTCGGTGCCGGTCAGTTCGAGGCGGGTGGCGCCGAACTCGTCGACGCGCCGGGCGTTGAGCGCCTCGGCGCGGGCGGCGAGTTCGGCGGCCTGGGCGGTGAGCCGGTCGCGCAGCACCTCGTAGGCGCCGTTGTCGACGGCGGCGTACGCCTGGGTGTCCGGGCCGGTGGTCATGGTGTCCCCTCGCAGTGTGTTCCGTGGCGGGCCGGAGCTGCCGCCCCCCGCGCGGCAGCTCCGTCGGCGTCCGGCCTGGTCAGCCCTTCGCGGCGCCGTTCACGGCGGCGAGCGGGGTGTCGGCCAGGCCCAGTTCGCCCGCCCGGTCGAGGAGTTGCTGGAGCTGTCCGGCGTTCGGGCCGCCCGCCTTCATGAGCTTCATCAGCAGCGCGGAGACCGTCAGGTCCCGTACGTCGCCGGTGGAGACGGAGCCGAGGACCCGGGTCAGGTCGTCGGTGAAGCTCGACGTGCCGTCCAGCCAGGGCTTGGCGAGGGCCTGCGCGGTGGCGGAGTGCTCGACGAAGGAGTCGACGCCCTTGCCGAGCGCGATGGAGTTCATCAGCCGGTCGAAGAAGACCGACTCGCCGCCGACGATGTTGATGTCGGCGCTCTCCAGGCCGGTGGCGAGCACCGTGGCCTGTGCCTCGGCGACCTGCCGCTGCACGTCCAGGCCCGCGAGCCGGATGTCCTTCTCGGCCTCCAGGCGCAGCCGGTACTCCTCGTGGGCGCGGGAGGCCTCGTCGAGGGCGGCCATGGCGGCGGCCTTCTCGGTGAGACCGGCGGCCTCCGCCTTCAGCTTCTCGCCGATGGCGTCGGCCTCGGCGAGCGCCTTGGCCTTGGCACCCTCCGCCTCGGCCAGCATGCGCGCCTGGGTGGCCTCGGCCTCCGCGCGGCCCGCCTTCTCGATGACGTCGGCCTCCTTGTCGCGGACCTGTACGGCGGCGAGTCCTTCGGCGGCGGACTCGGCCTGGATGCCCTCGGCGAGCCGCAGCTTGGCCTGCGCGTCGAGGTCGGCGCTCTTCAACCGGGCCTCGGCGAGGGTGAGTTCCTCGGCGGCGCGGTGCACGGCGGCCTGCTCGGCGGCCTCGGCGGCCTTGATGTCCTTGACCAGCTTCTCCTGCGCCTCGGCCTCTGCGGCGATGATGACGGCCTGCCGCTGCCGCTCGGCCTCCTCGACCGCGCGCAGCTTCTTGATGGACTCCTCCTGCTCGGCGACCGTACGGTCCACGGCGACCCGCTCACGGATGACCTCGGCGATGTCGCGCTTCTCCGCCTCGACCTCCTTCTCCGCGGCGATCCGGGTCAGTTCCGTCTCCCGCTCGCGGGCGATGACCTCCAGCATCCGGTCCTTCTCGATGCGCTCGTTCTCGACCGCGATGACCCGCTCGCGGTTCTTCTGCGCGACGGCGACCTCGCGGGCCTGGTTCTCCCGCTGGACGCCGAGCTGTTCCTCGGTGCGCAGGAAGGCGGACTGTGCGCGCAGCCGCTCCTCCTCCACCACGCGTGCGGTCTCGGCCTCCTCGCGGGCCCGTACGGTCTCGATCTCCCTCCTCTGCTTGATCTCGGCGTCGGCCTGGCGGCGCTCCAGCTCCAGCACGGCCTCGCGGGCGTCGACGTTCTGCCGGGTGATCTCCTTCTCCTCGTTGCGCTGGGCCTCGTTGGTGCGCACGTGCTCCACCGCGGTCAGTTCGGTGATCTTGCGGATGCCCTGGGCGTCGAGGACGTTGGCCGGGTCGAGGTGGGTGAGCGGCGTCTGCTCCAGGTAGTCGATCGCCGCGTCCTCCAGGTGGTAGCCGTTGAGGTCGACGCCGATGACCTCGATGATCCGGTACCGCAGTTCCTCGCGCTTGGTGTAGAGGTCGGTGAAGTCCATCTGCTTGCCGACGGTCTTCAGGGCCTCGGAGAACTTCGCGTGGAACAGTTCCTGAAGGGTGTTGCGGTCGCTGGCGCGTGCGGTGCCGACGGACTGGGCGACCTTGATGACGTCCTCGACGGTCTTGTTGACCTTGACGAAGAACGAGATGCGGATGTCGGCGCGGATGTTGTCCTTGCAGATCAGGCCTTCCTTGCCGGCCCGGGTGATCTCGATGGTCTTCACCGAGATGTCCATCACCTCGGCCTTGTGCAGCACGGGCAGCACGACCTGGCCGGTGAAGGTGACGTCGACCTTGCGCATCTTGGAGACGATGAGCGCCTTGCCCTGCTCCACCTTGCGGAACAGCCGGGCGACGACGAGGAGGACGAGCAGCAGGGCGGCGACGAGCACGCCGACGCCCACGATCATGGCAATCATGGCGAAGGTCCTTGTGGCGTAAGGGAATGCAAGTGAAGTAAGGGGTGCGGACGAGGTGCGCGCGGGGGCCTGTCAGAGGGCGTGCGGGTGCGCGCCGGGCAGGGCGGTACTGCGTTCGTCCGGGCAGAGGCGGTGCAGCGGTCGTACGAACGGGCACGACGGGCCGGCGGCGGGGGCCGGCAGGGCACGGGCGGAGGTGTCCGGTGCGGGGGCCGCGGCGGCGGCTGTCATGAGAAGGCGCACGGTCGATCCCCCCTGTTCTCCGTCGCGTCGGTCTGCGCTGCCGGGGGCACTGCCGTACGCGGCTGTCGTGCCGGGCACCTGCCGGTACCCGGCACCTGAACCATCCGACGTGCTCCCCGCGAGCCATGCTGCCTGACTGGCCGTCACTGCCGCATTGCCGGATCCCGGCAATGTTGTCGGGGCTCTGTATGCCGACGGCGCGCTAGGAGTCCTGGCGGAGGATCTCCTCGCGCAGGTCGGCGCCGTCCAGCTCCAGCAGCGGGGGCAGGTCCTCGTTCCAGCTCTCGGCCAGGCCGTCCAGGGACTTGGCGACGGAGTGCTGGACGCGCCGCTTGGTCAGCGGGAGCACCAGGGCGGCCACCGGTCGCAGCAGGCCCCGGCCGCGGGCGGTCACGGTGACCTGGACCCGCCAGTGCCGGTCGTCGCCGGCGGGGCGGGGTGCGGCCCGTACCTCCGCCCGGAAGGGTCTGCCGCGCAGCCGGATCCTGAGGGGCGCGGTCCGGACGGCGGTCCCGCTGTCGGCCGCCGCCCACCAGTCCTCGAACCGCAGCCGCACCGACCCCGCCCAGTTGCTGAACATCTTTGGCGCGTCGACGACTTGGGCCTCGCCGCTCACCTCGGCCAGCAGCGGCCGGTCGACGCCCCGCAGCCCCGCTTCCCACGTCATGAACGCTTCCGGGTGCTTGACCTCGAAGCGGGCCCTCAGGGACCGGCGGCGGTTCCACTCCTTGAGGGCGATCCGGCAGGCGCCGCCCTCGCCGTCGTCGACCGAGTACACGGCACCGGGCCGCAGATGACGCCCCGTCACCAGACGCGTTCCTTCCACGTCCGTCCCGTCGGGCAGCACGACCCGCCCGTCCACGACCCGGCATTCCTCGGCCAGTTCGACGAGCGCGGCGACGAGGGCGCCGAACCAGGAGTGCGGTACGGCACGCAGGAGCACGGTGTGGGTGACGGCGACCATGCCCCCACGATGACCGACGAAACGGCCCTGACCGCATGCCCGGCCACGGCAGTTCCCGCCCGCCCCCGGGTGCCGGGATCCGGCAGGAACCCGGTGGTCAGCCTCCGCGTGCGGTCACCAGACCCGACTCGTAGGCGAACACCACCAACTGGGCGCGGTCCCGGGCGCCGAGCTTGGTCATGGCGCGGCTGATGTGGGTCTTGGCGGTGTAGGGGCTGATCACCATGTGCTCGGCGATCTCCTCGTTGCTCAGGCCGCGGGCGGCCAGCGCGGTCACCTCGCGTTCGCGGTTCGTCAGGCACTCCAGGCCGGGGGCGGTGGCCCGGTCCGGGGGCCGGGCGACGAACTCGCCGATCAGGGTGCGGGTCACCGACGGGGAGAGCAGGGCCTCGCCGCGGGCCACGACCTCGATCGCCTGGAGCAGGTCGGCCGGTTCGGTGTCCTTCAGCAGAAAGCCGCTGGCGCCCGCGCGCAGCGCCTCGAAGACGTACTCGTCGTGGCCGTAGTTGGTGAGGATGACCACGCGGACGTCGGCGAGGTCCGGGTCGGCGGCGATCAGGCGGGTGGCCTCGATGCCCGTCATCACCGGCATCTGGACGTCGATCAGCGCGATGTCGGGCACCTCGGTGCGGACGAGTTCCACTCCGCGCTCCCCGTCGGCCGCCTCGCCGACCACCTCGATGCCGTCCTCGGCGTCCAGCAGCGCCCGGAACCCGGCCCGCATCAGCGCCTGGTCGTCGACCAGCGCGACCCTGATCATCCCGTTCCCCCGTTCCTCACGACCCCACCCCCAACGGCAGCCGCGCCCGTACCGCGAATCCGCCCTCCTCGCGCGGGCCCGCGTGCAGGGTGCCGCCCAGGGCGGTGACGCGTTCCCGCATGCCGGTGAGGCCGATGCCGGGCACGGGCGGGTGCTCCGGGTCGGCGTTCCCGTCGTCCTCCACGCGTATCTCCAGCTCCTCGTCGCCGTGGTCGAGCACGACGGACACCTTGGCCTGGCCCGCGTGCCGGGCGGCGTTGGTGAGGGCTTCCTGGACGATGCGGTACACGGCCCGGTCCACGGTCGAGGGCAGGGGCCGCTCGTGCCCGGTCACGGTCAGCTCCGCCGCGAGACCGGCCGCCCGCGCCCGCTCCACCAGCAGCGCCGGGGTGCCGGTGGGCTCGTCGGTGCGCAGTACCTCCAGGGTGGAGCGCAGTTCGCGCATCGCCTCGCCGCTGGCCTCCTGGATGGCCAGCAGAGCGGCCGGCACCTCCTCCCCGCGCTTGCGGGCGAGGTGGACGGCGACCCCGGCCTGGAGCTTGACGATGGAGATGGAGTGGGTGAGCGAGTCGTGCAACTCCCGGGCGATGCGCAGGCGTTCCTCGCCCGCGCGGCGCAGGGCGGCCTCCTCGCGGGTGCGCTCGGCCTCCAGGGCGCGCTGTTCGGTCTGGCGCAGGTAGGCCTGCCAGTTGCGGTCGGCGAGGCCGGTGATCACCGCGCACAGGAACCAGCCCGCGAGCAGCGCCGCCTTCTCCAGCACCTCCCGGCTGCCGGGCCCGGTGGCCACGTACGCCGCCAGGTACACCCCGCCGCCCGCCGCCGCGACCGCCCGGTGGCCGACCCGGGCCGCGGTGTGCACGGCGCCGATGACGGGCAGGGCGGCCAGGGTGCCGGGCTCGGCGTGCAGGGTGTACGCGGCGCCGGTGAGGGCCGTCACGGCGAGGACGGCCCGGGGCGCGGCCCGGTAGAAGCCGAGGGCCGCGCAGGACAAGGCGATGAGGACGTAGTCGAGCGGGGTGGCGTCCCCGTCGAGGGCGGCGGAGGTCAGCACGAGGGCACCCACCACGACCGCCAGGGCGGCGTCGGCGAGGTGCCTGCGGGTGACCGGGATACCGCTCATGAGCGCACAGTAGACGCTCGTACCGACACCGGCGTCAGCCCTGTGGACAACTCCGGGACTACTCCCCACGCAGTAGTTCCGGCCCCGGTCCGGCCCCGTCGGCGCAGCCCCAACTCCCTCCGGCCGTACGACGACCGGGCCCCCTCCCCCGGCGCACGCTGCTGCCCATGACCTCACTGTTCCGATACACCGAGCCCCTGCCGCCCAAGGCGGCCACCGGACGCGTCGCGGAGGTGTACGAGCAGATCTCCCGCGACTTCGGCATCGCCGAACCGCCCACCTTCGTGGTGCTGTCCCCGGCGCCCGAACTGCTCACCGCCACCTGGGCGTTGATGCGCGAGTCCCTGATCGCCGGCCCCGGCGGCCGGACCGGCAAGGAGATCGCCGCGTTCGGGGTGTCGAAGGCCAACGAGTGCCCGTTCTGCGTCTCCGCCCACACCGTGCTGCTGCACGCCACGGGCGACCACGCCCTCGCCGAGCGCCTCGCGCGGGGCGAGCGCCCGGAGAACGAGGAGCACGCGCGCGTGCTGGAGTGGGGCAAGAGGACCCGCATCCCGAGCCCCCAGTCCAAGCCCTTCCCCTTCCCCGCCGAGCACGCCCCGGGCTATCTCGGCACCGCGCTGGCGTTCCACTTCATCAACCGGATCGTCTCCGCGCTGCTGACCGAGAAGCTGATGCCGGGCAACGTCCAGCGCTTCCGGTGCGTCCGCAGCCTCGCGGGCCGCACCCTGTCCCGTACCGTGCGCCGGCCTGCCCGGCCCGGAGAGGCGCTGCCCCTGCTGGAGGCCACCGACCCCGGCGAGGCCCCCGCGTGGGCGGGCGACAGCGCGGTGGGACCGGCCTACGCGGCGCTGCTGAAGGCCGCCACGGCGGGCGCCGCCCTCCTCGACGCCGACGACCAGGACCTCGTACGGGCGACGATGTGGGAGTGGGACGGGCGGCACCCGGGGCTCGGTCTTCAGGGCATCCCGGACCGCCGGGAGCGGCCCGGGGCGCGGCTGGCGCTGCTGGCCGCGCTGGCGCCGTACCGGATCACCGACGAGGACGTGGCGGCGTGGCGGCGCCCGGAGCACACCGATCACTGTCTGCTGCACCTGGTGGCCTACGGCGCCTTCACCGCCGTCGACCGGATCGAGTCGGCGCTGAGCCGGTCGACCGCGCGGACATGAACGGAGCGACATAAACGGACATTCAACCCGCCTTTGGTTGGCCTCAGTCACCGCCCACACACGGAGCGAGTTGGCACTTCCGCCCCACAAAATGACGTGCAACACTGCGGTCCCGTCCGCAGTGCGGACTCCTCCGCACCGTCCCCCACGAAAAGTGCGCCGTGCGTCATCTTTCCCTGCCGCTCGCCCTGACCGCCCGCCTGTCGCCCGTCGTGGTGCTCGCCGCGGCGGGCTGGGCGCTGACGTCCGGTCCGTTCGCCCCGGCATCGGACGCCGAGCCCCAGGCCCGTGCGCAGAACCAGGAACAGACGGAGAACAAGTCCGCCTCCGCGCCCTCCACCTCGGCCGCGTCCAAGACGTACACGGCCGCGCCCGCCCCCTGTGGCAGCGTCGCGGCCAAGACGGTGACCTCGCTGGTCCCGGGCGCGAAGAAGGAGGGCAAGGAGATCCCGTCCACGGACACCAAGCTGCGCCGCACCTGCTCCTGGAACGCCCTCAAGGGCTACGACTACCGCTGGCTCGACGTCTCCTTCGAGATCAAGGAGACGGAGGAGGCCGCACAGAAGGCGTTCAAGGACCGGGTCGCGGACAAGAGCGGCGGAGGGGATGTTCCGGGGATCGGGGACGCGGGCTACTCGGTGGTGAACCTGACCACCGAGGACAAGCAGGAGACCCGCGAGGGCGTGGTGCTGGTCCGGGTCTCCAACGCGCTGGTCGTCGTCACCTACAACGGCAGCGACTTCGAGACGAGGAAGGCGCCGAGTACGGACGAGATCAACAAGGGTGCCATCAAGGCCGCCAAGGACGCGGTGGCGGCGCTGGGGAACGGCCAGTAGGGCCGACCGTTCCCCCGGTCACCGGGTCAGACGGTGCTCTCGCCGCGGCGGCGCGGCACCATCAGGGCGAGGTACAGCACCATTGAGGTGCCGAGCCCGACCGCCCAGCCGTAGTCGGCCAGCGACGACAGCGCCGGGATGGGCGTGCCGTCGATCAGCGGGTCGAAGTCCGCCCCGCCGATGGCAAGGACGCCGCCGACGAGGAAGGCCACCACGGCCCGCCAGTTCCAGCCGCCCTCGTACCAGTACCGGCCGCCCGTGCGGTACAGGTCGGTCAGGTCCAGGCGGGAGCGGCGCAGGATCCAGTAGTCGGCGATGAGGATGCCGGCGACGGTGCCGAGCAGACCGCCGACCAGGCCGAGCCAGGTGAAGATGTAGCCCTGCGGGTCGGAGTACAGCTTCCACGGGAAGATCAGTACGCCGAGCACACAGGTGGCGAGCGCGCCGGTGCGGAAACTGATCTTCCGGGGCGCGATGTTGGAGAAGTCGAAGGCCGGGGAGACCAGGTTGGCGGCGATGTTCACGGACAGGGTCGCCACCAGCACGGTCACCAGGGCGAAGAGCAGTCCGACCACGTTGTCGGTCTTGGCGGCGAGCTGCACCGGGTCCCAGATCGGCTCGCCGTAGACGGCGGCGGAGCCGGAGGTGACCATCACCGACAGGAACGCGAACAGGGTCATGGTCGTCGGCAGGCCGAGGGCCTGGCCCCAGGTCTGGGCCTTCTGGCTCTTTCCGTACCGGGTGAAGTCGGGGATGTTCAGCGACAGCGTGGACCAGAAGCCGATCATGCCCATGAGGGACGGCCAGAACAGCGCCCAGAAGTCGCTGCCCCAGCCCAGCTTGGAGGGCTGGTCGAGCAGCGGGCCGAAGCCGCCGGCCTTGTCGCTCATCCACCACAGCATCACGAACGCGCCGACCAGCACGAACGGCGCGGCCCAGTTCTCGAACCGGCGCAGCGTCTCCATGCCCCGGTAGATGATCGCGACCTGGATCGCCCAGAAGATCGCGAAGGACAGCCACATCGTCCAGGCGTACCCGCCGATCTTCCCGGCGTCCGCCCAGCCGTCGCCGATCAGCTTCCCGGCGAGGAAGAAGATCGCCTCACCGCCGATCCAGGTCTGGATGCCGAACCAGCCGCACGCCACCAACGCCCGTACGACAGCGGGGAGGTTGGCGCCGCGGATGCCGAAGGAGGCGCGGGCGAAGACGGGGAAGGGGATGCCGTACTTGGGTCCCGCGTGCCCGGTGAGCAGCATCGGCACCAGCACGATGACGTTGGCCAGCGCGATGGTGAACACCGCCTGTTTCCAGTCCATGCCGACGGCGATGAGCCCGGAGGCGAGGGTCCAGGAGGCGGTGTTGTGGGCCATGCCGACCCACAGCGCGGAGAAGTTGTACGTGGTCCAGGTGCGCTTCTCCACCGGGACCGGGAGCAGGTCGTCGTTGGCGTACGGGCCGCTGGGCGTCGGGGACCCCGGGGCGAGCTCCACCCGCCCGTCGGCGAGGGTGACTTGGGAGGACGGCGGTATCGCAGTGGGAGCGGTGTCTGTCATGGGCAGGCCAATCAAGGGACGGTGGGACGGGAGAGGCCGTGCGGGTGTCGCCGTTGGGGGGTGCGCCGCCGGGGGCGTCCTGCGGCCCCCTTCCCGGGACGGCGGGAAGGGGGAGAAACGGGGAGGGAGTTCAGCCGTTGAGCGCGGGGATGACGTGCGCCCCGTACGCGTCGATCACGGCTTCCTGGGCGTCGTGCATGTCGTAGACGGCGAACTGGTCGACGCCGAGTTCGCGCAGGGCGGTCATCTTCTCGATGTGCTTCTCGACCGGGCCGATGACACAGAACCGGTCGACGATCTCGTCGGGCACGAAGGCGGTGTCCGGGTTGTCGGCACGCCCGTGGTGGGAGTAGTCGTAGCCCTCGCGGGCCTTGATGTAGTCGGTCAGCTCCTCCGGTACGGCGCCGGTGTGCTCTCCGTACTTGGCGACCAGGTCGGCCACGTGGTTGCCGACCATGCCGCCGAACCAGCGGCACTGCTGGCGGGCGTGGGCGAGCGCCTCGGGCGAGTCGTCCTCGGTGACGTAGGCCGGGGCGGCGACGCAGATCGTCACCTCGTCGGGGTCGCGTCCGACGGCACGCGCCGCGTCCTTGACCGCCTTGACCATGTACTCGGTGAGGTACAGGTCGGAGAGCTGGAGGATGAACCCGTCGGCCTCCTCGCCGGTCATCTTCAGCGCCTTCGGCCCGTACGCGGCCATCCAGACGGGGAGTTCGGCGCCGGGCTTGATCCACGGGAACTTGATCACGGTGCCGCCGAGGTCGGCCTCCTCGCCCCGGCCGAGGGCGCGGATGACCTTCATGGCCTCGCTGATCCGGGCGAGGGTGTTGGGCTTGCGGCCGGCCACCCGCATCGCGGAGTCGCCGCGGCCGATGCCGCAGACGGTGCGGTTGCCGAACATGTCGTTGAGGGTGGCGAAGGTCGAGGCGGTGACCTCCCAGGTGCGGGTGCCCGGGTTGGTGACCATGGGGCCGACCTTCAACTTCTCCGTATTGGCCAGGATCTGACTGTAGATCACGAACGGTTCCTGCCACAGCACGGCCGAGTCGAAGGTCCAGCCGTGGGTGAAGCCGTTGCGCTCGGCCCGTTTCATCAGGCTGACGACCTTCGAGGCGGGCGGGTCGGTCTGCAGGACGAGTCCGAAGTCCATGTGCGCCACTCCTAGTTGAGGTACTGACAGGTGGAGCGGGGCGTATAGGTTCCGTGCCCGGCGCGGCCGGTGTACTCCCGCTCGTTGATGACGACTTCGCCGCGCGAGAGGACCGTCTCCACCCGGCCAGTGGTGCGCTTGCCCTCGTAGGCCGAGTAGTCGACGTTCATGTGGTGGGTCTCGGCCGACATGACCTGCTCGGCGCCGGGGTCGTAGATGACGATGTCGGCGTCGGAGCCCGGCGCGATGGTGCCCTTCTTCGGGTACATGCCGAACATCCGGGCCGGGGTGGCGCAGGCGATCTCGATCCAGCGGCGGCGCGAGATGTGCCCCTCGACGACGGCCTGGTGCAGCAGGTCCATCCGGTTCTCCACACCGGGCAGCCCGTTGGGGATCTTGGAGAAGTCGCCGCGGCCCAGCTCCTTCTGCCCGGCGAAGCAGAACGGGCAGTGGTCGGTGGAGACCACCTGGAGGTCGTTGGTGCGCAGGCCCTTCCACAGCTGCGCCTGGTGCTCGCGCGGCCGAAGGGGTGTGCTGCACACGTACTTGGCGCCCTCGAAGTCGGGCTCGGCGAGGTTGTCGGTGGACAGGAACAGATACTGCGGGCAGGTCTCACCGAAGACGTTCAGCCCCTCGTCACGGGCCTTGGCGAGTTCCGCGACCGCCTCCATCGCCGAGACGTGCACGACGTACAGCGGCGCCCCGGCGACCTGCGCGAGGCGGATGGCGCGGTGGGTGGCCTCGGCCTCCAGCAGGGCCTTGCGGACCTCGCCGTGGTAGCGGGGGTCGGTCTCGCCGCGCGCCAGCGCCTGTTCCACGAGTACGTCGATGGCGATGCCGTTCTCGGCGTGCATCATGATCAGCCCGCCGTTCTCGGCGGAGCGCTGCATGGCGCGCAGGATCTGTCCGTCATCGGAGTAAAAGACACCCGGGTACGCCATGAATTGCTTGAATGACGTCACCCCTTCCTCCACCAGCAGATCCATCTCCTTGAGCGTGTCCTGGTTCACGTCGGAGACGATCATGTGGAAGCCGTAGTCGATGGCGCAGTTGCCCTCGGCCTTGGCGTGCCAGGCGTCGAGCCCTTCCCGCAGGGAGTGCCCGACACTTTGCACGGCGAAGTCGACGATGGTCGTCGTGCCGCCCCAGGCGGCGGCCCTGGTGCCCGTCTCGAAGGTGTCGGAGGCGAAGGTGCCGCCGAACGGCAGCTCCATGTGGGTGTGGGCGTCGACGCCGCCCGGGATGACGTACTTGCCCGTCGCGTCGATGACACGGTCGGCGCTCCACTCCTGGGCGCCGGGCACGGCGAGGGCGGCGACCCGGCCGTCCTCGATCAGGACGTCGGCGTGGACCTCGTCGGACGCGGTGATGACGAGACCGCCACGGATGACGGTACGAGTGCTCATGGTCCCTCTCCTCCCTAGGTCGGCGACGGGTCAGGGCGCGGTCAGCGGCGTGTACGCCCCCGGGGCCCGGTCGCGGTAGAACTGCCAGCGGTCGCGGACCTCGCGCAGCTTGGCCAGGTCCAGGTCGCGGACGACGAGTTCGGTCTCCTTGTCGCTGGCCACCTCGCCGACGAACTGGGCCTCGGGGTCCACGAAGTAGGTGGTGCCGTAGAAGTCGTTGTCGCCGAGGTCCTCGACGCCGACGCGGTTGATCGCGCCCACGAAGTACTCGTTGGCGACGGCGGCGGCCGGCTGCTCCAGCTGCCACAGGTAGCGGGACAGGCCGCGCGAGGTGGCCGAGGGGTTGAAGACGATCTCGGCGCCGCCCAGGCCGAGTGCCCGCCAGCCCTCGGGGAAGTGCCGGTCGTAGCAGATGTACACGCCGATCTTCCCGACGGCGGTCTCGAAGACCGGCCAGCCGCTGTTCCCGGGGCGGAAGTAGAACTTCTCCCAGAAGCCCTGGACTTGGGGGATGTGGGTCTTGCGGTACTTGCCGAGGTAGGAGCCGTCGGCGTCGATGACGGCGGCGGTGTTGTAGAGGACGCCGGGCTGCTCCTCCTCATACATCGGCAGGACCAGGACGAGGCCCAGTTCCTTCGCGAGGGCCTGGAAGCGGCGTACGGTCGGGCCCTCGGGGATCTGCTCGGCGTACTCGTAGAACGCCTTGTCCTGGACCTGGCAGAAGTAGGGTCCGTAGAACAGCTCCTGGAAGCACAGGACTTGAGCGCCTTGCGCGGCGGCATCCCGCGCGGCCTGCTCATGGACCTGGATCATGGATTCCTTGTCGCCCGTCCACGCGGTCTGGAAGAGGGCGGCGCGGATCACTCGGCTCATCGGGACCTCCGGTCGCTCGGTGTGCAGCGAGCGTAGGAAGTCGCGGGGGCGGGCTTCGATTGGCACGGTGTCACGTCTGCGGCCCTGCGGCGTGCCACCGTGTCACCCTTTCCAGGACGCATGTTTCACCGCCGTTTTCCCAGGTCGTGAGGTGTTTCAGCCTTGTTGCGCGTCGTGTGCGAGCAGGGCGATGTGCACGGAGGCCGCCTGCTCGAAGTCGTCGAGGTCCACTCCGAGCCGGCCCTGTATCGCCTCCAGGCGCCGGTAGAGGGCGGGGCGGGAGACGTGGTGGAGCTGGGCGGTGCGGGACTTGTTGCGGCCGGTGGCGAGGTAGGTGCGCAGGACGGCCAGCAGATCCTCGTCCGGGCCGCACAGCAGCCCGTCCAACTCCCGTTCCGCGAAGGACTGCACATGCGGGTCGTCCCGCAACAGCCGGATCAGGCCGCGCAGATGGACGTCCCGCAGCCGTACGACATCGGGCAGGTCCAGGGCGTCGGCGACCGCCTCGGCCACGTGCCGGGCCTCGCGCAGTCCGGCCGGTACGTCGTCCCAGGCGGGGCGCGGGTCGGCGGCGGCCACGACGGTGCCGGGCGCCTCCGAGCGCAGCCGGGCGGCGAAGTTGGCGGTGAGGACGCCCGCGTCCTGGTCGCGGGCGAGGGAGAGCAGGACGGCGGTGGCACAGTCGGCGAGTTCGGCGACCAGTGAGGGCAGGCCCAGCATCCGCAGCACGCGGTCCAGTTGGGCGGGATCACCGTCGCGGACGACCAGGGGCACGAAGGTGCGCCGGTTGACGGGCAGTCCGGCCGCCCGCGCCCGCGGCAGGAGTTGGCGGGCCGGTACGACGCCGCTGACCAGGTCGGTGAGCAGGCTCTGCGCGGACTGCTCCTCCCAGCTGCCGGTGGCGGTGCCGCCGAGCATGCGGTGCAGCACCAGCGCCTCGGCGGCCCGGTCGGCGAGCAGCCGTCCGGTGGCGGTGTCGCCCCGGTACCCGCACAGCACGATCCGCCCCCAGCGCTCGCCCCGGCCGCCGAGTTCGGCGCGGATCCAGCCGTCGCCCTCGCTGCCGCCGGCCTGCCGGGAGATGCGCTCCCAGTCACGCAGCACGTCGTCCACGGCGGACCGCTCCCCCGCCGTGGCCAGCACCCGGTGGGCGAGGTTGGTGACGACGACCGGGCAGGCGCTGTGCTGGGCGACCTCGTCGAGCAGCCGTTGCAGCGGGGCGCCCGCGGTGATCAGCCCGGTCAGCGCGGTGCGCACCGACTCCGAGAGGCTGACGGCGGCGAACTTGCGCCGCACCAGCCGGGACTGGACCTCCTCGGTCAGCTCCGCGAACGGGAACGGCCGGTGCAGCACGACCAGGGGCAGCCCGCACCGCTCGGCGGCCCGGCGCATGACCTCCGGGGCGGCCGGGAAGGCGCGGCCGAGTCCGAGGACCACGGCCGCGGCCTCCGCGCGGTGCAGGGAGCGGATGTACTCGGCCTGCGCGGCCTCGTCCCCGGCCAGCAGCACCCCGGTGGTGAGCACCATCTCGCCGCCGCTGAGCATCACTCCGACATCCGCGGCCTCGGCGACATGCACCCAGCGCACCGGACGGTCGAGCTGTCCGGCACCGGCCACCACCTCGGGCTCCCCGGCCAGCACCCGTTCCAGGCCGAGGACCTGACGGACCGACAGGGCGGGTTCCAGGGTGCTGGTCATGGTCGTGCCGTCCTTACTGAAGGCTCCTGAGAGCACGTTCCAGGATCGCGGCGCCCTCCTCGGCCTCCGCCACCGTCAGCGACAGCGGCGGGGCGATTCTGAGCGCGCTGGTGTCGTGCCCGCCGCCCTTGCCGATGAGCAGCCCGCCCGCGCGTGCCTCCTCCAGGACGGCGGAGGCCGCCTCGGGCGCCGCCGCGCCGGTGGTGGGGTCGGCCAGCTCGATTCCGATCATCAGTCCGCGCCCGCGCACCTCACGTACGTACGGCACCTGCGCGGCGACCGCGCGCAGCCGCTCGATGAGCAGCCCGCCGACCCGCCGGGCGTTGCCCTGGAGGTCGTGCTCCAGCAGGTAGGTGAGGTTGGCCAGGCCCGCCGCCATGGTGATCTGGGTGCCGCCGAACGTCGAAATGCTGTTGGCGTCCAGGCAGTTCATGATCTCGGCGCGTGCGATCACCCCGCCGATGGACATGCCGTTGCCGATGCCCTTGGCGAAGGTGACGATGTCCGGCGGGCCGTTCTGCCCGTGGGCCTGCCAGCCCCAGAAGTGGTCGCCGGTGCGGCCCCAGCCGGTCTGCACCTCGTCGGCGATCCACAGGATGCCGCGCTCGGCGAGGACCTCGCGGAAGGCCGCGTACAGCCCGTCCGGGCCGGAGGTGAAGCCGCCGACGCCCTGGATGGGCTCGGCGATCAGCGCGGCGGGCGGGCGGGTGTGGCCGAGGAGGTCCTTCAGGTCGTCGACGCAGGCCGCGACGAAGGCGCGGTCGTCGAGGTCGGCGTACGGGCCCCGGGTGCGGACGCCGCCGTGCACGTAGAGCGTCTGCAGCGGGGACAGGGAGGTCGGGGACCAGCCGCGGTTGCCGGTGATGCCGACCGCGCTGAAGGAGCGGCCGTGGTAGCTGTTGCGCATCGCCAGGATCGTGTTGCTGCGGCGGTAGGTGGTGGCGAGCAGCAGGGCGGTGTCGTTGGCCTCGGTGCCGGAGGTGGTGAAGAAGACCCGGGCGTCCGGGATGCCGGACAACTTCGCGATCCGCTCGGCCAGTTCGACCATCGGGCGGTTCAGGTACAGGGTCGAGGAGTGGATGATCCGCCCGGCCTGCTCGCTGACCGCCTTGGTGATCTCGGGCAGGGCGTGGGCGGTCATGGTGGTGAGGATGCCGCCGAAGAAGTCCAGGTACTGGTTGCCGTCGGAGTCCCAGACGTGGCGTCCCTCGCCATGGGTGATCTCCAGCGGGTCCTCGTAGTAGAGGGCGAGCCAGTCGGGCAGGACGCGGCGGTGGCGGCCCAGCAGGTCGTCGGTCACGGCTGCACCAGCCCTTCGTAGGCGTCGGGACGGCGGTCGCGGTAGAAGGCCCACTGCTGCCGCACCTCTTCGATGACGTCGAGGTCGAGGTCGCGGACGAGCAGTTCCTCCTTGCTGTCGCTGGCGACCTCCCCCACGAACTGTCCGCGCGGGTCGACGAAGTAGCTCGTGCCGTAGAAGTCGTTGTCGCCGTACTCCTCGACGCCGACGCGGTTGATCGCGGCGACGTAGTACTCGTTGGCGACCGCGGCGGCGGGCTGCTCAAGGCGCCACAGGTAGGAGGACAGGCCGCGGTGGGTGGCGGAGGGGTTGTAGACGAGCTGGGCGCCGTTCAGGCCGAGTTGCCGCCAGCCCTCGGGGAAGTGCCGGTCGTAGCAGATGTAGACGCCGACCTTGCCGACGGCGGTGTCGAAGACCGGCCAGCCCAGGTTCCCCGGTTTGAAGTAGTACTTCTCCCAGAAGCCCTTCACCTGCGGGATGTGGTGTTTGCGGTACTTGCCGAGGTAGGAGCCGTCGGCGTCGATCACGGCGGCGGTGTTGTAGTAGAAGCCGGACTGCTCGATCTCGAAGACCGGTACGACGATCACCATGCCGGTCTCGCGGGCCAGTTCCCGCATCCGGGTCACCGTCGGGCCGTCCGGCACGGGCTCCGCCCAGCGGTAGTGCTCCGGCTCCTGGACCTGGCAGAAGTAGGGGGCGTTGAAGACTTCCTGGAACCCGATCACCTTGGCGCCCCGGCGGGCCGCCTCACGGGCGTGCTCCTCGTGCTTCGCCACCATGGACTCGGTGTCGCCGGTCCAGGTGGCCTGGACCAGAGCGGCGCGAACGACGTTGGCCATGAGCTGCTCCTTCGACGGGACGTCAGAGCCTCTACGCCCGTAGACGCAGGTCGTAGAGGCACGAACGTAAGCCTCCCGGACGGGCTTGCCAAGACCATCGTCGCCAACCCGCTGAGTCGGGGCGGTTTCACACTCCTGTGGGTGAGTGCCCGCCCCGGCCGGGGCCCCGGTCAAGCGGCGAATCCGGCGACCCTCAGCGCGTGGACGAGGTCCCAGTGGCGCTCCTCCGACACACCCCGGGCGGCCTCCAGCAGCCACGGTACGAGGGTGTGGGGGTCCTCGGCCACGCTTCGGGCCGCCTCCTCCGGGGTGCGGACCCGGACGTAGACGTCCAGTAAAGCGGCGATCTCGCGCCTGCGGCCCTGCTCGGCCAGGTCCAGCAGGGCCCGTCCGATCTCCTCGGCGGGCCGGGCGACCCCCTGCCGCAGGATCTGCTCCGCGTCGGCGTCCCGGCCCGCCGCGGCCAGGGCGTCCGCGGCGGCCACCAGCCGGTCGGCGGGCAGCGAGGCGGCCTCCCACAGCAGGGTGGCCCAGTCGGCGCCGAGCCCGGCCCGCTGGAGCTCCACGGCGAGCAGCGGGAAGCGGGCGGCGGCGGAGTAGGTGATCTCGGCGAGCAGCGCGTGCGCCTCACCGCTGCGGCCCTCGCGGCGCAGCCGCATCAGCCGCCCGACGGCGTCCACGATCTCCCGCCGGTCGGCCCCGTCCAGCTCCTCGGCCCGCGGCGCCGCTTCCTCCACGGCCTCCGCGGCCCCGGCGAACCGGGCACCCCGGGGCGTGGCCCGCCCGGCCGAGGCCGCCTCGGCCACCACGGGCGCCGGGGTGGGCGGGACGACGACGGGCGGCGCCTCCTCCTCGATCCCGGCGAAGCGGGCGCTGCCCCGGCGGCGCTTGCGTGGTTTGGGGGCGGGGGGAGGCGGGGGGTCGGTGCGCGGCGGGGTGGTGGGGGTCGGGTCCGGGGCTGTGGTTTGCGGGGAATTCGAGGTGTGCGTTGCCTGCGGGGCTTGTTGGGTCGGCATGGGCTGCGGGGCTTGCGGGTTCTGTGGGGCTTGCCGAGTCGGCATGGGCTGCGGGGCTTGCTGGTTCTGCGGGGCTTGCCGAGTCGGCATGGGCTGCGGGGCTTGCTGGGTCGGTATGGCGTGCGGGGCTTGCCGGGCCTGCGGGGCGTAGGGCCTGGTGGCCGCCTCTGCGGTCGGGGCGCCGCCGGGCTCGGCCTCGGCATCCGTGGCCCAGGAGTGGCCGGGCCCGGCCGAGACATCCGGCCCGGACGGGCGACCGGCCCCGGACGGAGCCCCCTGCGCCGGGACCCACGCGCCGGTGGCGTACCCGGTCCGGTCCGCGCCCCGCTCCGCCATCGGCACAGCCGCCTGACCGGGCATCGCGCGGCGGTCCAGCTCGGCCATGCGGGCCCGGAGTTCGGCGCAGCGCGCGGTCGCCCGGGCGTGGTCGTCCTGGGCCCAGGCCAGGTCGAGGCGGAGGGCGTCGGCCTCGTCCTGGGTACTGGCGTTGGTCAGGGCACGGTTCAGGTGGGCCTGGCGTTCCACCGCGTACCGCTGCTCGCGGAGCATCACGTCGAGCCGGTCGCCGAGGGCGTCCCGGCCGCCGGGGCGGGCGTCGTAGGCGAACAGCGCGGCGGTGTGCAGGGCGCGGGCCCGTTCCGCCTCGGCCTGGACGGCCGGGGCGCCGTACCGCGCCGCGAGATCCTGGAGCAGCGCCTCCACCACGTCCCACGGCGGCACTTCCCGCCCGTCGAGGCAGGCCCGCATACCGTCCGGGTCGCGCTGCCAGAACACCCCGCACCAGCCGCCGCCCTGATCGAGGCGCGCCATCAGACCGTTCAGGTAGTTCGCGAACTCCCCCACGCGTGCAGGGAGTTGTTCCACAACCATGCCCAACACTCCCGCCAGAACGGAGCACTACCGTCCGCCAGGCAACACCAGTCGTGTTACGGGGAGGCTACGGGGAGTTTTCCATAGGGACGCAGAGTGCACCGGCCCTGCCGGAACGTGACGCAAAGGGCGGCTACACCGCGGCCGGCGCGCACATCCCGGCCAGTTCGTCCATGGACAGACCGAGCACCCGGGCCAGCGCGGCCACGGTGAAGAACGCCGGGGTGGGCGCCCGGCCGGTCTCGATCTTGCGGAGCGTCTCGGCGGAGATCCCGGCCAGCGCCGCGACCTCCGTCATGCTCCGGCCGCCGCGGGCCTCGCGCAGCAGGCGGCCGAGCCGTTCGCCGCGTTCGCGTTCTTCCGGGGTGAGAGGGGTGCGCACCATGACCCCATTCTAATACCGGTATAGTAATTGGCATGGTGGAGCTGAAGACCAACACATCGATCGATGCCATGCACACCGCCGGACAGGTGCTCGCCCGCGCCCTGACGGCCGTACGACAAGCCGCTGACGTGGGCGTTTCCCTGCTGGAGCTGGACGAGGTGGCGCGCGGGGTGCTGCGCGGGGCCGGAGCTGACTCACCGTTCCTCGGCTACCGGCCCTCCTTCGCGCCGACCCCCTTCCCGGCGGTCATCTGCGCCTCCGTGAACGACGCCATCGTGCACGGCATCCCGACCGCCTACCGCCTGCGCGACGGCGACCTCGTCTCCATCGACTGCGGCGCCCGGCTGGACGGCTGGGCCAGCGACTCGGCGATCAGCTTCACGGTGGGCCGGCCGCGCCCGGCGGACGTACGCCTGATCGGGACCGCCGAGCGTGCCCTCGCGGCCGGGATCGAGGCGGCCGTGGTCGGCAACCGCATCGGCGACATCGCGCACGCCATCGGTACGGTCTGCCGCGGCGCCGGCTACGGCATCCCGGACGGCTTCGGCGGCCACGGCATCGGCCGCCACATGCACGAGGACCCCTCGGTGCCCAACGAGGGCCGCCCCCACCGGGGCATGCGCCTGCGCCACGGCATGGTCCTGGCCATCGAGCCCATGCTCATCGCGGGCGGCACGGACGGCTACCACGCGGCCCCGGACGGCTGGACCCTCAAGACCAACGACGGCAGCAGGGCGGCCCACGCGGAACACACGGTGGCGATCACGGAGGACGGACCGAGGGTCCTGACGGACCGGGGTTAGCCGCAGGCGCCTGAACATGCCACGCGGTACAGAACATGCCATCGTTGCATGAACGCACCATGTCCGGGTTACCCGACTCCGGTACGTCGTCAACGAAGGTACGAACCGATGAGCAACGGCTTCAAGCCCCCGGAGGGCTTCGGCTCGGAGGGCTACGGCGACCCCTTCGGAGAGTTCCTCGCGCGCTTCTTCGGCGGCCCCCGCCCCGGGCCCCGCCAGATCAACATCGGCCAACTGCTCAGCCAACCGGCCAGGGACCTGGTCCGCGGCGCCGCCCAGTACGCCGCCGAGCACGGCAGCCGTGACCTGGACACCCAGCACCTGCTGCGCGCCGCACTGTCCGCGGAGCCGACCAGGAGCCTGCTGAGCCGGGCCGGGGCCGACCCCGACTCGCTGGCCTCGGAGATCGACGAGCGCTCGGGCCCCGTCCAGCACCCGCCGGGCGAGGCACCGCCGCCGACCTCGCTCTCGCTCACCCCGGCCGCCAAGCGCGCCCTGCTGGACGCGCACGACCTGGCACGGTCCCGCGGGGCGGGCTACATCGGACCGGAGCACGTGCTCAGCGCCCTCGCCGCGAACCCGGACTCGGCCGCCGGGCACATCCTGAACTCGGCGCGCTTCGCGCCGCCCACGCCGCCCGAGACGCCGGACACGACGCAACGGACGGAGCACCAGCACACGGGCGAGACGCCCACGCTGGACAAGTACGCCCGCGATCTGACCGACCTGGCCCGTCAGGGCCGGATCGACCCGGTGATCGGCCGGGACGAGGAGATCGAGCAGACCATCGAGGTGCTCTCCCGGCGCGGCAAGAACAACCCCGTGCTGATCGGCGACGCGGGCGTCGGCAAGACCGCCGTGGTGGAGGGCCTGGCCCAGCGGATCACCGACGGGGACGTCCCGGACGTACTGCTCGGGCGGCGGGTGGTCGCCCTGGATCTGACGGGGGTGGTGGCGGGCACCCGCTACCGGGGCGACTTCGAGGAGCGCATGAACTCCATCGTGGGCGAGATCCGCGCCCACTCCGACCGGCTGATCGTCTTCATCGACGAACTGCACACCGTGGTGGGCGCCGGGGGCGGCGGCGAGGGGGGCTCGCTGGACGCGGGCAACATCCTCAAGCCCGCGCTGGCCCGCGGGGAGCTGCACATCGTGGGCGCCACCACGCTGGAGGAGTACCGGCGGATCGAGAAGGACGCGGCCCTCTCCCGCCGCTTCCAGCCGATCCTGGTGCCCGAGCCGACCCCCGCGGACGCCATCGAGATCCTGCGCGGCCTCCGGGACCGCTACGAGGCCCACCACCAGGTCCGCTACAGCGACGAGGCGCTGGTGGCCGCCGTGGAGCTGTCCGACCGCTATCTCACCGACCGCAGGCTGCCGGACAAGGCGATCGACCTGATCGACCAGGCGGGCGCCCGGGTCCGGCTGCGCTCGCGCACCAAGGGCACCGACGTACGGGCCATGGAGCGCGAGGTGGAGCGGCTGTCCCGGGACAAGGACCAGGCCGTCGCGGACGAGAGCTACGAGCAGGCCACGCAACTGCGCGACCGGATCGTGGAGTTGAAACAGCGCATCGCGGACGCAGAGGGCGGTGACGCGGCCGACGAGGGCAACCTGGCGGTGACCGCCGAGGCGATCGCGGAGGTGGTGTCCCGGCTGACCGGCATCCCGGTGGCCAGTCTGACCGAGGAGGAGAAGGACCGGCTGCTGCACCTGGAGGAGCATCTGCACGAGCGGGTGGTCGGCCAGGACGAGGCGGTCCGGGTGGTCTCCGAGGCGGTGCTGCGTTCGCGGGCCGGGCT
The DNA here is from genome assembly GCF_055657065.1 of Streptomyces sp. NPDC110618. Lineage (NCBI taxonomy): Bacteria > Bacillati > Actinomycetota > Actinomycetes > Kitasatosporales > Streptomycetaceae > Streptomyces > Streptomyces sp. NPDC110618. The sequence continues at coordinate 205,981 of NZ_JBVKBN010000001.1, read as the reverse complement.
CGCCAGCCCGGACCGGCCGATCGGCAGCTTCCTCTTCCTCGGCCCGACCGGCGTCGGCAAGACCGAGCTGGCCCGCGCGCTGGCGGAGGCGCTGTTCGGCAGCGAGGAACGCATGGTCCGGCTGGACATGAGCGAGTACCAGGAGCGGCACACGGTCAGCAGGCTGGTGGGCGCCCCGCCCGGCTATGTCGGCCACGAGGAGGCGGGCCAGCTCACCGAGGTGGTGCGCAGGCACCCGTACTCGCTGCTGCTGCTCGACGAGGTGGAGAAGGCGCACCCGGACGTCTTCAACGTGCTGCTCCAGGTGCTGGACGACGGGCGGCTCACCGACTCCCAGGGCCGCACGGTGGACTTCACCAACGCGGTGATCGTGATGACCAGCAACCTCGGTTCCGACGCGATCACCCGGGGCGCCGGCGGGATCGGGTTCGGCGCGGGCGACGCGGAAGCCGACGAGGAGGCGCGCCGGGAGCGGATCCTGCGGCCGCTGCGGGAGCACTTCCGGCCGGAGTTCCTGAACCGGATCGACGAGATCGTGGTGTTCAAGCAGCTCGACGCCGAGCAGTTGCGGCGGATCACCAACCTGCTGCTGGACCACACGCGACGGATGGCGCAGGCGCAGGAGGTGTCGGTGGAGTTCACCGACCGGGCGGTGGACTGGCTGTCGGAGCGCGGCTACCAGCCCGAGTACGGCGCCCGGCCGCTGCGCCGCACCATCCAGCGCGAGGTCGACAACCGCCTCTCACGGCTGCTGCTGGACGGCGAGGTCACCAAGGGCGGCCGGGTGACGGTGGACGTGGAGGACGGACGGCTGGCGTTCCGCACGGAGGGTTCCGCACAGGCGCCGCCCGCCTCCGAGTCCTGACTACCGCGCCGGGCGCACCACCATCGCCGAGCCGCCGCCGCGGCGTTCCTTCTCGGCGGCGGCGAGCCACTTGCCGCCCGGCAGGCGCTGGACGCCGGTGGCCGCGCCGATCTCGGGGTTGAGCCGGAAGCCGTGGCCGATGGCCTCCAGTTCCGTCCTCAGCGCGCTGTTCCACAGGCCCGGTTCGAGCTCGGTGGTGGTCTGGTTGCGCTGGCTGGCACGGGGCGCGGCGATGGCGTCGACCAGCGGCAGGCCCCGGTCCAGATGGCCGGTGAGGGTCTGCAGCACGGTGGTGATGATGGTCGCGCCGCCCGGTGAACCGAGCGCCACCACCGGCTTGTCGTGCCGGTCCAGGACGATGGTCGGCGACATCGACGAACGCGGCCGCTTGCCCGGCCCCGGCAGGTTGGGGTCGTGGACGTCCGGGCTCGCCGGGGCGAAGGAGAAGTCGGTCAGTTCGTTGTTGAGGAGGAAGCCGCGGCCCGGCACGGTGATGCCGCTGCCGCCGGTCTGCTCGATGGTGAGGGTGTAGGAGACGACGTTGCCCCACTTGTCGGCGACGGTGAGGTGGGTGGTGCTGTCGCCCTCGTAGGTGGTGGGGGCCGCGACTCCGCGGGCGTCGCAGTCGGCCGGGTCGCGCGGGTCGCCGGGCGCGACCGGGCTGGTGAGGACCGCGTCGTCCTTGATCAGGCACTCCCGCGAGTCGGCGTACCGCTGGGAGAGCAGTTCCTTCGTCGGTACGTCCTCGAAGGCCGGGTCGCCGACCCAGCGGCCCCGGTCCGCGAAGGCGATCCGGCTGGCCTCGATGTAGCGGTGGAGGTAGCGGACCTCGCTCGCCTTGGAGAGGTCGGTGTTCTCCAGGATGTTCAGCGCCTCGCCGACGGTGGTGCCGCCGGAGGAGGAGGGCGCCATGGAGTACACGCCGTAGCCGCGGTACGAGGCCTTGGTCGGCGCCTGGAGCTTGGCGCGGTACGTCGCCAGGTCCCGGGCGGTGAGGTCGCCGGGGCGGGCGTTCCAGCCGGAGGCGGGGTCCACGGGCGGGTGGTTGACGGTGTCGACGATGTCCTTGGCGAGCTTGCCGCGGTAGAGGGTGTCGACGCCCTTGCGCGCGATCTCGGCGTAGGTGCGGGCGAGGTCGGGGTTCTTGAAGGTGGAGCCGACGACGGGAAGCCGCCCGCCCGGCAGGAACAGCTCGGCGGTGTCGGGGAAGTAGCGGAAGCGGGTCTCGTTGGCGGCGGTCTGGGAGCGGAAGGTCTCGTCGACCGTGAAGCCCTCGCGGGCGAGCCGCTCGGCGGGCTTGAGCACCGACTTCAGGCTGCGGCTGCCCCACCGGTCCAGCGCCCGCTCCCAGGTGGCGGGCGTGCCGGGCGTACCGACGCTCAGTCCGCTGCTGACGGCATCGGCGAAGGGGATCGGCGCGCCGTTCTCCAGGAACAGCCCCGAGTCCGCGCTGAGCGGGGCGGTCTCGCGGCCGTCGATGGTGCGTACCGTGCGGGAGCCGGCGTCGTAGTAGACGAAGTACCCGCCGCCCCCGATGCCCGCGGAGTAGGGCTCGGTGACGCCGAGCGCGGCGGCGGTGGCGACGGCCGCGTCGACGGCGTTGCCGCCCTTCCTGAGCACCTCGATACCGGCGGCGGAGGCGTCCGCGTCGACACTGGCGACGGCACCGCCGTACCCGACGGCGACGGGGACCTTGCCGGTGGCCTTCTCGGCGGCGGTGGGCGGCGCCGCGGCCCCCACCGACACCACGGCGGCCGAGACCGCCAGGACCGACAGCTTGCGTGCGACTAACCGACGCATCCGCACCTCCAGTCAGGGACCGTTCGCGCAGCCTAGTGGATCGACATGACCTCGTCAGGAGCACCCGCTAGCATGCGCGCCCATGAATGACGACGTACGCAATATCGTCCTCGGCCTGGTCGCCGCGGGCATCAGCGCCACGCTGGGCTGGCTGGCCCGGACCTATCTGTGGAAGCGAAAGCTCCGCCGCAAGCAGAAGTTCTTCGGGCTGCCGGAGAACTCGGAGTCCCTGCTCGTCGTCAACCGCGACCCGTCCACCTCCGAACCGGCCGTGCACCGCTTCGACGTGTTCACGCTGCTGGAGCTGGCGGCGCTGATCAAGGACTGCGGGGCGCACACCCAGGTGGTCACCCAGGACACGGTCCACCAGGGGTTCGGCGAGCGCACCGAGTTCTGCGTGGGCGGGCCGGCCTCGAACCGGCGCATGCTGGCCCATATGTCGGCGATGCTGCCCGGGATACGTGTCAACGTCGATCCCGAACCCGGCCCGGACCGGGGCGCGTTCCAGATAGGCGGCGAGCGCTACCGGCTGGAGGCGGGCGTCGCCGAGTACGTGCTGCTGGCCCGGCTCACGGCGGGCGATCCGAAGGTGAGCCGTCCGGTCTTCCTCTTCTGCGGCCAGCGCGCGATCACCAACCAGGCCGCGACCCGCTATCTGGCCCGCAACCACGAGCGGTTGGCGCGCAAGTACGGCAGCAACTCCTTCGTCCTGCTGCTGAAGGTCATCAACTCCCAGGCGTACGGGCCGGATGTGGTCGAACTCGTCGGCGATGTCACGAAGGCCGCGCAGGCGCCCCTGCCGGCCCCGGAGAAGACAGCGACCTCCCACCGCGCCTCCTGAGGTCGGCCTCCCACCGCGCCTACTGAGGTCGCATACCCTTCAACAATCGTTACTGGCACGTAACTTACCCACGGGTTACTTGCGGTAAGGGATCTTGGTTAACGTCGGGTCACTTTGCACCGAAACGAGTTGAGGAGTGACCCGTGGGACACCGCAGAGCTCTGCGTACCACCGCCGTCGGCATCGCCTCCGCCACCCTGATCGCCGGCGTCGGCCCCGTCTCGTCGGCCTCGGCCTCGGCCTCGACGGGCGGCGTCCGCTTCGTCGACATCACCGGCGACGGCGGCACGACGCTCAAGGCGAACGTCTTCACCCCCGCGGGCGCGGACGACGGCCGCCACTACCCGCTGCTCGTGCTCCCCACGGCCTGGGCGACCCCGCAGGTCCAGTACTTCGCCCAGGCCCAGCGACTGGCGAACGCGGGGTACATCGTGGTCAGTTACAACGTGCGCGGGTTCTGGCAGTCCGACGGCGAGATAGAAGTGGCCGGTCCGCCGGACGTCGCCGACGCCTCCCGGGTGATCGACTGGGCGCTCGCCCACACCCCGGCCGACGCGGAGCGGATCGGCATGGGCGGGATGTCGTACGCGGCGGGCATCAGTCTGCTCGCGGCCGCGCAGGACAAGCGGATCAGAGCGGTCGCCGCGCTCAGCGGCTGGGCGGACCTCATCGACTCCATCTACTCCGAGCACACCCAGCACACCCAGGCCGCCGCGCTGCTCAACGCCACCAGCTCGGTCACGGGGCGGCAGAGCGCCGAAGTGAGGGAGATCTTCGACGCCTTCCGCACCGGCGACCTGAGCCGGGAGGAGGAGATGGTCGCCTGGGGAAAGAAACGATCCGTCACGACCTATCTGGACCGTCTCAACGCCAACTCCCCCGCCGTGTTCCTCGCCAACGGCTGGGGCGACTCGGTCTTCCCGCCCAACCAGTACGCGGACTTCTACGAGAAGCTGACCGGGCCCAAGCGGCTGCAGTTCCGCCCCGGCGACCACGCCACCCCCGAGGTCACCGGGCTGCTCGGCCTGCCCAATGACGTCTGGAACGACGCCGTGCGCTGGTTCGACTTCCATCTCAAGGGCGAGGCGAACGGCGTCGACCGCGAGCAGCCGGTCCGGCTGCTGTCACGGTCCGGCGGCGCCTACGAGACCTACCCGGACTGGAAGTCGGTCGGCGCGACCGGCCGGAAGATCGCCCTCGGCGGTTCGCCGACGATCCGCGCGAACGTCAACTCCGGCGCGGACGGCGGACTGGTGATCCTCTCCGGACTCCTGGACCAGTTCGCCAAGGTGCCGCCGCTGGCGTCCATTCCGCTGCTGCCGCGGCGCTGGGCGGCTGTCTGGCAGTCGGAGAAGTACCCCTCAGCCCAGCGGGTGCGCGGCACCGCCCGGCTGCACACCACGGTCACCCCCACCGAGGAGAGCGGCACCTTCATCGCCTACCTCTACGACGTGGGCCCGCTCGGCATCGGCAGGCTGATCAGCAACGCGCCGTACACCTTCCACGACCGCACGCCCGGACGGCCGTTCGGCGTCGACCTGGAGCTGTTCTCCACGGCGTACGACGTCCCGGCCGGGCATCGGCTCGCCCTGGTCGTCGACACGGTCGACCCGCTCTACGCCGAGCACAACCCGACCGGCGCGCAGCTGACCTTCTCCTCGCCGGCGACCGACCCGTCGTTCGTGTCGGTCCCGTTGCGCGAGCAGTGATCTCCGGCTGCCGCCGGACGGGTATGGCTCTGTGTGGCCCCAGGGGACGAACCGCCCATCGTAGTGCAGGATCGTCGCGCCGCACCCTCCGGGCGGGGGGCGGGGCTTGAGCAGCCGTCGTCCCGGGTCGTGTCGGGCCGCCGCAGGCGGGACTTTGCGGACACGGCCCGGGCCGTCGAGGGCACACGTGTGGCACACGGCGTGGAATCGCGCTTCCTGTTCGGTGCTTCGGGATCTCGTCAGTGCTTGAGGATCTTGGACAGGAAGTCCCGGGCGCGCTCGCTCTCCGGGCGGGTGAAGAAGTCCTCGGGTGCGCGGTCCTCGACGATCCGGCCGTCGGCCATGAAGACGACGCGGTTGGCGGCCGACCGGGCGAAGCCCATCTCATGGGTGACGACGACCATGGTCATGCCCTCCCGGGCCAGTTGCCGCATGACTTCGAGGACTTCGTTGATCATCTCGGGGTCGAGCGCCGAGGTCGGCTCGTCGAAGAGCAGCGCCTTGGGCTCCATGGCGAGGGCGCGGGCGATGGCCACCCGCTGCTGCTGGCCGCCGGAGAGCTGGGCGGGGTACTTGTCGGCCTGGTCGGCGAGGCCCACCCGGTCCAGCAGCTCCCGGGAGCGCCGGTCCGCCTCCTCCTTGTTGCGGCGGCGGACCTTGATCTGCCCCAGTGAGATGTTCTGCAGCACGGTCTTGTGGGCGAAGAGGTTGAAGGACTGGAAGACCATGCCCACATCGGCGCGGAGCCGGGCGAGGGCCTTGCCCTCGGAGGGGAGCGCCTGGCCGTCGATGAGGATCGTGCCGGACTGGATCGGCTCCAGTCGGTTGATCGCCCGGCACAGGGTCGACTTGCCCGATCCGGACGGGCCGATGACGACGACCACCTCCCCCTTGCCGACGGTGAGGTTGACGTCCTGGAGGACGTGCAGCTCCCCAAAGTACTTGTTGACGTCACGCAGTTCGATCAACTGATCGACGACCATGCGCAGCCCTACCCACTCTCAGCTGTGTCGTGGCTGCCGCAAACTATCGGGACACGACAGGAGTTAAGCCGCGACACGCACTCACCGGGCATTAGCCGTATTTAACCCGCGGCTCGGGCCAGGGGTTCACGTCTCGGCGACCTCGGCGTAGAGCTGCGAGAGTTCGGGCACGCCGCTGGCGGCCCACTCGTGCCCGGACTCCACGACGTCGAACTCCCGGCCCGAGGCCAGCCGTACGACCGGCTGACTGTTGGCCCGCAGCTCCCACTTGGCGCCGGGGACGGTGCGGACGATGACGGTGCCGAGGTAGAGACCGGCGTCGTTGCCGAGCCAGGGCAGCTCCTCCTCGTCGTCCCGCCAGCGCGGCACCAGCTGGTCGAGCGCCTCCAGGGAGGCCGCCGAGTCGTCGAGGGCGATCCCTTCCCGGGCGGCCCGGGACCGGAGCAGCTCGCACTCGGAGAGCAGTTCGGCCAGACCTTCGCCCGAGTCCTCGCCGTCCGAGAAGACGGCCACTCCGCGCGCGGGTCCGCGCCGCTTCCGCCAGGCGTCCAGGAAGGGGATGTTCATACCTTCACCCTCGCATCGACCATGCCACCGGCACCACCGGCGCGCGGGAACCGACCGCCCGGATACCTCTTGCCAAAGCTTATTCATCCTCCGTAGAGTTCATCAGGTCATGAGTTCAACGAATGTTGACTTTGGCGTTCCGGGAGGCGGGGACCCGTGCGGAAGATCCCATTCCAGGTGAACGAGGGCGGACTGGTCGCCCTCCTGCCCAATGGCCATGTGGAGTTCCTCGCCGACTCGGCGCGGACGCTGATCCTCCGTCACAACGCCGGACGCCCGGTGTCCGCCGAGGAGTTGATGGAGCACGCGCTCAGCGATCCGCTGGTGACCCTGGACCGGTTCCATCTCTCCGCCCCGGCGATCGCGTTCGTGGAGACCACGAACCTGTGCAATCTGCGCTGCAAGCACTGCTACGCGGACTCCGCGCTCAAACGGCCCGACGAGATGTCGACCCCGCGGATCAAGGCCCTGCTGGACGAGTTCGCCGAGACGGGTGTGCTCCAGGTCTTCCTCACCGGCGGCGAGATCTTCTCCCACCGGGACGCGGTGGAGATCATCCGCCACGCCCGCAGCAAGCCCTTCAGCACCCAGATCTTCACCAACGGCCTGCTCATCACCGAGGAGAAGCTGGCGGCGATCCCGCCCGGCCAGTCCTTCTTCATCAGCTTCGACACGGCCGACCCCGAGCGCACCGTGCGCGGGCGGATGGACTTCCCCAAGCTCCAGCACGCCTTCGAGATGATGCGTAAGTACGGCCATGTCTTCCGCACCGCGATCTCCGTCCACCGCAACAACATCCAGGACGCCGAGGAGATCTTCGAGTGGTGCGCGGAGCGCGGCTACCCGCGCCCGCAGTGGCTGGAGACCCACCCGGTGGGGCGTGCCCTGCTCCACCCCGACATGCTGCTGCGCCCCGAGGACGTCGACGAGGTCTTCGAGGTCTACCGCAGGTGCATGGAGCGGTACTCGACCTCCCCCGATACCGGCACCGGCACTGACTTCGGCGCCGAGCCCGCGGGCGCCCCCGGCGGCCGGCCGGTCCGGCGCGCCGCGGACGAGATCCGCGGGGTGGACACCATCCAGTTCTGCCAGCGCCTGGAGCGCGCCGTCGGCCAGGAGAAGTGCGGCCGCTCGGTCGTCTACGTCAACTCCCGCGGCGACGTCTACCCGTGCAGCAACTGCATGTCGGGACAGCTGCACCGGGCCGGGAGCCTCGCCGAGCGGTCCTTCGCGGACATCTGGGAGAGCGGCTTCGACGCCTTCCGCGACATCCGGTTCAGCGACCACACCGTGTGCGGGAGCTGCCCGGTGGCCGCGGAGGACATCTGGTGCCAGTTCCGGTGCCCGCCGCTGGCCCGCAATCTCACCGGTGACCCGAAGGGGTGCGGGGCCACCGAATACCTCCAGGAGTTCATGCTGCGCGCCGGGCGCTACTGGCGCGAACGCAAGCAGCGTGACGTACGCCTGACCCTCACCCCGCGCCAGGCGCGGCCCGAGAGCCGCACGCCCGGAACACCGGGCCCACCGACCCCGCTCCCGACGGCGTGAGCGGGACCCGTCCGCGGGCGGCGCGACCGCTGCCGCCCCTCATCGAAGGGAACACGGACATGCCCGAAGAGAAGAAGGTCATCCGTATCCACCTGGAGCCCGGCCAGGAGGGCGTGACGCTCAGCGCCGTCGGCGCCGCCTCGGCCACCGCGCCCAGCGAGACCCTCCTGGTGGAGGCCACGAACATCACCGAGGCCACGGTTATCGAGGTCGAGGTCTGACCCCCCTTTCTTGGGTCGGTCGCCTACGGGGCGCCTCGTGCCGGCGCCGAGAGGTCGATCGTGCTCAGCCCTTCGGGCCTGCGCGCGTTCGACCTCTCGCCACCGGCGCGCCCCTTCGGCTCCCTCCCGGTGTGGAGAGGTGATCCGGACGACATGTGACAGACCCCCCGGGCTCGTAGAGGGACGGGCTCGCGGAAGAGCGCTCATGGGGCTCCCGGGACCGCCGAGGGATCGGAAACGGGGGCGAGCGCTGCACGGCCTTCCCGGCCCGTGAGGGACGGGCCGGGAAGGGCCGCGCGAACGTCAGGCGCGGCGTGACCGGAGATACGGGGGCCGACCCCGGACAGGAGACGAGGTCGCGATGAGCAAGACGGTTGCTTCAGCCGGCACGACGGCCGTGCGCCCCGGCACAGGACTCGCGCGGCTGCTCCAGGAGAACCCGGCGCTCAGGATCGGCCAGGACGACTACAACATCAACGTGACCGCCAACTACGGCGACCGGCTGGACGCCTCGCAGGTCGCCGACGCGCTGCGCGCCCACCCGGGCGCCGGACGGCCCGCGCATCTGTACTTCCATGTGCCGCTGTGCGCGTACATCTGCCACTTCTGCAACTACGTCAAGCGCAAGGCTCCGGGCGGGGCGGAGGGCGAGCGCACCGCGCGGATGTGGACCGACCTGCTGCTGGAGGAGTCGGCCCGGCGGCTGGCACACGCGCCCTGGCTGGCCGAGGCCCGCATCGAGTCGGTCTATCTGGGCGGCGGCACCGCGTCACTGCTCGGTACCGAGCAACTGGCGCGGCTGGTACGGCACATGAGGGACAACTACGCCCTCACCGACGACTGCGAGATCTCACTGGAGGGCAACCCGGACAACTTCCAGCACGACGAGCTCGCCGAGGCCCGCGCGCTCGGTTTCAACCGGTTCAGCGTGGGTGTGCAGTCACTGCAGAGCGAGGTCAACGCCTTCGCCGGGCGCGGCCACGACGCCGCGATGTCGCTGACGGCGATCGACAAACTCCGGGCGACGGGGCGGCCGTTCAACGTGGACATGATGTTCGGGCTGCCCCATCAGACCCCGGAGAAGGTCGCCGCGGACATCCGCACGCTGACCGGCCTTGAGGTGCCGACCATCACCATCTACCGGCTGCGCAACGCGGACCGGGCGAAGATGGGGATCGGCAACCGCGCGCTGTGGAACGTGGAGAGCGTCCGCGACCGGCTGCGCGAGGAGCACCTCTTCCCGGGCCTGGACGAGACGTACGAGATGCGCGAGGCCATCGTGGAGCTGCTGCTGGACGCGGGCTACCACCCGAGCCCGTGCGGCTGGTGGAACCGGCCCGGCCTCTACCCGGACGGCAACATCCCGCGTGTGTCGCGCAACAAGTGGCAGCGCCACGACTCGATGATCGCCTACGGTCCCGGCGCCTACGGCTGGCTGACCGGCGACGACGACACGGTCGTGCAGACCCACAACATCGCCGACATCGGCGGCCACGCCCGGCTGCTGCAAAGCGGCCCCGGGCTGCCCCTGGCGTTCGGCCGACGGCTGGCCGGACTGGAGGCGGCCGGGCTGGTCCTCGGCTTCAACTTCAAGGCCAACCAGCCCATCGACGCGGGGCGGTTCAGGCGCCGGTTCGGCGTCGAGCTGTTCCACGACGAGCCGTTCGCGGGGGTCTTCGCCGAACTCCTGGAGCGCGGTCTCGTCGAGCCGGTGCCGGGCGCGGCGGAGAGTGTCATCCCCACGCTGGACGGCGAGGCCCTGCACGAGGAGATCATCAGTGTCTACTTCCACCAGCGCATCGGCTCCTTCGCCGAAGCCGTGTGCCGGAGGTGAGGCGGTGCGCGTCCACCACCGACTCCAGTGGCGCCGGGACCCGGACGGGACCCCCTACCGCGCCCGGCGGTCGTTCCCGGCCGGACCGGCGAACGCGACCGTGCTGCTGTCCGGTCCCGGCACGGTCTCCGCCCTCGACGGCGAGGGCCGGGACGACGTCCTGCTGGACCGGCTGACGGCGACGCTGGTGGCCTCGGGCGCCCAGGTGCTGCGGTGCGACATGCCCGTACGCGATCCCCGCACGCCTGCCTCTGCGGACGACGAGCGACGGCGGGCCGAGCGGCTGGGGCGGCTGCTGGCGGGCAACCGGCATGTGATGACCGGCCCGCTGTCGCTCATCGGCTTCTCGCTCGGCGGCCAGGCGCTGCTCAGGCTGCTGGAGTCCGGGGAGCCGCCGCGCGCCGACCGCGTCGTCCTGATCGGCACGGTGGTGGAGGCGGACGCCTTCCTCACCTCCCGCGTCCCACTGATCGAACTGGTCTACGGCAGCCTCGACCTGGTCGGCTATCTCGCCGACGAGTCCGACGACAAGCTGCCGCCCGCGGTGTTCGAACCGGCCATGTACGCCGACTGGTCCGCCCGCCATCTCATCGGCACCCACTCACCCGCGGTCCGGGTCCATGTGCTCGACGGACTCGGTCACACCCTGCACCCCTGCGGACCCGGCCCGGCCCGGGACCCGCTGCCCGCGCTCACCTCCCTGGTGGGCATCGCCTCATGACGTCGCGTCAGCTCACAGCACCACATCGAAAGGGAACGACATGCCCGCGAGTGAGACTCTCTCCAGCCGCCGGTTCGACAAGATCGCGAACAACTTCGCCACCAGCGAGGTGCACCGCTCCAGCCCGACGATGACCGCCCTGCACGAGACACTCGGGCCGCAGACGGGCGGCGCGATCTGCGATGTCGCCTGCGGCGCCGGGCATCTGGCACTCTCCTTCGCCGACGAGAACCCGGCCCGCGTGGTGTGCGTGGACCCGGCGCCGTCGATGCTGGAGTCGGTGCGGAAACTGGCCGCCGAGCGGCAGGTGTCGGTGGAGACCGTGCAGTCGGTCGCCGAGGAACTGCCTTTCGAGGACGCCTCGTTCGACCTGGTGGTCTCGCGGCTCGCCCCGCACCACTTCCAGGACATCCGCAAGGCGGTCGGGGAGATGACCCGGCTGCTGCGGCCCGGCGGCCGGCTCGCGGTGATCGACCTGGAGGGCAACGCCGATCCGGAGATCGACGCGCTCAACCACGAGCTGGAGATCCTCCACGACCCCACCCATGTGCGCAGCTACACCCTCGACGAGTGGGTCGGCTTCTTCCAGGGCGCCGGGCTCAACGTCCCCGTGGCGCGCGGCGGTCAGGCCGAGAGCCGTACCGGCGTGCCCGTCAAGCGCTGGTGCGAGATCGCCTCCTCCGGCGCCGAGGCCGAGGCGGCGATCCGGCGCAGGCTCGCCGAGGCGCCCGCCGCGCACCGGGAAGCGCTGGGGATCCGCCAGGAGGGCGAGGAGTTCTTCATCCCGGTGCGCACCTGCATGGTGATCGGCGTCAAGCCGCTGGCCGGGAAGGAGTGACATGCCCGTCATCCGTCTGTTCTCCCCGGACGCCAGTCCCGGCCCCGCCGCTCTGGAGCAACTGGCTGCCGATGTCACCGAGTTGCTCGGTCTGCCGGCCGGGCACTGCTGGGTGTGGTGGCAGCGCCTGGAACCGGGCACCTACCACCGGCCCGAGTGGCGGGACGCCCCCAACGCGCCCGCGGCTCCGGTCGGGTTCGTGGTGTGCAAGGAGAGCTACGACAAGGAGCAGGTGGGCGCGCTTCTCAGGCTGTTGCAGAGCCGCCTGTCCCAGATGCTGAAGGTGCCCGCCGACCAGATCTTCCTGACCGTGCAGCGGGCCGTGTCGGGCGAGTTACTGGTCCGAGACGAGGTGTGGTTCGCGCATCTGGAGGAGCCCCGGCCGGGCGCCGTCACCGACCTGGTGCCGATCGGGCGCGTGCACACCGACCGCAATGACCTGTCCGACGACTACTGGGGCGATGTCACCTCGGTGATCCGGCTGGACGGGACGCGCTTCGACGCGGAGGCCCTGCTGGGCCTGGACACCTTCTCCCACCTGGAGGTGGTCTTCCACTTCCACCGGGTGGCCCCCGAGAAGATCCACACCGGGGCGCGGCATCCACGGGGCAACCCCGACTGGCCGCGTGCCGGGATCTTCGCCCAGCGCGCGAAGAACCGCCCCAACCGGATCGGGGTCTCCCGCTGCAAGCTGCTGAAGGTGGACGGGCTCGATGTGCACGTACGCGGCCTGGACGCCGTGGACGGCACCCCGGTGCTCGATCTGAAGCCGTATCTCACCCAGTTCGGTCCGCGTGAGGACGTCGTCCAGCCCTCCTGGGTCGACGAACTGATGCGGGACTACTACTGAACTCGCCCCGAACGGAGCCGACGTGAAGAAGTCCGCCGACCGGGAGCGGCTGCCGCGCAGCGCGCTCGCCCTGCTGGCCGCGGTGTTCGTGGACGCCCTCGGCAGCGGGCTGTACATGGCGGTCTCCGTCGTCTTTCTCACCCGCTACCTGGACCTGGGCAGCAGTGAGGTCGGGCTCGGTCTGGGTGTCGCGGGCGCGGTGTCCTTCGCGCTGCTGGTGCCCACCGGGATTCTCGCGGACCGGGCCGGTCCGCGCCGGATGCTGATCGCCGCCCATGTGACCCGGGCGGCGCTGCTGGCGTGCTTCCCGTTCGCCTCCGGCTTCGTGCCGTTCCTGTGCGTGGTGTCCCTGCTGGCGGTGGCCGACCGGGCCGCCTCCCCGCTGGTGCAGGGGCTGTTCGGGGCGGCCGTGGACGCCGGGCAGCGGGTGCGTGCCATGGGGATGGCGCGGTCCCTGCAGAACCTGGGTCTCTCGCTGGGTGGTCTGGCCGCCGCCGGGGCGCTGCTGTGGGACAGCGACGGGGTGTACCTGGCCGTCGTGTACGGCAATTCGCTGTCGTTCGTGCTGGCCGCGGTGCTGGTCACGCGGTTGCGGGCGGGCGACTCGGGCGGGGGCAGGCCGCTGCCGTGGCGGCGGCGGCTGGCGGTCTTCCGGGACCGCCGGTTCACCTGGCTGACCGTGCTCAACTCCGTGGTGAGCCTGCATGTGACGGTGCTGACGGTCGGCATCCCGCTGTGGGTGCTGGCCCACGACGACCTGCCCCGGTCGGTGATCGCCTGGACGCTGGTGCTGAACACGGTGGTCGTCGTGGTGTTCCAGGTGCACGCGACCCGCGACGTGGAGAGCGCCGCGGACGGCGGGCGGGCGCTGAGACTGAGCGGGCTGCTGCTGGCCGCCTGCTGCTGTCTGCTGGCCGTCACCGGTGAACTGCCCGCCGCCTGGGCGGTGGCGGTGATCCTCGCCGCGGTGGGCCTGCAGGCGTTCGCGGAGATGCACCAGCAGGCGGGCGCCTGGGCGATCTCCTACGACCTGGCGCCCGAGGACCGACGCCAGGTGTATCTGGCCTTCTTCAGCCTGGGCAACGCCGCCCGCAACACCTACGGCCCGCTCGTCGTCACCTTCCTGGTGGTCCAGCGCGGCGCCGTCGGCTGGCTGCTGCTCGGGGCCCTGGCGCTCGGCTGCGGCGCCTGGGCGGCGCGGTCCGGCCGGCCGTCCGCCGTTTCCGGTGCGCCGTCCGCACCGGCCGTATCGCTGACCGATGTCCAAGGAGAGACCCATGGCACCCACCCCTGAGCAGTCCGTCATCATCGTCGGAGCGGGACCGACCGGCCTGGCGCTGGCCTGTGAACTGGCCGCGGCCGGAGTCTCCTGCACCGTCCTGGAGCGCCGTACCGCGCCGTCGGCGCAGTCCCGTGCCATGGCCCTGTACAGCAGGACGCTGGAGGTGCTCGATCTGCGCGGGCACGCCGACGTGCTGACCGCCGTGGGGCGTCCGGTCGGCCGGATGCGGCCCGCGCGGGGCGCGTCGATCGACTTCACCGGGATCGACAGCCGCTTCCCCGCGCTGTACGTGGTCCCGCAGAGCCGCACCGAGGAGGCGCTGCAGCAGCGGGCGGTCGACCTCGGGGTGATCGTGCAGCGCGGCGCCGAGGTGTTCGGCCTGGAGCAGGACGCCACGGGCGTACGGCTGAACGTGCGGACCGAGTCCGGGGAGTGGGAGGAGACCGCGGACTACGTGGTGGGCTGCGACGGCGCGCACAGCGTGGTGCGCGAGCTGTCCGGGATCGCCTTCCGCGGGCACACCTACGACATCGCGCCGATCCTCGCGGACGTACGCCTACAGAGCCCGCCGCAGGACGGGGTGACGATCCTGGGCGAGGGCGGCGCGATGATGGTGTCGGTGCCGTTCGGGGACGGGTACTGGCGGATCGCGGTGGGGCACCGGGACCATCCGTGGACGCGGGACGAGGTGACGGTCGAGGAGCTGTCCGAGCGACTGACGGACGTCCTCGGCTTCGACCCCAAGCCGTACGACGCGCGCTGGCTGGCCCGGTTCAAGATCCACCAGCGGCTTGCCGACCAGTACCGCGCCGGGCGGGTGCTGCTCGCCGGGGACGCGGCCCATCTGCACTCGCCGCTGGGCGGGCAGGGCCTCAACCTCGGTATCCAGGACGCCGTCAACCTCGGCTGGAAGCTGGCCGCCACGCTCCAGGGCTGGGCGCCGGCCGGGCTGCTGGACACCTACCAGGCCGAGCGCCGTCCGCAGGCCCAGAAGATCCTCAAGGCCACCGACCACGCCACCCGGATGGCCACCCACCGCTCCCCGGTGGTGAGCGGCCTGCGCCGGGTGGTGCTCTCCGGGCTCCTCGGGCGGCGCCGGATCAACCGGTTCGCGGGCGAGGCGATCTCCGGGCTGCGCGCCGGATACGCGGGCCGGGGACGGCCGGCCGCGCTCGGCGGGTCCCGGCTGCGCCCCGGGCAGCGGGTGCCGGACCTGGCGGTGGAGCGGGCCGAGGGCGCGCCGGTGCGGCTGTACGAACTGATGCGGGACGGGCGGTTCCTGCTGCTGGACCTCGCCGGGGACGGCGCGGCGGGCGAGGTCGCCGAGGGCTGGGGCTCGCGGGTCTGCCCGGTCCGGGTGGCCGGGCCGGTGCCCCGGCTCGACGGTCTCGGCGCGGTGTTGGTCCGCCCCGACGGCTACGCGGCCTGGGTGGACGGCACTTCGTCCCAGGGCCGCGAGGAGCGCGTACGGCAGGCGCTGCACCGCTGGTGCGGTACCGAGGGCCCGACCCCGCACCGCGACACGGCCCCCGCCGGAGGGGCCACCGCCCCGGCCCGCGCGGGCCGGGCTGAGCAGTCCGAGGAAGCCGCCGACTCCGAACCCGCCCGCGCCGACCGCACGTGACGGGAGGCCGTCGTGGAGGTCCCCACGGGCCCGGCCGTGCACCACGAACCGTTTCCCGCGCGGCGCTCCGCCACCGCGCGGGAGCGTGCGGGGACCAGAGGAAGAAAGGCTCGTCGCCATGGCACAACAGCTGATGTCGGCGCGTTCCCAGCGCACCCGGGAGGCCATACTGCGGGCGGCCCGGCTGCACTTCGCCGCCGACGGCTACCAGCGGTCGACGATCCGGGCCATCGCGGCCACGGCGTCCATCGACCCGTCCATGGTCATGCGGTACTTCGGCAGCAAGGAGCAGCTGTTCGACGCGGCCCTCGATGTCGACCTTGGTTTACCCGACTTGACGGGCACGCCCCCGGAGCTGCTTCCGCAGGCGCTGATCACGCACTTCCTGGCGCCCTGGGAGGACGACCTGGACGAGGGCTCGATGCGGCTGCTGCTGCGCTGCGCGGCGACCAACGAGCGGGCGGCGGAGCATCTGCGGCAGATGCTGCACGAGCAGTTCACCAGCAGTCTGCGCGGCGCGCTGGGGGCGGAGCGGGCGGCGGCGTGCAGCGGGGTGCTGGCGGCGCAGTTGCTGGGGGTGGCGTTCACGCGGTACGTGCTGCGGCTGCGGCCGATCGCCGACCTTCCGGTCGCGGCGCTGGCCGATCTGGTGGCGCCGTCGATGCGGACCGTACTCGCGGCGGAATGAACCCGGTCGGTCAAGGTAAGGAAGAGACCAAGGCCTGTTCATGTTCATGGCCTGATCGGGTCCGACCTGATAGGGTATTTTCACTGTACAATGAATTTATTGTTCCGTTGCCCCTCACCCAAAGTGCAGTGATCTCATGAAATCCAGGCGCTCAGACGGTTCCGCTTCTACGTCCGGGGGGGCCGAAACGAACGAATCGACGGGCGTTCCACCGGCCCGGACAAGACGCAAACCCGCCCGTAGCGGACGTCGGCCCGGCGAGAGCGGCACCCGCGAGCAGATCCTCGAATCCGCGCTCCATCTCTTCGCCGACCGCGGATACGTGCGGACCACCATCCGGGCCATCGCGGAGAACGCCGGCGTCGACCCCGCCCTGGTGCACCACTTCTTCACCAACAAGGAAGGCGTGTTCGACGCGGCGGTCAACTCCCGGTTCAGCGTCTCGGCGGCGTTCGACGCCATGCCGATCTCCGAGGACGCGACGTCGGAGGCGGCCTGGCTGGCCCACACCTACTTCTCGTTCTGGGAGAACGAGACGACGCGCTACGCCATGACCGCCATCTACCGTGCGGGTCTTGCCGACAGCGTCACCTCGGAGTTGCTCAGGTCCCGGATCGAGGCGAGCACCAAGTCGTGGGCGAGCGCCAGCGGTTACCGGGACGTCGTGGGCTCCGAACCCCGCGCCGCACTGGCCTCGGGGCACATCGTCGGGCTGGCGCTGCTGCGCTACGTTCTCAGAGTCGAACCGCTGGCGAGCATGAGCTACGAGGAGTTCCTCGCCTGGGTGGTGCCCGCCCTGGAACTGCGCCTGTCCATCGACGTGGGGCCCCGCCCGATGGGCGGCCGGGCCGAGGACTGACGGCCCGCGCGCTCGTTCTCGAAGCCCCGCAGAACACCGACCCGGACGGCCTCCACCGAGGCCGTCCGGGTCACTTGTGCGGTCCGCCGCGCGCCGCGGCCGGCCGGCGGGTCAGACGTCGCCGCGCCAGACCGCCCGCACCGCATACATCACGATGCCCGGTCCGAACGCGAGCAGAAGTCCGTTGGCGCCCTCGGCAGGCGGCTTGGCGAAGGTGCGCTCCATGACCTCAAGTACGGAGGCGGAGCCGACGTTGCCCACGTCGCGCAGTGAGTCCCGGGTCAGGCCGAACAGTTCGGGCGGGCCGCCGAGCCCCTCGGCGATCGTGTCGATGATCTTCGGCCCGCCGGTGTGCGAGACGACGAACTCCGGCATACCGCGGCCTCCGTGCGGCGCGGTGGCCTCCAGCCATTCGTTGAGCTTCGGCGTCATGGCACCGATGGCCTTCGCCAGTACCGGCGAGTTGTACCCGTGCAGCCCCTCGTCGGACGTGCGGGTCCCCACCACGTCCTGGGTCCCGAACTGAAGGCACTGGTAGGAGCCGGTGAGTTCCATGTGCGGGCCGTCGGCGCTGCCGCTGACGACACAGGCACCGGCCGCGTCGGCGAAGAGCCCCTTCAGGATCAGTCCGGTCATGTCGGCGTCGGCGTGGTTCAGGTAGTAGCTGAAGACATCGGCGCAGACGACGAGCACCTTGTCGTCCGGACGGGCGGCGACCAGTTCCATGGCCGTGGAGATTCCGAACATCCCACCCGCACAGCCCATCTGCGTCACGGGTATGCGCCGGACGGAGGGCCGCAGGTCCAGTCGCTGCACCAGCCGTACGTCGAGTCCGGGCATGGTGTGGCCGGTGGCGCTGGTCACCACGACGGCGTCGATGTCACCGGGGAGCAGTCCCGCCTCCCGCAGCGCGCCCTGGGCGGCGCGCTCCGCCAGCTCCAGCGAGGCGTTCAGATGCTCGCGGGCGTGCTCTGCGAGGGGACGCTGCTTGGCCAGCCACTCCGCCGGCGGCCGGGTGTACCAGCGCGTCTGGATCGTGGTCGCGCGAACGGCCCGGCACCCCGCTGCGATCCACGGCTGGTCCGCGTACAACTCGACCAACTGATCGATGAGTTCGTCGGTACTCACCTGATAGCGGGGCAGGGCGACAACGGGTGCGGTAAGGACGGGCACGACATCTCCAAGCGATGGGAAGCCAGGGTGGAAAGAAGGCACCGCGGTACGGCCGTCGGGTGCTCGAACGGTCTCACGGTCGCCGCTTGATGGATCTCGCCATGGCAATCCGGGCATGCCGAACACTCCCCCCGGTGTTTGACGGTGCTGCCTTCACGGGCGCCTCAGTGGGCGCGAATGGTCGGGCGCGCGCATGACAGAACTGCGCGCACCCGCCGGCACATGACCATGCGGAAACGATGCTGCAGAGGCCTTCCCAACCGGGGCGCCGTCCGGGGTCTGCCTCGCAACTCGAAGGTACGCACTCGGAGTTGACTACAACTAGAGCGAAATTCAACGCTTATGGAATTCAATCCGAGAGGACAGCCGAGAGTTACGGCCACCGGGATCACACCGAGAAAGGGCCGACCGCCATGCACGCTCCGCCGCACCACGCCGACCCTGACCCCTGGACCGAACGCGCGGCCTGCCGCGACACCGACCCCGAGACCTTCTTCCCGCTCCCCGGCGCGTCGGGCGGCCTCGACCGCGAGGCCATCGCCAAACGTCTGTGCGGACGCTGCCCGGTGGCCCGGGAGTGCCTGCGTGAGGCGCTCGTGCGCGACGAGAGTGCCGGGATCTGGGGCGGATTCAACTCCCGGGAGCGGCGCGAACTGCTGCGTATCGCGGGCACGTTGGAGTCGACGGGGGCGGAACTGGCCGCGTATCTGGCGGAGGGCGGGCGCCGGCTGACCGCGACACCCCGGGAGCGGCCGGCCTATGTGTGGTACCTGCGCCGCCACGGCTGGACCCCCCGGCGCATCGCGGGCGCCCTCGGCATCAGTTTCGGCCAGGTCCAACAGGCCTGGCAGCTCGCCGAGTTGGCCTCGTCCTGCACGGACGGACCGGTGAGCGGCATGCCGAATCCGCGTGCGCCGAGGAAGCGGGTGCGTAGGCCCGGCGGCGCGGAACGCGCGGCGACCGAGGGCACCGTGCAGTGGCCTCCGCTCCCCGGGTACGGCCCGGGCGGGCGGGGTGTACCGGCACGCGGGCCCCAACTGCCGTCGGCGGCGGGGCATCCGGCGGGGCCGGTGCCGGGGTACCGGGCACGTACGGCGGGGGCCGGTGCGGACAGCCGGCTGACGCGTACGGCGGGGGCCGGTGCGGACGGCCGACTGGCACGTACCGCAGGGGCCGGTGCGGACAGCCGACGGGCACCGGGCGCGCCCGTCGTACGCGCGCCCCTTTCCCCCGCTGCCCGCGGACTCCCCAACCCGGCACGCGCGCCGCTCCCTCCGGGAGGGACCCGCACCCCGGGTACGGTGTCCCGGCCGGGCGCCGTGCGAGGGACGGTCGGCGGTCCCGTGGCCCGGCCGGGCACCGGACGAGAGACGATCGGCGGTCCCCTGCCAGCAGCCGCCCCAGGCACCCCACCCCGACCCGGCACCGGACGAAGGACAGGCGGCGGCCCCCAGACAGCGGCCAGCCCGGGCACCACGCCCCGACCCGGCACCCGACGGGAGACGATCAGCGGCCCCCAGCCAGCAGCCGCCCCAGGCACGGCACCCCGGCCAGGCGCCGGACGAAGGACAGGCGGCGGCCCCCAGACAGCGGCCAGCCCGGGCACCACGCCCCGACCCGGCACCGGACGAAGGACGACCGGCGATCCCCTGGCGGCGGCCGGTCCCGGCTTGTCGCGGGCGTCGTCCGGCCGGGCCCGGGTCCCGCTCAACCCCGACCCGCAGGGCCTCCCGGGTGACCGACGGCCTCGGGCGCCCCTGCCTCCCGGGCAGCCCGAGGCGCCCGCCGCCCCCGACTCCCCGCGCCCGCCGGGCGACGGCACCCTCCCCTCCCGCAGCTCCGCCCCCTTCGTCGCCGATCGCGTGCGCGTGCCCGTCGTACTGAAGGCGCGGCGGCTGCCGCAGGGGCCGCGGGTGACACTGACGAGCGGGTCGGCCCGTACCTTCGTGGCGCCGGGAAGTCCCCGGGTGACGATCACCATTCGACCGGTGCCGGGCGGTGGGGCCGCATGAGTGCGGTGACCGGGCTGCAGGACCGGCGGCTGGCCGGAACCGTGGTCACGGACGACGGTGCCGAACTGGTCGTGTACGCACACGGCTCACCGCGGGCCGAGGCCACCGTCGTACTGTCGCACGGGTGGACCATGTCGGCGCTCGAATGGCGGCCGCACGTGGAGGCGTTGACGCGCCCCCGCCCCGGGTTCCCGGCGCTGCGCGCGGTCACGTACGACCAGCGCGGGCACGGCCGCTCCACCCGGGGTGAGGCGCCGCTGGACATGGCGCTGCTCGGCCGGGACCTGGACCTCGTACTGCGCCGGGCCACCACGCCCGAGGACGGGCCGGTGCTGCTCGTGGGCCATTCCATGGGCGGCATGTCCGTCCAGCAACTCGCCGCTGCCCGGCCGGAGTTGTTCGGTTCGTGGGTGTCCGGCGTCGCGCTCTTCAACACCTGCGTCGAGGACGTGGGAGCCATCCCGTTCGTACCCCGGGACCGGGGCGCGCAGCGGCGGGCGCACGCCGAACGGCTGGTCGCCGACGGCCTGTTGCGCTCGCCGGGCTGGGCGAAGGCCGTGCACCGGCTGCTCACCGGACCGCTCTCGCACCCCTCGGCCGCCCCGCTGTGGCGTGCCCTGTTCGGGCGCGGTCCGCAGACGGACACCGCGCGGGCCGACGCGCACGCCCTGCGTGCCATCCCGCCGTTGACGGTCGCCGAGTTCTTCGCCGCGCTCACCACCCATGCCTGCGCGGGCCGGCTCGGCGCGCTCGGCCGGGTGCCGACCCGGATCCTGGTCGGCGCCCTGGACAGTTACACACCACCCGCCCAGGCCCTGCGCCTGGCCGACAACATTCCGGGGGCGACCCTGCACACCGTGCCGAAACAGGGCCACGACCTGCCCTACGAGCGTCCCGTGCTGGTCGTGGAGACCGTGCACGCGCTCTTGCACGACCTACGACAACGGCGCGAAACCTCCCCGGCCGCACCCCGGGAGCTCGCCCTCGACTCGGGAGCGCAACGATGACCCCGCCCGTGACAGCCTCCGCCGACAACGGCGGACTGCGCCCCGATGTGCTCAGGGCGCGCCGGATCGTGGTGAAGGTGGGCTCGTCGTCACTGACGACGGCGGTCGGCGGACTGGACTCCGACCGCGTCGACGCCCTCGTCGACGTGCTCGCCCGCACCCGCTCCGGCGGCACCGAGATCGTGCTCGTCTCCTCCGGTGCCATCGCCGCCGGACTGGCCCCGCTGGGCCTGTCCGAGCGTCCGCAGGACCTGGCCGGACAGCAGGCGGCGGCCTGCGTCGGACAGGGGCTGCTGGTCGCCCGGTACACGGCCTCCTTCGCCCGCTACGGGCTGCGGGTCGGCCAAGTCCTGCTCACCGCCGACGACATCGGCCGCCGCGCCCAGTACCGCAACGCCTACCGCGCGCTCACCAAAGTGCTCTCCATGGGCGCGGTGCCGATCGTCAACGAGAACGACACCGTGGCCACCTCGGAGATCCGGTTCGGCGACAACGACCGGCTCGCGGCGCTGGTGTCCCATCTGGTCCGCGCCGATCTGCTGGTGCTGCTGTCCGACATCGACGGCCTGTACGACGGCGACCCGCGTCGTCCGGGGGCGCGGCGGCTGACCGATGTGTACGGTCAACAGGACCTGGCGAACGTGGAGTTGGGCGGCGCCGGGAGTTCCGGGGTGGGTACCGGAGGGATGAAGACCAAGGTGGAGGCGGCCCGGATCGCGACCGGCGCGGGCGTACCGGTGGTGCTCACCGCCGCCCGGCACGCCGCCGACGCGCTGGCCGGGCGGCCGACCGGCACGCTCTTCCACCGCACCGGGGACCGCAGCTCCGACCATCTGCTGTGGCTGGAGCACGCCAGCAGCCCGCGCGGCACGGTGCAGTTGACGGCGGACGCGGTGCGGGAGCTGGTGCAGGGGCGGGGCGCGCTGGCCGCGACGGGGGTGACGCGGGTCGCGGGCCAGTTCGTGGCGGGCGACCCGGTGGAACTCCTCGACGAGGAGGGGCGCGTGGTCGCCCGCGGTCTCGCCTCGCTCGCCTTCCAGGAACTGTCGCTGTTGCGCGGCCGTTCCGGCCGCGAGGTGGTCCACCAGGACGACCTGGTCCTGCTCCCGGCCTCGGCCCGCGCCGCCGGGCTCCCGGCGCAACTGCGCCGCCAGGTGAGCGTACGGGTGCTGCCCGCCCGGGAGTTCGCCGCGAGGGACGCGGGCGGGCCCGGGATCTGAGCGGTGCCCGACCCGGAGAACGGGGCGGCGCCCGTCGATGTGTCCGACGGGCGCCGCCCCGAGTGCCGCGCTCCTCCAGCCGATCCCGAGTGCCGCGCTCCTCCGATCCCGAGTGCCGGCTCCTCCAGCCGATCCCGAGTACCGAGCTCCTTCAGTCGATCCCGAGTACCGCGCTCTTTCAGTCGATACTGCGCACGATGTGCGGCTCGCCGGGGTCATTCTCCACTCCGGCGAGACCGAGCGGGGGCGCGAGCACGCGGCGGCGGGCCCGCCGTGACTCGTCCCGGTACACGATCCGGCCCGCCGGCTCGGTCTTCGTGATAATGCGTATCCGCATGAACGGACCTCCCGTCTGGGACAGTTCAGGAGTGCCGGAACGACTACCGGTACCGGCAGGCGGCCGCGGGGCGGCCGGGGAGACAGGGGCAACGCCCCGCGCGCCGGCGTCCCGTACCCGGGCGTGCGCGCCGCCCCGCGCACCGACGGTCACCCCTCACCGGCGTCCCCCGCCACGTCCGCCATCACCGCGTCCGCCTCGGTCCCGCCGGCCGCCCCGGGTTCGGTCCCCGACAACTCGGCCAGCATCACCCAGGCCAACGCCTCGGCCTCGTCCGGATGGACGGTGAGACCCGTACCGGTGCCGCTCATAGCAACCCCCTGGGAAACTCAACAACTGCTGAACTCGCCTCGGTCGAGCGTGGCACGCCTCACAAACACCGACAAGGTGGGTACCCCCGGGCCACGAGCGGAGCTGGGGCGGGGCTTGAGCGGGGCTCCACGGGACGGACACGGCCTGACGCACGCCCGCGCCCCCTCACCTCCGCGACTCCACCGCCCCCACCGCCACAGCCGCCGACCTCCTGAGCCGTATCCCCCAGAAGTGGCCCCCGGGCGCCGCGACTTTGGGGCGGGAGCCCGCCGGGGCGCCGGAGGTCTCGGCGCGGGCCAGGAGGAACACCCCCCGCCCCGCGGCGACTGCCGCCGCCAGGCCGCCGGCCAGCGTCAGCGGTCCCGTCGCGTACCGGTCGCCGAGCGCCGCCACCCCGAGGAGCACCGCGAACACCGGGTTGACCAGGGTCACCGTGGCGAGCGGGGCCTCCAGGCCGTCGCGGTAGGCGAGTTGGCAGAGCCAGACGCCGATCGGGGCGAGGAGGGCCACGCCGGCGACGGCCAGCGCGGTGGAGGCGAGCGGTCCGGGCGAGGCGCCGGACACGCGGAGCACCACGGTCTGGGCCAGCGCGGACGCCGCCGCGAAGGCGACTCCCGCCGCGGCGGCGTACAGCAGACCGGCGACCGCCGCCACGCGGGTGGCCGTCGCCGCGGCCACGGGCACACCCATGGCGACCGTGGTGAGCACCGCCAGGCCGACCAGTTCACCGGAGTCCGGCGTGCGACCCTCCCCCGCCGACGGCACCAGCGCCAGCAGGGCCGCCACGCCCGCCACGGTCAGGGCCGTCCCCGACCACTGCGCCGCCGTCAACCGCTGCCGCAGCACCACCGAGGACAGCAGCGGCGCCGCGACCAGGGTCAGCACCCCGAGCATCTGTACCGCGACCAGTGAGCCGTACTTGAGCGCGACCGTGTGCAGCACCGCGCCGAGGAGGTTGAGCAGCAGGGCCGTCCACCACGCCACCGAGCGGCGGAGCCCCGTCCCCTGGGCTCCGGCCGCCCGGAGCGCGGCGGCCCGTTGCGCCACCGCCGCCGCGGCGTACGCCAGTGCGGACGCCGTTGCGAGCACCACAACCGACAACACGGTGTTCACGAGGTCCTTTCACCGCGCCGGGCACGGGTGCGCGTTCTCTCCATATTTCATTCCTCGTTGAAGTCTACGGGTGCTGAATTATTTCCGGCAACCGGGACCGCCGGGCCACAGCAGTTCGAGACGGACTCCATCCGACGTCCACGCGGATTCCTGCCCCGGCTCCTACCCTCGCCGCACTCACCACCCGCCCGGCAACGACATCTGGACCACGGAGAGTCGCTCATGACGTATGTCATCGCCCAGCCCTGCGTCGACCTGAAGGACAGGGCCTGCGTCGACGAGTGCCCGGTCGACTGCATCTACGAAGGCCAGCGGAAGATGTACATCAACCCCGACGAATGCGTGGACTGCGGCGCCTGCGAGCCCGTCTGCCCGGTCGAGGCGATCTTCTTCGAGGACGACGTGCCCAACGAGTGGGCCGACTTCCGCCGCGCGGACCGGGAGTTCTTCACCGAGCTGGGCTCCCCCGGCGGCGCCTCCAACGTCGGTCCCGTCGACAGCGACCACGCGGTCGTCGCCGAGCTGCCCGTGTCGGCCACCCCGTGACGAACGGGTGAGTTCGGCGCCCGCCGCCCCGACCCTCGTTGACCTGCGCCCGCCCCGTCCATAGCTTCGTGCCGCCTGACATCACGTCAGGTCGGGTCGCGGCGAGGAAAGGGGCGGGCGTGCGGATGGCTCTTCGGGGCGTGGGAATCGTGTGCGCGCTGATCGCGGGTCTGCTGCCGGTGACCGCGGCGGCGCGGGCGAGCACCACCCAGTCCGAACCACTGCCGATGTCCGCGGCAGCGCGGGCCAGCACCGCCCGGCCCGAACCACTGCCGATGTCCGCAGCGGCACGGGCCAGCACCACCCGGCCCGAACCACTGCCGATGTCCGCAGCGGCACGGGCCAGCACCACCCGGCCCGAACCACTGCCGATGTCCGCAGCGGCACGGGCCAGCACC
>NZ_JBVKBN010000001.1:0-180536 GCF_055657065.1 Streptomyces sp. NPDC110618 | reverse complement strand
ACNACCCGGCCCGAACCGCTCCCGCTGGAGCGGCTCTTCGACAACACCGCGGTCAGCGACGACGCCCACCCCGAAGCGGCCGACTTCGACGGCTCCGGCGCCTCCCTGTCCGCAGCCGATCTCGCGGCGGCGGGCTGGCGGCCCGGCGCCGCGCTCACCGTGCAGAGCGCCCGCCTGACCTGGCCGGACCGCGCCCCCGGCGAACCCGACAACGCCGTGGCCGACGGCCAGGACGTCCGGCTCGGCGGACGCGGTGACGCCCTCGCCTTCCTGGTGGCCGGTACGGCCGGCGAGGAGGTGAGCGGCACCGGCACCGTCGCCTACGCGGACGGCACGCGCACGCCGTACCTGCTCACCGCCCCCGACTGGCGCACCGGCCCGCTCGCCACCAAGGCCGTGGCGCTCCCGCACATCAACACCCCGGACGGCCGGCTCACCGAACAGGCCCGGCTCTACATCGTCACGGTGCCGCTGGCCGCCGACCGCGAGGTGGAGTCGGTACGGCTGCCCAGGGCGGCCGGGCTGCATGTGTTCGCGGTGTCGGTGCGCACCAGCACCCTTGACTGGACCGGGAGTTGGGCCACCGCGACCGGCGGGAACCCGGCCGTGGGTCCGTGGACCGACCGCACGCTGCGGCTGGTGGTGCGCACCTCGGCGGGCGGGCCGCGCGTGCGGGTCCGGTTCGACAACACCTTCGCCTCGACGCCGGTACGGATCGGCGGCGCGACGGTGGCCGTCCAGAAGTCCGGGGCCACGCCGAACGGCACGCCGGTGCCGCTGTCGTTCGACGGCGCCCCGGGGGCCGAGATCCCGGCGGGCGCGCAGGTGTTCAGCGATCCGCTCGGCTTCCCGGTGCCCGCGGACACGAACCTGCTGATCAGCTTCCATCTGCCCGGCACGGTGCCGACGGCGCCCTCGCACCGGCTCGCACAGCAGCGCTCGTACGTGAGCGAACCGGGCGACCACACCACCGACGGTTCCGCCACGGCGTTCACCCCGGCGCTGAACAGCTGGCCGCTGCTCGGCGCGGTGGACGTCAGCGGCGGTCCGGGGTCGGTGGTGCTGCTCGGGGACTCGATCACCGACGGCGACAAGTCCACGGTGGGCGCCAACCGGCGCTGGCCGAATGTGCTGGCCTCCCGGCTGCTCGCCCAGGACGGGGTGCCGCGCTACGGCGTACTGAACCAGGGCATCTCGGGAAACATGGTCGTCAGCGACCGCTACCCCGGCGACGGGGTCTCCACGGACCAGGCCGGGGTGAGCGCCCTGAACCGCTTCGACCGCGATGTCCTCGGCCGGCCGTCGGTGCGG
This sequence comes from Streptomyces sp. NPDC110618, assembly GCF_055657065.1. Classification (NCBI taxonomy): domain Bacteria; kingdom Bacillati; phylum Actinomycetota; class Actinomycetes; order Kitasatosporales; family Streptomycetaceae; genus Streptomyces; species Streptomyces sp. NPDC110618. Next base: position 179,225 of record NZ_JBVKBN010000001.1, on the reverse strand, counting down.
ACGGCGGTGGTGTTCGAGGGGGTCAACGACATCCGCTGGGGCACCACCGCCGAGCAGGTCGTGGCCGGTCTGCGGCAGCTCGCGGAGCGCGGACACGCCCGCGGGCTGCGCATGCTGGCGGCGACCATCGTCCCCTGCGAGGGCGAGGCCCGCTGCACGGCCGCCGTCGACGCGGAGCGCACGGAACTCAACGCGTGGATCCGGAGCACCGACGTCTTCGACGGCGTCCTGGACTTCGACGCGGCCCTGCGGGACCCCGAGCGGCCGTCACGGATGCTGCCGGTGTACGACAGCGGCGACCATCTGCACCCCGGGGACGCCGGGCTGGCCGCGCTGGCGGAGTCGGTGGACCTGCGGGCGCTGGTGCCGTAGCCCCTCTCGACGGGACCGGACGTCTTCGGGATCAGACGTCCAGGTCGACGACGACCGGCGCGTGGTCCGAGGCCCCCTTGCCCTTCCTCTCCTCGCGGTCCACGTACGCGTCCTTGACGGCCTTGGCGAACGGCTCGTTGCCGTAGACCAGGTCGATGCGCATGCCGCGGTTCTTGGGGAAGCAGAGCTGGCGGTAGTCCCAGTAGGTGTACGGGTGGTCGTACTTCAGCGGGCGGGGCACCACGTCGGACAGGCCCGCCTCGCGCAGGGAGGCGAGGGCGGCTCGCTCGGCAGGGGTGACATGGGTGAGGCCCTCGAAGGCGGCCACGTCGTAGACGTCGTCGTCCGTCGGCGCCACGTTGTAGTCACCCATGACGGCGAACGGACGGCTGCCGCCCGCGTCGCCCGCGACCGCCGCCTTCAGGGCCTCCAGCCACTGGAGCTTGTACGCGTAGTGCGGGTGGTCCACCTCGCGGCCGTTGGGCACGTACACCGACCACACCCGGACCGGGCCGCAGGTCGCCGAGACGGCCCGCGGCTCCACCGAGCCGTCGTAGCCGGGGTCCCCGGGCAGGCCCTTGACGACGTCCTCGATACCGACGCGGGAGAGCACCGCCACGCCGTTCCACCGGCCGGTCGCGTGCACCGCCGACTCGTAGCCCAGCTCGCGCAGCTGCTCCACCGGGAAGGCGTCCTCGGAGACCTTGGCCTCCTGGAGGCAGAGCACGTCCGTGCCGCTGCTCTCCAGCCAGGCCAGGAGCCTCGGCAGGCGGGCGGTGATCGAGTTCACGTTCCAGGTCGCGATGCGCATGCCTCACAACCTACCCGGGACCACTGACAATCAGAGCGTCGCGCTCTCCCCCGACGCCAGCCGCAGGTGCTCGGTGCCGCCGAGGGCGCCGATCTGCCGGTCGTAGATCGGGCGGGCGAGGTCGGTGAGCAGGGCGTCGTGGATGTCGTAGGCGCGCTGCGGCTTGACCTCACGGACGTAGTCGATGACCTCCGAGATCTTGTTCCAGGGGGCCATGACCGGCAGCATCAGCGTCTCCACCGGGTGGTCGGGGACGGTGAGGGCGTCGCCGGGGTGGAAGATCCGTCCGCCGTCGATGAGATAGCCGACGTTGGTGATGCGCGGGATGTCGGGGTGGATGACGGCGTGCAGTTCGCCGTGGACCTGGACGTCGAAGCCCGCCGCGGTGAACGTGTCGCCGTTGCCGACGGTGTGCACGCGGCCGGGGAAGGCGGCGGCGATCTGGTCGGCGACCGACTTCAGCGTCCAGATCTCGGCGGCCGGGTTGGCCTCCAGCGCGGCGCGCAGCCGCTCCTCGCTGAAGTGGTCGGGGTGCTCGTGCGTGACGAGGATCGCGTCCGCGCCGAGGACGGAGTCCTCCTCGCTGAACATTCCGGGGTCGAGGACGAGCGTGCGCCCGTCCTTCTCCAGACGGACGCAGGCGTGCAACTTCTTCGTGAACCTCATGGCACCATCCTGCCCCCTGCCGCGCGGGGCGGGATCACTCCACGGGCGTCGTCTCCTCCCGGATCACCTGCTGCGCCACGGTGAACGCGCCGCTCGCGGCCGGGATCCCGCAGTAGACGGCGGCCTGCAGCAGCACCTCCTTGATCTCAACGGGGGTCAGGCCGTTGCGCAGGGCGGCGCGGGTGTGGGCGGCGAGCTGCTCCAGGTGCCCGCCGGCGACCAGGGCGGTGAGGGTGACGCAGCTGCGGGAGCGGCGGTCGAGGCCGGGCCGGTCCCAGATCTCGCCCCAGGCGTAGCGGGTGACGAAGTCCTGGAAGTCGCCGGAGAAGTCGTCGGTCTGCGCCAGCGTCCGGTCGACGTGGGCGTCGCCGAGCACCTCGCGGCGGACCTTGATCCCGGCGTCGTACGGGTCCGGCCGGCCGCCCGCGTCGGGGGCGGGCACGACGGCCGGGGCGATCTCGGCGATCGGCGCGGGCTGCGGCGGCGCGGCGGCGACGGGTGCCGCCGGCGCGGGCATCTGCGTGACGGGCAGCGGGATCTGGCCGGTGCCGGTGTCGTAGCCGGGCTGCCAGGCGGTGGAGAAGTGCCGGACGAGCAGGTCGGTGACGGCGGCGGGCTGTTCGACCGGTACGAGGTGGGAGGCGCCGGGCACCACGGCGAGCCGGGCGTCCGGGATGCCGGCGACCAGGGTGCGGGCCTCGGCCGGTCCGGTGACCTGGTCCTCGGAGCCGACCAGGACGAGCGTGGGCACACTGACCCCGGCCAGTTCGGCGCGCACGTCCCAGGCGGCCAGCGCCTCGCAGGCGGCGATGTAGCAGCCGGGGTCGGTGGTGCGCACCATCTGCACGGCCCAGTCGGTGATGGCGGGCTGCGCGGCGGCGAAGCCGTGCGTGAACCAGCGGTCGGGGGACGTACGGGCGATGGGGTCCAGCCCGTTGGTACGCACGATCACCCCGCGCTGCCGGAACTCGTCGGCCGTCCCGAACCGCGGCGAGGCGGCGATCAGCGCGAGCGAGGCCACCCGCTCCGGATACCGCAGGGCCAGCTCCACACCCACCGCACCACCGAGCGCGCAGCCCGCATACCCGAACCGCTGCACGCCGAGCCCGTCCAACGTGGCGAGCAGCCGCCCGGCGAGGTCACCGACGGAGCCGGCGGGATACGCGGGCGCGCCCCCGTGTCCTGGCAGATCGAACCGGAAGACCCGCCACTGTTTGATCAGCTCCGGGATCTGACGGTCCCACATGTGCCAGGTGGTGCCCAGCGACGGGGCAAGGATCAGTACGGGTGCGTCCTCCGGGCCGTCGAAGCGGTACTGCAGGGTGTTCGTCACGCTCTCACTCACGCCCTGCACGCTCTCACATCACCCCCACTCCCACATGCCCGGGGCGTAATTGCCCGCAGGCCGTCCCAGGTTGTGACCAGGTCGCGGAGATATTCGACGGGTCGGCTTCACCTACCTCCCCACCGCCCGCAGGAAACGGTCCGCGAGGGTATCGGGGTCGAGGGCGTCGGTCGGGCGGCCGGAGAGGATGTGGAAGAGGACGGGGCCGATGAGGAGGGCCGCGACCTGGTCGCGGGGCAGCGGGGAGTTGTCCGCGCAGGCGTCCAGGACCGGTCCCGCGCCCGCTTCCAGGACGTCGCCGGAGGCGAGGAGCCGGGCGACCTCGGGGTCGTGCTGGGCCTCTCCCAGGAGGGCGCGGTAGGCCGCTCCGGCGTGGGAGCGGGACAGGAACTCGATGAGGGCGTCCAGGTAGGCCGCGACATCCCGGCGAGGGTCGCCGGTGGTCGGTACCGACAGCTCCTCACGGGCGTCCACCACGCTGGCCTCGTAGAGGACTTCGGCCTTGTGGGACCACCAGCGGTACACCGTCTGGCGTCCCACACCGGCCCGTTCCGCGATCCCCTTCATGGTCATCGCGGCGTAGCCGACCTCGACCAGCAGATCGTCGACCGCGTGAAGCACGGCGATGCGCGCCTTCTCGCTGCGGGGCCGTCCACGGCCGTTCCCGTCTGTCATGCCTCCACCTTAAACGAGACACCATGCCTCGCATCTGTTAGCTTTACGGTGCACGGTGTCTCGAAAATGAGCGGCGGGCGTGCCGTGCCCGCACACGCCCGCCGCCTCGTCCTACTCACCAAGGAGTCAAACTCGTGAGCCACACCCATTCCCTGGCCGAACCCCGCGTCTCCGCCGCCCTGGCCGACCTGTTCGACGCCGCGGCGCGCGACGACGCGACCGCGGACCTGATAGGCCTGAGGGACCTGGTCGACGAGGCGAAGGTGACGGCACAGGAACTCGCCGACGCCGCCCAGGACATCTACATGCCGGTCTCCCGCGAGGGCGCCGAGCTCCTCTACAGCCTCGTACGGGCCACCAAGCCCCGCACCGTCGTCGAGTTCGGTACGTCGTACGGGATCTCCACGGTGCACCTGGCCGCCGCCGTCCGTGACAACGGGTCGGGCCGGGTCGTCACCACTGAGATGAACCGTGCCAAAGCCGCGGCGGCCCGCCGGACCTTCGCCGCCACCGGACTCGACGACCTCATCGCCCTCTGGGAGGGCGACGCCCTGCAGACCCTCGCCGGACTGGACGAGCCGGTCGGCTTCCTGTTCCTGGACGGGTGGAAGGACCTGTGCCTGCCGGTGCTCAGGCTCCTGGAGCCGCACCTGGCACCGGGGACCCTGGTGGTCGCCGACGACATCGAACTCCCGGACCTGGCCCCCTACTTGGAGTACGTCCGGAACCCCGGCAACGGCTATCTCAGTGTCAGCTTCCCGGTGGCGGACGGGATGGAGCTGAGCTGCCGCCTCTGAGGCGCCGCGAGCCCCTCACTCGTCGGCGGTCGCGCCGCCCAGGCCCGTCAGCGCGCCGACCGGGTCGATGTCGGGGGTGCCCCGGGGCCACCAGTCGTCGCGGCCGGGTTCCGACTCGTACGCGTACCACAAACCGTCGCGGCCCAGACGGAGTTGGACATGGCCGCGCGGATGGGTGAGGCGGTTGCGCCACGGGCGGAAGGCCGGGAGGTCGGCGGCGAGGAGGAGGGGACGGGCCCGGTCGAAGCGGCCGGCCGGTGGGTCCCAGGGCTCCTCCAGTACGGCCAGTCCCTCCAGTCCGCCCTGGCGCCAGGCCGCGACCGCCCGGGCCAGTTCGGCGGGGGTGCGGCCGGCGGCGAAGGACAGGGAGGCGTACAGGGGGCGGGTTCCGGCGGTGAGGCCCGAGCCGGGGCGGGCCGCGGCCAGGCGTACGGCGTCCTGCCAGAGTGTCAGGTCCGCGAGCGGGTCGCGGCCGGTGGACAGGAGTGCGTGCGCGCGGGCGGCGGCGTCGGTGGCGAGCTGGTCCAGCGCGAACGGGTCGGGTCCGCCCGGCGCCGCCGGGTACACCGGGGGTTGCTCGGGGTGCGGGGGCACGGGCAACGGCGCCGGGAGCGGCGGGAGTCGGCGGGGCGCGAGGGCGTCGGTGGCGCGTACGCCGGGCAGGGGCGCCGGTTCCCTGTCCTGTGCGGCACGTGCGGCGCGGGCCGCGCTGCGGCGGGACAGGGCGTCCAGCAGTTCCCGCTCGCCCCGGCCGCGCAGCAGGAGCAGGACGAAGGGGTCGGCGTCGAGCAGCCGGGCAGTCTGGTAGCACAGGGCCGCCGCGTGCTTGCACGGGTGCCCGGAGTCCGGGCAACTGCACCGGGGGTCCAGGTCACGCGGGCCGGGCAGCAGCCGCACCGCGCCCTCGGCCAGGGAGTGCGGCATCTGCTTGTCGAGCAGGGCGGCGATGTGGCCGGGCCGTGCGGCGGCGGCGTCCAGGAAGCGCTCCCAGTCGGCGTCGTCCAGGGTCCGCAGCCGCACCTGCACCCGGTACGGCCTCGGTCGGCTGCCCTTCACGTACGCCAGGACGAGTCCCGGCGTCACGGTGATGGCGTCGACGTTGCCTCCGTCGGCGTAACCGCGGCCGCGGGCCAGCCTCTTGGGGTCGAGCGCGCCCTCCTCCAGGGCGGACACCCAGGCGTTGCCCCACCAGGTCTCGGCGAAGCCGTCCGCGCCCGGTTCCCGCGCGGGGAAGGCCGAGAAGGTGCGGCGGTGGTCGCCGTCGCGGGAGGGGGCGGCCATGGAGCGGGGGGTTCGGGGGGTGACGGGCGGAGGGGGTGCCTCAGGGAGTGGTTCAGGGAGTGCTTCGTTCAGTGGTCGTGGCCCGTCCGGCGGTTGCGGGGCATGCGTCGGTCGTGGGGTCTCCGCCGGTTCCGGGTCGTCTGTCCCGGTGGGCAGGCGGAAGGCGTCGCCGATCAGCGCGCGCAGGGCTCGGGCGCGGGCGGCGGGGGTGTCGCCCGGTGCCGGGTGGCGCTTGGCCCGGGGCTGCTCCGTCCGGTCCCCGGGCGGCTGGTGGCGCTGCTCGCGGCGTGCGGCGCGGAGTGCTTCGCGGGCCAACTCGGCGGGGCTGGGCGGGTGGTGGGGATCGGGGGTCTTCGGCGTCGTCGGGGCCTTCGGGGTCGACGTGTTCGTCGGGGTCGTCGGGTGCGACTCGGTGGTGTCTCCGGCGGGGGCCTGCTGCTGCGACACCGCTCGCCGCAGCGCCGCGCGGGCCGCGTCCGCCGGACTGTCCCGGTGCTCGGCCGGGGGCTCGGGCCGCGGTTCCTCCCCGGGCGCCGGTTCCGGGGCCGGGTGTGCGCGGTTCCTGGCCTCGCGGAGCGCTCGGCGGGCCTCCTCCGACGGTCGTGGCGTCATGACGTCCTCCGCAGGGAGACCAGGTCGGTCAGCTCACGGTCCGTCAGCTCGGTCAGGGCCGCCTCGCCAGAGCCGAGGATCGCGTCGGCCAGGGCCCGCTTGGACTCCAGCATCTCGGCGATACGGTCCTCGATCGTGCCCTCGGTGATCAGGCGGTGGACCTGCACGGGCTGGGTCTGGCCGATGCGGTACGCACGGTCCGTGGCCTGTTCCTCCACGGCCGGGTTCCACCAGCGGTCGAAGTGGACGACATGACCGGCACGGGTGAGGTTCAGGCCGGTACCGGCGGCCTTGAGGGAGAGCACCAGAACCGGGGTCTCGCCCGCCTGGAAGCGGTCCACCATGCGCTCCCGCTCGGCCACCGGAGTGCCGCCGTGCAGGAGTTCCACCGGGACCGCGCGGGAGGTGAGGTGGGAGGTGATCAGGCGGGCCATACCGACGTACTGGGTGAACACCAGCGCGGAGCCGTCCTCGGCGAGGACGGTGTCGAGGAGTTCGTCCAGCAGCGCGAGCTTGCCCGAGCGGGAGAGCTGTCCGTCCGCGGCGACCGGTTCCTTGAGGTAGAGCGCCGGGTGGTCGCAGATCTGCTTGAGCGCGGAGAGCAGCTTCAGGACCAGGCCCCGGCGCGCCATGCCCTCCGCGGTCTCGATGGCGAGCAACGACTCGCGCACCACCGCCTCGTACAGCACGGCCTGTTCGCGGGTGAGCGGCACCGGGTGGTCGGTCTCCGTCTTGGGCGGCAGCTCCGGCACGATCCCGGGGTCGGACTTCTTGCGGCGCAGCAGGAAGGGGCGGACCAGCCTGGCCAGCCGCTCCACCGCCTCCTGGTCCTCGCCGTTCTCCACGGCGCGCGCGTGCCGGGCGCGGAAGGACTTCAGCGGGCCGAGGAGCCCCGGTGTGGTCCAGTCGAGCAGCGCCCACAGCTCGGAGAGGTTGTTCTCCACGGGCGTGCCGGTCAGGGCGACCCGCGCGGGCGTCGGAATGGTGCGCAGCGCCTTCGCGGTCGCCGAGTACGGGTTCTTCACGTGCTGTGCCTCGTCCGCGACGACCATGCCCCAGGTCTGTGCGGCCAGCGTGGGTGCGGCGGTGCGCATGGTGCCGTAGGTGGTGAGGACGAAGCCAGAGTCGAGGTCGTCCAGGGTGCGGTCGGGGCCGTGGAAGCGGCGGACGGGGACGCCGGGCGCGAAGCGGGTGATCTCCCGCTGCCAGTTGCCGAGGAGGGAGGCCGGGCAGACCACCAAAGTGGGTTCGCTGTGGGCGCGCTTGAGGTGCAGGGCGATGACGGTGATGGTCTTGCCGAGGCCCATGTCGTCGGCGAGGCAGCCGCCGAGGCCGAGGGTGGTCATGAGGTCGAGCCAGGCCAGGCCGCGTAGTTGGTAGTCGCGGAGGGTGGCGTTCAGGCCCGGGGGCGGTTCGGCGGGGCGGATTCCGGCGGTGAGGCGGTCGCGCAGGGCGGCGAGGGCGCCGACCGGGACCGCCTCCACGGTCTCGCCGTCGACCTCGGCGGTGCCGGTGAGCGCGACGGACAGCGCGTCCACCGGGTCGAGCAGGCCGAGTTCGCGCTTGCGGGCCTTGCGGACCAGTGCCGGGTCCACCAGCACCCAGTGGTCGCGCAGCCGGACGACCGGGCGGTGCGCCTCGGCCAGCGCGTCCATCTCCGCCTCGCTGAGCGGTTCGCCGCCGAGCGCCAACTGCCAGCGGAACTGGAGCAGTTCCTCGCTGTCGAAGAATCCGGTGCCGTCGGTCGCCGAGCCGGGCGCGGGCCGTACGACCGCGCTCGCGCTGAGGTCATGGGCGAGGTCCCGGGGCCAGTGCACCCCGACCCCGGCCGCCGCGAGCCGGGTCGCCGCCACGCCCAGCAGGTCGCCCAACTCGTCGTCGGACAGGGCGAGTACGTCGGGCACGTCCTGCTCGGCGAGCCGGTCCAGCGGCGGCCAGACACGGGCCGCGCGGCGCACCGCGAGAGCCGCGTCGACCCGCGCGCGGGGACCGAAGGCCGCGTCCGCCTCGCCCGCCCACAGGGCCGCCGCGTCGGCCACCAGGGTGGGGTCGGCGAGGCTGTGCACCTGGACGACGGCCGCGCCCGCGCTGCGGGTGCCCTGCTCGGCGTCGAAGAGGTCGTGGGCCGACAGGTCCAGGCGCAGCGAGATCCGTACGCCCGCGTCCATTCCGGCGGCGACCTCGGCGGCCCAGTCCTGGGCGTCGGGCAGCCGCTGCGGGCGGCGGTCGGCGAAGGGCTTCCCGGAGGCGTGCGGGGCGGCCGGGGTGCGGGGCAGGGTGTCCGCGACCGCGTCCAGGAAGGAGCGCATCAGCGCTTCCGGTTCGGGCAGCCGCAGCGGTCCGGGGCCGGGCAGCGGGACGGCGTGGCCCTCGTACGGCAGGGCGGCGGCGACGGCCCGCAGGTGGGCGAGGTCGTCGGGGTCGAGGGGTCCGGCCCGCCAGGCGTCGTGGCCGCTGGGGGTGAGTCCGGGCAGGAGCCTGCCGCGTGCGGTGAGCCGGAGCGCGTGCTGGGCGGCGGCGCCCCAGGCGGCCGTGGCGGGGTGGGCGGTCCGGTCGTGGCGGGCGCGCAGCAGGAGGGGCAGGGCGGTGTCGAGCGGGAGGGTCAGCGCGGGGGTGGTCCTGCGCCGTACTCCGGAGCCGTGCGGACGTACCACCGTCAGTTCGGTGGGGCCGGGGCCGGTCGGCAGCGGGCCGTCGTCGGGGTCCCAGAAGGCGATACGGCCCTCGCGCGGGAGGGGTCCGGGCAGGAACACGGCGGCCAGGCGCACCGGCACCGCGCCCGCCGCGGGCGGACCGTCCGTACGGTCGCCGGTGACCGCTGCGATGTGGGCCATGTGTCACCCCCCTGCCCCGAGTCGGATCGAACGTCTTCGACTCTACGGGCGGGGTCTGACAATCGGCCCCGACGGCCGGTCCGGGCGGGGCGCGGTCCTGGCGGACGGCCCGGACGAGACGGTACCGGCGGCTGGTCCGGACGGAGCGGAGTCCTGGCGGACGGCCCGGACGAGACGGTACCGGCGACACCCGACCTGGCCTGAGCGGAAAGCCTGACCGGCAACCCGGACAAAGCGAGGCGGACAACCCCGACACCCGACCCGGGCGGAGCGGAGTCCTGGCGGACGGCCCGGACGAGACGGTACCGACAGCCCCCGACGGCCGACCCGGGCGGGGCAGAGCGGAAAGCCTGACGGACAACCCAGACGAAGCGAGGCGGACAACCCCGACACCCGACCCAGGCGAGGCGGACGGTTCAGGAGGGCCGGGACGCTCCGGTGCGGGGCGGACAGTCCTGGAGGGCCGGGACGCTCCGGCCGGAGCGGGCGCTCCCCACGGCGGGCGGGACGGCATTCCGAGGAGCGGCCGGCTTGGCTTCCCGCCGCCCCGGTCAGCTCGACGGGCCCCGGCAGTCCGGGCGAGGCGGTTGCCTCAAGGGGCGGGCGGTCGAGAGCAGCCCGGCGGGGCGCTCCAGTCCGTCCGGGCGGGAGCGGGCGCCTACCGTGCTGCGGGCTCCGCCTGGAAGGGCGCTCCGGCCGCCCCGGACAGCTCGACGGGCCGCGGCTAGGGCACCGTGCGGGAGACGACGTAGACCATGGGGAACGTTGGGTTGCCCGTGTTGACCACTATGTCCTGGGTGGGTGCCGGGTTCTTCTGATGGCGGACGACGCCGAGGTTGTCGCCGGGCCGGGCGCCCTCGCCCTTGAACTTCCAGCCGGTGATCCGCTGGTCGCGGGTACTGATGGTGATGTCGCCCAGCTTCAGGTCGTCCCGGTTCAGGCCCAGTTCGGCGAGGAAGGCGTCCAGGCCCGCGTGCGTGGTCTGGAACTGGACGTACAGGCGGCTGGTGCGCCAGTTGTTGGTCTCGTAGTGCGCGACCTGGTTCGCCGGGTGCGGTACCGGCACCTGGTACAGGCGCCGCTGGAGCTTGGACGGCCAGCCCTCGGCGAGCCCCTTCGTGGCGTACTTGGCCTCCTTGTCCTTGCCGCTGTCGCGGCTCTGGTTGGCGGAGATCACCAGGTAGCCGGCGGGGACGCCGATGAGCAGCACGATGATGAGCAGGGTCAGGGCACGGCGGCGGATCATGTGCCGCCGGTCCTCGGCGGGCCGGGCCGGCACCTCGTCCACCGGCTCGGCCTGACGCGGCAGATCAGGGCTCACGCGGACCCCTGGGAGGCACGGCGGGAGGCGACGTACTTCTCGTAGCGCTCGTAGCGCTCCACGCGGCGCCGGTTGGCGCGCCGGAAGCGGCGGGCGACCAGCCGGGCGAGGTCGGCGGCGCCGACCATGCCGGCCTCGGGGCCGAGCTGGGCGCGCGCGATACGGGCCTCGGGGCGGTAGCCGCGCCCGGTGAGGTGGCGCTTGAAGGCGTCCCGCGCGGGGCCGATCAGCAGGTCGTCGGCGGCCGAGACGCCACCGCCGATGACGAAGCAGGACGGGTCGAGGGCGGCGGCGAGGTTGGCGATGCCGACGCCGAGCCACTGGCCGATGTCCTGGAGCAGCTCCACGCACATGGCGTCGCCCTCGCGGGCCAGCTCGGTGATCATCGGGCCGGTGATGTCGGCGATGTTGCCCTTGACGTGCTCGATGATCCCGTACGCGACCGGGGAGTCGGCCGCGGCCAGCTCCCGGGCCTCGCGCACCAGGGCGTTGCCGGAGCTGTACTGCTCCCAGCAGCCGCGGTTGCCGCACGGGCAGCGGTGCCCGCCGGGGACGACCTGCATATGGCCGAACTCGCCGGCGACGCCGTACTTGCCGCGCTTGACCTGGCCGTCCTCCAGGATCGCGCCGCCGATGCCGGTACCCAGCGTGATCATGACCAGGTGGTCCTCGCCGCGGCCCGCGCCGAACCGCCACTCCGCCCAGGCGGCGGTGTTGGCGTCGTTGTCGACCAGGACGGGCACCGCGAGCCGTCCGGCGAGGCGGTCGCGCAGGGGTTCGTTGCGCCAGGACAGGTGGGGGGCGAACAGGACGCGGTTGCGGTCGGCGTCGACCCAGCCGGCCGCGCCGATGCCGACGGCGTGCACGTCGTGCCGGTCGGACAGGTCCAGCACCAGTTCGACGATGGTGTCCTCGACGACCTTGGGGCTCTTGGACTTGTCCGGGGTCTCGGCGCGGAGCTTCTCCAGGATGTTGCCGTCGGCGTCGACGACTCCGGCCATCACCTTGGTGCCGCCGATGTCGATGCCGACGGTGGGCACGCGGGGCGCCGTCAGATGGGAACGGCGCTCCCGGGTGCCGACGGTGCGCAGCGCCGGCGCGCGGCGGGAGCCGATGGGGGCGGTGAAGGTGCCGTAGGTGCTCATCGGGGTTGATTGTGCCTCACCGACGGTAGGGGTGCCGTACGGGGAAAGGGCACGGTGCCGTTCCCCGTACGGCGTTCACCGGTTAGGCGCGCTCCAGCTCGTGGCGCAGATCGTCGAGCTCGCTGCCGCCCGCCATCTGGCGTGTCAGCTCGTCGAGCGTGATCTCGTCGCGCGCGTGGTCGCCCACCATGGTGCCCCGCTTCAGGAGCACGAAGCGGTCGCCCACGAGGTACGCGTGGTGCGGGTTGTGTGTGATGAACACAACCCCGAGGCCCTCGTCGCGGGCCCGCGCCACGAGCCTGAGCACCTCGCCGGACTGCTTCACACCGAGCGCCGCGGTCGGTTCGTCGAGGACGAGCACGCGGGCGCCGAAGTGGACGGCCCGCGCGATGGCCACGCACTGGCGCTCTCCGCCGGAGAGGGTGCCGATGGGCTGGTCGACGTCCCGGAGGTCGATGCCCATGGCGCGCAGCTTCTCCCAGGTGGTGCGGCGCATGTGCGCGACGTCCAGGCGCTTGAAGGGGCCCTTGCCCTTGCGGGGCTCGGAGCCGAGGAAGAAGTTCCGCCAGACCGGCATGAGGGGGACGACGGCCAGGTCCTGGTAGACCGTGGCGATCCCGCGGTCCAGGGCCTCGCGCGGGGAGCTGAGCCGGGTCTCCTCGCCGTCCACGCGCAGGACGCCCCCGTCGTGCGGGTGCAGCCCCGAAATGATCTTGATGAGGGTGGACTTGCCGGCGCCGTTGTCTCCGAGGACGCAGGTGACCTCCCCCGCCCCGACCGTGAGGGAGACCCCTTCGAGGGCCCGGACGGTGCCGTAGTGCTTGCTGACGTCGGCCAGCTCGACGAGGGTCACTTGACGGCCTCCGCGCGCTTGCGGACCCAGGCGTTGAGCAGGGTCGCCAGAAGAAGCATTCCGCCGAGGAAGAACTTGAACCAGTCCGGGTTCCACTCGGCGAAGACGATGCCCTTGCTGGTCATGCCGAAGATCAGGGCGCCGACGGCGGAGCCGACCGCGCTGCCGTATCCGCCGGTGATCAGACAGCCGCCGATGACGGCCGCGATGATGTAGATCAGCTCGTTGCCGACGCCCTCGCCGGACTGGACGACGTCGTACGAGAAGAGCAGGTGCTGGCCGAGGACCCAGGCGCCGAACGCGACGCCCATGTACAGGCCGGTCTTGGTCCTGGCGACGGGCACGCCCACCGCGCGGGCGGCGTCCTGGTTGCCGCCGACGGCGTAGATCCAGTTGCCCGCGCGGGTGCGCAGCAGGATCCAGGAGGCGACGGCGACCAGGGCCAGCCACCACAGGATGGTGATCTTGAAGTCGACGCCGCCGACGGTGAGCGTGGAGGCGAACACGGCGTGACCGCTGGGGAAGCCCTCCATGTCGGCGATCGGCTTGGTGGAGACCGTGCCGGCGATCAGCTTGGTGAGGCCGAGGTTCAGGCCGGTGAGCATCAGGAACGTGCCGAGCGTGACGATGAAGCTCGGCAGCTTGGTGCGGGTGAGCATGACACCGTTGAAGGCGCCGACGGCGAGGGTGACCAGCAGGGACACGCCGACGCCGACCCAGGTGTTGGCGGTCATCTGGAAGCTGAACATCGACGACACCAGGGCCGACGACGTCACCAGGACGCCCGCCGAGAGGTCGAATTCGCCGCCGATCATCAGCAGGGCGACCGGCACCGCCATGATCCCGATGGTGGAGGCGGCGTACAGGACCGTGCTGAGGCTCGCGGCGCGCAGGAAGCCGTCGGCGGCCAGGGCGAAGAAGACGAAGACGGCGAGCGCGCCGACCACCGAGCCCAGCTCGGGGCGGGCGAGCAGCCTGCGCAGCGGCGAGGTCTCAAGGAGCCGCTCGTCCAGGGCGGCGGTGGCGGCGCTCATCGGGTGCCCCGCTGCGTGTACTCCTCCAGCGCGGCGGCGCGGTCCCCGGTGACGATCTGCGGCCCGGTCAGGACCGGCCTGCCGCCGCCGAGGACGTCGTCGTTGTACTTGTACAGCCACAGCAGGTCCACGGCCTGGTAGCCCTGGAGGTAGGGCTGCTGGTCCACGGCGAAGCCGAGGGTGCCGTCCTTGAGGGAGGCGGCGACCTTGGCGTTGAGGTCGAAGGTGTCGATCTCGGCCTTGCTGCCCGCGCCCCGCTTGGCCTTGACGGCGGTGTCGGCGTAGGGCGCGCCGAGGGTGACGACGGCGTCCACGGACTTGTCGGCCTGGAGCTTGGCCTCGATGGCGGACTGCACGTCGGGCATGCTCGTGCCGGTGACGTAGAGGTTCTGGACGGTGCCGTCGAAGGTCTTCCTGATGCCGTCGCAGCGCTGCTCGTGGCCGACGTTGCCCTGCTCGTGCAGGACGCAGACGGCCTTCTCGCGGCCGCGGGCGTTCAGTTCCTCGCCGACCGCCTCACCGGCGACGGTCTCGTCCTGGCCTATGTGCGTGAGCGCCCCGAACTCCTTGGACTGCGCGGAGCCGGAGTTCACGGTGATCACGGGTATGCCGGCCTTGCGGGCGCGGGCGAGGGAGGCCTTCAGGGCGTCGGGCTTGGCGAGGGAGACGATGATCCCGTCGACCTGCTTGTCGACCGCCGCGTCGACGAGCTGCGCCTGCTGCTGGGCCTCGTCGTCGTGGGAGTACAGGAAGTTGATGTTGTCCTTCACGGCGGCCTGCTTCGCGCCGTTCTGGACGATGTCCCAGAAGGTGTCGCCGTCGCCCGAGTGGGTGATCATCGCGAAGGTCCAGCGGGGTGTGTTCACCGCCGCCCTCCCCTGGGCCGCCGCGGCCTTGCGGGCGTCCTCGGCGCGTTTGCCGCCGGTGTCGCTGCAGCCGGCCAGCGACACGGTCAGTGCCCCCGCCAGCGCGATTCCTGCCCAGGTCCTCAACCGTGCCACGAGGCCGTGCCCTTCTTGCTGTGCTTTTTACGTGCGCAAAGGGCTGATGACCGCACAGGATGACTGCACCAGGATGACTGCACCAGGATGACTGCACCAGGATGACTGCACCAGGATGGCCGCACCAGCCCCAAACGCCCCAGTATCGAACACAGGGATCACGCGCCTCGCGGCCGGGGAGCACCGACGGGTCGCATTGTTCGGACATTACGACTTGTCCGGACTTTGTCGGGGGGTCGGCTACGGCCGTACGAGGAGCTGGAACTCGAAGGAGTAGCGGCTCGGCCGGTAGATGTGGTCGCCGTACTCGACGGCGCGGCCGGTGTCGTCGAAGGTGGTGCGCTGCATGGTGAGCAGCGGGGCGCCCTCGGGCTCGGTCAGCCGCTCGGCCTCGGCGGCGGTGGCGGCACGGGCGCCGATGGACTGGCGGGCGCTGTGCAGGGTGATCCCGGCGGCGCGCATCAGCCGGTACAGGCCGGTGGCCTCCAGCTGGGCGGTGTCCAGGTCCAGGAGCCCGCCGGGCAGGTGGTTGGTCAGGTACGCCATCGGCTCGCCGTGGGCCAGGCGCAGCCGCTCCACCCGGTGCACCTCGCTGCCCTCGGGGACGCCGAGCGCGGCGGCGAGCTCGGCGGAGGCCTGGACGACGGTGTTGACCAGCACCTTCGTGGCCGGGCGCTGACCGGCCGCCTCCAGGTCGTCGTAGAGGCTGCTGAGCTCAAGGGGGCGCTTGACCTGGCTGTGCACCACCTGGGTACCGACGCCGCGGCGGCGCACCAGCAGGCCCTTGTCGACCAGGGACTGGATGGCCTGGCGGACGGTGGGGCGCGACAGACCGAGCCGCGCGGCGAGCTCGATCTCATTGCCCAGCAGGCTGCCGGGTGTGAGGGCGCCGTGCTCGATCGCGGCCTCCAGCTGCTGGGACAGCTGGAAGTACAACGGCACCGGGCTGCTCCGGTCCACGGTCAGGTCGAGCGACACGGTCGGGTCCACTTCTGGTTTCGCCACGGGGCGAGCGTAGCTCCGTGGCCGGTTGACGGGAAGTTGTGTAGTTCGATTGTCCGGACATACGCATTGACAGGGTGGCGGATGCGACCGCACCTTTTTCCCATGCGCATCGGAGTCATCGGTACGGGCAGGATCGGCACCATTCACGCGAACACCCTGAGCCGTCATCGTGAGGTCGGTTCGCTGATCCTCACGGACACGGACCCCGGGCGGGCCGCGGAACTCGCCCTGCGTCTCGGCGAGACGGCGGCACCGGGGGTGGACGAGATCTTCAAATGGGGCGTGGACGCCGTGGTGATCACCACCAACACCGCGGCGCACGCCGAGCTGATCGGGCGGGCGGCACGCTCGGGGCTTCCGGTCTTCTGCGAGAAGCCCATCGCGCTGGACCTGCCGGGCACACTGCACGCGATCGGCGAGGTGGAGACCGCGGGAACGGTCCTCCAGATGGGCTTCCAGCGCCGCTTCGACACGGGCTATGTCGGGGCGCGGGAGGCTGTGCGCGCGGGGCGCCTGGGGCGGCTGCACACCGTGCGGGCGCTCACCAGCGACCAGGCGCCGCCGCCCGCGGAGTACCTGCCGGTGTCCGGTGGGCTGTACCGGGACACGCTGATCCACGACTTCGACGCCGTGCGCTGGGTGACCGGGCACGAGGTGGTCGAGGTCTACGCGGCCGGGTCCGACGCGGGCGGCGCGATGTTCCGTGCCGCGGGCGACGTGGACACGGCGGCGGTGGTCCTCACCCTCGACGACGGCACCCTCGCCACGGCGACCGCGACCCGGCTGAACGGCGCCGGCTACGACGTCCGCATGGAGCTCGCCGGGGAGCGGGACACGGTCGTCGTCGGCCTCGACGACCGCACCCCGATCGCCTCCACCGAACCGACCGGTCCGCCGGCCGCCGACAAGCCCTGGCCGGGCTTCCTGGAACGCTTCGGCCCCGCCTACGAGGCCGAACTCGCGGCCTTCGTCGAGGTCATCCACGGCGAGCGCGCCAACCCCTGCGACGGCCGTGAGGCCCTCCAGGCCCTGCGTATCGCCGAGGCCTGCGAACGGTCGCGGGCCGAGCACAGACCGGTGCGGCTGGCGGAGATCGCCGGGGGCCGGGAGGCCGTAGGAGTCTGAATCGGGACGCAGCCATGGCGCCGGGTGTCGCACGGACACCCGGCGTTGTGCTGTCACCGGGCCGCGCCCTACCAGCGCACCGGCAGGCTCCGCATGCCCCGCATCAGCATGCCCGGCAGCCAGGGGCCGGGCGGGCCGTCGAGGGTCAGGCCGGGGGCGCGCTCCAGGAGGGTCCGTATCGCCGTACGGGCCTCCAGGCGGGCCAGAGGGGCGCCCAGGCAGTAGTGGATGCCGTGGCCGAAGGCGACGTGGCCGCGGGTGTCGCGGTGGATGTCGAAGCGGTCGGGGTCGGCGCAGTGCTCGGCGTCGCGGTTCGCCGCGGTCAGGCAGACCATGACCGCGTCGCCCTGCGCGATCGCGGCCCCGCCGATCTCCAGGGGCTCGGCGGCGAACCGGAACGTGGCGTTGTGCACCGGGCCCTCGTAGCGCAGCATCTCCTCCACCGCGCCGTCGATCAGGCTCATGTCGGCCCGCAGGGCGGCGAGTTGCTCGGGATGGGTGAGCAACGCGTGCACACCGCTGGTGATGAGGTTGACCGTGGTCTCGTGGCCCGCGATGAGCAGGATGAAGGCCATGCCGCGCAGTTCGTCCGGGGAGAGCCGGTCGCCGTCCTCCGCGGTGGTCCGGATCAGCTCGCTGAGCAGGTCGCCGGTCGGCCCCGCGGCCCGCTTGTCCTCGATCAGCTCGGTGAAGTAACCGGCCAGGCCCACGAAGGCGTCGTACTCACTGCCCGAACTGCTCGGCGCGACCGCCTCGGTGGACATCTTGCGGAACTCGGCGCGGTCCAGCTCCGGCACACCGAGCAGTTCGCAGATGACGGTCAGCGGCAGCGGGTGCGCGAAGGACTCCACGAGCTCCGCGCGGTCGTACGGCAGCATCGCGTCGAGGAGGTCGTCGGTGATGCGCTGCACGCGCGGGCGCAGTTCCTCCACGCGGCGCGCGGTGAACGCGCGGGAGATCAGCCCGCGCAGCCGGGTGTGCTGCGGCGGGTCGCTGACCAGCAGGTTCTTCCCGATCATCTCCTCGTCGAGGGAGGAAAGCCCGATCTTGGAGGCGTCCTTGGCGAGCCGATTGTCGGCCAGCGCCGCGCGGGCCTCCCGGTACCCGACGACCAGCCAGGTCTCCGACTCCCATCCCGGCGGCCGGACCCAGTGGACGGGCCCCTTGGCCCGCAGCCGCTCGTACACCGGATGCGGATCGCTGTGGAAGTCCTCCCCGAACTCCCCCAGATCGACGACTTCCCGCATGCCCCGCTCCCCCTGACACCTCTCTCCGACACCCGGACAACGCACGGGCACCGCCGGGAGTGCCCGTCGTTCGGATCGTCCCGGCGTCGCGGGCCCCGGCACGCGCTCGGCGTTGTCGTCGGTTGCCATTTCCCCCACACCCGGCTCGCTCGCGCGGGAGGACCCCGCGCCCTCCGCAACCTCGTCTACCGAGGACAGCCCCGGCTCGCTCGCGCGGGAGGGACCCCCATCGCGTTGGCGCCCTCCTCCACCCTGAAGCTGCACACTTCCCCCGCCCCGCTCGGGTCTGTAGAGGGGCGCCGTCAGTCCCAGCCGGGCTGCTCCAATCGCAGCGCCCTCGGTCTGTCGCCACTTCCCGCCTGCCGCGCGATGCCCGGCACTCGGCCCGCGCTCCGGGCGGACGACGGGATTTCGACGACAGACCCTAGTTCCCGTCCGCTCCCGGTTCTTCCAGTAGCCCGGCGTCATGGGCCAGAAGGGCGATCTGCACTCGGTTGTTGAGGTCGAGCTTGGTCAGGATGCGGGAGACATGGGTCTTCACCGTCGCGACGCTCATGTACAGCTCGCTCGCGATCTCCGCGTTGGACAGCCCCCGCCCCACCGCCACGGCGACCTCGCGCTCACGGTCGTTCAGCGCGGCCGCACGCTCACGCGCGCGTGCCCGGCGTGTGTCGGCCGCGCCGCCCGCCGCGTGCTCCATCAACTGCCGGGTCACGGTGGGCGACAGCACGGGATCGCCCGCCGCCACCCGCCGTACCGCCGCCACGATCTCGGCGGGCGGGGTGTCCTTCAGCACGAACCCCGCGGCGCCCGCGCGCAGGGCGCGCAGCACCTGCTCGTCGGCGTGGAAGGTGGTCAGCACGACCACCTGCGGGGCGTCCGGCCGTCCGCGCAGCCGCTCGGTGGCGGTGAGTCCGTCCACCGAGGGCATGCGGATGTCCATCAGCACGACGTCGGGCCGGAAGCGCTCGACGAGTTCCTCCACCTCGGCGCCGTCCGTGGCCTCCCCGACGATCTCGATGTCGTCCGCGCCGCCCATCATCAGGGACAGACCGGCCCGGACCAGCGGGTCGTCGTCGACGAGGAGAAGTCTGATCGCAGTCATGGGCCTCACGTAATCACGGTTGACGGAGCGTCAGGCGCGCAGGGCGGCACCGTAGCGGGTACGCAGCCGGTGCGACTCCCCGCGGATGCCGGGGCGAATGGAACGATCAAAGGTCTTCCATTCGTCCGGGCAAGTCAACCGCGTTCCCGCCGGGCGCAGTTGTCACCCCCAGGGCAGCCATGCCCGTACCTCGAATCCGCCGTCCGGTGTCGGGCCGTGCTCCAGGCGGCCACCGGTCAGGGTCGCGCGCTCGGTGAGTCCGATCAGGCCCTGGCCCGAGCCGGGAACGGGGGCCGCGTCGTGCTCCGGCGCCGGGTTGCGGACGCGGATGTGCAGGCCGTCGCCCGGGGCGCCGGTGACCGTGACGGTGACCTCGGCGCCGGGGGCGTGCTTGCGCGCGTTGGTCAGGCCCTCCTGGGCGATGCGGTAGGCGGTGCGGCCTACGGAGGCCGGGACGGCGGCGGGGTCGGTGACGCGGTTGGCGAGGGTGACCTTCATCCCGGCCTCCCGGGACTCGGCGACCAGGGACTCCAGCCCGCCCAGGGTGGGCTGGGGCCGGCTGGTGTCGTCCCGCTCCCCCGCGCGCAGCACGCCGATGATCTCCCGCAGGTCCTGGAGGGCCTCGTGGGCGCTTTCCCGGATCACACCGGCGGCCCGGGCGATCTCCTCCCGGGGCGCGTCCGGCCGGAACTCCAGTGCGCCCGCGTGCACACTGAGCAGGGTCAGCCGATGGGCGAGGACGTCGTGCATCTCCCGCGCGATGGCCTCGCGGGCCAGCCGCTGCGCCTGCTCGGCACGCAACTGGGCCTCGGTCTCGGCGCGCCGCGCCCGGTCACGCAGGCTGAGCATCAGCTGCCGCTTGGACCGGACGAACATGCCCCAGCCGACGACGGCGGCGTTCAGCATCGCGGCGAGGAGGACGATCCACGGGTAGGGCACATCGGGGTCGGGGCGCAGCCAGTAGAAGACCGCGCTCATGGCCAGCGCTGCGCCGCTCACCCAGGCCACGTACCGGAAGGGCCGGTGCACGGCGAGGGTGAAGATCGCGACCAGGGCGGCGCCGCTCGCGGTGACGGACACGAAGTTGACCGGGACCATCGCCACGGCGAACCCCAGCGGCCAGCGCCGCCGCAGCCAGACCGCCGCACAGGCGAGCGCGCCGAGGAGCTGGTCGACGACGGCCAGGGGGTCGGGAATGTTCTCCCGGTCGATCGTGTCGGCGGACACCAGGCCGATGAAGACGGCCACCAGGAAGCAGCTGAAGTCGACGACCCAGTCCCGCGCGGTACGCCGGTGCCGCCGCCCCGGGCGTCCCCCGTCGGGGTCGAGCTCCTTGACCACGGCCGAGGGCAGCAGCCAGCGCTGCGCCGGGAAGGGCTGCGGTTCGGGGCTCGG
Organism: Streptomyces sp. NPDC110618; assembly: GCF_055657065.1. Lineage (NCBI taxonomy): Bacteria > Bacillati > Actinomycetota > Actinomycetes > Kitasatosporales > Streptomycetaceae > Streptomyces > Streptomyces sp. NPDC110618. The sequence continues at coordinate 158,601 of NZ_JBVKBN010000001.1, read as the reverse complement.
GGTTTCACCACTCACGATCGACAAATCTACGCAGCCCGGCGCCGCGGCACCGCACTCGCGAGGTCATCGTCGACCAAAGTCGCGGCATCGCATACTTTCGGCGCGACGGGCGGCCGGAGCGTGGACTTCCGTCGGCGGGCGCTCGCCCCGCGGCCGATGTGCGGGCCCGGGTCGCGGCGCGAGGCTCGTGCCATGAAGCCGCTACTGGAGTTCCTCGGTGTCGTCGCCCTGTTGCAGGGCCTGGCGGGTCTGCTGCACTCGTTCGTCGACTGGAAGGTGGGCCTGGTGCACAGGCTCGACTTCCTGGACGGCTACGAGGTGTACGCGAGCGTCACCCTGCTCGTCCTGGCCGGCGCCCTGTTCGCGGCGGCCGAGAGCCGGAGGCGGGGCACCTGAGCCCGCCGCCCGGCCTGACCGGACAGAGCAAGCACCCCCCATTCGAAAACTGGAACGAATGAACTAATTCCATCGAACAAACACGGAAACCGGGATTCCGAATAACGGCCCAGTGCGGACGAATATTCGAACGCCGGGCTAATCCCCACCCCATTTCCCCGCGATCAACAGTCACACTCTTCGAATTGGGTCAAACCCTTACCGCCCGTCATCGCCCGGTGCTACAACTACTGCACGGTCTCGCGGGTTGTCAGGGGGGTGGGCCGATGATGACGGGCGCCTCCTGCCCTTCGTCGACACGGCAGAACAGAACGCCGCGAGACTCAATACGCCGCACCGTATTTCGACCGGACGACCCGCGGGGCGCGGCGAGATGGATATGCGCCCTCCTACTCGCGCTGCTGCCCCTGAATTTTCCCCCGCCTGCCCACGCCGACGGAGATCAGCGGGCCCTGAGCCCGGAACCGGTTGATTTCGTTGTGCTGGTGGACGAGTCCGGGAGCCTGTCCAAGGCCGATGTCGCAGCGGAGCGCGCGGCCGCCGCGGTGCTCGCGCTCGGAGAGGTGTCCGAGAAATCCCGCGTGGCCGTGGTCGGCTTCGGCAGCGCGACCGGATCGGGCCCGGGACCCGTCGAGACCGTGTGCCCGCCCACCCGCGCGGACGCGGCCGGCCGGGAGCGGCTGAGCTCCTGCGTGACCCGGCTGCACCGGCGCACCGACGCCGAGGGCAACGGCACCGACTTCCCGGCGGCCCTGACACAGGCACTGTCCCTGCTCTCCGACAGCGACGAGGGCACCCCCAAGATCGTCTTCCTGCTGACCGACGGACGGCTCGACGTCCATGACAGCCCCGCGTACGGCGACGATCCCGCCTCGCGCAACGCCAACGCCGAGAAGGCGCTCGCGAAGAAGGTCGCGCAGGCACGGGCGGAGAAGGTGCAGATCTGGCCCCTCGGCTTCGGCTCGTCCATCGACCGGAAGCAGCTCGACGAGCTGGCGGAGGGCGGCTACCAGAGCCGTTGCGCCGATCTGCCCTCCGCCCGCCCCGCCGCGCGGGTCACCAAGGGCTCCGACGACGTGGCCGAGGTCCTGCTCACCGCCTTCGCGGGCGCGCGCTGCGCGCGCACGACCTCCGGTGACGCGGAGTCCGTGGAGTCGAGCGCCGACCTGGAGGTGACGATCCCGCCCGTGGCGACGGACGGGACCATCGATGTGATCAAGGAGAACGCGGACGACGTCACGGTGACGTACTACGACCCGCGCGGACACAAGGTGCCACTGAACGGCAGGGCCGACGGTTCGGAGTTCGAACTGGTCGGCCAATCCGGCCCCGTGGAGGCCCTGCGCATCCGCAACCCCTACCCCGGCACCTGGCGGGTCCATGTCGAAGTGCTCGACGGGGCACCGGCGCAGCGGATCACCGCCACCGCGATCTGGCAGGGCGTCCTGCGCTCCTACATCGTGGTCGACCCACCCTCCCCGAGAGCCGGGCAGCAGGTCACCGCCCATGTCACCCTGCAGACCCGGCAGGGCGTCGTACTCACCGAGCCCGCCCAGCTCGCCGGGATCAAGGTGTCGGTGAAGCTGACGGGCGACGGCTTCCCGGCCCGTACCGTGCGCCTCGCCGACGACGGCGAGGGAACCGATCCACGGGCCCACGACGGGGAGTTCTCCGCCCGCGTCACCGTACCGCGCACCGCCGACGGCGCCCTGTCCTTCACCGGTCTGATGGTCGGCGAGGGCATCGCGGGCGACGAGAGCCCGCTGCCCACGGCGGTGGCCGCCGCAGAGCCGCTGCTGAGCGGCGCCCTCGTGCTGGAGGACCACGAGGTCCACCCCGGTGACACCGCGCGCGGCAGCATCGAACTGCGCAACGACGACGACACCGCGCACCGGTTGAGCCTGGCACTGCTCGGCGGCTCGAAGGGCAACGCGCCCGCCGTGAGCCCGGGGAAGATCACCGTGGCCGCCGGGAAGACCGTGCGTGTGCCGCTGAGCCTCGACTTCGCACCGGACACGGCGCACGGCGCGGTGCCCGGCAGGCTGACGTTGCGGGACGAGACCTCCGGCCAGGTCGTCGCGACCACCTTCGTCAGGGTCAGGGTCGTGCCGGTGCCCGGCTTCCTCGACCGGTACGACAAGCACGTGGGCGCCGGGGCCGCGCTGGTGCTGGCGCTGGCGGTGCTGCTGGGACTGCGCTGGCAGGACCGCCGACGGGTCCGCGACACCTCCGACATCCAACTGATCCTCTACCGCGGCGACATGGAGCTCAGCCGCCTGCGGGCACCCGCCAACGCCGGTGCCGAGTTCGGCTTCTCCCTCCGAGCCGCCGCCGGTGGCAGCCAGCGGCTCCTGCTGGACGACTCGCCGGGCCGGCACCGGGTGCGCCGGACCACCGACGGCGGCCTCAGCGTCCGGCTGCCGGGCGGCAAGCGGATCGTGGTCCCCCGCAGCCAGCGCTCCGCCCTCTCCGACAGCCTGTCCCTGGGGTTCGCCGACCACCGCCCCACGACCCGCTCGACGCGCCTGGCCGGTACCCGCCGAGGGGTGCGCGGCGGGGAGCGGGCCGCGCCGAAGGAGCAGTCGGGGGCGCGGAACCGGCAGGGCCGCGGCCGGGGCGGATCCGCTGCCCAGAACGCCACCATGACCGCACGGCGGCCCTATGACGACGACTTCTGACGCGGGCGTCGTCCGCGGACCCGGCGGACCGACCGCCGGTGAGCCGCGCGCGTACACCATGTCCCCACGAGGTGAATCCCTGTGAAGATCTATCAGCCGATGCTCTTCGTCGGCCTCGGGGGCACGGGGTGCCTCATCGGCGCGGAACTGGAGAACAGACTGCGCGAGGCGCTGTGCGGTCCCGACGGCACCAGCCTGTTCCCCGTGCTCCGTGGCCGCCAGCTGCTGCCCTACCAACTGCCGGACTGTGTGCAGTTCGTGTACGCCGACCTCAACGAGGCCGAACTCAACCGGCTGCCGCACATGCGCGCCGAAGGCCCGCTGAAGGCCGCGTACAGCCGGACCTCGCACGCCACGTTCGGGCTGCTGCCCCGGTTCGACTCCTATCCGGAGGTGTCCCGCAGCCTGCGGACCAACCTGCCCGGACCGCTGTGCTCCTGGCTGCCGCCCCGCTCCGGCGAACCACGCATCGCCCCGCTCATCCGGGGCGCCGGTCAGTTGCCCACGGTCGGCCGGGCGGCCCTGTTCGAGACCTTCCGCAGTGGCCTCGGCCCGGCCATGGCGCCGCTGCGCGAGGCGATCTCGATGATCAGCAAGTCGGGCGGTGACCTGACCTCGCTGGGCGGCACGCTGGCCGACAGCTGCGACGTGTTCGTGGCCTTCTCGGTGGCCGGCGGCACCGGTTCGGGCATCTTCTACGACTACCTCCACCTGATCGGACAGGCCTTCGAAGAGGCTCATTACCGGGTGAAGATCTATCCGCTGGTGCTGATGCCGTCCGCGTTCGACGACGGCCGCGGCGGCGGCCGGGCCGCACGGCTCAACGCCGGCCGGGCGCTGGTGGACCTGTTCCGACTGGTCGACGACCAGAACGCGCCCGACGCCGAGGACGACCTGGACGACGTGGGCACCCAGGGCCAGCTGAGGCTGGAGTACCCGGGCGGGCTGGCGGTACGGCTGCGCCCCTCGACGGCGCAGACCGCGTTCCTGTTCAGCCGCACCTCCGGCATCGAGCGCGAGGACCTGCACCGCAGTGTGGTCTCGCTGGTGATGTCGCTGCTCGGCACCGAACTCGGCGACGACGACGGCCGCACCCACGACAGCGACCACCTCTACCAGTCCTTCGCGGACTCCTTCATCAACACCAACGTCGAGCGGGCGGCCGTGGCGCCGACCGGCATCGGGCACCGGGGGGTGTCGACCAGCCTGGTCGCCTCCATGACCGTGCCGGTCGACGAGCTGGCGGAACTGCTCGCCTCGCGCCTCCAGGCCACCGCGCTGCGCCAGCAGGACGCGGCGCCGCGCCCCCCGGACGGCTCCGGACGGGAACTCGTCCGTGAGTTCTTCACCGCCTCGAACATCGACCCGCTGTGGAGCCGGACCAGCCTGCCCATCAACGAGCCCCGTCCGGTGACCGGAGCCCGTGCCATCCTCGACGCGCTCGCCACCCGGCAAACCGCCATGGAGGACGCGCTCGGCGACCTGGACCGGCAACTGCGCCAGCGCGTGGCCGAGCTGGCGGCCGGCTTCGACCCGGTGCGCGGAGTACGGCAGTTGCTGGGCCGGTGCGACGTCACCGAACTGCACCGGGTGGTACTCGGGGATCCCGGTGCCAAGGACCGGCTGGACCGGGTCGGGTTCGCCGGTCTGCTGGAGAACCGGCGCCGGGAGCCCGAGCGCCCGCCCGGACTGACCACCGGTCCCCCGCAGCCCCGCGGCATCCGGGACCGCATGGGCGGACTGGTCAAGGCCAAGTGGACGGACCCCGAGGTCACGGCCGTGCTCCAGGAGCAGGACACGTGGTACCAGTGGGAGTCCCGGCGCACCTGGCACCGCCACTGGGCCGACCACGCGCCGCGCTGGGACCGCACACTGGCGGGAGTCAAGTCCGAGCTCAACGCGCTGCTCGCCGCCTTCCGCGAGCAGGCGGACGAGGAGCACGCCTCCTTCAGCCAGCGCACCCGGCACCTGTACCGGCCCCGCACGGGTGTGTCGTACCTGCTACCCGCACAGGCGGATCTGACCTCGTTCTACGAGGCGGTCGTACGCCGCCTGCTGCTGGCCGAGGGGCTGCGCGAGTCCGACGACGAACGGGCCCTGCTGGGCCGCCTGGTGAGCTCCGAGCAGTGGCGGGCCGCGTTCGGTGAGGCCCGCTCCGACCCGCGCCGCGCGGTCCATGTCATCAAGGACCAGCTCCAGCACCGGATCAAGCGACTGTTCGTGGAGCCCGGCGACCGGGAGGAGCGCCCGCTGCTGCCGCGCCTGGGCACCCTGCTGTCCGAGGCGGCCACGGGCGGGGGCGGACAGGTCGGCGACGACGCGCTCGAACAGTGCCGGCACAAGCTGGCCTCCTTGCTGCCGGTCGGCTTCTCGCCGGAGGGCAGCGGCCGGCTGAAGGTGCTCATCGTGTACCCGGCGACCTCCTCCGACTCGACCGTACGCAGGTTCCTGGAGCGCGAGATGCGGCTGCCGCGCGACAGCGAACGCGAGATCGAGTTCCGGCCGGTGTCCACGGAGTCCATCACCGTGGTGCTCTTCCGCAGCTCCATGAGCCTCACCGAAGTGCCCGAGGTGCGCGAGACCCTCACCCTGTGGGCGGAGGCGCTCGCCGCCGAGCAGCCGGGCGACCACCTGAGATGGCGCCAACGGCTGGGCTACGGCTACGACTTCCTGATGGGCACGGCCGCGGACCGGCGCCACATCCTGCACCGGCTGCTGTGCGCCATGTGGAACAACCAGGTCCAGGTCTTCGGTGACATCACCAGCCCGCGCCAGATCCGCATCGGGCTGCAGGACCGGGAATCCGCCGCGATGGTCTGCCCGCTCGACGCCCCCGGCGGCGGCCTGTCCAGCTGGGGCAACCTGCTGCGCGCGTACGAGGCCTGGACGCTCGCCGAGGACAGCGGCGGCATCCGCAACGCCTTCTGCGAACAGCTGATGACCACCACCCCCTTGGGCCTTGAGGTGTCGCCGATCCCCCCGCACGGCCTGTTCCACACGCTGGTCCACGAGGTGGCGCCGCAGCAGAGCAGGCTGATGGAGGTGCTGGCCAGGCAGGAGGACGGACAGCGGCCGGCCGGGTTCGCCGACCTGGCCGCCTTCTGGAAGGAGATCCTGCCCGGCGCCCTCGACCTGCCCTTCCCCCGGGCGCACCGGATGTCCGGCTGGACCCTGCGCAAACTCCACCAGTCCTTCCAGCCCGCGTCGGGCCCCTACCAGCCCCCGGTGCACGACCGGCGCTTCGGCGCCGACCTGACCAAGGACCCGCGGGGAGAGTGACCATGACCGGCTCCACCGACGACCGGCTCGTCGTCTGTATCGACCTGCGCCACGAGCTGACGGAGGTGATGGACCCGCGGGCCCTGGAAGAACGCTTCCGCGACGCGATGCGCGACGCGCACGTACGCTCCGCGGACGTCTCGCGCGTCCTCGTCATCGACACGGTCGCCGCGCTGCCCGTACACCACGCCGCCTACGAACGGCTGTGCTCCAACCCCCTGGTGGGAAACCTGCTGTGCCTGGCGGTGGGAGAGCTGCCGGGGCCGGACGAGCGGGTGCTGAGCCTGCCCGCGCAGTTGCGGCCCCCGGTCGCGGCCACGCTGTGGATCGGCGACGTACGGGGCATCGGCTGGCGCCCGGGCCAGGCGGGCTCGCTGGCGCTGACCGACACGGACCTCGCCGCGGACGACATCGTCGGGCTGGAACCCCTCATCGATCTGCTGCGCGTGGCCGAGGTGTTCGACGAGGCGATGGACGCGCTGAGCGACCTGCCGGGCGCCGTCGCCAGCCCCGCCCTGCGGCTGCTCGTGCACGAGGTGCCCGAACAGGACCTGATGCGCGTCCAGTTGCTGGCCCTGGACGCCTGTGTCTCGCCACCGGACGAACTGCGCTCCGGGCCCGCTCCCGGCGGAGCCCTGGACGTGCTCACCGGCGATGTCCAGCCCGAGGACCTGTCGGTGGAGGAGTGCCTGCCGGAGGGCAGTGTGCTGCGGCAGGCCCACTGGCGCACCGCCGAATGCCTCGGCCGGCTGAACGACCGGCTGGACGTGCTGGCGGGCTGGCGCGGGCTGCTGGGGCCGGGCGACCCGGCGGACGACGTGGCGCAGTCGGCGCGGGAGGCCGGGTACGCCCTGGCCGACTACCGGGACGCCATCGAGCAGACCTTCGCATGGGCCGACGGGCGGGCGGGGCTCGACGCGGACGGCCGTGACCATCTCGCGCAGATGGGCGTCCAGCTCCCGCTGGTGCCCGGCACCCGCCCCGAGGAGGTCGGCGAGGAACTGCGCGGCCAGGTGGTGCAGCGGCTGCGCAGACGCCGCCCGCTGCCCGAGATCGTCTCCTGGCTGCGGGACTTCGCCGGGCGTGCGGTGCCCACCGGGAGCGCGGCCCAGCTGGACCGGCTGCACCGGATCTGCCCCGACGACCTGCTCGACACGCTGAGCGATCCGCCGCCACCGGTGATCGGCACCGATCCGGTGCCGCCGGCCCTGTGGGCGGCCGCGGCCGCACTGCTGGCGGGGCTGAGCCCCCTGGGAGTGTGGGGTGTCCTCGTCGTCCTGGTGCTGGTCGGGCTCGGTGCGGTCCGCACCGCAGGTTCGCCCCGCCGGGTTCCCCCGGCCACCGCCGCCGCGCTGGCCGTCGCCTGGCTGGTGGGCGGCGCGGCGGGGGTGGGTCTGCGCACGCTCGGGCCACCGGTGTGGACCGGCGCGCCGCTGCTCGTACTGGCCCTGCTGGCGACGGCCCTGTCGGCGCGTTCGCTGTGGGTCGCGGCCGTACGCCAGTGGCGGTCCGACGCCTGCCTGGCGGAGGCCGCCGAGGCCGTGGAGCGGCTCGGTGACGTCCTCGACCAGGGCGTCCTGCAGCACTGGCTGCTGGCGGACGCCCGGGCCGGGGCGTCCGACCAGGCCAAGGCGCTGGCCCATCTGGTGCAGTCGGTCTGCGACACCCTGGCGGAGTTCGCCGAGCAGCTCGGCCGGAGAGCCCGCCCGGCCTGGGACTCCGCCCAGCGCGGCAGCGGCCGTACCGGTCCCTCCGGCGGGCGCGGCGGCAGTACGTTCGCCGTGGAGTACGTCGGCCAGGCCGGGGAGGCGCTGCGGACGACCCTCGCCGGGGACGTCACCGATCTGGTGGCCGAGGTGCTCGCCCCGTACTGGGAGGTCGTGCTGCGCGACCCGTCCAGCGCCGCGGCGCTGCCCGTGGTCTCCCGCACCGACGAGCTGATGCACGAGTACCAGCAGCAGCTGGCGCGGATGGGCACGACCCCTCCGCCCCCGTTCGCGTCGGCGTCGGCCGGCCGCCCCGATCCGGCCACCCTCGTCGGGGTGGACCTGCGCCGGATCGTCGACGTCCTGCTGCCCGACAGCCGCAATGAGGCGCTGCAGTTGTGCTCCCCGGACCAGCTGCGCATGCTCGACCGCGCGCCGGGCGCCGCGCGCAGCTTCGGCTTCGTACCGCAGGCCATGCAGGGGGCCTTCTGGAAGGCCGTGGTGAGTTCCTCGGGCGCGGACAAGGGCGCCGGCGGCCGGGGCGACGGCGGCTCCGAGGCCCCGCGGGGCGCCCGCTGGGCCGCGCAGGGCGGCTCTGCGGCCGAGGCGGGGATGCCGGAGATCGTCTGGACCGCCTCCGGCCGGTTCGCCGGACTCCTGCGGCTGGTGCCCCTGTCGACGGGAGCGGTACGGCCCGTGTGGCCGGCCCCGGACGCGGACGGTGCCCCCGCCGGGGACCCCTCGTCCTTCCCGTCGGCCTCGCACGCGTCGGGCGAGACAGGGTGACGGGGAAGGACGCGCACGATTGGTACGCAAGGAAGCCCGGATGGTACGCACGGCAGCCCGGAGCGTGACGGGATGAACGAGAGCCTGTCCTTCGTCGACTCCTCCGGCATGCCCGAACGGGTCCGGGTCCTCGACTACGGCGTCGACGAACAGCCCACCCCCGCCTCCGGTTTCCGCACCCGGACCATCCGGCTGGAGGACGGGCGGCTGTATCTGCAGCGGCGTCTGCTGCCGGCGTACACCACCCGCGCGGAGAGTGTGGACGCGCTGGAGGCCGAGATCCGTGCCGGACTCACCCTGGTCCGCGCCTTCATGGAGGTCAGTTATCCCCCCGAGTTCAGTCGGCTGGCCGGGTACGGCATCGAGGTGGAGCAGCCCTTCCTGCTGCTCGACCTCCCGCGCGACGGGCGGACCCTGGCCGAACGGGCCGGTGCGCTGATGCTGTCGGCCGAGCAGAAGAAGTTCGAGTCCAGCCTGTTCCGGGCCCTGCGGCTGCTGGAGTGGGCGGGTCTTGTGCACCGGTCGATCAGCCCGGCGACGGTGCGCTGGGACGGCTCCCGGGTGCAGCTGACCGGTTTCGGCAGCGCCGACCGGGTGGGCCGGCCGCGGCAGCGGATGGGGGCACTGCCATGGGCGCCGCCCGAGCAGCGCGAGGGGGTCGGCGCGAACGACCACCGCGACGACATCTGGAGCGCCGGTCAGCTCGTGTACTTCGTCGCCCACGCCCGGGAACCGAGCGGCACCCGGATGCCGCCGGTCGCCGGTCCCGTACGTGACGACCTGCTCAAGGACGTGTTCGCCGAACGCGCCGAGCAGCGGCCGGACGCGCGGACGATGCTGCGGCGCATCGCCGCCCCGGACCCCTGGGAGGACCTCGGCCGCCCCTCGGACCCCCTGGCGGCGGGACGGCTGCGGTTCGCCGAACTCCTCGACGACAAGGGGCCGTCGGCGTGGCCGATGGCGCCGGCGGAGGCACGGCCCGAACCGGAGCGGCCGGAACCGGAGGAGCGGGCGGACGGCCGCGGCGGTTCGTACGACCAGTTCGGCGGCCGGGCATGGCGACGACCGCGTACCGGGCCGGGGCGCAGGGGATTCGGCGGCCGCAGGGCGGGAGACGGCACACAGTGAACCAGGAAACGCCCCAGCAGCAGCCGGTGCACTGCCCCAGTTGCCTCCAGGAACTGCACCTGGACGAACGGCAGTTGTTCGTGTCCGATCCGGAGACGAACAACATGGTGCCGTGGGACCCGAATTCGGAGCCCAACCCGATGCGGCGGCAGGACCAGCTGAACCGCTCCTTCCTCAAGTGCCCCAACGACCAGCCGGACCAGCACTTCCTGCCGGTGCCGTACCTGATGTTCGGCAAACCGCTGACCGTCGCCTTCGTCGGGCAGTCCGGCACCGGCAAGACCCATCTGCTGGCGGCGATGATGGCCGAGATCGGCCGGGGCGGTCTGGACTCCCTGGGCATCCGCTGCCGTTCGGTCAACACCTCCCAGCACCACGAGTTCCTGGCCCGCGCGGTCAACCAGCTGGAGGCGGGCAAGGTACTGCCGGCCACCCGGCCCACGGACTTCGTCGAGTTCACCGACGCCCTGCTGATCACCGTCAACGGCCGGACCGTGCCGGTGGCCTTCTTCGACATCGCCGGGGAGTCGCTCCATCTGCCCGGAAAGGCCACCGAGTTCCTGCTCGGCGTGGACGCGCTGGTGTTCGTCGTCGACGCGCTCAGGGCGCTGCGGCTGAAGCAACTGTCGCTGGCCCGCGAAGTGGCGGGGATCCAGCCGCACACGGTGGGCCTACCCGACCCCACCTTCTCGGCCGTGCTGGACCGGCTGCCGCGCACCGACGGGCTGTGCGACGTGCCGACGGCGATCGTGCTGAACAAGTGCGACGTCCTGCGGTTCGAGCCGCCGATCGACCAGTGGCTGCGCGAGGACGGCCGGCCGAGCAGTCCCCCGGACCCCAAGGACGTCTTCCGGGAGAGCCAGGACGTCTTCGCCTTTCTGGAACATCATCAGGCGACCCCGTGGCTGCGCCCCTTCATGGAGTGCCGCCACTGCACCCTGCACTTCGTGTCGGCCACCGGCATGTCCCCGGCGGTGCTGCCCGCGCCCAACGGCGGCTCTCCCGCGTCCGGTTCCCCCACCGCCTTCGCCGGCGGCATCCGGCCCCGGCGGGTGCTCGGTCCACTGCTGTCCGTGTTCCAGATGTGGGGTCTGCTGGCCACCCCGGTGTCCCCACCGCGGCTGAGGAAGGTGTGAGGACGTGGCCGTCTCGAACGCCGGGATCCACCAGGTGGTGTGCACGTATCAACCCGACAATCCCTCCCGCAACAGGGGTTTCGGCCCGGTGGCCTCGTCCCTGCCCATGGCGCAGGACGTGAGCCTTTTCCAGCTCGCGAGTGCCGTTCTGCGTCCTCCCGGCGACGCCGTCGGGAACTCGATCGCCTACGAACGGCTCTCCTCCCACCAGGACGTCGTCGTGCGCCGGGTCATGACCGTCGACCACTTGCGGCGGGAGAACCTCCTCAGTCACGCCCTTGTCGCGGAGCCCGGCCGGCTCACCGCGGAACTGGCCTTGGGCCTCGACGAGTCCGACTGGCCCCTGGGGGACGAATTCGCTCGGGTGGAGCTGGGCCAGCGTCTTGACCGACCCGACCCGACCGAGCTGGAACGCCGGGGCCGGGAGGGCGCGGACCGGCTCCGGGAGACCGGTCGAGGGCCTGCCCTCACCGAGGGGCTGTGCTATTTGACGACGTGGCTGCTGACCCGTCCCAGGTCCAGGTTCTCCATCGACGCGTCCCTGGTCGCCGGGGAACCGCGCGCCGCGCTGCTCGCCCTCGTGGACATGCTCTCCCCCGTGGTGCCCGGGCGTTGGACGTTCTCCACCCTGGAGTCCGTCGAATCCGAGGCCTACCGCCTGATCGTCATGCCCAAGTGGCCCCTCCCCGGCAGCCGTGAGTACGGCCGACTGCGCCTCGGTGGCCGGCTCGCGCCCGACGGTCCGGCGCATGAGGCCGCGTCCCTGCTGGTGATGCGCTACCAGACTCACGGGTTGCCGGGGCTCGACCTCCTGCGCGACCGGTCGGGCTGGTACGAGATGACTGCGGCCGAGCGTGCCGAGCGGCTGCGCGACCTGCTGGCCCGCCACGCCGGAACCGCCCCCCTCCGGGCCCTGCCCGCGGGTCCGGCCCTGGATCCAGCGGGGGCGCCGGAAGAGACGCAGCTAGAGGCGGAGGTGACACAGGAGGCACAGGAGGCACAGGAGGTCCAGGGGACGCTGGAGAGCGCCGAGGAGCCGGACGAACACCCCGCGCCCGACGGGCCGGAGACGGGCCAGGTCCCCGAGCCGGCGGACGAGCCGGAACCCGTGGCACCACGGCTCTCGGCGGCGCCGCTGGATCCGCCTCCGGAGGAGTTCGTGCTCTCCCCGAGTGGCGAGGACTTCTTCGCCGACACGGCCGCCGAGCGCCACAACCGGGAGGCCGCCGCGCTCGTCGAGAGGCTGCTCTGTGCGCGCAGCGACGAGGAGGGGCAGGAGCTGCTGCGGGAGGTGTCGGGCCGGGCCGCGGTCTGGAACGAGTCGCAGACCAGGATCGTGTGTCTCACGGCGATCCGTTGCCGGCTCGGGGTGCGCGCAACCGGGCGCCGCCCGGAGTTCCGGTACGACGCGCAGTCCCTGTTCGACCTGCTGATCCGCCCCGCCCTGTGCCACGAGGAGCCGGCTCGCGACTGGGCCTGGTTCGTCCGCGATCAGCACACCCTCTTCTCCAGCGACCCGCTGCGCTCGGTGATGCGGGGGATGCTCGATCAGACGGAGCGGGGGGAACTAGACGTTCACCACTCCTTCTTCGACGTGCTGGGTCCGTGGGCCACTCGCGTCGCCCTGCGCCTGGGGCCGTTGACGAAAGTGCCTCCGCCGCCCGACAGACCGCCGGACATCGGCCTTCGGCCCAGGACCGGGTTTCTGCGCGGCAGACGGGGCGGCAAGGCGCGAGGGCCCCGTCATGCCGGGGGCCCGGCACCGGCGGAGCCGGAGGGGAACACCGATGACTACGTACTCCTCGGCAAGGCTCTGCTGTTCCTCGTCGGCGTCGTGATCGCGTTCGTGGTCGCCGTCAGGTTCATCAACCTGCTGCCCTGACCGTCCCGCCGAGCGGGCCGGTCGGGGCGGGCCGGTCCGGCGAGGCGTCAGAGCAGCCCGATGCCGAAGTTCTCCTCCTCGGGGATGTGGGTCAGCAGCCGGATACGCGGCACGCGCCACCTGTCCTCCCCGTGCCGTGCGGCGAACTGCTGCTGCAGCCGCTCCGCGATCTGATGCGCGGTCCGGCCGAAGGCGACGGCGTGAGCGCGGGCCGTACGGCGCAGGCTGCCGTCCTGATCGGCGTCCACGGGCCCGGCGACCAGCACCGACGGAATGAATCCCAGCAAGTGCAGCTGGAAGGCGAACAGATCGGCCAGCCGGGCGTCCCCGCCGTCCGCCGTGTCCTGCGACAGCGCGTCCAGCACCACGAGCGGGGGCGGCTGCCGCTGGTCGGCGCACAGACGCCGTACGGCGCGATCGACGTCCTCGGGGCGGATGGACCGGGCGCTGCCCGGCAGGCGCAGGGCCGCCCCCTGGTCGAACGGGCGCATCTCGCCGCGCAGGAGGATCACGTCCACGGGCTCGTCCTCGGTCAGGCGCAGGGACTCACGCGCGAGCAGGAAGTCCTCCGTCGCCCGCCAGACCAAGGGCCCCCCGGCCGGGTCCGTCCCCGGCGACACGGGACGATCGGTTCCGGACACCGGCGCGGTGGCCACGGCCCTGCCCCGGACGTTCACCTCGACCTGGGTGACCGGCCGTTCCTCGGCCGCGGCGCGGACGGCCTCCCGCAGATAGGTGAAAACCTCTCCGCGGGCCTCACCTTGAAAGGCCGCCCAGGCCCTGCGCCAGGATTCGTCGGTCTTGCCCGTGGGCAGCCCCGGTCCCTCGTACCGGCCGAGCCGGCGCAGCGCGAACTGCAGGTTGCGGCAGCGGGCCTCCTCCAGCCGGGGTTGCTCCAGCAGTTCCGCCAGGGTGTCGGCCGGGACGCCCACGTCGCCGCCCTCGCGTGCGGCGCGCAGATGCCAGACGGTGGGCACGTCGAGATCCCTGGTGAGGCGGAGGAGTCCGGCGGCTTCGGCGACGGCCTTGCGGCGGTCGCGGCCGCTGGTGCGGTGGTTCCTGGCGATCAGGTCGGCCGCGCGCAGGGTCGGCCGCTTCGCCAGCTCGTGGTCCTGCGCGGCGGGCAGGGGGGCGGGCGCGACGTCCGCGGGCAGCACGCGGTGCAGGCGCAGCCAGGTCGCGTGCACCAGCCGGTTGTCGGCGCCGAGCCGGGAGACGGCGGTGCGCATCACGGGGGCGGCTCGCGTGCCCGGGCCGAGCATGATCGTACGGAGTTCCGCCGTCCACAGTGCGGCGAGGCCGGCGGCTCGGCCGGACACGGAGCCGCCGGGATCGGACTGCTGCCGTTGCAGCAGCCGTTCGAGGGCCCTGACGCGGGCCCGGTCCGTGAGCACGGGCTCCTCGGCGACGGTCGTGTAGAGCCTGGCCTGCTCCGCGAGGAGCATCATCCGCCGGTTCGTGCCGGGGATGGACTTCAGTGCCTCGGTGACCGTCGCGAGATGATCGCCGACCTCGTCGGCCGGAGCGCACACCAGGGCGTGAAAACCGTGGGAGAGCCATTCGGCGGCGGTGGGTGGCGGGACGGACTCCCCCGGTGCGTCGAGCCGGGACCGCAGCCGGTCCGACCAGCTCCGCAGCAGTGTCCCGGCGTCCTCGACGCGTCCCCAGCGGTGCAGCAGCGCGCACTCGACGCCGTTCATGGCCGAGCCGGCCGCGCCCCGGGGTTCCTCCCGCAGTGGCCGGGACAGGGAGATCCACTGGTCCGCCTGGCCGAGGTCGCCGGTGACGGACAGCGCGGTGGCGGCCCGGTGGACCATCACCAGCAACCGGCGTTCGTCGTCGCGGGCACGTCCCATCGCCATCCGGGCGTACTTCTCGGCCTCCGCGAGTTCGAGCAGTTGGGCGTGGGCGCGGGCCAGCACCATCAAGGTCTCGAAGGCCAGATCGGGCTCCATCTGTCCCGACACGGCGGGCAGGGTGACCTCCCGCAGCAGCCTCTCGGCCTCTTCCGCCTCGCCGAGCAGCAGTTGTGACCTGGCGTGGAGGAGGTCGGCACGCAGCACACCGTGCCCGAAGCCGGAGCGGTTGCCCAGCTCGGCCGTCAGCGGAAGCCCGCAGCGCAGGTCCGCGTCGGCCACCAGGAGACGCGTCCATTCGTCCACGGCGTGCGGCAGCGTCTGGAGTCGTCGGTGCCAGGCCCGTACCAGATCGGGCCGGTCCACCAGGTCCCAGTCCTGCATCGCGTAGCGGGCGACGAGTCCGGCCAGGGGTGCCCGGAGCGGGGCGGCCGTCTCGAACATCGCGGTGTAGTCGTGGTCGGCCTTGGCATGCCTGTGGTGGGCGTGTTGCTCGGCCCGGCCGAGCCTGACCGCGCAACTGGCCAGCAGGAGCTGTGCGTCGGCGATCCAGATGTGCTCCGGACCGTCGGCGTCGCGCGGCTCCTTCGGCAGGGCCCGCAGCAGCGCGTGTGCCTCGTTCACCGGGGCCAGGCCCTGGCGGAGTCCGGCGTGCAGTTTCAGGGCGGCGTCAATGATGTCGGCGCGCAGCCGGTCCGGCTTGGGCGAGCTTTCGTCATGGGTCATTGCGGCCCGGCGCTTGACCAGCCTCGAGAAGCGTGCGACGTCGAACCAGCCGGACCTGCCGCCGTAGAGCACGGCGTGCAGTTCGCCGTAGGCCCGTTCGAGCGCGATGTCGTACCAGAGCTGCAGCGGCATCACCCGCGGATCGGGCAGGCCGGGGCACTCGTCCTCGTTCTCGGAGATCTCCAGATCGGTGCTGAACAGCCGGTCGGCGAGGTCGATCACGGTGGCGAAGTCGCCCCGCTGCCAGGCCGCCGCGACCTGGTCGCGCCAGGTCCGCGCGACCTCGTCGAGGAACGCGTCATGGTCGCGCTTTTCGTACACGGCGGAGTGGAGCTGGTGGTAAACCTGCTCGGCGACCCATCCCGCCGCTTCCTCGGGGCTCCCCGCGCGCCCGGCCAACTCGGCGCAGCGCTGGGAGGCCGACTGGTGGAACCGCTGCCAGGCGTCCACCTTCATGGAACGCATCCTGTGGCGCAGCGCGCGCCGCACGTTGACATGAACGTCGAGCCGGGTGTCGGTGGCCCTGATCCACGCCGAGCGCTTGGCGTAGCCGATCAGCCGGTCCCACAGCTCCCTGGGGTCGTGGGGCCCATCCAGGCCGCCCTCACCGGCACGGTCGCGTCCGTCGAACAGCAGGGGCACGACGACCTGCAGGAAGTACTCGTACGTCGGATGCCGGGCGACCGCGCAGTACATGAGGGCGTCGGCGGCGTCCTCGTCGGGGATGAAGCGCAGTTCGCGGTCGATGACACTGAAGTAGACCGATTCCCCCGCCGTCGGCAGTTCGTCCGGGGAGCCGGCGAGCAGGGCGAGGACGAGCGGGTTGAAGGCCGGTGAGCCCTCGATGTCCTCCTCGCAGACGGCGACTATCCGCGCCGCCCGGTCGGCGGTCACCCCGCGGAGTTCGAGGTAGCTCCGCGCCTCCCGGGCGGTGAAGGGCTTGAGCTCAAGGGCCCGCCAGGGCACGTCGGAGAAGGCCGCGCAGAAGACGGGCCGCTCGGTGACGTTCGACCGGCCGGACAGTACGACCCGCAGGCACAGGACCTGGCCGGTCAGGTGGCTGAACATCCGCAGCAGGGGGGCCAGTTCCTCCTCTTCGGCCTGCAGCAGTTCGTCGGTGGTGTCGAGACAGAGCAGGACCGGGGCGCCCTGCGCGATCTCGTTCAGGGCGTCGGCGAAGTCGTCCACCGGCGTCCCCGGCATCGGGGTGGCCTCCCACCGCTGCAAGGGGGTGCTGCTCGGCGGTACGAACTCCCGGTCCAGGTCCCTGCGGCGGTGCCGGTACATCCCGAGGAAGTCACGCATGCGCTGACTGCGCCGCTTTGAACCGAGCACCTCCGCCTGTTCCAGGAACCGCTCGGCGGCGTTGACCAGCAGGAGTTCCGGTAAGTGGAGCAGGCGCTGGGTCACCATGGTCTGCGCGTCGAGTACGGCGGACAGCACGGGCGGGTCCTGGTCCAGGCCGAACTTGGCCACCAGCCAGGCGAGTTGGGTGCTCTTGCCCATGCCGCCACCGGCGTGCAGGTGGATGACGCGGGGCGGGCCGAGCGGAAATCCGTCCGGCGTCCCGTCCTGGGCCGGGGGCGCGGTGCCGAGGACCGCCGACTCAAGGATGCCCTCGGCCTCCCGGCGCGACACGTAGTGCCGGGTCTGTTCGAAGTACGCGTGCAGCCCCCGGCTCATCTCCAGCCGGCGTTCGGCCCGCGCACGCCGTTCCAGCAGTTCGGCGGGGAGAGCGCCCGCGGCGAACAGATGCAGGTCCTTGGGGGCGACGGCCTCCGCGAGCCTGCGGCAGACCTCGAAGTCGGCGACGTTCTCGAAGGCCGGGTACCACTTGTCGAACACCTCGCCCGCCTGCTGGTGTTCGCCGGCGAGCACCAGGAGCCGCAGCCGTTCGACCATGGCGGTGTTGCCCTCGGTGCCGGTCAGATGGGTGGCCAGGCGGGCGGCCGTGGCGACCATGGAGACCGGCAGTCCGTCCGCTGTGAAGTCCTCGCGGTCGTCCCTCCACCAGGCGGCCCAGGCGCCTTTGCGGATCATGCCGTTGAGCTGGTACCAGCCGTCCTCGGCGGGGTACGCGGCGAGGACCCGCCGCAGTTGGTCGAACGAGAAGCTGAATCCGGCGGTGGCGACGTCGAAGGCGGGTTCGCTCAGGCAGGTCATGAGGCTGCACCGCTTGAGCACGTCGTAGCGATTCGCGTCGTACTCCCGCGAGTCGCTGAAATGTCGGTACGCCGTCGTGTATTCCCCGTCCACGGCGGCCGATCCCCGTCCGGTCCGTTCCATTCGTCCTCCCCCCTTTGTCCTTCGGCTCAGCCGAGCCTGGTGAGCGCGATGTCGCACACCTCTTGCAGAAGCTGTGGGCCGAAGTCTTCCTCAACCGTGTGGAGTTTCTCTCGCACCAGCGCTCGCCACCCCGGCTTGTCGTGCCACTTGTAACCCATTCGTGTGCCCAATTCCCGCAGGAGCGGCCAGCCGTGGTGCGGCGACCATCGCTGAAGCGTGATCTCATGGGGCTCCGCCGCGAACGCGAGCAGCAGATCCTCGGTCTGGTCGTGCCGCGGGCGCTTGGCGGTCGCCATGACGGTGATGGCCCCGGGTCCGTGCAGTGCGGGCTTGAAGACGTCACTCACCAGGCTGCGGGCGTCCCGGTACGGCACTTTGCCGCTGTCCAGGAAGTGGTCGAGAGCGAGTACGAGGTGGGTGTCGGGCGGCGCGGCCCTGACGAGCAGTTCCACCGCGGCCCGCACCAGTCTGTCGCGAATCGGGCTGACCCCTGTGCGAATACCGCCGTCGCGGGCGACGTCGTCACGGTGGCGCTGCACCAGCCGGTCCACGGCGACGAGGTCGTCGTCCAGTCCCCAGCCTCCGTGACGATCGCTGTGCGCGCGTACGCTGTCGGCGATCAACGCGACGGTCTCCAGCACGGTGTCGTCGGCCTGCGGCATGTCGTCCGCCGACCTGGGCGGTTTGGTACGGCCGAGACGGCCGAAGTCCAGATAGAGGGCGCGGGCCCCCGGCCTCTCCTCCCACACGCGTAACGTCGACAGCAGGAACCACGTGCTGCCGATCCTGTCGTCCGGTTCACCGCCGGACACCACGATCAGCGGTCTGACGGCGGCGCCGGACTCCAGCTGCTCCAGCGCCGTTCTGCGCTGCCCGACACGGTCGGTGGCCCGCTCCAGGGGTTGGTAGACGTCGGAGGCCGATGACCGGGACGACGCCGAGGACCGCGGCAGCACCGCGTCCGGGCAGCAGTTGACCGTGACGGTCACGGAAGCCGACGGGTCGGCCTCCCTGGCGGACCGGGCGGCCTCGTCGAGCCCCTCGCCGGCGATCAGCGAGCGGTAGAACTCGGCCAGCGACGTGCACAGAGCGTGGTCGGTGTCCGGTTTCGGTCCGGGCGTCAGGGACACCACCGCGCGGACCGGCTTCACCGCGTCCGCTTGTGCAAAGGGCTCCAGCAGCTCGTGTGCCTCGGCCCGGTCCATCCCGCTGCTGGAGACGACCAGCCGGACGGATGCGAGGTTGACGTCGGGCACCCCCTCCTCGAAGAGCGCGCGAGCGGAGTCCCCCGCCAGGTGGAGCACGTGGGGCTTACTGGCCTTCACCGTCTCGGCGAGCACATGGTGGCTCACGGGCATGGGGAGCACTTCGACCTCCCACCGTTGCGCGTCCGCGGACACCGCGTTCTGTTCGTCGGGCCTGTAGACCGCGTCGTACACGGCCACGTCCTCGTGCCACGGAGGGTCGTCCACCGTGTGGGGTTCCAGGTGCGAATTCACCCCCACCACCAATACCCGCACCGGGAGATCCCCGAACGAGGGCTGCTCGCCCGGCTGGAACGCGCGGGGGCCCACAGCGGTGCGCAATACCCTGGGCGCCGCTCCGTCCTTCCCGGGCGCCGTGTTCTCCGCCATCCCCTCCCAGTTCAACCGGCGCAGCTCCGGTCCGTGCAGCCGCAGCACCCACAGGCCCGGTTCGTCCGCGACCAGCTCCCGCACCCGCTCCCACAGGGCCTGAGGACCGTCGGGATCGGTCAGGGCCCGCGGCAGCTCCAGAGTCTCCGGCGGCCTGCGCTCCACACCGCTCTCCCCGATCAGCGCCGTCTCGACGGTGTAGTCCGTCCGCGACGACGCCTCGGCGGCCTTGATCCTCAGGTGGACGACCTGTGTCATTCACCCACCCCCCATACTTCGTGCACTCTGTCGACGGGGACTGCTCATCCCCCCAAGAGATCCTCGAAGATCCTTTCCAGTTCTTCGTCGTCGGCCATGAATCTGCGCAGCAGCCCGCGCGGGTACTGCGTTCCGTGCGCCGGCTCCCGGTCCTTCCCCCAGAGGTCGTCCTGGAGGTATCGGCACATCTCGTCCACGCTCGCCGGGCGCACGCCCGGCTCCCGCTGCCACGGTTCGAGGTTCGCGTCGCGCGCCGCCAGGAGGTGCGCTCCGGTGAGTCTGCCGAGCAGGGCGGCGTACAGATGGTGGGCGTGCGTGCTCTGCCGCAGGCCCTGGTGTCTGCAGTGGAGTTGGTCGTCGCCGATACGCCGGTGACAGGCACCGATGTCCATCGGCGTGCCCTGGGCGTAGAGCAGTCTCAGAGCCGTGAGTTCGTAGTCCCGCGCCGTCCTCATGGCGTTGTGTTCCGACAGGCTGCCGCTCGCCGCTCCCGGTCGGGTGCCCTGCCTGCGCTTGATGCGGGCGCGGGCCGCGGCGGTCATGGCCTGCACGATGACGTCCTTGGAGAGCTCGACCGCCCTGAGGGAGCCGACCAGTTCGTCGTCGTACTTCTTCAGCTCGTGCCAGTCGTCCGCGCCCAGCCGGGGGTCGAGCCCGAGCAAGCAGGCCTCCACCCTGTGCAGATGGTCCTCGATCGGGTCCGCCCCCTCCTGGCGCCGGTGCCGCGCCAGCCGTTCGTGGTCGGCACGGGCCAGCTCCAGGTACTCGGCCCGGGCGGCGGAGTCCTCCGGCGCGGCCTCGGCGAGCAGGGCGTGGGTGTCGCGCCGTATGGTGAACAGCTTGCGGCGCAGGATCTCCCCGTCGGCCCGGAGGGCGTGCGCCGTGCCGCGGAAGCGGACGTCGGCGAAGGTCTCGAAGGCGTTCTCCAGGGCGGCGAGTGCGTCGGTGAGCTTTCCCTCGTCGACCATCAGGCGCAGCAGTTCCACTTCCACCGCGCCGGCCACGAGCGTGGGTCTGCCGTCCGTGCCGCAGTACCGCAGGTAGTCCTCGGCCACCTCGCGGGCCCGTTGCAGTCTGCCGGTGTCCCTCAGTCCGCTGAGGATTCCGGCGCTCATGGCCATGGCCAGCGGCGAGTCGTCCACGACGGGATCGCCCGGGCCCTGCCCGAGGAGTGCGGACAGGCCCGGTTCCCGGTTCTCGCCGATGTCCTTGAACACGCCGCTCAGGCGTTGGGCCATCTTGAACTGGTCGGAGTCCTTGTCTCTTATGGCGTCCGCGACCCGCTCCAGTCTGCGCAGCATGTCGTCGAGGCCGCCACGACCGTTGCGCTGCCCGGTCATCCGTACGGCGACGAAGTGGAGCCATGTCTCCCAGTCGCCGGCGAGCTCCAGATAGGGCATCGCCTCGGGTATGAGCCGCAGCGCGTCCGCCGTTCTGCCGTGCGTCCGGTGCCGTAGGGCCGTCTTCACGCGGTCGGCGGTGTGGCGCAGCGCCGTCTCCTGCACCTCGGCGGTGAGCGAGCCGTCCTCGTCGAGCCAGGTGCCGTGGTCGCGTCGTACCGCCTCGGCGACCGCGGGATGCATCCGGATCCGCACGTGCTTGCCGTTCGCGGGCAGTTCGATCAGGCAGAGGTCGGCCAACGGCTGCAGCAGGCCGCGGATCTCGTCCTCCTCCCCGCGCGTCGACGACACCTTGCCCTCGCCGTCCGCCGGGTGCGGGGCCGTCCAGTCGCAGTAGCGCTCGCAGCGGATACGCAGCCGCGCCCAGACCTTCGCGAGCAGGCCCGGCGCCGAGTCGTCGTCCGGATGAAGGACCCGGTGCCGCGGATCGAGCAGGGACAGTGCGAGGAGCAGCAGGTGCTGTGGTTCTTCACGGGAGATGCAGGCCAGTGCCTTCCGCGTCCACTCCTCGATCGACTGCCAGGCCTCGGGCACGGGTTCCGCGGGGTCCTTGACCAACTGGTCGAGGCCCACGGTCGCCAGATAGCGCAGCCGTGTCATTCCGTCGGGCTGCGCCGCCACCTGGTCGGCGAAGCGCAGCAGACCGGGATGCCCCTCGGCCCGCGCGAGCACGTGGTGGACCAGCCTGCTCCGGTCCTCCCCGGTCATGTCTCCGGCCGCGGCGGTGATGATGCTCCCGAGGTGCGGAAGGCTCTGTGCGTGCAGGAACGCCTCGGCGGGGGACAGGAGGGGAACCGGTATGTCCGGCATCAGGCTCTGGTCGAGGTCGAGCGGCAGCGGACTGGTGATCAGCAGCCGGAAGCCGCGCGCCGGGATGCGCGTCATCGCGTCGATCAACTGCTCCCAGCGCGGATGGAGCCAGGGACCGGACGTCGTCGCGCCGTGGGCGCCGGCGGTCGGTGTCCGCCGGTCACGCGGCAGGTTCGCGATCAGGTGTCCCACATCCCGGAGGAAGACCAGGGAGTACTCGGAATTGCTGCCGGTCAGGCACTCCTCGATGTCGCGGCACAGCCGCTCGAAGTCGGTGTCGCCGGCCAGCAGTTCGTCCAGTCGCTCACCCGTGGGCACTTCTGTCAGCCCACGCTTCTCGAACGCCTGCTGAATCGCCGGATGCTCCAGCAGAAGGGCGACGAAGCCGCGCAGCGCGTCCCACGGGGTGCGCTCCGCCGGTCTGCCCTTGGGCGGGTACCGCAGGACATGCCGGTAGCCGTGGACCGCGTACTGGCTGATCAGTTCGTCGGCGCAGGATTCCTTGCCGACGCCCGTCATGCCGTGCAGGACGGCGCCGTTGGCCGCGCCGCCGGCGATCCGGGCGAAGATCGCGCTGGCCTTCCACATCGGGTCGTGATGCCCGATGAGGCTGGGTGGCGGGTGTTCCCGCGTCGGTGGGACGCCCATGAGAAGCGTCGGGGGGAGCACGACCAGGCCGCAGGCGTCGGCGCCGTGGATCACGGGCGCCGCGCGGTCGAGTGCGGTCAGCGCCGGGCCGCACTCCACGAGTGCCTCGCCGACCGCCCGGGGCAGGGACATGCCGGAATCGAGCAGGTACTCGTACACCTTGGTGAGGAAGGCGACCGCGGCCCGGTCGCCGATCCGGTGCCGGAAGGCGAGTACGGGGCAGCCGGTCGTCCGGGCCAGTTCCACGGCCAGGGTGCCGTCGGCCGGTTCGGGCCGGTCCGGCGTCGGGGGTTTTGGCGCGAGGCGGGAGGAGATGCGGAACATCTCCAACTGGTCCGCGATGGACGGGCTGCTGGCCGGTCTGGTGCTGATGACGGCGAACCGCAGACGCAGGTCGTTGTCGCCGCTCTTCAGCATGGTCTCAAGTTCCGCGGCGGTCAGGGGTGACTTGGCGGCGGGGTCCCCCGCTTCGGAGGCCGCCGACCAGCCACCCGGAGCGCCCCGGTCGGCCAGATGAAGGATCATCTGCCAGTCCCCCGGGTCCTGCCGGTTGTCGCGCTTGTTGTTCCGCATCTGCTGCTTGAGCTGATCGTGCGTCACGTGGTACGAGCGTGTGTGCGTCGTGATGTCCAGGCCGGCCCCGTTGGCGGCGATGGCCCGCACCTTGCCGAACACCTGCGACTGCTCGGCGTGCAGGTCCAGGGGCTCACCCGTCTTGGTGCGGTTGAAGAAGCCCACGAGATGGAGCGGGAGTTCGGGCCCCGCCCGCCGAGCCCGGCTGCTCCGGGTGCGGCGTCCCGCCGTCACGTCGTGGACGAAGGTGAGCTTGCGGTCCGCCAGGGCGGCCCGGGTGTCGTCCGTCGCGAGGAGGAGCGGGTAGCCGAGCACTTCGCGTTCCGGGCCGTCCGGATCCAGCCGGAGCAGCACGGTCGACGGCCGGTCCAGGGGCAGTCTGTCCCAGACCCCCTGGGTGAGCACCGAGGTGCGCAGCCACTGCCCCAGCAGGTGCAGTTGGTTGGCCTCCCCGGCCTCGTCCAGCCGGGCACGCCGTAAGAAGGCGTACGGATCCAGCAGGAAACCGTAGTTGGTGCGGTTCTCCGCGCTCGTTCCGGCCCTCAGGTCGACCGGAAACTCACCGATCTCCCCCGTCTCTTCCCCATCACTGATCCGCCACAGCCAGCTCGGACCGCTCTCGCCCTTGTGGAAGTTCACAACCTCCAGTAAGGCGTTGAATTCCCCCGACACGTTCTCAGTCCCCCCAAGAACCCCACGCATATGCCAGTGCAGAGCAGAGTAGACGTATGCCGCCTCTCGTGTCGTGTTTCGGCCGAGAATTTCCTTGACCCTTGACGAGGGCAGTTTTGGAGGCGGTCACAGAGCCCCTCCAATCGAATGGGAATGCGAATCCGCATATCAATGCCTGCGGATCCAGTTCTCCAACTCCCGGACCGTCGCGGCATGACCCTCCGCGTCCATCAGCAGTCCGGGTCGACCGCGCGTACCGCGCAGCGCCTTCTCCAGCAGCACTCCGTTGCGCCGTTCCCGCGCGAGCACCCCGAGACGGGGCAGGGCAGGGACGATCTGCCGCACCTCACGGACGTCCAGCGCGGGCAGTTCCGTGCGGGGCAGCTCGGGGGCGACGCCCGGCAGCTCCGACCGTGAGGTGAGCAGAATTCTGCTCGTCCCACCCACCCCGGTGAATTGCTCGATCAGGTCGACAAAACGGGGGTCCAGGTCAATCGCGCGGTCGACGGCGTCCAGCACGAGGAGGAGGCGGAGATGACACCTAAGAGATTTGTCGACCAATTCCCTCCATTGCGACAGCGGGGACTGCCCGGACGGCACACCGATGCCGGGGATCTGAACGATCACATTCCTCAACAAGTCGTCGAAGGAGCCCGCCCCGTGCTGCGCGTCCGCCCCGTTCCGGACCGGCCTCGGATGCCACAGCACGATGTCGAAGGCCTCGCGGTGATCGTGCGCGAGCAGGGACGCGCACGTGGTCGCCCCCATGCCCTCGACTCCGTGGATCACCGCGCCGCGCAGTCCGCTCTCCGGCGCGAGCGCGGCGCTCGCCCCGGTCATCTCCCGCTGCCGCCCGACGAAGGAACGCGGGCGCTCGGGTAGTCCTCCGACAGCGGGCACGGGAACCCCGCGCAGGGGGCCCCGCGTCATCGGGCGACCGGGCAACCGCAGGGTCCGGGCGGCGGCGCCGAAGAGCACGGGGGTCGCCGCGGTGAACAGGGGCGTGCCGCCCTCGGCGGCCGCGATGTCGGTGACCGAGTCGGCCACGGCATTGTGCAGGGCCTGCGGCAGTTCATGACCCTCGCACAGCAGGTGCCGGTACACGCGTACGGCGAGGGCGCGGGCGAAGTCGTTGCTCACCGGGAACCTCATGGCGACGACGGCGCAGCCGAGATGTTCCGCGACCGAGCCGGCGAGGGAGCCGAGAGCGGCGGTGTCGCCGGACGGTCCGTCGCCGTTGTCCTCCTCGGTCGCCCGGCTCCCCGACCAACAGGCGGAGAGGAACACCAGTCGGGTGCGGTCCCGTGCCGGATCCAGCAGGCGCAGGAGGTCGCGCGCGCCGACCTTGTCGGCCGTGCCGTCCGCGCGTTCGAGGGTGAGGCCGCCCGGCCGGCCGTGCGCCACGACATGGACGACGTCCCAGCCGCCCGGCTCGCGCAGCATGCCCTTCAGGGTCTCGCGGCTGACCCCGAACTGCCTCGTCCGCAGTTCCAACGGGACGGCGTCCTCACCCGCGCCGGCGGTCAGGTCGAGCAACTCGGCGCGCAGGAGGGTCCGGTGCGCACCCAGGTCAACCGGCCTGCTGGTGCTCGGCATGCTGAACAGGGCGAGCATGCGCAAGTGCGGCGGCAGCGATCCGGGCGGTTGGGACGGTTGGGACGGTTGGGCGACAGGCCCGGAGTCCGGCCGGCGGACTCCGCGGACGAAGACGACTCCGCGCCGGGCCAGGGGGACACCCCGGACCAGCGCCAACTCCCAGGGAAGCACCTCCAGGTCGGCCACTTCCGGGGGCAGTCGGAACTCCACCACCACGGGCGCCAGCGCCTCGATGCGCTCGGCCATCCCACCGAGTCCCGTGCGGGTGATCCAGCCGGCGCAGGCCTCCACCGCCTTCTCCAGGACAGCGTTGCGGGCACCGGCCCGGCGTAACTCGGCTATGCGCGCCGGCAGTTCGTACAGCGCCTCCAGATCGCGCGGATCGGCCACGCGTACGTCCTGGAATTCCGCGCCCCGTCCTTCCGGCGGCGTCAGCGACCAGATCCAGGAATCCGGACGGCCGTTCGAGGGGGCGAGATGGAAGTGACGAATGGTGAGCACTGCGGATTGCTTCATGCCCAAGGATGTTCCTTTTCGCGCAGGTCCTGCCCCCTTCAAGCCGCTTTCGAATAACAGCCACTGACAGGGAGTCAATTCACCTACGTTAGGGCATCCGTTTCGCAGGGGCGGCAGTGCAGCGGGGAACCGCATGGGGGGATCGCGATGTCGAACAGCCGGTACCGGAAGTACATCGAGCACGTCCGCGACGACTTGGCGATGGAACCGACATGGCCACCGTCGGCCGTACGGAAACTCGGCGATGTGGGTGTCCTGCGAAAGGGACACTTCGAACGCAAGGGAACGCTCGAATCACTGTTCGGCATGACGGTGAAGCGACGGTCGGCCCCGCGGAACACCACGGTCTACCACGGTGACTCCAAAGGAACGGTGCGCGTCCACCACAACTCGTCCCTCGGCGCCGGGGCCGCGCTGGTCAACGCCGCGGGATCGCTCGTCCTGGAGTTCGGCAAGGCGGAATCGGTGCTGTTCCGCGCGGTGGGCTGCCGGACCGAGGAGATCGACGGAATCGAGGACGTCGAACAGCTGATGCTGGAGCGGCGAAGCAAGGGGGACTGGCCGCACGGGCAGGTCGTGATCACCGAGGTCACGCATGCCGAGCGCACCACGATCGTCATGTCCAGCAAGCGCAACGACCGTATGGCGCTGCGGGCCGCGGGCGATGCGGCGGCGGTCACCGGTCTCGATCTGCTCACCGCGTCCGGTGGTCTGCAGTGGGCGGGCGGCTCGGCGGCCAGCCTCCAGGTCCTGTCGGAGGGCCGGCTCACGCCGCTGTACCGGGCCCGGGGGGTGTTTCGGCGCTGGTTCGGGGGCGACGAGGTCGCGACTCTGGACGACCTGGACGATGTGGAGGAGAGCGTGGACGAGGGCGACTGGTACGTGGACGAGGTGAGCGGCCTCGACTTCGACGAGGCCCGTCCCTGAGCGGCGGCTTTCCCGCCCCCGCCGCCCCTGCCCATTCCCGACCCCGGGGGCTCTGCCCCCAGACCCCCGATCGGCCCTGAACGGGCCTCGTCCTCAAACGCCGGACGGGCTGAACAGAGCCAGGGGCGCGGGGAACTGCGCGCCCAGCCCCCACCCACCCGCACCCGACGAACAACCCCTCGGGGTCAAAGGGGCGAAGCCCCTGGGGGCGGGACGGGTAGGGGCGGCGGGGGCGAGGAAACCTCCCGGCGCGAGGTCAGCCGCCCAGTTCCTGGTACCGCGCCCCCAGCGCCCGCTCCCCCTCTTCCGTCAGGGAGCCGAAGAGGCGCAGCCGGGAGATGCCGCCGTCGGGGTAGATGTCCACCCGGGCATGCGTGCCCACCGCCGGTGTCGGCAGCAGGAAGCGGTGGTTCGTGTCGGGCTGGAGGCGCGTGCGGCCCAGCACCTCGCGCCAGTCCGACGACTCGCCGTCCTTCACCGACACCGACGCCCACCCGGCGCTGTTCCCCTTCAGATACGCCGTGTCGATCTCGATCGCGCGGATCTGGGCCTGGGACACCAGCCGATACTCGATCCAGTCGTTCCCCCGGTCACGGCGCCGCCGCGTCTCCCAGCCGTCGTCCATCTTGCGGGACCGCCCGGGCTGGATGGTGTTGGTCGCCGGGGAGTAGAACAGGTTGGAGGCGTCCAGGACGCTGCCGCCGTTCTCCAGGGCGACCACGTCGAAGGTGCCGAGCGCGGAGAGCCACGCCGGATCCGGCACCACCTCGCCGTAGACGCGCAGGCGCGCGATGCCCCCGTCGGGGTGCTGGTTGACGCGCAGATGTGTGAAGCGCTGTTCGACGGCGACCGCGAAGCCGTTCGCCGCGTGGCCGCCGACCGGCGTCCGGGGTACGAGCGTCGTCCACTTCACGTCGTCCGACAGCAGCTCCTCCGGCGACGGCGACCCCGCCACCGAGGTGCCCTCGACCGACACCGCCTGCGGGTAGTTGCCCCGGAAGTGCGCGGTGTCGACGACGATGCCGCGGACGACGCCCGGCGCGCCGAGGCGTACCAGCGCCCAGTCGTGGTCCTCGGCCGTCGGCCACGGGTGGTCGGCGGAGGCGCCGCGCCGGCGCCGCGTCTCCCAGCCGTCCATGATCTTGCCCTTGTGCCCGAAGTGCTCGGGGTCGAATTCGGCCCGCTCCGGCACGAGCAGGTTCTCGCGCTGGGCGAAGAACTCGTCGTTGGCGGCGATGACTCCGGCCCCCAGCTGCCGGTCGGCGAGGTTGGCGTACTGGGTGAAGGGGAACTCGGCGGTGCGGTAGTCCGCGTAGGGGTCACCGCCCCCGTACGGGTTCGCGTCGCCGGTGAAACTCACAATCGCCGTCACTGCTCATGCCTTTCGGTGGTCTGGGCGGGGGTGGAAGAAGACGCGCTCACTGCGGTCGGGCCAGTAGCGCCCCCCTCGGCTTCGTGAACTCCCCGTCCGCCACCACGCGTTCGCCCCTCAGCCAGGTCGACCGGACCACGCCGTACAGGGTCCTGCCCGCGTACGCCGTCACACGGTTGCGGTGCTGGAGGGCCGCCGGGTCCACGGTGAACGTCTCGTCGGGCGCGAGGACCGTGAAGTCGGCGTCCCGGCCCGCCTCGATGGCGCCCTTGCGGTCGGCGAGGCCGACCAGCTCGGCGGTGCGGGAGGACATCCAGCGCACCACGTCCTCCAGGGTGTGGCCGCGCCTGCGGGCCTCGGTCCAGACCGCGGAGAGGCTGAGCTGGAGGCCGGAGATGCCGCCCCAGGCGGTGGCGAAGTCGTCGGTCTTCAGGTCGGCCGTGGACGGGGAGTGGTCGGTGACCACGCAGTCGATCGTGCCGTCGGCGAGGGCCTGCCAGAGCAGGTCCTGGTTGGCGGACTCGCGGATCGGCGGGCAGCACTTGAACTCGCTGGCCCCGTCGGGGACTTCCTCGGCCGTGAGGGTGAGGTAGTGCGGGCAGGTCTCGACCGTCACGCGCACTCCGTCCGCCTTGGCCGCCGCGATCAGCGGGAGCGCGTCGGAGGAGGACAGGTGCAGTACGTGCACGCGCGCGTCCAACCGCTTGGCCTGCGCGATGAGTTGGGCGATCGCGGTGTCCTCCGCGTCGCGCGGGCGCGAGGCGAGGAAGTCGGCGTACTTGGGTCCGCCCTGCTGGGGTGCCGCCTGAAGGTGGCGCGGGTCCTCGGCGTGCACGATCAGCAGGCCGTCGAAGGCGGCGATCTCGGCGAGCGAGCGGGCGAGTTGCTCCTGGTCGAGGTGCGGGAACTCGTCCACGCCGGACGGGGAGAGGAACGCCTTGAAGCCGAACACCCCGGCCTCGTGCAGCGGGCGCAGGTCCTTGACGTTGTCGGGCAGCGCGCCGCCCCAGAAGCCGACGTCGATGTGCGCCTTGTCGGCGGCCACCCGCTGCTTGATCCGCAGGTGCTCGACCGTGGTGGTCGGCGGGAGGGAGTTCAGCGGCATGTCGACGAGCGTGGTGATACCGCCGGCCGCCGCGGCGCGGGTGGCGGTCCAGAAGCCCTCCCACTCGGTGCGGCCGGGGTCGTTGACGTGGACGTGGGTGTCGACCAGTCCGGGCAGCAGGACGTCGTCGCCGAGGTCCTCTGTCCGGCCGGCGGCCACGGGTCCGTCGTAGGGCAGTACGGCGGTGATCCTCCCGGCGGTGACGGCGACCGCTGCGGGCCGGGTCCCCTCCGGGGTGACGACGCGCGTCGAGCGCAGCACCAGTTCTACGTCGGCCACCCGAACCCCTCTCTCCGCGCCTCTCCCAGCACGGAATTCAACGTTCTGTTGAAGGAGTCTTCACTCCCGCCCCGGCGTCGTCAAGGGCACACTGCTGCTCAGCGCCTTCTACACCGCCACTCTGGACGTTTCCACAAAGCGGAAATAGAATTCCAGTACGCAGAACGTAGCTATGCACAAGCGAGGAGTCAACTGCCTGCCGGGTAGGCTGCTGCCCTTCCCGCCAGTCCCGAAAGGAACGCGCCGTGCCGACGTCCAGCGCCAGCACCACCGACTCCGCCAAGTCCGCCAGCGGTGGCGTCCAGTCCCTTGAGCGCGCCTTCGACCTGCTGGAGCGGATGGCGGACGCCGGCGGCGAGGTGGGTCTGAGCGAGCTGTCCGCGAGCAGCGGGCTGCCGCTGCCGACCATCCACCGGCTGATGCGCACCCTGGTGGCCTGCGGGTACGTCCGTCAGCAGCCCAACCGGCGCTATGCGCTGGGCCCGCGCCTGATCCGGCTCGGCGAGTCCGCCTCCCGGCTGCTCGGCACCTGGGCGCGCCCCTACCTCGCCCGCCTGGTCGAGGAGACCGGCGAGACGGCGAACATGGCCCTGCTGGACGGCGACGAGATCGTCTACGTCGCCCAGGTGCCCTCCAAGCACTCGATGCGCATGTTCACCGAGGTGGGCCGGCGCGTCCTGCCGCACTCCACCGGCGTCGGCAAGGCCCTGCTGGCGAACACGCCGGACGCCGAGGTGCGCGCCCTGCTCTCCCGTACGGGCATGCCGGCCGCGACGGAGAAGACGATCACCACCGCGGAGGGCTTCCTGGCGGCCCTGGAGGACGTACGGCGCCTCGGGTACGCCGTCGACGACAACGAGCAGGAGATCGGGGTCCGCTGCCTCGCGGTCTCGGTGCCGGACTCCCCCACCGCCGCCGCCATCTCCATCTCCGGCCCCGCCGGGCGCGTGACCGAGGAGGCCACCGAGCGGATCGTCCCGGTCCTCCAGCAGATCGCCCAGGAACTCTCCGAGGCCCTGACGACCGCCCAGAACCCCTCATGACCGGCTTATCGCGCTGGCCCGGCCGGTACACCGACCGGCACGGCTCGCAGGAGATCGTCTTCGAGTCGGACGGCCGTGAACTGATCCGTACGACGATCAGGGGCGTCCGCTTCGAGGGCGACGCCATGGACGGGCTCGGCGCGGTGGGCGGGGAGCCGCCCGAGCCGATGTTCGACCTGCGCGACGGGGACCTGTGGTCGTGCCTGCTGGAGTGGGAGCTGCCCCTGCCCGTGGACGTCGCCGGGCGGGGCGAGCGCATGGCGTCCCTGCACTGCGCCCTGAACCTCTGGTATCCCGAGGAGTCGGAGCACCTGACCCTCACCCTGCGCCTGGACGGCCGCGAACCGAGCGCCACCCACCCCGACTTCGAGACCGCGCTGCGCGAGATCGCGACCGCGCTGCCGGACGGCACCCGCCTCAAGGCGTGCGTCTCGTGCGCCTGGTCCGACTACCACCCGGCAGGCAACGGCATGATGGCGGGGCTGGCCTGCTTCCGCGAGGTGAAGGACCTCTACCGGCGGTGCGACGACAAGCACGGGCCGCACGGCATCTTCACGTACTGGCCCCTGCGCAGCGGGTTCGTCCAGGAGACCCACCTGTGCGACGAGTTCGAGCACCGCGCCGCGGACCACGGCTACCGCGGCGGATTCCCCTGACCGCGCTGCTCCCCGAACAGCTCCACCGCGCTGCGTACGTCGCTCAGCCCCCGGGACAGAGCGCTCACCGAGCCGATCGCGCCGGCGATCAGCAGTAACGAGCGTTGTAAGCGCGGGATTTCGGGCGCCCCGGTGACCGTCATCGCGGCCAGGCTGGCGAGTTCGTCCTCCGCGATGGCCTTGTCCGGGAACTCGGCCGGGAGCGCGGCGAGTTGGCGGCGCAGCCGGGACACCGCGGTCCGCAGTTCCGCCACTCTCGGATCCTCACCGCTGCCGGTCACCGGCCTCTGCCCCAAGCTCCGCAACACCGCTCTCCCCCCGCGCACGCCGTTGTGGGCGTCCACGTAGTGGCCCGCCCGAGCGCCCCCTGGGCACCACCGGGCGCCCGTGGGACGCGGGTCAGTAAACGCCACCGCCGCGCGGCGCGCCACCGCGCGGACCGAAATTCAGCCCTCGGAAACCGGGCCGTCCTCGCGGTGTACCGGTATGCAGGAGACATGACGGACAACGAACAGCAGGTCGCCGGGCTGATCCTGGCCGCGGGCGGGGGCCGGCGCCTGGGCGGACGCCCCAAGGCCCTGCTCGAACATCGCGGACGTCCGCTCGTCGAACACGCGGTCGGAGTACTGCGCGCGGCGGGCTGTACGCGCATCCATGTGGTGCTGGGGGCGAGCGCCGCCGCCGTACGGGAGCGGGCGCGGCTCGACGACTGCGTACTGGTGGACAACCCGGACTGGGAGGAGGGGATGGGGACCTCACTGCGGGCAGGGCTGGACTCCCTCGCCGGGACCGGGGCGCGGGCCGCGCTGGTCTCGCTGGTCGACCAGCCCGGGATCGGGCCGGAGGCGGTGGCACGGGTGCTGGGCGCCTACGACGGGGAGTCGGCGCTGGTGTCGGCCGCCTACGACGGCGTACGGGGGCATCCGGTCTTGTTCGGGGCCGCGCACTGGGCGGGGATCGCCGAGGCCGCGACCGGGGATCAAGGGGCACGTGGGTACCTGAAGGAGCGTGGGGCGCGGGTGCGGCTCGTGGAGTGCGGGGACGTGGCCCGGCCGTACGACATCGACACCGAGGCGGACCTGGTCCACCTTGAGTGAGCGGGGTGGCACTGAGCGACACCTTGCCTCGACCCGGAGAATCTCGACATCAACAAACCATTGAAGTTCCACGATAAGGAAACTACTATCCACTGCTCAGAAGCACCCGACCGCACAGAGGGCGCTCCTCGACCCCTGCGTGCCGCTGGCACCCGGTGCCACCGCTGAAGGAAGTGACAGCTCATGTCCGCACCAGCGCCGTCCCCGCTGGCCATCGTCGACGCCGAGCCCCTGCCCCGGCAGGAGGAGGTCCTCACCGACGCGGCCCTCGCCTTCGTGGCCGAGCTGCACCGTCGGTTCACGCCCCGCCGTGACGAACTCCTCGCCCGCCGGGCCGAGCGCCGCGCCGAGATCGCCCGCACCTCCACCCTCGACTTCCTCCCCGAGACGGCCGCGATCCGCGCGGACGACTCCTGGCGCGTCGCCGAGTGCCCGCCCGCCCTGCTGGACCGCCGGGTCGAGATCACCGGCCCCACCGACCGCAAGATGACCATCAACGCCCTCAACTCGGGCGCGAAGGTCTGGCTCGCGGACTTCGAGGACGCCTCCGCGCCGACCTGGGAGAACGTCGTCCTCGGCCAGCTCAATCTGAGCGACGCCTACACCCGGAAGATCGACTTCACCGATCCGAAGTCCGGCAAGTCCTACGCTCTGAAGGTCCCGGAGGAGCTGGCCACGGTCGTCATGCGCCCGCGCGGCTGGCACCTGAACGAACGCCACCTCCAGGTCGACGGCACGCCCGTGCCCGGCGCCTTCGTCGACTTCGGCCTGTACTTCTTCCACAACGCCCAGCGCCTGCTGGACCTCGGCAAGGGCCCGTACTTCTACCTCCCGAAGACCGAGTCGCACCTGGAGGCCCGCCTCTGGAACGAGGTGTTCGTCTTCGCGCAGGACTACGTCGGCATCCCGCAGGGCACCGTCCGCGCCACCGTGCTGATCGAGACCATCACGGCCGCGTACGAGATGGAGGAGATCCTCTACGAACTGCGCGACCACGCCTCCGGATTGAACGCGGGACGCTGGGACTACCTGTTCTCCATCGTCAAGAACTTCCGTGACGGCGGGCCGAAGTTCGTGCTCCCGGACCGCAACGCGGTCACCATGACCGCCCCGTTCATGCGCGCGTACACCGAACTCCTTGTCCGCACCTGCCACAAGCGCGGCGCGCACGCCATCGGCGGCATGGCCGCGTTCATCCCGTCCCGCAGGGACGAGGAGGTCAACAAGGTCGCCTTCGAGAAGGTGAAGGCCGACAAGGACCGCGAGGCGAGCGACGGTTTCGACGGCTCCTGGGTCGCCCACCCGGACCTGGTGCCGATCGCCATGGAGTCCTTCGACAAGGTGCTCGGGGACAGGCCGAACCAGAAGGACCGGCTGCGCGAGGACGTCCACGTCGAGGCCGCGGACCTCATCGCCATCGACTCGCTCCACGCCAAGCCCACGTACCCGGGTCTGGTCAACGCCGTGCAGGTGGGCATCCGTTACATCGAGGCGTGGCTGCGCGGGCTGGGCGCGGTCGCCATCTTCAACCTGATGGAGGACGCGGCCACCGCCGAGATCTCCCGCTCCCAGATCTGGCAGTGGATCAACGCGGGCGTGGAGTTCGAGAACGGCGAGAAGGCGACTCCCGAGCTGGCCCGCAAGGTCGCCGCCGAGGAGCTGGCGAACCTCCGGGCCGAACTCGGCGAGGAGGCCTTCGCGGCCGGCCACTGGCAGCAGGCGCACGACCTGCTGCTGGAGGTGGCGCTGGACGAGGACTACGCGGACTTCCTGACCCTGCCCGCGTACGAACAGCTCAAGGGCTGACGCCCCGCACCGTCAGGTGGCGGACTTTTCCGAGTGGCCCAGGGACTTCCCCGGGGCCACTCGGTCGCGTACGGCCTGCTTGACCGCCGTCGGCTCCGGGAAGCCCTGCTCGCGGCGGTCCCAGACCACCTCGTCGTCGACGCTGACGACGAAGACGCCCCCGGTGCCGGGCTTCAGGGCCAGCTCGGACAGTTCCGTCTCGAAGGTGGTGAGCAGCTCCTGCGCCAGCCAGGCCGCGCGGGGCAGCCACCGGCACTGGGTGCAGTACTCGATCCGGACCACATGACTCATCCCAGGTGCACCGACCAATCCTGTTCCGCCGCCGGCTTGCCGTGCAGGTCGGGGACCCGCTTGAGCCAGTCCGGGCGGCCCTGCTGTGTGCGTGCCGCGCGACGGGCGTCCTCGGCGGCGATCTCCTCCCGGGTGGGGAAGTCGGTGGGCAGCCAGGACGCCGAGGCCCGCACGCGCGCGTGCAGATAACCCACGTACGCCTCGCGGGCCTGCTCGGCGGTGGCGAAGCCGGGCTCGTCCAGCAGCCAGGCGTCCGGCACCTCGGCGGTGATCTCCCGCAGCAGCTCCTCGGTGACCCTCGGCGCCAGTTCGGCGTCGGCGGCCCGGGTGTCGGGGGCGGAGTGGCCGAGGGCGTGGTGGCGGAAGTCGTAC
Organism: Streptomyces sp. NPDC110618; assembly: GCF_055657065.1. Classification (NCBI taxonomy): domain Bacteria; kingdom Bacillati; phylum Actinomycetota; class Actinomycetes; order Kitasatosporales; family Streptomycetaceae; genus Streptomyces; species Streptomyces sp. NPDC110618. Next base: position 123,687 of record NZ_JBVKBN010000001.1, on the reverse strand, counting down.
GCCTTCGCGGGGTCGGAGGTGTCCCAGCGGTGGTGGAAGACGAGGGCCGCGCCGTGGTCGATCAGCCACAGGCGCGGGGGCGCGGTGCCGAACGTCGGCCAGACCATCAGGTTGGAGCTGTGCACCGTGCGGTCGACGTTGACGGTGAGGGCGTCCAGCCACACGATCCGCCCCGCCTCCAGCGGGTCGACGGTGAAGTGCCGGGCGATCTCCGGCGTGAAGTCCTTCGCGCCCGGCAGGTAGTCCATGCCGAGGTTGATCCCCGCGCTGGCACTGTGCAGCTCCCGCACCTCCTGGTGCGGCTCGCCGTCCGCGATCGCCGGGTCGAAGTCCACGAGCACCAGCTCGGGGAAGCGCAGCCCGAGCGCCCGCGCCAGCTCCCCCACGATCACCTCGGCCACCAGCGCCTTGCGCCCCTGCGCCGAGCCCGTGAACTTCACGACGTAGGTCCCCAGGTCGTCGGCCTCGACGACACCGGGCACGGAGCCGCCCGACCTCAGGGGGGTGACGTATCGGACGGCGTTGACTTGGCGCAGCACACGGTCAGCCTAGATCAGCACAGCGGGTTGGGCAGTTGCTTATAGCGGGCGGACGCCCCGTCCGCCTCGGTCCAGCGCAGGAGGAGGTTGGTCTTGCCGGGGAGGGTGGGGGTGGTGAGGAGGGCGGGAATCTCGGGGAGGTCGTGGGCGGCGAGGGACCGGCGCACGGCCGGCCAGGGGTTCAGCCCGGCGTGGCGTTCGGACAGGGCGGCGCCCACCTCCCACAGGTGGTTGACCAGGAGGCAGTAGACCAGGCGCTCCCAGCCCGCCGCGCGGTCCACGTCGGTGAGGAGCTTCACGCCCTCGGCGTCGCGGAACAGGGCCTGGGCGGGGAGGCCGGAGGCGTCGAAGGCGACGAGGGTGTTCTGGGCATGGGCTTCGAGGACCACGCCGTGGTCGGCGAAGGCGGTGAGGACGGGTGGGACCACCGCCGCCAGGTAGGCCTCCCACCACGCCTCCGGGGCTTCGGCGCTGTCCAGGGGGCTGCCCGGGAAGCCCTCCGCCAGGGCGGCCGCGAGCAGCGGGGTCGCGCCGGGGTGGACGCGGTCGTGGAGGCCGTCGCGGACCAGGACCGCCAGTTCCTCGAAGGCGAAGTCGGCGGTGCGGTAGCCGCGGTCGCTGAGCCAGGCGCCAGGGCCCGTGGCGAAGGCGCGGCACACCGCCTCGTCGGTGCGGCGCAGCTTCAGCAGGTCATGGCGCCACAGGCGGCGGATGTCGTTGGTGATGCGCACGTCCAGGCTGAACTTCAGGAACAGGTCCCGGTCGGGCGCGTAGACGGTGCGGATCGCGGCCGTGGGCCAGGTGTCGAAGCCCGTTGTGCCCAGGTGGATCAGCCGGCCGTCGGCGAAGGCCGGTCGGAGGTCGAGCAGGTCGAGCTGCCAGGGGTGGGCGGGCAGCAGCCGGTAGCCGGGCGGGGCCTCGCCGAGGGTGTCCAGGGCGCCGGTGTCACCCTCCTCGACCACCGCGTCCTCACGCAGGCCGAGCAGGACCAGCGGGAAGCGGGCGTACGCCTCGGGCGCGTACGGCAGCCAGGCGGCGACCGGTCCGCCGCCGCGCGCCTTGGGCGCCGGGTGGTGCGGGTGTCCGGTGACCAGGGACTGTTCGGAGCGCACGTACGGGTCGGCGGGCGGGGTCGCCGTGGCCCGCGCGGCGAGCAGCGCGGCGACCGCGTCCCGGCTGTCGACCATCTCGGCGGGCAGTTCGTGGTTGTCCCGGCCGGTGTGGCGGCGCAGTTCGTCGGCGACGAGTTTGACCAGTTCGGCGTGGCCCAAGGGAACCCAGCGGTCACCCACCCGCACTTCGGGCGCGGCCGGGCGGCGCGCGCCGCGTACCCGCAGCAGTCTGCCGCTGGGCAGGCGGTGCGTGTACGGTTCCCCGGTCCCGGTGATCGGCTCGGCCACCTCCCGCAGCAGGCAGTTGAGCAGGGGCGCCGCCGCGAGGGCGTCGGCGCGGTCCGCGACGTCGGCGCGCCGGGCGGCCGCGTCGGCGTTGGCGGGCGGGGGCATGAGTGTCACGCGCTTCACTCGTTCTCTACGGTCCGTTCGGGCGGTGAAGATCAGTATGTCTGCAAGTCACCGCCCGATCTGCCGCCCTACTGGTACCCGAGGAGCCCGCCCGTGCACCGTCCCCCCACCGCCGAGGCCGAGGTGGCGGCCGAGTTGGCCGACATCCGCCCGGCTCTGGTCCCCCGTTACACGGCGGAGCTTCCGGGCGCCCGCGCAGCCGTCCTGACCCGGCTGTGGCGGGCGCTGGCCCATGAGCCGCTGCCGTGGGTGACGGCCCGGGAAAGCCGCGGGGACGGCCTCACCCTGCGCCTTTCCGACGGCCGCCGGCTCACCGGGCCGCGCGCGGACCCGTACGCCACCGCCGCGTACGTCACCGAGGTACGGCTGGAGGAGACGGGGTACGACGATCCGGCGCTGTTGATGACCGATCTGGGCGCAGCCCGGGGCACGCCCTTCGTGGGTGAACTCGCGCACAGCGTCGCCTCGTTGGCGCTGTCGAGGGCCGGTCGGCCGGGTCCCTCGAAAGAGTGGCCGGTGCACGACTGGGAGTGGGAGCAGCGGGTGGTCGACGGGCACCCGTACCACCCCAACTGCCGTTCCCGGCCCGGGTTCTCGGTGGCCGAGCAGCTCGCCTACGGTCCCGAGCACCGGCCGCAGGTGGAGCTGGGGCTGTGGCCGGTGCCGGAGGAGGAGTGCCTGCTGACCGGGGTGTGGCCGGGCGAGCTGCGGGACGGGGGGCGCCTGTTGATCCCGGTGCACCCCTGGCAGGCGGCGCATGTGCTCAAGCGGCCCTGCGAGCGGACGGTCGCGGGTGCGCGCCCGCTGATGTCGCTGCGTACGCTGGCGCTGCCGGACGGGCCGCATGTGAAGACCGCGCTGAGCGCCCGGCTGACCTCGTCGGTGCGGGACATCTCGGGGTACTCCATCGCGCTGTCGGCGACCCTGTCCGCGTTCGCGGAGTCCCTGGCCGAACGGACCGACGGGCTGCTGCACTTCACGCGCACCCTGGGCGCGGCCACCGCCGACTCCCCCGACCTGGCCGCCGTCCTGCGCGAGTCGCCGCAGGAGTACGCGGGTGCGGGCGAGCGGGTGGTGCCGGTGGCCGCGCTCGCCACCACCGGACTCCCCGCCCGCGCCGACTGGACGGCCGCGTTCGCCCGGCTCGCGCTGACGGTCGGGCTGCGGCTGCTGGAGCTGGGCGTGGCCCTGGAGGCGCACGGACAGAACCTGTTGGTCGTACTGGACGCCGAGGGCGCCCCGGCGCGGCTGGTCTACCGCGACCTCGCCGACATCCGGATCAGCCCGGCCCGGCTGGCCGGACACGGCATCGCCCTGCCCGAGCTGACCGGACGCATCGTCACCGACGATGTGACGACCCTGCGCCGCAAGCTGTTCGGCTCCCTGGTGGCGGGCGCCCTCGCGGGCACCGCGGGTTCGGCGGCGGCCCTCGGTGCGGCCCTGGAGAGCGCCGTACCCGACCTGCCGCGTACCGCCGATCTCGCGGCCCTGCGCGAAGAGCCGCTGCCCACCAAGGCGTTGACGCTGATGAGGCTGTCGCCGCGGACGCCTGGGGACCAGTGGACGCTGCTGCCCAACCCCCTGCGGTGACGGGCCGTTTTGGAGCGTGACACTCCAGATCAATAAGATCCGCCGATGATCACAAGAACACGGCTGGCGTCGGGGGCCTGTGCCCTCCTCGCCGCGCTGACGGCGGGGCTGGCGTTCCCGGCCGGGGCGGCGGCCGGCGAACCCACCGGCGAGGACGCGCCCAAGGTCAACCTCGTCCTCGACGTCAGCGGCTCGATGCGGGCCAAGGACATCGACGGCCAGTCCCGGATGGCCGCCGCGAAACAGGCGTTCAACGAGGTGCTGGATGCCACCCCCGAGGAGGTGGAGCTGGGCATCCGCACGCTCGGCGCCAACTACCCCGGCGACAACCGCAAGACGGGCTGCAAGGACACCGCGCAGCTCTACCCGGTCGGCCCGCTGGACCGCACCGAGGCCAAGGCGGCGGTGGCCACGCTCACGCCCACCGGCTGGACCCCGATCGGCCCCGCGCTGCTGCAGGCCGCCGACGACCTCGACGGCGGCGAGGGCTCCAAGCGCATCGTGCTGATCAGCGACGGCGAGGACACCTGCGCCCCGCTCGACCCGTGCGAGGTGGCCCGGGAGATAGCCGCCAAGGGCATCGGGCTGACCATCGACACCCTCGGCCTGGTCCCGAGCACCAAGCTGCGGCAGCAGCTGAGCTGTATCGCGGAGGCCACCGGCGGGACGTACACCTCGGTGGAGCACACCGACGAACTGCGCGACCGGGTCAACCAGTTGGTGGACCGGGCGGCCGACCCGGTGGTCACCCCGGTGGCCACCGAGGGCGCGGACCGCTGCCCCGACGCCCCCACCCTCAAGTCCGGCCTGTACACCGACCGCGAGGAGTTCGGGAAGCAGCGCTGGTACCGGGTGGACGTGGAGCCCGGCCAGGAGCTGCGCGCCTCGGTGAGCGTGGGCGCGGACCGGGCGGTGAACCCCTCGTACGGGGTGCTGCTGCGGGCCGTGACGGTGCACGGGCGCGAGATCGTGCGCGGTGAGGCGGCGGGCAACGGCCGTACCGACACCGTCTCCACGGGCGTGCGCTACCCCAAGGCGGACCGCGAGGACGACCCGGCCGAGACCGTGTGCCTCCAGGTCACGCACTCCTTCTCGGCGGCCTCGGGTGTGAAGACCACGCCGGGTCTGCCGCTGGAGCTGACCATCGACGTGGTCGACGGCCCGTCGGACTCCGACGATGTGGCCTCCTTCGGTCTCGGGCGCGGCTGGTGGCTGCTGGGCGTGCTGATTCTGACCGGCTTCCTCGCCGGGCTCGTCTGGGGCTGGCTGTCGCGCTGGCGCGTCTCGGTCTGGAGGACCAACTGATGCGGATCACAAGAACGTTGACCGCCGCCCTGCTGATGCTGGGCCTGTCCGCGGCACCCGCGCTGGCGGAGGACGAGCCGAAGGACGGCGCCCCCACCGAGGCGGGCACCTCCTTCCGTACGGCGACGGAGATCGAGCAGGGCCAGGACGCCACCGCGTCCGGTTCGGCGGGTGACTACCTGTACTGGTCGTTCCCGGCGGACACCGGGCAGCGGCCCACCGTGAAGGCGACGGTGAAGCTGCCCGAGACGCATGCCGCGCAGACCTGGCAGGTCGACGTCTACGACGGGCTGCGGCGCCGCCAGTCCTGCCAGTACGGCGCGCAGACGCGCACCGCGGCGGCCAACGCCCCGTCGGTGGAGGTGGCCTGTGTGCTGCGCACGGTGCGGGCCTGGTCGGAGCCGTGGGCCAACGACCCGCTGCCGGGCACCTATTACATCCGGCTGACCGTGGTGAACCTGGCCACCGGTGACCTGGGTCTGCCGGTGGACGCCTCGGTGCGGGTGGACTCCAAGGACATCGGCGGCGCGGCGGCCGTGGACGGCTCGCTGGGCGAGCCGCTGGTGCCGGGAGTGGCCGTGAAGTCCGAGGCGGAGGAGCAGGATTCGGCGGTGCTGTCGAGCATCGACCCGGACGACGGCTGGTCCTCGGGCTGGTGGTCCGACCGCTGGGTGTGGACCGCGGTGGGCGGCATCCTGGCGGCGCTGGCGGGCGTCGGCGGGTACACGCTGACGCGTGGCTCCGGGCGGCCGACCAGGGCCTGACCGCTTCCGTGCAGGGGCCCGTCGCACTCCGGTGCGGCGGGCCCTCGGCGTCTATCCCTCGCGCAGCGCCTTGGCGAGCGTGCCGTCGCCGGTCACCGTGATCCGGCCGTCCCGTACCGCGTCGGTCACGCTCAACTCGCCGCGCGCCACGGCCGTACAGGTACCGGTGTCCAGGGCGAGCCGGGCGTCGGGCTCGGCCGGGGCGGGGCCGTCGCCGTAGACCGGCCCGTCCTCGGCGCCGGCGTACACATGGAACCGCCCCTCCTCCAGGGCCACTTCGACCAGCCCCTCCCCCTCCAGCTCCCTCAGCAGCGGCAGCGCGAACCAGTGGGCGCGCACCGCGTCCGTGGGCCTGCGCTCGCCGAGTTCGGCCCGCCCCCACTCCCCCAGCGCCTGGAGGACGGGCAGCAACTGCCGTCCGCGCGGGGTGAGTTCGTAGACGTAGGCGGCGCCCGGCGGGGGCAGGCGGCGCCGGGTGGTCAGGCCGTCGCGCTCCATGTCCTTCAGTCGGGAGGCCAGTACATCGGTGCTCACGCCGGGCAGGTCCGCGTGCAGGTCGGTGTAGCGGCGCGGTCCGGCCAGCAGTTCCCGGACGATCAGCAGGGTCCAGCGGTCGCCCACGACGTCGAGCGCGCGGGCGGCGGAACAGTACTGGTCGTAGCTTCGGCGTGGTGACATGGCACGCAGTCTAGACATGTCATTGGACTTTCCAAGCACCCACTTGGTAAAACCAAGCAACACCAGATCCTGGAGGGGCGCATGGAGTTCCGGCAGTCGAACAAGCTCAGCGATGTCTGCTACGAGATCCGCGGCCCGGTGATCGAGCACGCCGACGCGCTGGAGAAGGCGGGCCACAGCGTGCTGCGCCTGAACACCGGCAACCCCGCGCTCTTCGGCTTCGAGGCGCCGGAGGAGATCCTCCAGGACATGATCCGGATGCTGCCCCAGGCGCACGGCTACACCGACTCCAAGGGTGTCCTCTCCGCCCGCCGGGCTGTCGCGGGGCGCTACCAGACGCTGGGCCTTGAGGTGGACGTCGACGACGTGTTCCTCGGCAACGGCATCTCCGAGCTGATCTCCATGGCCGTGACCGCGCTGGTGGAGGACGGCGACGAAATCCTCATCCCCGCGCCCGACTTCCCCCTCTGGACGGCCGTCACCACGCTCGCGGGCGGCAAGCCCGTGCACTACCTCTGCGACGAGCAGGCCGACTGGTACCCGGACCTGGACGACATGGCCGCGAAGATCACGGACCGCACCAAGGCCGTGGTCATCATCAACCCCAACAACCCCACCGGCGCGGTCTACCCCAAGGAGGTCATCGAGGGCATCCTCGACCTCGCCCGCCGCCACGGCCTGATGGTCTTCGCGGACGAGATCTACGACCAGATCCTCTACGACGACGCCGTCCACCACTCGGCCGCCGCCCTCGCCCCCGACCTGGTCGTCCTCACCTTCTGCGGCCTGTCCAAGACGTACCGGGTGGCGGGCTTCCGCTCGGGCTGGCTGGTCGTCACCGGGCCCAAGCAGCACGCCCGCAACTACCTGGAGGGCCTGACCATGCTGGCCTCCATGCGGCTGTGCGCCAACGCGCCCGCCCAGTACGCCATCCAGGCCGCGCTCGGCGGCCGCCAGTCCATCAAGGAGCTGACCGCGCCCGGCGGGCGGCTGCGCCAGCAGCGCGACGTGGCCTGGGAGAAGCTGAACGAGATCCCCGGCGTGTCCTGTGTGAAGCCCAAGGGCTCGCTGTACGCCTTCCCTCGCCTCGACCCGAAGGTGCACAAGATCCACGACGACGAGAAGTTCGTCCTGGACCTGCTGCTGCGCGAGAAGATCCAGGTCGTCCAGGGCACCGGCTTCAACTGGCCCACCCCGGACCACTTCCGCATCCTCACCCTCCCGCACGCCGACGACCTGGAGGCGGCGATCGGCCGGATCGGACGCTTCCTCGGCGGATACCGGCAGTAGCGGATACCGGGGGCGGTGAGCGGGCAACCGCGGCAGCGGGCCGCGGCCGTGGCGGATACCCGCGGCGGTGGACGGGTAGGTCGTCGGCCATGAGCGACCGCCCGCTGCTCCTCCTCGACGTCGACGGCCCCCTGAACCCCTTCCGGGCCGTCTTCGCCCGCCACCGCGACTATGTCACCCGCAGGGTCCACCCGCCGAGCTGGGCGAACCGGCAGCCCCCGGGCTCTTGGCGGCTGCGCCGCGGCCTGCCGGTGCGCCTGCACCCGGGCCACGGGGCACGGCTTCAGTCCCTGCCCTACGAACTGACCTGGGCGACCACCTGGATGCACGAGGCCAACGAGTACGTCGCCCCGGTGATCGGGCTCCCCGACGACCTGCCCGTCATCGAGTTCACGGACCTGTTCGTCCCGGACCCCGAGGGCCTGTACTGGAAGACCCGCCAGGTGGTGGCCTGGGCGGCGGGGCGACCGTTCGTGTGGGTGGACGACATGGTGACCGACCTGGACGTGCGGCACGTGGAGGAGTCCCACGCCGGTCCCGCCCTGCTGCTGCGGGCAGACCCGCGCCGGGGGCTCGGGGAGCCGGAGTTCGCGCGGCTGGAGCAGTGGGCCCGCGAGCTGTCGTGACTTCTCCCGGCTGGATCTAGCCTGTGGGGCATGAGTGATCTTCTGCTGGTGCGGCACGGGGAGACCGAGTGGTCGCGGTCGGGGCGTCACACCGGGACGACGGACGTTCCGCTGACCGAGCACGGGCGGGAGGAGGCGCGGCGGCTGGTGCCGCTGATCCGCTCGCACCGGATCGGGGCGGCCTTCGTCAGCCCGCTGCAACGGGCCCGGGAGACGGCGGAGCTGATCGGGCTGACCTCCACGCGGATCGAGCCGGACCTGCGGGAGTGGGACTACGGCGCCTACGAGGGCGTGACCACGGTCGAGATCCAGCGTGAGCGGCCGGGCTGGTTCCTGTTCGCCGACGGGGTCGCTCCGGGGCCGCCCGAGCATCCCGGGGAGAGCGTGGAGGAGGTCGGCAGGCGCGCGGACCGGGTGCTGGCCACGGTGGACGCGGCGCACGCCAACACCGAGGGCGTGGTGGTGCTGGTGGCGCACGGACACTTCCTGCGCGTCCTGACGGCGCGGCGACTGGGGCTGCCGCCCTCGGACGGGGCGCTGTTCCAGCTGGCCACCGGGACCGTGTGCCGGCTGAGCACCGAGCACGGGCGGCCGGTGATCGCCGGGTGGAATGTCAGACCCTCGCCGTAGCCTTCCCAACGGTGGAGCCGCACCGGGTGCCACACCGTGGGAAGGAGCACGCCGTGACCAGACCGCCGACCGCCGCGCAGCGGCGTGTGATCGACGCCGCCGACCCCGTCACCGGGCGGCTGAGCGGTACGGAGGCGCAGCTCGCCGCGCTGGTCAAACGCGGGCTCGCGTTCCGTCATCCGCGTCCGCCGCACGCCCACTTCCTGACGCCGGCGGGCCATCGCGTACGGGAGTCGGCGGGCGAGGAGCCTCCGGCCGCGCCCGAGCCCGCCGCCACGACGGCCGGGGTGTTCACGGCGCGCATCGGCGGCGAGGAGGAGCCACCCCCGGCCGGTCCGGCCCGCATACGTGAGGTGCGCAGTGCCTGGGAGGGCCTGCTGGAGCTGCGCCGGATGACCAACGCGGACGGCGCCACGGACCGGCCGTGCGGCTGGGAGCGCACGCATCTGGTGCAGGCGGCGGCGCTGGCCCTGGAGGCGGCCGGGCATCCACCCGCCGGTACGGACGGCAGCGGCTACCGGGTGCGCGCGACCCCGCAGCCGGAGGCGGTGGCGGTGCACGGGGCGGGCGCCGAGGGCCTGCGCGGCTGCTCGGTGACGCTGGAGAAGGCGGGCTGGCAGGTCAGCGAGCACACCGAGCCCCGGACCCGCGAGCGCTATCTGCTGGCCTCGCCCAGACGGATGTAGAGGCCACGTGTCAGGATCAGGTGGTCGAGAGGCCCGAGCAGCAAGGCAGGCGAAAGGGAAGTCGTGAGCGAGCCGTTTTCCGTTCCGGTGACCGTCCGTGGCTACGAGACGGATGTGCAGGGACACCTCAACCAGGCCGTGTACCTGCAGTACGCGGAGCACGCCCGCTGGTCCCTGCTCCACGCGGCCGGGATCACCCAGTCCGCGCTGCAGGCCAAGGGGGTCGGACCGGTCGCCCTGGAAACGACCGTCCGCTACCGGCGTGAGCTGCTCGCCGGAGACGAGGTCGACGTGACCTGCTCTTTCCTCTGGGGCGAGGGCAAGACCTTCCGTATCGAGCAGACCATCCGCAAGACGGACGGCACGCTGGCGGCGGAGATCACGGCGGTCGGCGGTCTGCTGGACCTCACGGCCCGCAAACTGCTCCCCGACCCGCGCGCCTACTTCAAGGAACTGGCCGCCGAACCGGCCCTGTTCGGGCTCTGACCCGTATGAGGGGCCCCGGAAAGCCATGTGCGGGCCCCGGAAAACCGTGTGCGGTCCGCCTCGTTCACCTGCGAGGCTGACCGCCCATGGCGCCACGACGTGTAAAACCCAGCCTGTACATCTCCGTGGACATCGAGGCCGACGGCCCGATCCCGGGGCCGTACTCCATGCTCAGCATCGGCGCGGCGGTCGCCGGGACGCAGGACGCGGACGGGTTCGTGGCGGCCGACCCGCAGGCGCGGACCTTCTACCGGGAACTGAAGCCCATCAGCGACGACTTCGTGCCGGAGGCGCTCGCGGTCAGCGGTCTCGACCGGGAGCGCCTCGGCGCAGAGGGCTACGATCCGGCGCTCGCGATGACGCAGTTCAGCCGGTGGGTGCGGGAGGTGTCCGAGGGCGCGCAGCCCGTGATGTGCGGGTACCCGGCCTCGTACGACTGGACCTTTCTGTACTGGTACTTGATCCGGTTCGCCGGTTCGAGTCCCTTCGGGCACTCGGGGTGCCTGGACATGAAGACCCTCTACGCCACCAAGGCACGCCTGCCGCTGCGGGCCGTCGCCAAGGGCACCATGCCGCGCGAGCTGCTGTCGCGGCGCCGGCACACGCACCACGCCCTGGACGACGCGATCGAGCAGGCGGAGCTGTTCGCGAACCTCATGGCGTGGCCGGGCTGAGTTCCTCCCCCGCCTCCATGGGGTGCGTCACGTCCTGCGCGTCGCTCCGCTTGCCGAGGTGGTTGAAGACCAGGTTCAGGACGACCGCCACGACACAGCCGGTGGAGATACCCGAGTCCAGGACGATCCGGGCGGTCTCCGGGAAGGCGTGGTAGAACTCCGGCGCGGAGATCGGGATGATGCCGATCGCGAGGGAGACGGCGACGATGAGGACGTTGTTGTCCTTCTCAAGGCCGGCGCGGACCAGGGTCTGGATGCCGCTCGCCGCGACCGAGCCGAACAGGACCACGCCCGCGCCGCCCAGCACCGGGCGCGGCACGACCGCGATCAGCGAGGCGGCCATCGGGCACAGGCCCATCAGCACCAGGAAGCCGCCGCCCGCGGCGACGACGTAGCGGCTGCGGATCCTCGTCATCGCGACCAGGCCGATGTTCTGGGCGAAGGCGCTGCACATGAAGCCGTTGAAGACGGGGCTGAGGGCCGAGCCGAGCGTGTCCGCGCGCAGTCCGGCGGCGATGGTCTTCTCGTCGGCGGGCCGGTCGACGATCTCGCCCAGCGCCAGCATGTCGGCGGTCGACTCGGTCATCGACACCACCATCACCACGCACATCGAGACGATCGCGGCGATCTGGAACTGCGGAGCGCCGAAGTGGAACGGCGTCGGGAAGCCGACCACGGCCGCGTCCGTGACCGGCCCGAAGTCGGTGACGCCGAACGGGATGGCGATCAGGGTGCCGCCGACCAGGCCGAGCAGGACGGCGATCTGCTTGACGAAGCCGCGGGTGAACCGGCGCAGCAGCAGGACCAGCAGCAGCGTCACCGCGGCCAGGGTGAGGTAGGTGCTCGAACCGTAGTCGCTCGCCGCGGGGTTGGGGCCCTGCGCCCAGCCGAAGGCGACGGGGAGCAGGGAGACGCCGATGAGCGTGATGACCGTGCCGGTGACCACGGGCGGGAAGAAGCGGACCATCTTGCTGAAGAACGGCGCCGCTATGAAGCCCAGCAGTCCGGCGACGATGACCGCCCCGAAGATGATCGGCAGCGCGTCGGACTTGTCGTCCGTGGCGGCGACGACGGCGGTCATGGGGGCGACACCGGCGAAAGTGACGCCGTTGACGAAGGGGAGCCGGGCACCGATCTTCCAGATGCCGAGGGTCTGGAGGAAGGTCGCGAGGCCCGCCGTGAAGAGGCAGGCGCCGGTGAGGAAGGTCAGTTCGGTGCCGGAAAGGCCGATGGCCGCGCCGACGATCAGGGGCGGGGCGACGACGCCCGCGTACATGGCGGCCACGTGCTGCAGGCCGGTGGTCGCCATTTTGAAGGCGGGGAGTTTCTCGTCGACGGGGTGGGCGGACACGGGCGGCTCCTCCGGTCGGTTGACAGCACGTCGGCTCTGACGTGGGTTTCAAGGAGGTGGTGCGCGGTCGTGCGGGACCGGTACAGAGGGGACGGTGACCGTTCCGGGGCGCGCACGTCCATGCGCGCCCCGGACACGGCCGCCATGGACCCCGCTGGGGTCCACGGCCACCGGCCGAGAGCCGTCCCTCTCAGCCGGGGGTCTTCATCTGCTCATCCCTGCGCGGCGATCCGTGCCAGCCGCTGCGCCTGCTCCCGCGTGGAGCGGGCGACGGCGTCCTCGTCGACGGTGAGCAGCCGGTTGTCGGCCACGATCTGCCGGCCGTTCACGAAGGACGCGGTGACCGGGGCGGCCGCCCCGAAGACCAGCGCGGTGACCGGGTCGGCGATGGAGGCGTGGGCGAGGGTGTCCATCTTCCACAGCACCAGGTCGGCGAGCTTGCCGGGCTCCAGCGAGCCGATCTCGGCGGCGCGGCCGAGGACCTGGGCGCCGCCTTGGGTGCCGAGGCGCAGCGCCTGGCGGGCGTTGAGGGCGGCCTCGCGGTGGGCGCCGAGGCGGTTGATGAGGAGGGCGTTGCGCAGTTCGGTGTGGAGTTCGCCGGACTCGTTGGAGGCGGTGCCGTCCACGCCCAGGCCGACGGGGACTCCGGCTGCGAGCATGTCGGGCACGCGGGCGATACCGGCGGCGAGGCGGGCGTTGGAGGAGGGGCAGTGGGCGACGCCGGTCTTCGTACGGGCGAAGGCGGCGATGTCGGAGTCGTTCATGTGGACGCAGTGCGCCATCCACACGTCCTCACCGAGCCAGCCGGTGGACTCGAAGTAGTCGGTCGGGCCCATGCCGAACAGTTCGTGGCAGAACTTCTCCTCCTCCACGGTCTCCGAGCCGTGGGTGTGCAGCCGCACCCCGAGGCGGCGGGCCAACTCGGCTCCCTGCTTGAGCAGTTCGGTGGAGACGGAGAAGGGCGAGCAGGGGGCGACGGCGACCTGGGTCATGGCGTCGAAGGAGGCGTCGTGGTGCTCCTCGACGGTGGCCTCGGTGGCGGCGAGGGCGCCCTCCAGGGTCTCCACGGCGAAGTCCGGGGGCAGTCCGCCGTCCTTCTCGCTGCGGTCCATCGAGCCGCGGGCGAGGGTGAAGCGGACGCCCATTTCGCGGGCGGCGCGGATAATGGAGCCGGACAGGTCGCCGGAGCCGTGCGGGAAGACGTAGTGGTGGTCCATGGCGGTGGTGACGCCGCCGCGGGCCATCATGGCGAGCGAGCCCTGGGCCGCCGAGTAGGTCATCTCCTCGTCGATGCGGGCCCAGGTCGGGTAGAGGGCGACCAGCCAGTTGAAGAGGTTGTGGTCGGTGGCCAGGCCCCGGGTGATCCACTGGTAGAAGTGGTGGTGGGTGTTGACCAGACCGGGGGTCACGAGGTGGCCGGTGGCGTCGACGCGCCGTACGACGTTCTCCAGGCCCTCGGGGGCCCGGCCGGCACCGAGCGACTCGATGCGGTTGCCGTTGATGACGACGTGACCGGAGGCGTATTCGGTGTCGTGGGCGTCGACGGTGGCGATCGCACAGTTCTCGATGACGATGCGCTGGTCTGCTGCCATGGTTCGTCCTTTGCGCTTTTGTGGAGAGGGCACGGCAGGACCCTGGAGATTTGAGTGCCGCGGCCGGGTTCCGTACGACCCGGCCGCGGGTGCCGAGATGGAGTTGAGGGCTACAACTGCCTACAGGTTGGTCAGATCCACCGGGATCCGCGCCTCGCAGCCGTCCCGCAGGACGGTGGCCTCGATCAGGCCGTAGGGGCGGTCGGCGGCGAAGTAGACCTCGTTGTCGTTCTTCAGCCCGAACGGCTCCAGGTCCACCAGGAAGTGGTGCTTGTTCGGGAGCGAGAAGCGGACCTCGTCGATCTCGCTGCGGTTGTTGATGATGCGCGCGCCCATCTGGTACAGCGTCTGCTGCAGGGAGAGCGAGTAGGTCTCGGCGAAGGCCTGGAGCATGTGCTTCCTGACCTGCTCGTAGGACTTCTCCCAGTTGGGCATCTTCTGCTCGTCGTCGGTCCAGTTGAACCGCCAGCGGCTCGCCACCTGGGTCGCCAGGATGCGGTCGTACGCCTCCTTGAGGGTGGTGTACTTGTCCTTGACGTAGCCCCAGAACTCGGAGTTGGTCGAGTTCATCACGACCAGGTCCTTCAGGCCCGAGATCACCTCCCACTTCTCACCGTCGAAGGTGATCTGGGTGAGGCGGGTCTCCTGGCCCTTGCGGACGAAGGAGTGCTTGACCTCGTCGGCGCCGATGAACTTGGAGTTGGCGTCGGAGGTCTCAATCCGCTCCCAGGCGTACTCCTCGATGCGGATACGGGCCTGGTGGATCGGCTCCTGGCTGGTGACGAAGTGGCGGGCGAGGTGGATGCCGAACTGCTCGGCGGACTCGATGCCGTACTCCTTGGCGAACGCGTACACCGTGTTCTTGGTGGTGTCGGTCGGCAGGACGTGGGCGTTGGAGCCGGAGTAGTGGACCTCGTCCATGTCGCCGCTGAGGGCGACGGACACATTGAGGTCCTTGATGTGGTGGGTGGCGCCGTCCCGCGTGATCTTGACGACTCGGTTCTCGGCCTTGCCGTACTGGTTCTGTCCCAGAATGGTGGGCATCTAGCTAGCTCCCTCGGTATACGGAGTAGCCGAACGGGTTGAGCAGCAGCGGTACGTGGTAGTGCTCGCCCGGGACGACGGCGAACGTGATCGCCACCTCCGGGAAGAACACCGCGCTTCCGCTGTCCCGATTCGCGGGGGCGTCCTGCTGCGCATCGGCTTGCTTCTTCTCGAAGTACGGCTCCACGGCGAAGTCGAGCCGTACGTGGGTGGTCCCCTCCGGCAGGGCGGGGAGGTCCTTGCACCGGCCGTCCGCGTCGGTGGCGGAGCCGCCGAGCGCCTGCCAGTCGGCGTCGCGCCCGGCGCGGGCGGCGAGCTGGACGGCGACGCCCTCGGCGGGGCGGCCGACGGAGGTGTCCAGGATGTGTGTGGACACGGAGGCGGTGGTGCTGGTGCTCATGGGGTCAGGCTTCCTCTTCGACGAGCCGGGCCAGTCGGATGCGATTGATCTTGCCCAGCTCGGTGCGGACGATCTCGCGTTCCTGCTCCGGCGAGTTGCCGATCCGTTCCTTGACCGCGTCGCGCATCTGCTCCCCGGTGCGCCCGGTGGCGCAGATGAGGAAGACATGGCCGAACTTCTCCTGGTAGGCCAGGTTGAGTTCGAGCATCTCGGCCTTGAGCTCCTCGGAGGCGCCGGCCATGCCGCGCTGCTCGCGGGCCGAGGTGGGGTCGCCGGGCTTGGGGCGGCCGATCGGCGGGTGACCGGCCATCGCCTCCTGGAGGTCCGCCGCGGTCAGGTCGGCCATGGCGGCGTCGCTGGCGGCGTAGAGGTCCTCGGGGGAGGCGTACGGGCGGGCGGCGAGCAGCCGCTCGGCCCAGGTCCGGGAGGTGCACGCCTCGTGCAGTTCGGCGAGGGCCTCTTGCTGCTCCAGGGCGTTGAACCGGATCAGGCCCGGCGTGGATGTGGACGTCACGGGAGCCTCCGTGGCCTTGTGCTGAACGGGCTGCCGATAGCTAACGCCCTGCGCGACACCCCAGTCAACACTTTGTTGAAAATTCCGGGTGACAAAACCCGGCGGCGGCCCCCGAGTGCGGCTCAGCCCTCCTTCCCCGGTCCAGGCAGTCGGGTCAGCTCTCCTTCTCGCGGTTCAGGTAGTTGTAGACGGTGAACCGGCTGACGCCGAGGGCGCCGGCCACGGTCTCCACGCCGTGCCGTACGGAGAAGGCGCCGCGCGCCTCAAGTATCCGTACGACCTCCTGCTTGGCCTTGCGGTCGAGGTCGGCGAGCGGCTTGCCCTTCTTGCGCTCCATGGCGGCCAGGATGTGGTCCAGGGAGTCCGCGAGCTGCGGCAGCCGTACGGCGACCACGTCGGCGCCCTCCCAGGAGAGCACGACGTCGTCCGGGCCCGCCTCGTCCGGCGGGAGCATCTCCCCGCCCATGGCGTCGACCAGCGGTTTCACGGCCGTGATGAAGGGCTCGTCGTTCATCACTCACCCTCCTCGTCGACCACGTTGACCTGGAGGGAGACCCGGGTGGCGCCGGACTCCAGGGTCTGCCGCAGCAGCGCATCCACGGCCGTGAGCACGGCGTCGGCGCTGCCCTCCGCCGTGTTCCCGAACGGGCCGACGTCCACCGCGTCCAGCTCGGCCGACTCGATCACCCGGCGGGCGACGACCGCGTGCGCGGGCGCCTCGTCGAGGTCGAAGGGCTCGGTCGTGAATTCCACTCTCAGTCGCACGCGCTCAACCTAACGCGCCCCGGCCCGTTAAGCCGAGCCCTCTTGACAAGCCCGGACACCGGCCTGCAATCTTCCAGTACGCAGAAATTAACTTCCGCAATACGGAATCTCGACACGGAAGGGAGCGCCGGCGATGGGATTCGCAGAGCAGCGCTTCAACGTCAACCTGTCGATCCTCTTCACGGAACTCCCGCTCCTGGAGCGCCCCGCGGCCGCCGCGGCGGCCGGCTTCACCGCGGTCGAGCTGTGGTGGCCCTGGATCGACACCCCCACCCCCGAGCGGTCCGAGCTGGACGCCCTGAGGAAGGCCGTCGAGGACGCCGGGGTCCAGCTCACGGGTCTGAACTTCTACGCCGGGCAGCTCCCCGGCCCCGACCGCGGCGCCCTGTCGCTGCCGGGCGAGGAGTCGGAGCGGTTCCGCGCGAACATCGATGTGGCCGCCGACCTCGCCGAGTCGCTGGGCTGCAAGGCGCTCAACGCCCTGTACGGCAACCGCGTCGAGGGCGTGGACCCGGCCGAGCAGGACGCGCTGGCACTGGAGAACCTGGTCCTGGCCGCGCGCGCCGCCGACCGGATCGGCGCGGTACTGCTGATCGAGGCGCTGAACAAGCCGGAGTCGCCGCTGTACCCGCTGGTCAGCGCGGCCGCCGCGGTGGGCATCGTGGACAAGGTCAACCAGGCCACCGGGCTGGACAACGCCCGCTTCCTGATGGACCTCTACCACCTGTCCATGAACGGCGAGGACCTCCCGGCGGTGATCGAGCAGTACGCGGCGAGGACCGGGCACGTCCAGATCGCCGACAACCCCGGCCGGGGCGCCCCGGGCACCGGTGCGCTGCCCCTCGAAGACCTCCTCGACCAGCTCGCGAAGGCGGGTTACGACGGCTGGGTCGGACTTGAGTACAAGCCGGGCGACCGCCCGAGCGCCGAGTCCTTCGACTGGCTGCGCCGCTGACCGCCCCTACCGAAAGGCACACACCCTCATGAGCAGCACCCTTCCCAAGATCGCCTGGATCGGTCTCGGCATCATGGGCTCCCCCATGTCCGAGAACCTGATCAAGGCGGGTTACGACGTCACCGGCTTCACGCTGGAGCAGGAGAAGCTGGACCGGCTGGCCAAGGCCGGCGGCGCGGCGGCCTCCTCGATCGCCGAGGCCGTCAAGGACGCCGACGTCGTCATCACCATGGTTCCGGCCTCCCCGCAGGTCGAGGCCATCGCCTACGGCCCCGACGGCATCCTGGCCAACGCCCGCCCCGGCACGCTGCTGATCGACATGTCCTCGATCACCCCGCAGACCTCCGTCGACCTGGCGAAGGCCGCCAAGGACAAGGGCGTCCGCGTCCTGGACGCTCCCGTGTCCGGCGGTGAGGCAGGTGCCATAGAGGCCGTACTGTCGATCATGGTCGGCGGTGAGCAGGCCGACTTCGACGAGGCGCTGCCGATCTTCCAGGCGCTCGGCAAGACCATCGTGCTCTGCGGTCCGCACGGCTCCGGCCAGACCGTGAAGGCCGCCAACCAGCTGATCGTCGCCGTCAACATCCAGGCGTGCGCCGAGGCCGTGGTCTTCCTGGAGAAGTCCGGCGTGGACCTGAAGGCCGCGCTCGACGTGCTCAACGGCGGCCTGGCGGGCTCGACCGTACTGACGCGCAAGAAGGACAACTTCCTCCAGCGCGACTTCAAGCCGGGCTTCCGGATCGACCTGCACCACAAGGACATGGGCATCGTGACCGACGCCGCCCGCAACGTCGGCGCCGCGCTGCCCGTCGGTGCCGTGGTCGCCCAGCTCGTCGCCTCGCTGCGCGCCCAGGGCGACGGCGGCCTCGACCACTCCGCGCTGCTGCGCGCGGTCGAGCGCCTCTCCGGCGCGCAGGCCTGACGGCCGCAACTCCCAAGCCTCCGGGCGGCGTCGCCGCTGACACCTGTCCTGTCGCGCCCAGGCGGTGGCGTCGCCCGGAATCCACTTCAACAAACTGTTGACGTTCGGATTGCCCCAAACCTAGGCTCCATCAAGCGGAAAGAGTTTTCCGCTGACTCCCGCATGGAAGGTCCCCGATGTCGAAGCGCGTGCTCACGACCGAGTCCGGCGCCCCGGTCGCCGACAACCAGAACTCCGCCTCCGCCGGCGTCGGCGGCCCGCTCCTGCTCCAGGACCAGCACCTCCTGGAGAAGCTCGCCCGGTTCAACCGTGAGCGCATCCCGGAGCGCGTGGTGCACGCCCGCGGCAGCGGCGCCTACGGCCACTTCGAGGTGACCGACGACGTCACCGGCTTCACCCACGCCGACTTCCTGAACACCGTCGGCAAGCGCACCGAGGTGTTCGTGCGCTTCTCCACCGTGGCCGACAGCCTCGGCGGCGCGGACGCGGTCCGCGACCCGCGCGGCTTCGCGGTCAAGTTCTATACGGCGGAGGGCAATTACGACCTCGTCGGGAACAACACCCCGGTGTTCTTCATCAAGGACCCGATCAAGTTCCCCGACTTCATCCACTCGCAGAAGCGCGACCCCTTCACGGGCCGTCAGGAGCCGGACAACGTCTGGGACTTCTGGGCCCACGCCCCCGAGGCCACGCACCAGGTGACCTGGCTGATGGGCGACCGCGGCATCCCGGCCTCGTACCGGCACATGAACGGCTACGGCTCGCACACCTACCAGTGGACCAACGCCGACGGAGAGGCCTTCTTCGTCAAGTACCACTTCAAGACCAACCAGGGCATCCGCTGCCTGAGCAGTGAGCAGGCCGCCGAGGTCGCGGGCAAGGACCCGGCCTCGCACCAGACGGACCTGCTCCAGGCCATCGAGCGGGGCGTGCACCCGTCCTGGACGCTGTACGTGCAGGTGATGCCGGCGGCCGAGGCGGCGGACTACCGCTTCAACCCCTTCGACCTGACCAAGGTGTGGCCGCACAAGGACTACCCGCTCCAGCGCGTGGGCCGGCTGGTGCTGGACCGCAACCCGGACAACGTCTTCGCCGAGGTCGAGCAGGCCGCGTTCTCCCCGAACAACTTCGTCCCCGGCATCGGCCCCTCCCCCGACAAGATGCTCCAGGGCCGCCTGTTCGCCTACGCCGACGCGCACCGCTACCGCCTGGGCGTCAACCACACCCAGCTCGCGGTGAACGCCCCGAGGGCGACCACCGCGCAGAACTACGGCCGGGACGGCTTCATGGCGTCCAACTCCCAGGGCCGGTACGCCAAGAACTACGAGCCGAACTCCTACGACGGCCCCGTCGAGACCGGCCGCCCGCTGTCCGCCCCGCTCGCCGTGTCCGGCTGGACCGGCACGCACGAGGCCCCGCAGCACACCAAGGACGACGACTTCTACCAGGCCGGCGAGCTGTACCGGCTGATGTCGGCCGAGGAGAAGTCCCGGCTGGTCGCCAACATCGCCGGAAGCCTGTCCCAGGTCTCCCGCGACGACGTGATCGAGAAGATCCTGGCCCACTTCCACGCCGCCGACCCGGAGTACGGCAAGCGCGTGGAGGAGGCGGTCCGCGCCCTGCGCGAGGACTGAGAGGCTCCCTGACCGCGTCCGTAGCAGCCGTGAGACCCGGATGAGGGGTGGTCGACCGGCGGACGGGCGCGGGACAGGGTGAGGACCGCGGCGGCAGGCGAGCCAGTGCGGTGGTGAAGGAACGGACACCGCTCTCGACCAGAGGGAGGGGTGCCTCCGGCTCCGTCGTCGCCGCCGCGGTCCCGAAACACCGAGCAGCGCCGGACACGGACGGTCCCGTGTCCGGCGCTGCTCCCTTGTGTGCCCGGGGTGCGCGCGGGTGCCGTGCGCAGGAGCCTGGAGACATGGCACAACCGACGCGGCATCCGCACATCGTGGTCCACTCCCCTGCCCTGGACGGCTCCCGCCGGGTCACCGCGGGGGACGAGACCCTGGGCGTCGCCACGCACGCCGACGACGTGGCCGAGTTCCTGCGACTGGCCGACCTGTACGTCACCGACGTCGCGGAGAGCGACCTGATCGAATGGCAGGGCGGCGGCCCCGACGACTGGCCGGGTCTCTCGGAGCACCACGGGTCCCCCGGCCCCTGACCCGCGTACACCGCCGTCCGTACGCCGTCTACGCAATCCTCAAATCAACCTCTGAACCCGCGCCCGGGGGCTTCAACCGCCCCCGGGCGCGGGCACATTCTCCTCATCAGGGGCCCGCCGGCACGGGGGCGGCGGGCCCCAGGAGGCCCACCCGGTCAGGGGTGTCCGGGGCCGGGCGGAGCACAACGGGGGCGACCCGAGACCCGCCGGACGGGGGTGTGCGGCGGGTCTCGGGCCGAACCGGGGGCCACGGCTGCGGAGCCGGGCCCCGCGCACGACGAAGAGGGGCAGCTCACCCCCCCGGATGAGCTGCCCCTGAGTGTCGCGTCGGTGTCTACCGGATCAGACCTTCAGCGTCCTGACCGCCGTCGGCGCGTGCGCCGGTTCCGTCGCCAGTTCCTCGAACTCCACGACATTGCTGATGTCGTTGGTCGTCGACATCGAGATGTTGGTGACGCGCTCCAGGATCGCCTCCACGACGACCGGCACCTGGAACTGCGCGGCGAGCTTCTTGGCCTCCTCGAAGGCGGCGCCGAGTTCGGCCGGGTCGGTCACCCGGATCGCCTTGCAGCCGAGGCCCTCGGCGACCTTGACGTGGTCCACGCCGTAGACGCCCAGCTCGGGCGAGTTGATGTTCTCGAACTCCAGCTTGACCTGGAAGTCGATGTCGAAGGCCCGCTGCGCCTGGCGGATCAGGCCCAGGTAGGAGTTGTTCACCAGGACATGGACGTACGGGATCCTGTGCTGCGCGCCGACCGCCAGCTCCTCGATCATGAACTGGAAGTCGTAGTCCCCGGACAGGGCGACGACCTGCGCCTCCGGGTCGGCCTTGGCGACGCCGAGCGCGGCCGGGACGGTCCAGCCGAGGGGGCCCGCCTGGCCGCAGTTGATCCAGTGCCGGGGCCGGTAGACGTGCAGCATCTGGGCGCCGGCGATCTGCGA
Organism: Streptomyces sp. NPDC110618; assembly: GCF_055657065.1. Classification (NCBI taxonomy): domain Bacteria; kingdom Bacillati; phylum Actinomycetota; class Actinomycetes; order Kitasatosporales; family Streptomycetaceae; genus Streptomyces; species Streptomyces sp. NPDC110618. Next base: position 102,247 of record NZ_JBVKBN010000001.1, on the reverse strand, counting down.
GAGGCCGATGGTGGAGACGTACCGGGTCTCGGGGCCGAAGGCCTTGTTCATCTCCTCGTAGACGCGCTGCGGCTTGATGGGGACGTTGTCGAAGTGCGTACGGCGCTGGAGGCGCGCCTTGCGCTCCTGCGCGGACGCCGCCCAGGCGGAGCGGTCGGGGAGCTTCCCGGCGCCCTTCAGCTCCTTGGCGACCTCGACGAAGAGTTCCAGGGCCGCCTTGGCGTCGGAGGCGATGCCGTAGTCGGGGGCGAAGATCTTGCCGATCTGGGTGGGTTCGATGTCGACGTGGACGAACGTCCGGCCCGCCGTGTAGACGTCCAGCTTGCCGGTGTGGCGGTTGGCCCAGCGGTTGCCGATGCCCAGGACGAAGTCGGACTCCAGGAAGGTCGCGTTGCCGTAGCGGTGCGAGGTCTGCAGGCCCACCATGCCGGCGTTCAGTTCGTGGTCGTCGGGCAACAGGCCCCAGCCCATGAGGGTGGGAACGACCGGGGTACCGGTCAACTCGGCGAACTCCACGAGCAGTTCGGCGGCGTCGGCGTTGATGATGCCGCCGCCCGCGACGATCAGCGGGCGCTCGGCGGCGTTCAGCATGCCGATCGCCTTCTCGATCTGGGCGCGGGTCGCGGCGGGCTTGTAGACCGGGAGCGGCTCGTACGTCTCCGGGTCGAACTCGATCTCGGTGAGCTGGATGTCGATCGGCAGGTCGATCAGGACCGGGCCGGGGCGGCCGGAGCGCATCAGGTGGAAGGCCTGCTGGAAGACGCCGGGGACCTGGGCGGCCTCCAGGACGGTCACGGCCATCTTGGTGACCGGCTTGGCGATCGAGGCGATGTCGACGGCCTGGAAGTCCTCTTTGTGGATCACGGCGGTCGGTGCCTGGCCGGTGATGCACAGGATCGGGATGGAGTCGCCGGTCGCGGAGTACAGGCCGGTGATCATGTCGGTGCCGGCCGGGCCCGAGGTGCCGATGCACACGCCGATGTTGCCCGGGTGGGTGCGGGTGTAGCCCTCGGCCATGTGCGAGGCGCCCTCGACGTGCCGGGCGAGGGTGTGCTGGATGCCGCCGGACGCCTTGAGCGCGGCGTAGAAGGGGTTGATCGCCGCGCCGGGCACGCCGAACGCGTTGCTGACGCCCTCGCGCTTGAGGATCTCAACTGCCGCGCGGGCAGCGGTCATTCGAGCCATGTCGAGTACTCCTGCTTCGGCTGTCGGATTCGCACTCCCGTCGCGCCCCGTCGGTTGAGCTCTTCCGTATAGCGGAAATTAGTTTCTACTATTTGGAAGCAATGTAGGCGGCGGCACGAAGGCAGTCAAGAGACGGACAAGCGGGGGACACCTGCGGAACCATGGGGGCATGCCCGAGAGCGTGGCGGTGTGCTGCCCGGCCTGCGGACGTGAGCATCAGTACGCGGCGCCGTCGTACCCGTGCGCCTGCGGCGCCCCCGTCACCCCGCCGCTGGACCGCTCCGGGACACCCACCGCCGTGGTCCACCGGGCGTGGGCGGAGGAGTGGGTGACGGTGTCCTGCGCCGCCTGCGGGCGCCGGGGCCAGTGGCCGCACCCGGAGCTGGGCTGCCCGTGCGGGACGGTGGTCCGTATTCCCGTGGCGGGCGCGCGGTCAGAACCGGACGGCGCCGAGCCGCCGGCCTCCCCGCCCCGTCGCCGCCGTGTCTTCCAGCCGGTCACCATCCGCACGGCGCGCGACGCGGTCACCGCGGCCGCCCTGTACCTGCGCTGGCTCGGGTACCGCGACATCCGCCGCGCCGACCAGCGCCCACCCTCAGGCATCGGCCTGGCCGCCCGCGGTCTGCTGGCCCAGGTCGACCCGACCGTGCGCCCGGCCGCCGCACGGGACGTGGAGTGCCTGTGGCTGACGGCCATGACGGAGTCGGCCCTCTGCGCCTACTTCTCCCTCGCCGGCTTCTCCCCGGAGGCCCGCGCCCGCGCCGACGCCCTGGGCGTCCCGCTCTTCGTCCTGGACCTCACGGGCACGCCCCAGCCGGTCAACAGCCACGCGGACGCCCTGGACGCCACGGCGGACTGACCCCGGCGCACACACGACCGCGCCGACCCCCTCTCCACGGGGGGTCGGCGCGGCCCGGAGCTGCGTCATCCGCTGGGGCTAGGGATTGACACAGCCGATCGTGCCGACCGGGAAGTTGTTGCCGGTCGAGGTGGCGGTGAAGCCGAAGGTCACGCTGCCGTCGGCGGGAATCGTGGCGTTGTAGTCGGCGTTGCGGACGGTCACCGTGCCGTCCGTGCCCGCACTCAGCCTGCCGTTCCAGACGCTGTTGATGGTCGTGCCGGTGCCCGGCTGCCAGCGCACCGCCCAGCCGCTGCGGGCCGTGGTGCCGTGGTTCATCACCTCGACGGAACCCTGGAAACCGCCGTTCCAGGAGCTGGTGACCGAGTACACGGCCATGCACTCCCCGGTGTGCGGGTCGGTCGGGTCCGGGGTGGGCGTCGGGTCCGGGTCGCCGCCGTCGTCGCCGATACCGGTCACCTCGCCGTTACCGCCGTCGAAGACGATGTCGGAGCAGGAGAAGAAGTTCTCCGGGCTGTCCGAGCGCACCCACTGGATGAACAGCACCGCGTCCCCGGAGCGGCCCGAGGGCAGTTGCAGGTCCCAGTAGTAGTGGCCGGACTCGCTGCCCACCGAGCCGGACTGCGGCGGGTTGGTCACCGTCTGGACCAACTCCAGGTCGTTCCAGCCCAGTTCGGTGGAGGGCGAGTAGCCGGGCTTGGAGACATAGACCCGGAAGTCACCCGGGTGCGCGGCCCAGTTGCTGTACTTGACCCGGATCGTGGCACCCGAGGTCAGATGGGTGCGGGGCCAGTCGGAGCGGGCGGCGTTGTAACCGGTGAAGTTGTACGGTGACTTGTCCCCCGCGCTGCACAGCTTGCCATCGGGTACGTAACCGGCGCCCCGGCCCGCCGCGTTGGAGTCGAGCACGGCGAACCAGTTGTACAGCGCGGTCGCCCCGCTCTCGGCGAGCGCGGCCTTGCAGGCGGGGTTGGACGGGTCGAGGGCGCCGTTCGCGGTCTTGGCGTCCAGATAGCAGAGGTAGGTCCGCGATCCGGGCATCATCGCCACGCCGTGCGCCTGGGCGTTGCCCTGCCCGAGCAGGGCCAGGCCCAGTCCGCTCAGCAGCGTGGCCAGGACCGCCGCCCAGGAGAGCAGGCGGTTTCTGCGTCGTGCCATGTGGGGTTCTCCTGTCGGTCGTCGAACTGTCCGCTGTGGAACCCCCGCCGGTCCGGGGCCGGCTGCGCGCCGGACCGGCGGAGGAGTGTGGGGGCGGGTGCCGCGCGAATCAGGCGACGGTGCAGGCGCTGCCGTTCAGGGTGAAGGCGGTCGGCTCGGCGAAGGAGCCGCCGTAGGTGCCCTGGAAGCCGAAGTTCTGGGTGCCGCCCGCGGCGATCCGGGTGTTGTGCGCGACGGGGCTCGCGACGACGGCACCGCTCGCGCCGGACAGGTTCGCGTTCCAGGAGCCGGTGATCCGCTGCCCGGAGGGCAGGGTGAAGCCGAGCTGCCAGCCGTCCAGGGCGGTCGAACCGGTGTTGCGGACCGTCACGTTGGCGGTGAAGCCGCCCTGCCAGACGGTCGGCTCGTAGGCCACCTCGCAGCCGGCCGACGGGTCCGGGTCACCGGGGCCGCCCGGGTCCGTGCCGTCGGTGTTCACCGTCGCGGAGAAGGAGTTCACCGCGAGCCCGGCGCCGTTCTGCCACGGCTCGAACCCGGCCTGAATGCTCGTCAGGTACCAGCCGGGCTGGGCGAGTCCGCGCGCGACGGCCTGGTCGACGAAGTCCATGACATCGAAGCTCCAGCTGCCGATCGCGGAGGGCGCGACGAAGGAGATCACGTCGTTGGAGCCGTTGGACCCGGTCCACACCTCCCAGCCGCGTCCGCCGACGGTGGCGGTGCCGACCTGCGAGCCGATCGGCTGGATCGGCCCGACCCGGTTGAACCAGATCATGATCTCGGTCCGGTTCACCCCGTCGGTGCGCGGCGTCGGGTCCAGCCAGATGTCGTACGAGGCGTTGTACACGGCGTCGGAGACGAAGCCGTAGGAGATGGAGCTGGGGGCGCTGGAGATGGCGCTGACCTGCGCGGGGAGGGTGGTGCCGGGGGAACAGTTGGTGTAGTGGCAGCCGTTGAAGACGGACGGGTACGACTTGGGGGCGCCGTTGGTGGGGACCGAGCCGTCGGCCTGGGTGACCCGGAAACCGTTGTCGGTGGCGGTGACGCACTGCTGGGCGCTGGTGCCCCAGCGGTTGTTCTGGACGACGTAGCGTCCCTGGATCACCGTCGTCCCGTACTGCTCGCAGATCAGGGTGTCGGCCTGGGCCGGGGGCACGGCGGCGACGAGTGCCGCGAGCGTGGCGAGGGCGGTGAGCAGGGCGCCGAGCAGCGCGCGGGCGGGGCGGAGGCGGTGCGGTGAGGATCGCATGCGGGGGGCCTCTCTGCGGGAACCGGATTCGACAGGGGGAAGTACTGCTGGGGTCATCGGGAGCGCTCCCACTTGCCCACGTATGGGAGCGCTCCCACCCCACCGGTTTCGGTGGCGACTGTAGGAGCGCCACATGTCCCTGACAACCCTGTGCGCGTCAATCCGTCGAAGTGTTTTCGAAGCCCCAGGTCACAACTTGATCGTCAACACCCTTGTGGACAACGAGAGTTGGGAGCGCTCCCGATCTTGAACGCGCAAGCCCCCGCCTCAGGCGGACGCCCGCACCACCAACCGCGTCCGCAGCACCACATGGCGCCAGGCGACCTCCGGCTGCTCGCCGTCGGTGAGTTCGTCCAGCAGCAGCCGGACCATCGTGCGGCCGAGTTCCTCCAGCGGCTGGCGGACGGTGGTCAGCGGCGGGTCGGTGTGCTGGGCGAGCTGGAAGTCGTCGAAGCCGATGACCGCCACGTCCTCGGGCACCCGGCGCCCCGCCGCGCGCAGCACGGCCAGCGCCCCGGCGGCCATGGTGTCGGAGGCGGCGAACACGGCGTCCAACGACGGCTGCCGCAGCAGGAGTTCGGTCATCGCGCGCCGCCCGCTCGCCTCGGAGAAGTCCCCCTCGACGGTCAGCGACGGCTCCTCCGGCAGCCCCGCCTCGGCGAGCGCCTGCTGGTAGCCGCGCAGCCGGCACCGGGCGACGTACATGTCGAGCGGCCCGGTGATAGCGGCGATCGCGCGCCGCCCGCCGCGCACCAGGTGCTGCACGGCCTCCCGGGCGCCGCCCACGTTGTCCGCGTCGACATGGGTGACCCGCTCGTCGCCGGAGCGGCGGCCCAGCAGCACGGTGGGCAGGCCGGCGTCGGCGAGCATGTCCGGCAGCCGGTCGTCGGCGCGCACCGACATCAGCAGCACCCCGTCGACCCGGCCGCCGCGCGCGTACTCCACGAACCGCTGCCGCTCGGCGTCGGTGCGCACAAGGGTGAGCAGCAGTTGGACGTCGGTGTCGCTGAGGGCGTCGGAGACGGCGGTGACGGTCTCCGAGAAGAACGGTTCGCCGAACAGCCGCCAGTCCCGCTCGGTCATCACCAGCGCCACGGCGTCCGCGCGCCGTCCGGCGAGGGTGCGGGCCGCCAGGTTGGGCACGTAACCGAGTTCGGCCACCGCCTTCCGGACGGCGCGGCGGGTCGAATCCCTCACGCCCGGCTCGTTGTTGATGACGCGGGAGACGGTGCCCCTGCCGACCCCGGCGAGCGCCGCCACCTGCTCCAGCGTGGGCGCCGGACCGGGCCGCCGTTTCGCCATCTTCACCCCCAAGGGCGTCCGATCATACGGGGAGAGCTCGCCCCGTGTTCCCCCGGACCGGACGCCCTCGGCGGGTCAGCCCCCGTAGCGTGACCGCAGCTCCACCTTGCGCACCTTGCCCGAGACCGTCATCGGGAAGGCGTCGAGGAGTTGGAGGCGGCTGGGGATCTTGTAGTGGGCGAGCCTGCCGTCGCAGAAGGCGCGCAGTTCCTCCAGGGTGAGCGGGTCGGCGCCGTCGCGCGGGATGACGCAGGCGAGCACCTCCTCGCCGTACCGCTCGTGCGGGACGCCGACGACCTGCACGTCGGCGATCTTCGGGTGGGCGTACAGGAACTCCTCGATCTCGCGCGGGTAGATGTTCTCGCCGCCCCGGATGATCATGTCCTTGATCCGGCCGACGATCTCGACGTACCCGTCCTCGCGCATCACCGCCAGGTCGCCGGTGTGCATCCAGCGGGCGGGGTCGACGGACTCGGCGGTCTTCTCCGGCTCGTCCCAGTAGCCGAGCATCACGCTGTACCCGCGCGTGCACAACTCCCCCGCCGTGCCGCGCGGTTGGGTGACCCCGGTGACCGGGTCGACGATCTTCACCTCGATGTGCGGCAGGACGCGGCCGACGGTGCCGGTGCGGTGTTCGAGATCGTCGTCGCGCCGGGTCTGGGTGGAGACCGGCGAGGTCTCCGTCATGCCGTAGCAGATGGACACCTCGGCCATGTTCATCTCGCTGACCACCCGCTTCATCACCTCCACCGGGCAGGGCGAGCCCGCCATGATGCCGGTGCGCAGCGAGGAGAGGTCGTAGTCGGCGAAGTCGGGCAGGTTCAGCTCGGCGATGAACATGGTGGGCACGCCGTACAGCGAGGTGCAGCGCTCGCGTTGGACCGCCTCCAGGGTGGCGCGGGGCTCGAAGGACGGGGCCGGGATGACGATGCAGGCGCCGTGCGAGGTGGCCGCGAGGTTTCCCATCACCATGCCGAAGCAGTGGTAGAAGGGCACCGGCAGGCACACCCGGTCCTGCTCGCTGTAGGCGATCAACTCCCCCACGAAATAGCCGTTGTTGAGGATGTTGTGGTGGGAGAGCGTGGCGCCCTTGGGGAAGCCGGTGGTGCCCGAGGTGTACTGGATGTTGACCGGGTCGTCGCAGGACAGGTCGTCGGGCAGCTCGGCCGGGACGGCGCGGGCGAGCAGCGCGTCCCAGCTCGGGTCGTCGAAGAACACCGCCTCGCGCAGGGCGGGGCAGTTGGGGCGGACCTCGTCCACCATGGCCCGGTAGTCACTGGTCTTGTGCCCGAGCGAGGCGAACAGCAGGGAGATCCCGGCCTGTTTGAGGACGTACTCGACCTCGTGGGTGCGGTACGCCGGGTTGATGTTCACCATGATGGCGCCGATCCGCGCGGTGGCGTACTGCACGAGCACCCACTCGGCGCAGTTGACCGCCCAGATCCCGACCCGGTCGCCCTTGGAGACCCCGGCAGCGAGCAGCGCGTACGCCAGCTCGTCCACGTCGGCCAGGAGTCGCGCGTAGGTCCAGCGCCGCCCGGAGGGCACGTCGACCAGGGCCTCCCGGTCGGGCCAAGTGGCGGCCGTGCGGGCGAGGTTGTCGCCGATGGTGTCGCCGAGGAGCGGGGTGTCGCCGGTTCCGTGCGCGTACGACAGTGCGGTCACCGGAAGTCCTCCTCGCGGTACTCGGCGTCCGAGCCGGCCGCCGTGGCCTCACGCAGTTCGATCCGGCGGATCTTGCCGGAGACGGTCTTGGGCAGCGGCGCGAACTCCAGCCTGCGCACCCGCTTGTAGGGGGCGAGGACTTCGCGGGAGTGCTCGAAGAGCACCTTCGCGGTGTCCGGGCCCGGCTCCCAGCCCTCGGCCAGCACGATGTACGCCTTGGGCACGGCGAGCCGCAGCTCGTCCGGTGCGGGCACGACCGCCGCCTCGGCGACCGCCTCGTGCTCCAGCAGGGCGCTCTCCAGCTCGAAGGGGCTGATCTTGTAGTCGGAGGCCTTGAAGACGTCGTCGCTGCGGCCCACGTAGGTGAGGTAGCCGTCCTCGTCACGGGAGGCGACGTCGCCGGTGCGGTAGTAGCCGCCCGCCATCGCCTCCGCCGTACGGTCGGCGTCGCCGTGGTAGCCGGTCATCAGGCCGACCGGGCGGGCGGAGAGGTCCAGCGCGATCTCGCCCTCGCTCGCGCCCGGCGCCCCGGAGACCGGGTCCAGCAGTTCTACGCGGTAGCCGGGGCTGGGGCGTCCCATGGAGCCGGTCTTCAGCGGCTGGCCGGGACTGTTGGAGACCTGCACGGCGGTCTCGGTCTGCCCGAAGCCGTCCCGGATGGTCACCCCCCAGGCCCGCCGCACCTGTTCGATGACCTCGGGGTTGAGCGGCTCGCCCGCCGCCACGGCCTCGCGCGGCGGGGTGCGCAGCGCGGAGAGGTCGGCCTGGATGAGCATGCGCCACACCGTCGGCGGGGCGCAGAACGTGGTGACGCCGGCGCGGTCCATTTCGGCCATCAGCCGGGCCGCGTCGAAGCGCGTGTAGTTGTGCAGGAAGACGGTCGCCTCGGCGTTCCACGGCGCGAACAGGTTCGACCAGGCGTGCTTGGCCCAGCCCGGCGAGGAGATGTTCAGGTGCACGTCGCCGGGTTTCAGACCGATCCAGTACATGGTGGCGAGATGCCCGACCGGGTACGACAGGTGGGTGTGCTCGACCAGCTTGGGGCGGGCGGTGGTGCCGGAGGTGAAGTAGAGCATCAGCGGGTCGTCGGAGCGGGTCGGCCCGTCCGGGGTGAAGCCGGGGGGTGCCGTGTAGGCGTCCTCGTACGGCAGCCAGCCCTCGGGGGCGCCGCCGACCGCGACGCGCGTGTAGTCGCCAGGCACCTCGTCGAACTTCCCGGTGTCCTCGGCCCGCACGATCACCTGCCGCACCCGTCCGCGCTCCACCCGGTCGCGCAGATCGGCGGGCCCGAGCAGCGGGGTGGCCGGGATGACCACCGCGCGCAGCTTCATCGCGGCCAGCGCGGTCTCCCACAGCTCGATCTGGTTGCCGAGCATCACCAGGATCCGGTGCTCGGCCTCCACTCCCCGCTCGCGCAGCCAGTTCGCGACCCGGTCGGAGCGCTCCGACAGCTCGGCGAAGGTCAGCCGCCGCTCGCTGCCGTCCTCCTCGACGATGTGCAGGGCGGTGCGGTCGTTGCCCTCGGCGATCACGTCGAACCAGTCCAGCGCCCAGTTGAAGCGCTCGGGCCGGGGCCACTGGAACCCCTCGTAGGCCGTGGCGTAGTCCTCGCGGTGCTCCAGCAGGAAGTCCCGTGCCCTGCGGAAGTCCTCGGTGGCCGTCATGTGTCCTCCTTGGTTCCGGACCATTGCCCGGCGGCTCCCTGCCATCGTGTAATCCGTGATGCAGGTCTCACTACCCCCGAATGGGGGTGACGCGCCGGACGGGAAGGGCAGGCAGGTGACGGCAGAGGGCGCCTCGGCGGAGATCCGGGCCGCGCTGGTGCGGCTGCGGCGCACGACCGGGCTGCCGGTCGCGTTCGGCGGTCTGGTGGAGAACGCGCGCCCGCTCATGCTGATCAGCGAGCTCAACGGCACCGCCACGCGCTCCCTGAGCCGTCTCGCGGTCACCGCGGGCACCGGTCTCGGCGGGCGGGCGGTCGCCCTGGCCCGGCCGTGCGCGGTCACCGACTATTCCTCCTCCCGGCAGATCAGCCACGAGTACGACTCCGCCGTGGAGGCGGAGGGGCTGCGCTCGGTCCTCGCGGTGCCGGTGGTGGTACGGCGCCGGGTCCGGGGTGTCTTGTACGGCGCCCTGCGCACCGCCCAGCCGCTCGGTGACCGCACGCTGTCCGCCGCCGTGGCCGCGGCGCGGGACGTGGAGCAGGCGCTGGTGGTGCGGGAGGCGGCGCGGGAGCTGCTGGACGTGGCGCGGCCGGATCCCTCGCCGGGAGCTGTTGAGGGTGCCGCCTGGGAGCAGGTGCGGGAGGCTCACGCGGCGCTGCGGGCGCTGGTGCCGCGGGTCTCGGACCCGGGGCTTCGGGACGAGCTGGAGTCGGTGTGCGGTCTCCTCACCGGTGAGGGGCGGGCGGTGTCGGTGTCCCTGGCGCCCCGGGAAGTGGATGTGCTGGCCTGTGTGGCCGCCGGGGCCACCAATGCGGCGGCTGCCGAGCGGCTGGGGGTGCGGGTGGAGACGGTGAAGGGGTATTTGCGGTCGGCCATGCGGAAGCTGGGGGCGCACACCCGGGGCGAGGCCGTGGTCGCCGCGCGGCGGGCGGGGGTGCTGCCGTAGCGCCCCGTGGGGTGCCTGTTGGCGTTGCTCGGCGAGTGCGACGCCGTTGTGGCTGGTCGCGCAGTTCCCCGCACCCGTGGCGCGCCGCAATTGCCATGCCCGGCGTCTGTAATTTGGCTCACTCGTCCGGCCCTCCGGAATTCAAAGAACCATTGCCTAATATTGGCCAGGACACGCCACACGGAGGGGAGCGGTGACCGTGCCACGGGACTTCAGGGAGCCTGCCAGATCCCGCTCCGACCTGGTCATCGGCAGGGACGAGCCGTTCGCCGCCGCGCGCGATCAGCTGTCCCGGGGCGGCAGTGTCCTGCTCCACGGGCCCGCCGGAATTGGAAAGTCGACCGTTCTGCGGGCATTGGCCGCCGAATACGGCACCGCGGTCCGGACCGTGTTGCGCTGCTCCGCCACCGAGTCCGAATCCCACCTTCCCTTCCTCGCCCTCGCCGACCTCCTCGGCCTGGTCCTGGACGAGGTGTGCGAGAAGCTGCCCGCCGCCCAGCGCACCGCCCTGGAATCCGCGCTCACCGGCCGCGGCGAGTCCACGCTCCAGCGCGACGGTCTCGCCCTGCGCCTCGCCGTCCTCTCCGCCCTGCGCGCCCTGGCCGCCGAGGGCCCCGTCCTGGTCGTCGCCGACGACCTGCAGTGGCTGGATCCGGCCAGTGCCGAACTCCTCGGCTTCGCCGCCCGCCGTCTCGGCGACACCCCGGTGCGGATGCTGTGCGCGGCCCGCACCGAGGACGAGGAGTACGACCGCCATCTGCGCGCCTCCCCGCCGGACACCCTCGCCCTCCGGCTCGGCCCGCTCTCCCGCACGCAAGTCGCCGACCTGCTCGACCACCGCGGCTACTCCGGTCTGCCCCGCACCACCGTCCGCGAGATCCACCGCACCAGCGGCGGCAACCCGCTCTTCGCCCTGGAGCTCGGCCGCGCGCTCGCCGAGAACCCCACCCCGCCCCGGCCCGGCGAACCGCTGCCGGTGCCGACCTCGCTGCGCGCGCTGGTCCTCAGCCGACTGGAGATGCTCTCCCCGGACGCCCGCCACACCCTCCTCGTGGCCAGCGCCGGCGCCCGGCCCACCCTGGCCACACTGAGCGCGGCGGGACGTACCGACGCCGAGGCGGAGACCGCGCACGCGGCGGCGCTCGGACTGCTGGCCACCGACTCGGAGGATCCGGCCGTACGGTTCGCGCATCCGCTGATCTCGGCCGCGCTGTACGCGGAGGCGTCCGCGCAGGAGCGGCGGGCCGCGCACGCCGCGCTGTCCAAGGCGGCCTCCGACCCCATCGAACGCGCCCGGCACCTGGCACTGGCCACCACCGGCACCGATCCGGAGGTGGCCGCCTCACTCGCGGAGGCCGCCGCCCTGGCCCGGGACCGGGGCGCGCCCTCGGTCGCCGCCTCCCTGGGCAGACTCGCCGCCCGGCACACCCCGGCCGAGGACGGCCCGCACGCGGTGCTGCTGCAGGCCGCCGAGGACGCCATCACCGCCGGTGAGCTGGACCTCGCCCGGGACATCGCCCGCGAGGTGCTGGCCGGGTCGACGGTGCCCGCAGAACGGGTGCGAGCCTGGATCGTGGTGATCGAGACCGCGGGCCACGCCATGTCCGAGGTGGACGCGGTCTTCCCGCAGGCCCTCGCCGACGCGGGCGACGACCCGAAACTGCTGGCCCGCATCCACTACCAGCTGGGCTGGCGGGCGCTGCTGGTGGACGGCGACTTCGACCCGGCCCGCGAGGAGACGGCGTACTCGGCGCAGCTCGCGGCGCGCGGCGGCGACCGGTACACCGAGCTGATGGCGCTCGCCTTCCAGGCGCAGATCGAGACCCTGATGGGCCACCCGGACGCGCCCGAGACCATCAAGCGGGCGCTGCGCGAGCCGCAGGACCCGCGGGTGGCCTGGCACCACAACGGCGCCGGGTACGCGCGGTTCCGCTGGCTGATGATGAGCGACCAGCTCGCCGAGGCGCGGGCCACCGTGACGGGGCTGCTGCGCGAGGTGCGGCGGCGCGGCTCGGTGGAGAGCGAGGTCCACTTCCTGCGCGGGCTCGCCGAGACCGAGCTGCGCACCGGCCACTGCGCCCGCGCCCTGGACCTGTCCCGGGAGAGCCTGCGGCTGGCCCGGGACACCGGGATCGGCGAGGTGGCCTCCGCGGTGCTGACCTCGTTCTCCGAGGCGGCGGGCGGTTCGCTGGACCGGGCGCTGGCGCTGGCCCGGGAGGCGCTGGACCACGCCGAGCAGGACGGCGACCAGATGTACGAGTCGCGTGCGCTGGCCGCGCTCGGGCACGCCCAGCTGGTGGCCGGGGACGCGCCCGCCGCGGTGACCTCGCTGCGCCGGGTGCGCGAGCTGGAGCAGGGGCTCGGCATCACCGACCCGGCGCGCGGGCGCTGGCACGGCGATCTCGCCGAGGCCCTGGTGCGGATCGGGGCGCTGGAGGAGGCGCAGGACGTCATCGACACGGCACGGGCCCGCGCGCTGCGCCTGGGCCGGGAGTCGGTGCTGGCGGTACTGGACCGCGCCGAGGCGCTGGTGCGCGCGGCGCGCGGTGAACGCGAGCCCGCGCTCGACCGGTTGACGTCCGTGCAGGACCGTTTGGCCAAGCTGGGCTACGGCCTGGAGGAGGCGCGCGCGGCGTTCGCGCTGGCGGCCCTGCGGACGCACCGGCCGGGGCCCACCTCGTACGACGAGGCGGCCCGGCTGTTCCGGCGGTGCCGGGCGCTGCCGTGGCTGGACCAGGTGGAGGCGGCGGCCACCGCGCCCCCGGTCGAACCGGTCCGCGCCGAGGCCCCGGCCGCGACCCTGGACGCGCTGGACTCGCTGGCCGCGATGGAGCGTCAGGTCGCGGCGCTGGTCATGGAGGGCGCGACCAACCGCGAGATAGCGGCGCGGCTGTTCATCAGCGTCAAGACGGTGGAGGCGACGCTGACCCGGGTCTACCGCAAGCTCGGGATCCGTTCGCGCGTCGACATCGTCAGACTGGCGGCGGGCCGTCCGGCCACCTGAGGCGCCGTCGGCTTACCGGCTGTCCCGCCAGCTGAGGCGCCGTCAGCTCGGCGGGCCGGCTCACCGGCCGTTCGGCAAGCACGGAACCGCGGATTCACCGGCACCGGGGGTTTGGCCGGGCCGACCGAGGGTTTTCCCTGCCCAACTCCCTTAGGGGGTTCCCCTCTTGGGAAGGGATCCGGTCCGGTTCTAGCGTATGCCTCGTGCCGCTCGCCGGGCATACGGGGGTCGGTCCCGCGACCCCCGTGCAAGACCCCCCACTTCCCGTGCGACCCCCCACCGGCAATTCCCCAGGAGACTCATGTTCGGGCTCACCCGTGCCAGGAAGACCGCGACCGTGCTCGCGGCAGGCGCCGCCGCCGCGGCCACCGCGCTGATCGGTCCCGCCCCCGCCGCCGTCGCGGCTCCGCAGCCCATCGTGGGCGGCTCGACGACCACGACGACCGCGTACCCGTTCATGATGCAGATCACCGACTCCGGGCAGAACCAGTTCTGCGGCGGCACCCTCGTCTCCCCGACGAAGGTCGTCACCGCGGCGCACTGCATGGTCGGCGAGACCACGAGCACCGTCCGGGTGGTGGGCGGCCGCACCTACCGCAACGGCACCAACGGCACCGTCAGCCGGGTGAGCAGGATCTGGATCCACCCGAGCTACACCGACGCCACCAACGGCGACGACGTGGCCGTACTGACCCTGTCGACGTCGATGCCGTACACCCCGGCGCCGTACGTCTCCTCGACCCAGACCGGCGTGTACGCGGCGGGCACCACCGCCCGCATCCTCGGCTGGGGCACGACCCGCTCGGGCGGCAGCTCCTCCAACCAGCTGCGCACGGCGACGGTGCCGATCGTCTCCAGCTCCAGCTGTGCGAATTCCTACGGCTCGGACTACATCGCGTCCGACATGGTCTGCGCCGGATACACCTCCGGCGGCGTTGACACCTGCCAGGGCGACAGCGGCGGTCCCCTGCTTGTCGGGGGCGTCCTGGCAGGGATCACTTCCTGGGGAGAGGGCTGCGCGGCGGCCGGCTACCCGGGCGTCTACACCCGGCTGACCACGTTCTCCAGCCTGGTCACGGCGCAGGTCAACTCCTGACCTGCGAAGACTCCTGAGTATCCCTCAGGTGACAAACCCGGGGGCGTTGCGGGCCTCCACGAGCGGCCCGCAACGCCCCCGATCCATGTCCGCCGTCAGGGCAGCACCTTCCCGAACCGGATGTCGTACGACGTCTCCGGGTGCATGACCTTGAGCATGTACTCCCCCTCCGCGACGACCTCGGCGCGCTGGGCCTTGGTGAGGTCCTGGAAGGGCTCGACGACCAGGGAGCCGTCGCTGATCAGCCAGACGCCCGCGAGGAAGCCGTCGACGAGGAGCGGGCAGAAGACGGTGTTCACCTGCCAGGTGCGGCCCTTGTTCGCGGGCGGCACCACGCGGGTGCGGTCCGCGTGCGAGAGCAGGAGGTTGTCGAACTCGGGCAGGAAGCGGGGCGGCGCCGGGGTCCCGGGGTCCGGGCGCGGGGCGTCGGGGAGGTCGAAGAGCTCGACGCCGTTCTCGTCGCGGAAGGTGACCAGGTCGGGGCGGAGCCGCTCGAAGGCGGGGCGGGTCCGGGTGAGCCCGCACCAGGTCTGGAAGTCCTTCACCGAGGCCGGGCCGAAGGCCGCGAGGTAGCGCAGCACGGTGGCGTCGAGGTCCGCGGCGGGCTCGGTGTCCCGCCCCAGCCAGTGCTCGGCGGTGGTGAGACACACCTGGCCGCTCTTGCCCCACACCCCGCGCGGGGTGATCTGCACCAGCGGCAGCTTGCAGCGGGCGGCGATCCCCAGGGCCTGCGGATCGGCGTCCGGCCACTCGGCGCCCAGGTGCTCGCGCAACTGCTTCATGGTGCGCGGCTCCTCCTCGACCAGGTCGCGGGCGAGGGCGGCGAGCCGGTCCAGGTCGACGCCGACGAGGCCCTTGCGGAAGATACCGATCTCCCGGTCCCGGGCGGGCTGCACGAGGGGACGCAGACCGAGGCTGTCGTCGGCGGTGTGCAGATGAATGGTGGACCTCATGGTGACGATCCGCACGGTCTCGCGCCGCTCCAGCGTCCCGGCCAGCTCCTCCGGCGTGAAGCCGTCGAGGCGGGCGGCGAGCGCGTAGTACGGCGGCTTGACCTCCTGCGCCTGAAGCCCGACCAGGTGCTCCACGGCCGCCCGCGCGGACATCGGGGTGCGGCGCAGCAGCAGTTGCCGGTCGAGGGTGGCTCGGTTGAGGGCGCGGGTGCCGAGAACGGGGCCTTGGGCGGTCGTCTTCGTCATGCTCCGCACGCTAGCGCCGATTGCGGACAGATACGGTCCGCGATCGAGCGAACCGCGTCCGCGGGGTTCGGTGTACGTGGGCGGCGAACCTCGGTCTCCGTCCGGCCTCCGGAATCGGCGCGACCGTCGGCGAGCCTCACGGCGACAGGCCGTGGCGTGCCGCGCACATGCCCGGCGCGCCACGCCCCAGACCGACCGCCGAGGGCCGTCGGGCGCGGCGAGCATCACCCCACCCCGCCCCCGAGAGCCCCGTATAGCCTGACGCGAGATCACCCGGCATCGGCCGAGAGGCAGCACGATGGCGAAGAGCAACCGGAAGTCCGTCTGGCGCCGCGCCCTGACCGCCCCCGCCGGCGTACCGCGTCCCGCGCGTCCCGACGACGACCCGCCGCCCGCCGAGCCGGAACCGCCGAGCATCGTGCAAGCGGTGCTGTACCGGGACGGGGTGCGCGCCTCCTCCCCCGCCACGCTCGCCGAGACCTACCGCGCCCTGCGCGAACAGCCGTCCGGCATGGCCTGGATCGGCCTGGCCCGTCCTCCGGCCGCCGAACTGAAGTCGCTGGCCGCGGAGTTCGACCTGCATCCGCTGGCGGTCGAGGACGCGCTGGAGGCCCACCAGCGCCCGAAGCTGGAACGGTACGGCGACACCCTCTTCGTCGTGCTTCGCGCGGCCCGCTACCTGGACGCCCCGGAACAGGTCGACTTCGCCGAACTGCACGTGTTCGTCGGCCCCGACTTCGTGATCACGGTCCGGCACGGCGCGGCACCCGACCTGTCGGCGGTGCGCCGCCGCATGGAGGAGACGCCGGAGCTGCTGCGGCTGGGCCCAGAGGCGGTGCTGTACGCGATCCTCGACGCGGTGGTCGACGGCTACGCGCCGGTCGTCGAGGGCGTCCAGAACGACATCGACGAGATCGAGACGGAGGTCTTCAGCGGCGACCCCGAGGTGTCCCGCCGTATCTACGAACTCTCCCGCGAAATGGTCGAGTTCCAGCGCGCCACCCGCCCCCTGGTCGGCATGCTGCACGGCCTGATGGCGGGCTTCGCCAAGTACGGCACGGACGAGGAGCTCCAGCGCTACCTCCGCGACGTCGCCGACCACGTCACGCACACCAGCGAACGCGTCGACTCCTTCCGCCAGGCCCTGACCGAGATCCTCACCGTCAACGCCACCCTGGTCACCCAGCAACAGAACGCGGAGATGCGCGCGTTGGCCGAGGCGGGCTTCGAACAGAACGAGGAGATCAAGCGCATCTCGTCGTGGGCGGCAATCCTGTTCGCGCCCACCCTGGTCGGCACGATCTACGGCATGAACTTCGAGCACATGCCGGAACTGCACTGGCTGTTCGGCTACCCCTTCGCCCTGCTCCTGATGGGGGTGGTGTGCACGAGTCTGTACGCGGTCTTCAAGCGACGGGACTGGCTCTGAACCCTGGGCTCACGCGCACTGGAAGCTGCGCCGGACGCGCGGATCCGGCCCGCGGTTGCCGCGGGCCGGATCAACTCGGGCCTCAGCTCACGGCCTTGGACACCAGCCCCGCGATCCGGGTCTCGTCGGCCGGGGTGAGGTGGGTGAGGGCGAAGCGGGTGGGCCACATCGTGCCCTCGTCGAGGGCGGCCTCGTCGCTGAAGCCGAGCATCGCGTAGCGGGACTTGAACGAGGGCATCGCGTGCGTCCTGGACGGGACGGACCCGGAGCGGGCGGCGGAGCACCGGGCGGCGGGCCGGGCCGTACGGGAGACACTGACAAGCCGCTGACCTGCCCCTTTACCCCCCTCCGGGCACACCCGGCGGACTATACATAGCGTGTATACACCCTATGTATAGTCTCGGCATGCCTTCTGCGACCAAGAAGATGAAGAAAACGGGGACCGCGTTCCTCGCCGCCGCGATCCTGTCGGCGGCGATGGCGCTGACGGGGTGCACGAAACTGGAGACGACCTCCCCGGCCTCGGTGCGCGACAACGCCTCGGCCGATGTCCAGGCCCGGGTCGGGACCGTCGACTGCCGTGAGGCCAAGTGCATAGCGCTGACCTTCGACGCGGGGCCGAGCGAGAACTCGCCGCGGCTGCTGGACATACTCAAGGAGGAACAGGTCCCGGCGACCTTCTTCCTCCTCGGCAAGCGGCACATCGAGAAGTACCCGGAGCTGGTGAAGCGGATGGCCGACGAGGGCCACGAGCTGGCCAGCCACACCTGGGACCACAAGATCCTCACCGACCTGGGCAAGGACGAGATACGCGAGGAACTGGAGCGCCCGAACAAGGAGATAGAGCGCCTGACCGGGCGCCGCCCCACGCTGATGCGCCCGCCGCAGGGTCGTACCAACGACACCGTGCACGAGGTCTGCCGCGAGCTGGGGATGTCCGAGGTGCTGTGGAGCGTCACGGCGAAGGACTACAAGACCACCGACTCCGAGCTGATCAAGGAGCGCGTGCTGGACCAGGCGGACCGGGACGGCATCATCCTGCTGCACGACATCTACCGCGGCACGGTGCCCGCGGTCCCCGGCATCATCAAGGCCCTGAAGAAGCAGGGGTACACCTTCGTGACGGTGCCCCAACTGCTCGCCCCGGGCAAGGCGGAGCCCGGCGAGGTGTACCGCTAGAGGCCGATCGCCCCGTGCCCGCGAGCCGTATACGAGGAAGACATTGAAATGGCCGGATTCCATAGGATCGGTCAGTGGTCTACTTTCAGTTCGCGCGTACCGTCCCGCTCTCCCTCGACGAGGCCTGGCGCCGCCTCACCGACTGGCCCCGCCACGGACAGGTCGTCCCCCTGACCCGGGTCACCGTCGAGACCTCCGGCCCGACCCGGGAGGGCACGGTCGTCGTCGCACGCTCCGGCCTGGGCCCGCTGGCCTTCGACGACCGTATGGAGATCACCACCTGGCGCCCGCCCACCAAGGACACCCCCGGCCTGTGCCGCCTGGAGAAGCGCGGCCGGGTGGTCCTGGGCTGGGCGGAGATCGAGGTGCGCTACGGGCCCGGCGGCCGCGCCCGCGTCCTGTGGGGCGAGGACCTGCGGGTCCGCTTCCTGCCCGGGTTCTTCGACGCGCCGGTGCGGACGGCGGCGCGTTATGTGTTCGGGCGGGCGGTGAACCGGTTGCTGCGGATGTCCTGAGGCCGGGCTGCCAGACTGGGGCGTCATGATCGCAAGTGACGTGACCCGACCGGCGGTTGACGAGGTCGAGGCGCTCGCGGCGGACGCGCTGCGGTGGCTGGTCGCCCAGGCGCGGGACGTCGGGGACGGCGGGCTCGGCTGGCCGGTACGGCCGTCCCGCGCCGCGACCGACCCGATGTTCTACAACGGCACCGCCGGAATCGTGCCCGCGCTGCTGGAGGGATGGCGGCACTTCGGTGACGACACCTACGCGGACGCCGCCCTGCGCGCCGCCCGCGGTCTGGCCGCCGCCGTGCCGGAAACACCGGACAGCTCCCTGTACTTCGGCCTCACCGGCATGGCGCTCGCGCTCCGCGCCGTCCACGACGCGCTCGGCGACCCTGCGAGCGGGGGAGCCGCCGACCGGGCCATGGCGCTGGTGCGCTCCCGGTTCGACGGGACGCGCTGGGGCGAGCTGTTCGAGCTGATGGGCGGCAACGCCGGGATCGGCCTGGGCGCGCTGGCGCTCGGCGACCTGGATCTGGCCGTACGGGCGGTGGAGCCGTACGCGGAGGCGGCGGAGCCGACCGGGGCCGGGGTGCGGTGGGCCCACCGGCCCGGTGTGGAGGGGCGGATGCACCACATCTCGCACGGCACCCTGGGAATCGTGCCCGCGCTCGCCGCGATCGGTGCCGCCGCCGGCCGCGCGGACCTCGTCGACCTGGCACTGGCGGGCGCCGCGGACGTCGTCGCCCGTAACGAGGCAGGCCCGGACGGCTTCCTGGTCCCGCACTCCGACCCGCGGCACGGCGGGGAGCGGACCGCGCGCCACAACTACGGCTGGTGCCACGGCCCGGCGGGTGACGCCCAGGTGTTCCGGCTGTTGCGGGACGTGCTCGGCGACGCCTCCTGGTCGGCGTTGGCGGACCGCTGCCTGCACACCGTCGTCCACTCGGGGCTGCCCGCACGGCTGTACCCCGGCTTCTGGGACAACAACGGCCGCTGCTGCGGCACCGCGGGCGTCCTGGCCCTGGCCTGCGACCGGATCGCCGAGCAGCAGGACTCCCCGGACTTCGCCGGTGTCCTCGTCGCGGACCTCGCCGCCCGTGCCACCCGCGATGCCACCGGCGCCCGATGGCGCAACGTGGAGCACCGGGCCACGCCGAGCAAGCTGGAGGCGGAGACCGGCTGGGCGATGGGCAACGGGGGCATCGCGCGCGAACTGCTGCGCTGGGTACGGATCAGCCGGGGCGCCGCCCCGGACTACGCCGTCGCCTGGCCCGATCAGCCGCCCGTCGCTCAGGCCACCGACCCGATCCGCCCCGCCGGGACCGACGTCGGTTCGTGATGGATCGGGGTGTGGGCGCCCGTCAGGGAGACACCCGTGCCGCCGCGGCGGTTGGCGACGATCTCCGAGGCGATGGACAGGGCCGTCTCCTCGGGGGTGCGGGCGCCCAGGTCGAGGCCGATCGGGGAGCGCAGGCGGGCCAGTTCCAGGTCGGTGACGCCCACCTCGCGCAGGCGCTTGTTGCGGTCCAGGTGGGTGCGGCGGGAGCCCATCGCGCCGACGTAGGCGACCGGGAGCCGCAGGGCCAGCTGCAGCAGCGGGACGTCGAACTTGGCGTCATGGGTGAGGACGCACAGGACGGTCCGGGCGTCGACCTCGGTGCGCTCCAGGTAGCGGTGCGGCCAGTCGACGACGATCTCGTCGGCCTCCGGGAAGCGGGACTTGGTCGCGAAGACGGGGCGCGCGTCGCACACCGTCACGTGGTAGCCGAGGAACTTGCCGATCCGCACCAGCGCCGAGGCGAAGTCGATCGCGCCGAAGACGATCATCCGCGGCGGCGGCACCGAGGACTCCACCAGCACCGTGAGCGGTGCTCCGCACCGAGAGCCCTGCTCTCCGATCTCCAGGGTGCCGGTGCGCCCGGCGTCCAGGAAGGCGCCCGCCTCGGCGGCGATCGTGCGGTCCAGTTCGGGGTGGGCGCCAAAGCCGCCGTCGTACGAGCCGGGTTCGGTGCCGATCAGCAGGGCCCGGCCCATCAGGTCCGCGGGGCCGGCGACCACGCGGGCCAGCGCCGCCGGGCGGCCCGCCGCCGCGGCCTCCAGCGCCGCCGTGATCACCGGGCGGGCCGGATCGGCGGCCCGTACCGGAGTGATCAGGATGTCGATGATGCCGCCGCAGGTCAGACCGACCGCGAAGGCGTCCTCGTCGCTGTAGCCGAACCGCTCCAGGACGGTTTCGCCGTCCGCCAGGGCCTGTTGGCACAGCTCGTACACCGCGCCCTCCACACAACCGCCGGAGACCGAGCCGATCGCCGTGCCGTCGGTGTCGACGGCGAGCGCGGCGCCGGGCTGGCGGGGCGCGCTGCCGCCGACCGCGACCACGGTCGCCACGGCGAAGTCACGGCCCTGCTCGACCCACCGGTGCAGCTCCTCGGCGATGTCCAGCATGTCTCGGTCTCCTTACGGCAGTTGAGGGAGGGCGCAGCCTTCGGCGGCTAGTGCACGCCCAGCCAGCTCTCGATCGGGTTGAGGGCGAAGAACACCAGGAAGATCGCGGTCAGGGCCCACATGAAGGCCCCGATCTCCCGGACCCTGCCCTGCGCGGTCTTGATGGCGACGTACGAGATGACGCCGGCCGCGACGCCCGCGGTGATGGAGTAGGTGAACGGCATGATGACGACGGTCAGGAAGACCGGGATCGCGGTGGCGCGGTCGCCCCAGTCCACGTGCCGGGCGTTCATCATCATCATGGCGCCGATGACGACCAGGGCCGCCGCGGCCACCTCGCCGGGCACGATCGCCGTCAGCGGGGTGAAGAACAGGCAGGCCGCGAAGAACAGGCCGGTGACCACCGAGGACAGTCCGGTACGGGCGCCCTCGCCGACTCCGGTCGCCGACTCGACGAACACGGTCTGGCCGGAGGCACCGGCGACCCCGCCGACGGCCCCACCCGCGCCGTCGATGAAGAGCGCCTTGGACAGGCCCGGCATCCGGCCCTTGTCGTCGGCGAGCTTGGCCTCGGTGCCGACGCCGATGATGGTGGCCATCGCGTCGAAGAACCCGGCGAGCACCAGCGTGAACACGATCATGCCGACCGTCATCGCGCCGACCTCGCCCCAGCCGCCGAACTCGACGTCGCCGAAGAGCGAGAAGTCCGGCATGGAGACAGCGCTGCCGTGCAGTTCTGGAGCGCCGCTCGCCCACTGCTTGGGGTCGATGACGTTCATCGCGTTCAGCGCGACGGCGAGCACGGTGCCGCCGACGATGCCGATCAGGATGGCGCCCGGCACCCCGCGGGCCTGGAGCATGAAGATCGCCAGCAGGGTCACCGCGAACAGCAGCACCGGCCAGCCGGCCAGTTCGCCCGCGGGGCCCAGGGTGACCGGGGTCGCCTGGCCCTGGTGCACGAACCCGGCCTTGTAGAAGCCGATCAGGGCGACGAACAGGCCGATGCCCATGGTGATGGCGTGCTTGAGGGCCAGCGGGATCGCATTCATGATCATCTCGCGCAGGCCGGTGACGACCAGCAGCATGATGACCACGCCGTACATCACGCACATGCCCATGGCCTGCGGCCAGGTCATCTGCGGGGCGACCTGCGAGGCGAGCACACCGGAGACGGAGAGGCCGGCGGCGAGGGCGAGCGGCACCTTGCCGAAGAAGCCCATCAGCAGCGTGGTGAAGGCCGCCGCGAACGCCGTCGCGGTGATCAGGGCCTTCTGCGCGAGGGTGTCCCCCGCCACGTCCTTGCCGGACAGGATCAGGGGGTTGAGCAGGAGGATGTACGCCATCGCCATGAAGGTCGTGACGCCACCGCGGACTTCTCTCGCGACGGTGGATCCCCGGTGGGAGATGTGGAAGTACCGGTCGAGCCAGCCCCGTCCGGCCGGGACGCGGGTTCCTTCTCCCGCGTCTTCGGCGACGGTCTGCGGCTCTGTGGACTGCTGGGTCATGTGGGCCTACTCCCAAGGTTCATAGGGGCACCCGCGGTTGCCTCTCGGCGGGTGGTGCGGGATTTGGGAAGGTGCCCGACCCGGGGGACGGCCCGAGACGAACGTGGAACTTGCTTCACCCTGGGCCGGGGTGGCCGCTCGGTGAGGTGTTGCCCGGCGCCGGGCGTGGCCGTGGATGTGCTGTTGCCCGGCGCCGGGGTGCCGTTGCGCCCACCCGTGCCGCTGGGCCCCCCAGGCCCTTGAGGCACTGGGGGAGGCACGACTGCCCGCAACGGCGGGACTCGGATTTACGCGGTACCCGTCAGGTGTTCCGGGCGTACCGGGGTCCGGTTCAGCTCCAGGCCCGTCGCGTTGCGGATCGCCGCGAGGACGGCCGGGGTCGAGGAGAGGGTGGGGGCCTCGCCGATGCCGCGCAGCCCGTACGGGGCGTGGTCGTCGGCGAGTTCGAGCACGTCGACGGGGATGATCGGCGTGTCGAGGATCGTGGGGAGGAGGTAGTCCGTGAAGGACGGGTTGCGGACCTTCGCGGTCTTGGGATCGACGACGATCTCCTCCATCACCGCGACGCCCATGCCCTGCAGTGTGCCGCCCTGGATCTGGCCGAGGACGGACAGCGGGTTGAGGGCCTTGCCGACGTCCTGGGCGCAGGCCAGCTCGATGACCTTGACCAGGCCCAGCTCGGTGTCCACCTCCACGACCGCGCGGTGCGCGGCGAAGGAGTACTGGACGTGCCCGTTGCCCTGGCCGGTGCGCAGGTCGAAGGGCTCGGTCGGCCGGTGCCGCCACTCCTCCTCGACCTCCACGGCCTCGCCCTCCAGGACGTCCGCGAGGTCGGCGAGGACTTCGCCGCCGTCGGTGACGATCTTGCCGCCCTCCAGCAGGAGTTCGGCGGTGGCCCAGGCGGGGTGGTAGGAGCCGAACTTGCGGCGCCCGATCTCCAGGACCTTCTCCCGGACCAGCTCGCAGGCGTTCTTCACGGCGCCGCCGGTGACGTACGTCTGGCGCGAGGCGGAGGTGGAGCCGGCGCTGCCGACCTGGGTGTCGGCCGGGTGGATGGTCACCTGGGTGACGCCCAGCTCGGTGCGGGCGATCTGCGCGTGGACGGTGACGCCGCCCTGGCCGACCTCCGCCATCGCGGTGTGCACGGTGGCGACGGGCTCGCCGCCGATGACCTCCATGCGCACCTTGGCGGTGGAGTAGTCGTCGAAGCCCTCGGAGAAGCCGACGTTCTTGATGCCGACGGCGTAGCCGATCCCGCGGACGACGCCCTCGCCGTGGGTGGTGTTGGACAGACCGCCCGGCAGCTGCCGTACGTCGGCGCCCTCGCTGGACTCCCACTGGCGCTCCGGCGGCAGCGGCATCGCCTTGACGCGGCGCAGCAGTTCGGCGACCGGCGCCGGGGAGTCGACGGGCTGCCCGGTCGGCATGATGGTGCCCTGTTCCATGGCGTTGAGCTGCCGGAACTCCACCGGGTCCATCCCCAGCTTCTTGGCCAGCTTGTCCATCTGCGCCTCGTAGGCGAAGCACGCCTGGACCGCGCCGAAGCCGCGCATGGCGCCGCAGGGCGGGTTGTTGGTGTAGAGGGCGATGGCTTCGATGTCGACGTCGTCGATGACGTACGGGCCGACCGAGAGGGAGGAGGCGTTGCCGACGACGGCCGGGGAGGCGGAGGCGTAGGCGCCGCCGTCCAGGACGATCCGGCACTTCATGTGCGTGATCTTGCCGTCCTTGGTGGCGCCGTGCTCGTAGTACAGCTTCGCCGGGTGGCGGTGGACGTGGCCGAAGAAGGACTCGAACCGGTTGTAGACGATCTTGACGGGCTTGCCGGTGCGCAGGGCCAGCAGGCAGGCGTGGATCTGCATGGACAGGTCCTCGCGCCCGCCGAAGGCGCCGCCGACGCCCGCCAGGGTCATGCGCACCTTCTCCTCGGGCAGGCCGAGGACGGGTGCGATCTGGCGCAGGTCGGAGTGGAGCCACTGGGTGGCGATGTAGAGGTGGACGCCGCCGTCCTCCTCGGGCACCGCGAGGCCGGACTCGGGGCCGAGGAAGGCCTGGTCCTGCATGCCGAAGGTGTACTCGCCCTCGACGATGACGTCGGCCCGCTTGCGCGCCTCCGCCACGTTGCCGCGGACGATGGGCTGGCGGTGGACGATGTTGGGGTGCGGGACGTGCCCGGAGTGGTGGTCGTCGCGGTTCTCGTGGACGAGGATCGCGTCGGGGGCGGTCGCGGACTTCTCGTCGGTGATGACGGGCAGTTCGCGGTAGTCGACCTTGATCTTGGCGGCGGCGCGGCGCGCGGTCTCCGGGTGGTCGGCGGCGACGATGGCGACCGGCTCGCCGTGGTGGCGTACCTTGCCGTGCGCGAGGACGGGGGTGTCCTGGATCTCCAGGCCGTAGTTCTTCACGTCGGTCGGCAGGTCGTCGTAGGTCATGACGGCGTAGACGCCGGGCATGGCGAGGGCCTCGCTCGTGTCGATGGACACGATCTCGGCGTGGGCGACCGTGGAGCGCAGGATCTGGCCCCAGAGCATGTCCTCGTGCCACATGTCGGAGGAGTACGCGAACTCTCCGGTGACCTTCAGGGTGCCGTCGGGGCGGAGCGTGGACTCGCCGATGCCGCCCTTGGTGCGGTAGCCCTGGGTGAGCTTGGTGGGAGCGCCGTTGGTGGGCATCGGGGTCAGACCGCCTCTCCCTGCCGGGCGGCCGCGAGGCGGACCGCGTCCATGATCTTCTCGTAGCCGGTGCAGCGGCACAGGTTGCCCGAGAGGGCTTCGCGGATGTCCGCGTCGCTGGGGTTGGGGTTGCGCTCCAGCATCTCGTCGGCGGCGACCAGCAGTCCGGGGGTGCAGAAGCCGCACTGAACGGCGCCGGCGTCGATGAACGCCTGCTGGATCGGGGAGAGTTCGGTGCCCTCGCCGGTCTGCGAGTCCTGGCCCTTGGCCTGCCAGCGCTGGGCCTCGTCGACCGAGGTGCCGCAGGCGCCGGAGGCGCAACCGCCGTGCTCGGCGCGCTGCTTGGCGTAGTCGGCGAGGCCTTCGACGGTGACGACCTCGCGGCCCTCGACCTGTCCGGCGGCGACCAGACAGGCGCACACCGGCACGCCGTCCAGGCGGACCGTGCAGGAGCCGCACTCGCCCTGCTCGCAGGCGTTCTTCGAGCCCGGCAGGCCGAGCCGCTCGCGCAGCACGTACAGCAGGGACTCGCCCTCCCACACGTCGTCGGCTTCCTGCGGACGTCCGTTGACAGTGAAGTTGACGCGCATCAGGCGACTCCCTCCGTGCGGGCGGCGGTGCCGCGGTACGACTCCCAGGTCCAGGTCAGGGTGCGGCGGGCCATGACGCCGACCGCGTGGCGCCGGTAGCTCGCGGTGCCCCGGACGTCGTCGATCGGGTTGCAGGCGGCGGAGCACAGCTCGGCGAACTGCTTGGCGACCGAGGGGGTGATGATCTTGCCGTTGTCCCAGAAGCCGCCCTCCTCCAGCGCGGCGTTCAGGAATTCCTCGGCGGCCTTGGCCCGGACGGGGGTCGGCGCCGCCGAGCCGATGCCGGTACGGACGGTCCGGGTCTCGGGGTGCAGGGCGAGGCCGAAGGCGCACACCGCGATGACCATGGCGTTGCGGGTGCCGACCTTGGAGTACTGCTGGGGTCCGTCCGCCTTCTTGATGTGGACGGCGCGGATCAGCTCGTCGGGCGCGAGCGCGTTGCGCTTGACGCCGGTGTAGAACTCGTCGATCGGGATGCGGCGGCTGCCGCGCACCGACTCCACCTCGACCTCGGCGCCGGCCGCCAGCAGGGCGGGGTGGGCGTCGCCGGCCGGGGAGGCGGTGCCGAGGTTGCCGCCGACGCCGCCGCGGTTGCGGATCTGCGGCGAGGCGACGGTGTGCGAGGCGAGGGCGAGACCCGGCAGTTCGGTGCGCAGGTGCTCCATGATCTGCGTGTACGGAACGGAGGCACCGAGCCGCACACTCTCCTCGCCGACCTCCCATTCGTAGAGGTCTCCGACACGGTTCAGGTCGAGGAGGTACTCGGGCCGGCGGTGGTCGAAGTTGATCTCGACCATCACATCGGTGCCACCCGCAATCGGCACAGCGGTGGGGTGCTCGGCCTTAGCGGCGAGCGCCTCCTCCCAGCTGGCGGGGCGAAGGAAGTCCATGACCGGCTCTCTTCTTCGTCTCGTGGGTCGTACAGATTGAGCCAATCCGTGTGCGGCGGGCGCGGCTCGTTCATGTGCTGTTTACGCGGAGTGAGGTCAGTACACAGCGCTGTACTCCGCCGGGGTCAGTCACGGAAACCATGAAGGAGTTGGCTGGCCAGGTCGGTCATCTTGTAGATTCATATAAACGGAGGGCCTCAGTAACCTCCTGGTTTTGCTGTGGAAACGTGCGACGCACGCCACGTGACCTGGGACACAGCCGAAACGCGCCCCTCGGGGCGGCGAGCCCTGCTCACCGGCCCGCCGGACGGGCCGGGGCCTCACCCATACCTGGATCCATCGTAGATTTCGAGACAAGGAACGGCGGCGACGAGAATGCGGCTGCGCGCACTGCTGGACACCGACGCGCTGGGCCTGAAGCTGCTCGGCGGCGAGGACGAGCTGGACCGCACCGTCCGGGGCGTGATGACCACGGACCTGCGCGACCCCAGCCGCTATCTGGCGGGCGGCGAGCTGGTGCTGACGGGTCTGGCCTGGCGCCGGGACGCCGCGGACTCCGAGCCGTTCGTACGGATCCTGGCGCAGGCCGGGGTGGCCGCCCTCGCCGCCGGTGAGGCCGAGCTGGGTCCGGTCCCGGAGGACCTGGTGGCGGCCTGCGCCAAGCACCGGCTGCCGCTGTTCGCGGTGCACGAGTCGGTCGCCTTCGCCACCATCACCGAGCATGTCGTGCGGCAGGTCTCCGGCGAGCGCGCCGGGGACCTCGCGGCGGTCGTGGACCGGCACCGCCGGATGATGACGTCCGGCCCGGCGGGCGGCGGCCCGGACGTGGTGCTGGACCTGCTGGGCTCGGACCTGGACCTGCGGGCGTGGGTGCTCTCCCCCACCGGGCGGCTGATCGCGGGGCCGAAGGTGGGCGGCCCGGTGCTCGGGGCCGACCTGTGCGCCAAGCTCGCCGCCGAGCACCTGGCCGCGGCCCGCACCGGGCGGCGCGGCCCGCACCGGGTGACGCTCGGCTCGACGCCGTACTCCCTGTTCCCGATCCGCAGCACCGGGCGCGCCCCGCAGGCCTCGCGGGACGTGCGCGAGACGGTGCTGTCGGACTGGCTGCTGGCGGTGGAGGCGGACGCCGGGGACTGGCCGGAGGAGCGGCTGGACCTGCTCCAGGGCGTCACCCAGCTGATCGCGGTCGAGCGGGACCGCCGGGACGCCGCCCGCACGGTGCGGCGCAGGCTCGCCCAGGAGGTGCTGGAGCTGGTCCAGACGGGCGCGGCGCCCGCCGAGATCGCCGCCCGCCTGCGGGTCGCGGCCCCGGTGCTGCTGCCGGGGCTGGGCGCGGCCCCGCACTGGCAGGTCGTGGTGGCCAGGGTCGAGTGGGAGGGCGGCGAGGTGGAGGGCGGTCCGGTGGCCCAGTCGCTGCTGGAGGAGATCCTGGTCGACCCGCTGACCACCGGCCCGGAGCCCTCGGACCGGATCGCCGTGGCGCACACCGGCGACGAGGCGATCGCGCTGGTCCCGCTGCCCGCGGTGTCCGCCGAGCACGACGGCTCGGAGGAGGGCATCCTCGCCGACCTGCTGCTGGAGTCCGTGCGCGACCCGCTGTCGGCCGGGCTCGACGACGACGGCCGGGTCACGCTCGGCGTCAGCGCCGCCGTCCACTCGGCGGAGGGGCTGCGCGGGGCGCTGGAGGAGGCACGGCACGCCCGCCGGGTGGCCGCGGCGCGCCCCGGCCGGGTCTGCGCGGCCGGGCACCAGGAGCTGGCCTCGCACGTGCTGCTGCTGCCGTTCGTCCCCGACGACGTGCGGCGCGCCTTCACCGCGCGGCTGCTGGACCCGCTGCGCGACTACGACCGGCGCCACCGCGCGGAGTTGATCCCGACGCTGGAGGCGTTCCTGGACTGCGACGGCTCCTGGACGCGCTGCGCGACCCGGCTGCACCTGCACGTCAACACGCTGCGCTACCGGGTCGGGCGAATCGAGCAGTTGACGAGCCGGGACCTGTCCCGACTTGAGGACAAGCTTGATTTCTTCCTGGCGCTGCGCATGAGTTGAGGTCTCGGCGGCGGCCCCGGACCGTCGTGGCGGCGTCCTCGGACCGGGCCAAGATCCCACGACTTTGTGAAATCTTTCACCTACCCTCTTGGCCCGCACGGTCCGCAGATGCTGAAATGCCGCCACCACCAAAGCTCAATGGCGTGCTCGGGGAGGGCAACGTGGCGCATACCGCCATGTCTGGTAACGGAACGACCGCCGGTGACGATCCACTCCAGACCGCGGTATGGCGGCTGCGCTCGCGCGGATGCTGGGACGACGCGGCCGCCCTGCTGCGGCCCGACACCCCGGCGGCGGCCCTGCAACGGGCCGCGCTGCTGGTCGAGCGGTGCCTGTACACCGAGCAGGGCTGGCAGGACGCGGAGGACGCGCTGCGTACGGCGGAGGCGGTGGCGCACACCGACGAGGAGCGCGGGGCGGCCGCTTGTGAACGAGGGCAACTTGCGTACGCCGCCACGCTGCACACGGTCCGCGACCGGGCCGACGAGGCGCGGGCGGCGCTGGGCCGGGCGGCGGCGCTGATCCCTCCGGGGGCGCCGGGACGGGCACTGCTGGACTACCGGCGGGGCCTGCTGGCGGAGAACGTGGCCCGCTCTCCGCAGGCGGCGCGGGCGGCCTACCGCCGCGCCCACGCGGCGGCGACGGCTCACGCCGACCCGCTGCTCCTCTCCTTCACCTGGCGCCACCTGGCCGGACTGGCGCTGCGGGAGGGCGAGTTGGCGGAGGCCCGGCACGGCTTCGCCGAATCCCTGCGGATCCGCGAGGAGTTGGGCTACCTGGTCGGCACGGCCCCGGCGCTGGCCTCGCTGGCCGACACCGAGCCGGAACCGGAGGCGTCCCGTCTGCGCGAGGAGGCCCGGCGCCTGTTCCGCCTCCTGGGCGGCGTACCGACCTGGCTGGCCCGCCACTTGTCGACCCCGGGGACACCGACGCCGGGGGCGGCCACGGCTTGAGGTGACGTGACTGGCGGATGCGGGCCACGGACACGCCGAGAAGCCTGCGCCCGCGCCGACCCCGAGCGCCCAGAACCGTCAGTCACCCCGCCGCGACGGGGGCCGCCCACGGCATACGCACGGCATCCGGGCGCGATCCGCGCGGCATCCGAGCGGCCTCAGCAGCGTCAGGACGCCCCCGCGAAGTGCTCCCCCACCAGCACCCGCACCGCGTCCAGGTCGCGGGCGGCCAGGGCGTCCAGCAGGGCCGTGTGTTCGGACGCGTCGGCGAGGAGTTCGGCCCGGACCAGGGCCGGGGGTGTGCCGTAGAGCGGCCACTGGGAGCGGCGGTGCAGGTCCTCGGCCACGTGGACCAGTTGTTCGTTGCCCGAGAGGGAGAGGATCGCGGTGTGGAAGGCGCGGTCCGTTTCGGCGTAGGTCGCCCGGCAGCCGAGCGCGGCCGCGCGTACCGTCGCGTCCGCCAGGGGGCGCAGGTCCGCCCAGCGCTCGGGGGCCACGGTACGGGCCAGGCGCAGGATGACCGGGGTCTCGATCAGCGACCGTACCTCGGCCAGCTCGGCCAGCTCGCGGGCGCCGCGCTTGACCACCCGGAAGCCGCGGTTGGGCACGACCTCCACCGCGCCCTCCAGGGCCAGTTGCTGCATCGCCTCACGGACCGGGGTGGCGGAGACGCCGAAGCGGTCGCCGAGGAATGGGGCCGAGTAGACCTCGCCGGGGGTCAACTCCCCGGTCACCAGGGCCGTGCGCAGGGCGTCGAGGATCTGGCCGCGTACCGAGGAGCGCTGCACGGCGGCCCGGGGCCGCGGGATGGGCGTCTCGCTGTGGGTGTGCTCGCCGCGCACCCGGTCCGGGCTGTCGGCGGCGTGCTGGGCCGGGACCCGGGCGGCGTCCCTCGACCGGGGTGTTCCGGGGCTCTCGGCGGCCCGCGCCTCGGCGGAGCCCTGCGCAGCCTGGTTCACGGGCTCCTCCTCCGGACGTTTCGGTACTTGGGGTCATTACGGCGGGTTGTTACTCGCCCGTCAAGCACCATAAGCGCACGGGGCGGCAGTTCAAATCCCGGAGATCTTGGGTAAGGTAAGCCTTACCTCAAACGACCTCGACTCGGGAGTTCCGGATGCCTGTGCCCCGTTCGGCCACATCGGACGCGTACGCGCGGCTCACCGAGGTCCTCCCGTCACTCGGAGTCACCGAGCTGGGCCCGGCGGACCCCCTGCCCACCGGCCCCGGCTGGATCCACACCGCCGACCTCGCCGCCGGGGCCGCCCTCGACTCCTTCCTGGCCTGGGACGACGCCCAGATACTGCGCGACTACGAGCAGCGCGCCCGCCCGGACGTCACCGCCACCTTCGGCCTGCACCGGTACGCCTGGCCCGTCTGCCTGCTGATCACCCTCCCCTGGTTCCTGCACCGCCGCGTCCCGCGCCTGCCCGTGACGCATGTCTCCTACAACCGCACGGCCCCCGACTTCACCATGGGCCACCTCGCCGTCCGCCCCACCGCCGGTTTCGCCTGTCTGCCGGGCGACCCTGCCGCCGCCCTGCCCGGCGCCCGGGTGGTCCCCGACGAGGAGGCCCTGCGCGCCGAGGTCCGCGCGGCCGTGGCCGAACACCTCGAACCCGTGCTCGACGGATTCGGCCCGCGCATGCGCCGCCGCGGCCGCGCCCTGTGGGGCATGGCGACCGACGAGATCGTCGAGAGCCTGTGGTACGTCGCCGGTCTGTTCGGCGAGCAGGAGCGCGAGCGCGCCACCCGCGAACTGGAGCTGCTGCTGCCCGGCTCGACCAAGCCGTACGCCGGCTCCGCCGCCTTCCGCGTGCTGACCGGCCCGAACGGCGAGTCGCTGCCCACCCGGGACCGGGTGAGCTGCTGCATGTTCTACACCCTGCGCCCCGAGGACACCTGCGCCGGCTGCCCCCGCACCTGCGCCTCCGACCGCGTCACCAAGCTTCTGGCGACGGCGAGTTGAGCCCCGCGCGCGGTCACGAGCACCCCGCGCGCCCCCGTAAGATCGAGACCCCTGGACCGCGCGCGCGGTTACAGGGGTTTCACAATTTTCTCACTCGTCGCGGGAACTTTCCGTGGAACCACCCGTACGGGTAGTCTTATTCGAACTCAACTCCCGCCCCTCAAGCGGCAGTTCGAGCAGAAAGCCGTCCTGGGTATCCCCCTCGCACTTCCTTGGCGGCCTCTTGCCCCGAAACCCCCTGAGGGCCGCTGGGATTGGGCCACTATGGCGGGCGTTACGCCCTATCCCAATGCAAGGGACCCCTAGATGAGACTGACCGACATATCGCTGAACTGGCTGCTTCCGGGCGCCGTACTGCTCCTGGGCACGCTGGCGGCGGTGGCGGTGCTCGCGCGCGGAAAGCGCTCCTCGGGGAAGGACACGAGTGCCGACGACTCGTGGGAGCGCAGCGAGGAGCGACGCAGGCGCAAGGAGGCCATATACGGCACCGTCTCCTACGTGCTCCTGTTCTGCTGCGCCGCGGTGGCCGCGGCACTCTCCTTCCACGGCCTGGTCGGCTTCGGCGAGCAGAACCTCGGCCTCACCAACGGCTGGCAGTACCTGGTCCCGTTCGGCCTGGACGGTGCCGCGATGTTCTGCTCCGTGCTCGCGGTGCGCGAGGCGAGCCACGGCGACGCGGCGCTCGGCTCCCGGATACTCGTGTGGACCTTCGCGTTCGCCGCGGCCTGGTTCAACTGGGTGCACGCCCCGCGCGGCGTCGGCCACGACGGCGCCCCGCACTTCTTCGCCGGCATGTCCCTGTCGGCGGCGGTGCTCTTCGACCGCGCGCTGAAGCAGACCCGCCGGGCCGCCCTGCGCGAACAGGGCCTGGTGCCCAGGCCGCTGCCGCAGATCCGTATCGTCCGCTGGCTGCGCGCCCCCCGCGAGACCTACAAGGCGTGGTCCCTCATGCTCCTGGAGGGCGTGCGCAGCCTCGACGAGGCCGTCGAGGAGGTCCGCGAGGACAAGGTCAAGAAGGAGGAGCAGCGCCGGCTGCGCCGCGAGGCCGAGCGGGTGGAGCGCGCCCAGCTGCGGGCCATCAGCCGCGGCCACCGCGGCTTCGTGGGCCGCGGCGGCGGCCGGGAGGTCGAGGTGGAGGTAGCGGTCGAGCGCGGCTCGGACCGGGCCGCCGCGGAGCCTGCCATATCGGCGCCGGAACAGCTGCCCGTCCGTACCCGTCCCTCGCTTCAGCCCGTACGCAAAGGGTCTGAGTCCGTGACCGTCGACCTCACCGCGGAGGACGACACAATGGCCCTGCCGCGCCTTGACTCCCTGGAGCGCAAGCTCAAGGACCTGGAGCAGCAGTTCGGCTGAAAACCGCTCCTCGCGAACAGATCACGGGAGGGGGCCGGGGCGCACGCCCCGGCCCCCTCCCGTCGTTATGCCGCCTCCGCGTCCAGCTCGAACCACACGGACTTGCCCACCCCGTGCGGCCGTACCCCCCACGCGTCCGCCAGCGACTCCACCAGCACCAGGCCCCTGCCGTGCGTACCGTCGTCGGCGTCCGGTACGCGCAGCCTCGGCCGGCGCGCCACGAAGTCCCGCACCTCCACCCGCAGGGCGCTCGGGCTCACGGTCGCGGTCAGCACCGCCTCCCGGTCGGTGTGGACGAGCGCGTTGGTGACGAGTTCGCTGGTCAGCAGCTCCGCTATCGCCGAACGCCCGGGCCTGCCCCAGTCGTGCAGCAGCTCCCTGAGCTCCTTGCGGGCCTCGGGCACCGCGCTGAGGTCGGCGCGCCCGAGTCTGCGCCTGAGCCCACAGGTCGCCGCCGGTCGCCCGGCGTCCTCCGCCCGTTCCTCCGTATCCGCCGAGAAGGCCCCGATCGCGATGGGACCGCCCCCTCGTGCCTGCCTCTTCATGACCCCCGCCCGCGTGCCGATGTCCGTTCCCCTCCTCGAACACGTTCACGGGGATCCATGCCCGTTCGGGCACGCGGCAGTCATGTCGAATCATCAACTACCGGGCGTTCGGCCACGGGAAACGGGTGTGCCCTCCCGCCCCCGTGGCGGGAGGGCACACCCGGCGCCCCCCGGCGGTGCTGGTCAGTAGAGCTTGTTGACCGCCCTCTTGGTGGTCTTCTTGAACGCGGCGAGCGGGGCGTGGGACAGATCGCCCATCTGCGACCAGTGCACGACGGTCACCGTGCGGCCGTCCCGGCCGACGGAGAGCAGCTCGACGTCGTTGGCGCCCCAGGACGTCTCGACGTGCATGCCGTGCACCCGGGCGCCCTCCTCCACGGACAGCGAGCCGTACGACTTGTACGTCGCCTCCAGGTCCGGCTGGGCGTCGGCGCGCTTGGCGCACTTCTTGTACGCCTTGTTGAGGCTGTCCGCCAGCGCCTTCGCCTTGGCCTTGGTGCCGACCACGACCGTCAGCTGGCGGGCGGTGGTGTCCAGGTCGGTGCGGAAGGCGCGGTAGCTCATGTCGTAGGCGAGCAGCGGCTCCTCCAGGCAGTACCGCAGCTCGTCCGGCATACCGGGCTTGACCTTGTCCGCGGTCCAGGCGGAGGAGGGGTGCGGCGGGAGTTCGGAGGCGGACAGGAAGCGGGGCGCGCTGCCCACCCGCGGAGAGGCTCCGGCCGGTACGGTGAGGGCCGCGCCGGCGGCTACGGCGGCGACGGTGACTGCGGCTACGGCGCCTGCTCGGGTGCGCTTGTGCATGGGTGTCCCCCGGTGAGTGACGTGTGGGTGCGAGAAGTCGTCACCGCGCCGCGGGCTGGTCGGTCCGGCGGCCGTCGGTGCGACACCAAGAGCATCGGCGGCCTTCGGGACCGGACGCAAGCGGGGATGGCACTTCCCAGGCGGTGGAACCATCCCATGCCGTCTGACGTGCAGGTATATGAGGTGCCTGGGATGCCGTCCCGGGCCGGACGACACGGGGGAATGGTGTCGGGACAGGACGAGGTCGCCGAGTTCGCCGGTCTGCTGCGCCGGTTCAAGGAGCGGACCGACCGCAGTTACGGCTCGCTGGCGCGCCGGCTCGGGATGAACACCTCCACGCTGCACCGCTACTGCGCCGGGGACGCGGTCCCGCAGGACTTCGCCCCGGTGGAGCGCTTCGCCGCGCTGTGCGGGGCGTCGGCGGAGGAGCGGATGGAGCTCCACCGCCTGTGGCTGCTGGCGGTGGCGGCGCGCCAGCGGCCCAAGGGGGCGCAGCCGGAGGAGTCGGCGGAGCCGCAAGAGGCGGAGCCAACACAGGCGGAGCCGGCAGAGGCGGAGCCGGCAGAGGCAGCTGCCCCCGAGGAACCCGCCGCGACACCGGCACCCCCGGAAGAGGAGGACGCCACCCCGGCCCCCCAGCCGCACCCGGCTCCACCCCCCGGCCCCCGCCCCTGGTACCGCCGCCGCCGGGTCACCGTCGCCGCCGCCGTGGCCGCCGTCCTGCTCGCGACTGTGGGCACGCTCACCGCCCTCGACACCGACGGGAACGGACGCGGGAACGACGGACGGCGTACCGGGGCCGGACCGGGCACCTCCGCGCCTGCCGACCCGCGACGCACCTCCCCCGCCCCGACGACCACCCCGCCGTCCCCCTCCGGATCCCGGTCCACGTCCGAAGGCGGCTCGGCGAAACCGTCGTCCCCGCAGAACGGGCCGACCACGGGCGCGCAGTCCACGCAGAAGGGCAAGCCCGTCAGCGGGGTCCCGCTGACCTGGAGCGCCGATTCCCACGTATGGGCGGAGGGCTGCGGGCACGACTACGTCATCGACCGTCCCCCGGCGCGGGTGGCGCCGCCCCCGCCGGCGCAGGACGCCCGCACCTGGGCCGGTTCGCAGGGCGCGGTGCACGGGCGGGAGACCATCGTGCGGATCTCGGTGCAGGGCCGGACGTCCACGGCGGTCGTCCTGGAGGCGCTGCGGGTCCGGGTGGTCGGCCGCACGGCGCCGCTCCAGGGCAACGCGTACGCCATGGACCAGGGCTGCGGCGGCGCGCTGACCCCGCGCTTCTTCAGCGTCGACCTGGACAAGGACCGGCCGATCGCCCGCCCGATGGACGGCAGCGACGCGGGCACGCCGATCCCGGCGATGCGCCTGCCCTACCGGGTCTCCGCCGAGGACCCCGAGGTCCTGCTCGTCACCGCCCGCACCGAGGGCTGCGCCTGTGACTGGTACCTGGAGCTGGACTGGTCCTCCCAGGGCCGCACCGGCACGATCCGCGTCGACGACGACGGCCGCCCGTTCCGTACGACCGCCATCAAGGGCCTGCCCCGGTACCTGTACGACACCGAGGCCCGCGAGTGGGGGCCGTACGCCTGACCGTCAGGGCCTCGGCACGTTGCGGAGGTTGGAGCGGGCCATCTGGAGCATGCGGCCGACACCGCCGTCCAGGACGATCTTCGAGGCGGACAGGGCGAAGCCGGTGACCATCTCGGCGCTGATCTTCGGCGGGATGGACAGGGCGTTGGGGTCGGTGACGATGTCGACGAGCGCCGGGCCCTTGTGCTTGAAGGCGGCCTTCAGGGCGCCCGCGAGCTGCTTGGGCTTCTCCACGCGGATGCCGTGGGCGCCGCAGGCGCGGGCGACGGCGGCGAAGTCGGGGTTCTTGTTGGCGGTGCCGTAGGAGGGCAGTCCGGCGACCAGCATCTCCAGTTCGACCATGCCGAGCGAGGAGTTGTTGAAGAGGATCACCTTCACCGGCAGGTCGTACTGGACGAGGGTGAGGAAGTCGCCCATCAGCATGGCGAATCCGCCGTCGCCGGACATCGACACGACCTGGCGGCCACGGTCGGTGAACTGGGCGCCGATCGCCATGGGCAGGGCGTTCGCCATCGAGCCGTGGGAGAAGGAACCGATCACCCGGCGGCGGCCGTTGGGGGTGATGTACCGGGCGGCCCAGACGTTGCACATGCCGGTGTCGACGGTGAAGACGGCGTCGTCGTCGGCGAGTTCGTCCAGGACGGAGGCGACGTACTCGGGGTGGATCGGGACGTGCTTCTCGACCTTCCTGGTGTACGCCTTGACCACGCCCTCCAGCGCGTCCGCGTGTTTCTTCAGCATCTTGTCCAGGAAGCGCCTGCTGTTCTTGGCGCGGACGCGCGGGATCACACAGCGCAGGGTCTCGCGGACGTCGCCCCAGACCGCGAGGTCCAGCTTGGAGCGGCGGCCGAGGTGTTCGGGCCGGACGTCGACCTGGGCGATCTTGACGTCGTCCGGCAGGAAGGCGTTGTACGGGAAGTCCGTGCCGAGCAGGATCAGCAGATCGCACTCGTGGGTGGCCTCGTAGGCGGCGCCGTAGCCGAGCAGCCCGCTCATGCCGACATCGAACGGGTTGTCGTACTGGATCCATTCCTTGCCCCGCAGGGCGTGCCCGACCGGCGACTTGATCTTCTCGGCGAACTGCATGACTTCGGCGTGCGCGCCCTTGGTGCCGCTGCCGCAGAACAGGGTGACCTTCTCGGCGGCGTCGATCATCTCCACCAGCCGGTCGATCTCGGCATCGCCGGGGCGGACCGTGGGCCGGGTGGTGACCAGGGCGGTCTCCACGGGCTTGGCGGGGGCGGGCTGGTCGGCGATGTCCCCGGGCAGGGAGACGACACTGACGCCGGAGCGGCCGATCGCGTGCTGGATGGCGGTCTGCAGCAGGCGCGGCATCTGCTGCGGATGGGAGATCATCTCGCAGTAGTGACTGCACTCTTGGAACAGCCGGCCCGGGTGCGTCTCCTGGAAGTAGCCCAGGCCGATCTCGCTGGACGGGATGTGCGAGGCGAGGGCGAGCACCGGGGCCATGGAGCGGTGGGCGTCGTAGAGGCCGTTGATGAGGTGCAGGTTGCCGGGGCCGCAGGAGCCCGCGCAGGCCGTCAGCTTCCCGGTGATCTGCGCCTCCGCGCCGGCCGCGAAGGCGGCGGTCTCCTCGTGCCGGACGTGCACCCATTCGATGCCGCGGTGGCGGCGCACGGCGTCCACGACAGGGTTGAGGCTGTCGCCGACGACCCCGTACAGGCGCTCCACGCCGGCCCGGACGAGGATGTCGACGAACTGTTCCGCCACGTTCTGCTTGGCCATGACTGCCGGGTGCCCCTTCGGTCGCCTTCGATCCCTCTGGGTTCCATTGGAGGCACAGCGGCGCGGTGTTCGCTCGGTCAGCTCTCCCAGACGGCGGCGGCCGTACGGTCGTCGGCGTAGCCCTTGACGCGGACCTGGACGTCGGCGAGGAAGGCGGCGAGACCGGGCGGGGTGGGGCCCGACCAGCGGTCGGTGAGGTGGGCGGTGAGTTCCGGCTCGCCGCGCAGGGGTTCGGCGAGACCGCTGGTGCACATCAGCAGCGTGTCACCCGGCCGGGCTACCGAGGCCCGGAACCGGAAGGGCTCCCGGGGCGGCTCGGGGGCCGGTTCGTACGGGCTCGGCGGCGTGGGGATGCCCAGGTCCATGGTGAGCCGGTCGCCCTCGGGGGTCTCGGCGGGCAGCGAGCCGAATCCGACGACCGCGTCGCCGGTGGCGTCGACGACCCGCGGCTCGATGTCCTGCCACTCGCCGTCCCGGAGCCGGAACAGGCCGCCCGCGCCGACGCCGAAGAAGACGCGGATACGGCACTCGGGGTCGGCGGGCAGCAGCAGGCAGCGCAGGGTGGCCGCGTACTCCTCCGGGTCGATGCCCTGTCCGGTGGCGCTGGCGCGGAGTTTGCCGAGGCTGCGGTCGGTGAGCCGGTGCAGGCCGGACTTCAGGTCGCCGCGGCGGGCGGCGCGGATGTCCTCGGCGAGCCGGGCGTGGCTGCGGCCGACGGCCCGGCCGATCCACTGGCAGGCCTCGGTGGCGGCGCGGTGGGCGCCGGGGGTGGCGCGGGCGCCGGTGGCCATGGCGACGAGGACCAGTGCGCTGTCGCCGGTGCCGAAGCGGGCGGTGAGCAGACAGTCGCGGCGGGGTTCGCCCCGGAAGCGGGCGGAGTCGCCGCGGAGGGAGGCTGCGCGCAGGGTGCAGGCTCCGTAGCGGGCGCCGTCCAGGACGGTGTCGGCGACGAGGTCGTCCAGGTCCTCGGGGTCGGCGGGCGGCAGGGCGGTGGGTTCGGGGTCGTAGGTGGGCGGGCCGGAGCCGACGTAGTCGACGGTGGCGGGCGCCGGGGGCGGGGCGGGGCGGTCGTCCGGCGGCGGGGCGGAGGGCTGTTCGGTGTGCAGGGGCGGCTTGTCGAAGCGGACGGGCGGCTCGTCGAAACGCTTCGGCGCTTGCCCGGCCGGGGCCGGTGGTGAGGTCTGGCGGGGTGTGGGGATGCGCGGTTCGAGGTCCGGAACGGTCCTGCCCAGCGTGCCGGACGCGGACTCGAACCGGTCGTCCACCGAGTCCGGGGCCGCCGTGGGCCCGGTGTCCTGGGTGGAGTCGTCGTACAGCTGTGTCCACCAGTCGTCCTCGCGGCCGGTGGACCTACCCCCCTGCTGGCTCATGCCCCTAATTGTCCACCGGTCGGGCCGGATGAAAACGGGGCAAGCCGAAATCGGGTGAGGGTGCGAACAGCGTTGCGATTATGGCGGGATGGGAGTCGCCGGGCGGCCCTACCCCCCACAGGAGGACCGCCCGGCGACGACTTGGCGACCGTCAGCGCACGTCGTAGGCGCGGTGCACGGTCTGGGTGACGGAGGCGCCCTCGGCGTCCGTCAGTTCGGCCTTCAGCGTGACCTGCTTCCCGCTCGCGCCGTCGTGGTCCACGAGCGCCTCCCACGCGCCGCCGCGCCGGACGGTGCGCGCCTCGGTCCAGGTCTCGCCCTCGTCGTACGAGTAGGAGAGCCGTACCTCGGTCAACTCACCGGGGCGGTAGCCCGCGTGGCCGGTCGCGGCGAGGGTGAGGCGCTGCCCGTTCGTGGCGGGGAGCGTCTTCAGCCCGTCCTCGGGGAGGCCGTAGCGGGGGAAGAGCAGCGGGATGCCCTGCGAGTACGTGTCCTCGTCGCGCGCGGAGCGGAAGGACCAGGTGGTCGTGGTGGCCGTGGACCGGTTCCACACCCGTGCGGGCTGGCCGAACTTGGTCGTGCTCAGAGTCAGTTCGTACGCGGACTCCTCGGCCGGGACCTCGAACACCCCGAACGGGTACGGGCTTTCGCCGACGCTCTCCCCGTTCCGCTTGAGCGTCATGGAGCCGATGTCACCGAAGCTCCCCTGGATTCCCTGGTGTTGGCTGTCGCCCCACATGGCGGGCGCGACGCCGATCAGGTCTCCCTGGCGTTCACCGGCGAGCGCCTGGCGGCCCTGCTCGTCGAGCGGGGCGACCGGCGTGACGACCCCGCCGTACCACTCCTCGGTGCCGTGCTCGCCCTTCTTGTACGTGCGCGCGGGCTCGGTCAGGAACTCGCCCCACGGGAAGCTGCTGGAGACGTCCTGCCGCCAGGCGGTGCCGCCCGTGGAGTGGTACTCGGTACGGGTGAACGGCGCGGGCACGGTCTCGATCTGGCCGAAGGCGGCGGACAGTCCGCCCGGCCGGGTCGCCGACTCAAGGTCGACGTGGTCGGTCCCGGTGCCGGCCATCGAGCGGTACGTCGCCCGGGTCGACGCCAGGTGCGCGTCCCGCACCCGGTAGGCACGCTCCGACCGGACCTGGCCGGTCTCGGGGAAGGCGAGGTTGTAGACGTACGGGCTCTTGGCGGTGGCCTTCCAGCGCAGGGTCACCTCACCGGCCGCGAGCAGGGCGGTGGCCTCGTCGGCCGGTACGGAGAGCACGGGCAGGGGTCCGCCCGCGAAGCCGAACGACGGGTACCAGCGGCCCGGCGCGTCCCGGTACACCAGCAGCGCCACGGCTCCCGCGGCCTCGGCGCGCGCCGCGACCGCCCCGACGCCCTCACCGTCCGGCAGGTGCACCAACGCGACCTTGCCCTTCGCGCCCGAAAGGTCTTTCTCCGTACCGGACTTGGCGTCGAACAGGGCGGCCTGTCCGGTGCCGTCGAGGTTGGCCGAGCCGAGGTGACCGGTGGTCGGGTGGAGCTTCTTGCCGCCGACGACGGCGAGTTCGGAGATCTGCGGGGCCGAGGCGCGCCAGAAGCTGGTGAACTCGAAGTCCCCGTCACGGGCCGTGCCGGTGACGGAGGCGTAGTAGCCGCCGACGGTCCGGTTGCCGTTGACCGTGCCCGCGTGCAGCCAGGTGTCGTCCCAGCTGCGGGCGAACCCGAGGGTGGCGCCGCGGACTTCGGACGGCCGGTCGGTCTCGATGCTCAGCCGGTGCGCCTTGCGGGCGTCGAGGACGACGGTCGTGTCACCGCGGATCTCCAGCTGGGGCCGGGCGAGATAGGTGAGGGAGTCCACCGCCGTCCCCCCGTCCCGCGGGGTGGTGACGAAGGAGGAGAGGAAGTAGCTGCCGGGGCGGACGGCGTACGTCTGGTCCGTGGCCCCCTCGTTGAAGCGGCGCTCCCCGCTCGCGTCGTCGGTGCCGATCAGGTCGACCGAGGAGGCGCCGGAGGCGGGCTTGCCCAGCCGGTCGACGAGTTTGACCCGCAGGGTGACCGTTTCGGGCTGTACGTACAGCGCGAACGGCGTGGAGACGGAGATCCCGTCGGCCGTGGCGAGGACGCGTCCGGTGATGTCACCGTACTGGGCCCGGGTGAGGGCCGCCGTCGGGTCGACGCTCAGCGGGACTTCGACCGTGCCGCCCGCCGGGACCGTGACCGTGCGCTCGCCGAGGCGGGCGATCGGCGAGCGGACAGGCGAGCCGTCGTTGCCGGTGACGCCGGTGACCGACAGCTTCAACCGCACCGGCCTGTCGCCGGTGTTGGTGTACGGCACCGCCACCTCGGTGCGGTCACTGCGGTGCTGCGGCCAGTCGAAGCTGCCGCCCTGCACGGCGGGCGCACCGAGCACCGTCTGCCGCACGGCGGCCCGGACGTCCAGGCGTCCACCCCCGGTTTCCCGGACGTCGCCCGGGATTCCGTTGTCGGCGGAGGAGACCAGGGCCGCCTTGAGCTGCCGGGCGTTCCAGTCGGGGTGCCGTTGCCGCAGGATCGCGGCGGCGCCCGCGACGTGCGGGGTCGCCATCGACGTACCGCTCATGGACTGGTAGGCGTACACGCCCCGGCCACCCGCCCTGGCGGCCGAGATACCGACGCCGGGGGCGGTGATCTCGGGCTTGAGGGTGTGTGCGCCGTACACCGGGCCGCGGCTGGAGAAGGCGGCGGTGGAGTCGTCGCGGTCGACGGCGCCGACGGTGAGGACACCGGGGGCGCAACCGGGCGAGGAGACCGTGTTGTTGCCGGGTCCGGTGTTGCCCGCGGCAATGACGAAGAGGGTGTTCTCGCTGGTGCGGGCCAGCTCCTCGGCGGCCTGGGCCATCGGGTCGGAGCAGTCGGTGCGGGCGGGGTTGCCGAGGCTCATGGAGACGACGTCGGCGCCCTCGTCGACCGCCCACTGCATCCCGGCGATGATCCAGGAGGTCTCGCCGTAGCCGTAGTCGTTGAGGACCTTGCCGTTGAGCAGGTCCGTGCCCGGTGCGACGCCCTTGTTCTTCCCGCCGCTCGCGGCGCCGGTGCCGCCGACGGTGGAGGTGGTGTGGGTGCCGTGGCCGTCGCGGTCGCCCGCGTCCTCGGAGTCGGTGAAGTTCTTCGAGGCGGTGATCCGGCCCTTGAGGTCGGGGTGTTCGGCGTCGACGCCGGTATCCAGGACGGCGACCTTGGTGCCCTTGCCGTCGTAGCCGGCCGCCCACGCCTGCGGGGCGTTGACCTGGCCGGTCGAACGGTCCAGCGCGGCCTCGACCTTGGCGTCGAGCCACAGCTTCTTCAGCGGGGCGCGGGTCTTCGTGACCTCGTTCCAGAATCCGGCGGCCCGGTCCTTGTCCGCCTCCAGGGCTACGCCGTTGATCGAGTCCAGGGCGATCCCGCGTTCGGCGCCGCGCGGCGCGGAGCGCGGGACGGCGCCCGAGCCGTAGACGGCGATCAGCGGAAGGGTGTCGCGGTGGGCGTCGTCGTAGCCCTGGCGGACCAGGCCGGTGACGTTGAACAGTTCCTCGTCGACGCGGCCCGCGGCGAGCGCGGCGACGGCGCTGTCGGGGTACACGTACAGGTCGTCGCCCGATCTGCGGGTCTGCACGAGCGGCGTCCGGCCGTCGTCACCGGGCAGGGCCACGGCCCCGTCCCCGGTCACCAGGACCCGGTCGCCGGTGACGAGGGTGACGACGGAACCGGCGCCGGCGGCGGCCCGGCTGCCGGTGGGCGCCGTCGGCCTGTCGTCGGCCGCTTGCGCGGGTACGGCTGTCGTGACGGCCAGGACGGCGGCGGTCGCCGCGCCGAGGGCCGTCCTCGATATCGCTCTCCCCAAGGTCGCCTTCCTCCGGTGCTGCCGTATGCCCGCGGGCGCGCTGTGCGCGCAGGCCGAAGTGGCCCAATGCGGGCATGACGGGCGGTGGTTGATGCTGCGGTGGCGTCACCTTGGCAGAGCGGCGGGCGGTACGGCGATGATGTGCCGAGGCGGTTTTGCGCCGTGGCCGTTTCCCGCCACGGACCGCCGTGGCCGTTACCGCCATGGACCGCCCTGGCCGTTCCCCGCCATGGAGCGGCTCGTGGATGTCCCCGCACCGACTGGGAGAGTGATGCTGGCAGCGATAGGGCTGGACGAGAGGCATGAGTCGGCCTACCGGGCGCTGGTGTCGGCGGGCGCGGCCGATGTCGCCGATCTGGCGCGGCGGCTGGCGCTCGGGGAGCGGGAGACCGAGCGTGCCCTGCGGCTGCTGGAGCGGCAGGGACTGGCCGCGCAGTCCTCGGCCCGGCCCGGGCGCTGGGTCGCGGCGCCGCCCGGGGTGGCGCTCGGGGCGTTGCTCACGCAGCAGCGGCACGAGCTGGAGAAGGCCGAGCTGGCGGCGGCGCTGCTCGCGGAGGAGTACCGGGCGGGGGCAGCGGAGGCCGCCGTGCACGACCTGGTCGAGGTGGTGACCGGCGCGGACGCGGTCGCGCGGCGGTTCCTGCAGATCCAGCTCGGGGCCGCGCAGGAGGTGTGCGCGCTGGTGACCGGCGATCCGGTGGTGGTGTCCGGGACGGAGAACGACGCCGAGGAGCGGGCCGCCGACCGCGGGGTGCGCTACCGGGTGGTCGTGGAGCGCTCGGTGTTCGAGCTGCCGCAGGGGATCACCGAGCTGTCGGCGGCGCTGGGCCGCGACGAGCAGGTGCGGGTGGTGGACCAGGTACCGACGAAACTGGTGATCGCCGACGGCACGCTGGCCCTCGTACCGCTGACCTCGCCCGCGTCCGAGCCCGCGGCGCTGGTGGTGCACGCGAGCGGCCTGCTGGAACTGCTCTCCGGCCTGTTCGAGTCGGTGTGGCGGGACGCGCTGCCGCTGCGGCTCGGGGAGTCCGGGGTGACCGAGGAGGAGCCGGACGGCCCGGACGCCACCGATCTGGAGGTGCTCTCGCTGCTGCTGGCGGGGCTGACCGACGCGAGCGTGGCCAAGCAGCTGGATCTGGGCCTGCGGACCGTGCAGCGGCGCGTGAAGCGGCTCATGGAGCTGACCGGGGTGACCACCCGGCTCCAGCTCGGCTGGCACGCCTACGAGCGGGGCTGGGTGGCCCGTAACCGCTGACCTGCGAGGATCCCGGGACTCCTGCACTCTGGTCAGATGGGAGTGTGGGATCTCCTGCTGGT
Source organism: Streptomyces sp. NPDC110618 (assembly GCF_055657065.1). Classification (NCBI taxonomy): domain Bacteria; kingdom Bacillati; phylum Actinomycetota; class Actinomycetes; order Kitasatosporales; family Streptomycetaceae; genus Streptomyces; species Streptomyces sp. NPDC110618. The sequence continues at coordinate 58,170 of NZ_JBVKBN010000001.1, read as the reverse complement.
CGGCATGGTCATCCTGCTCGGCCTGTGCGGAGTGCTCGTACCCGGCGTACCGGGCTCGTGGCTGGTCTGGGCCGCGGTGATGTGGTGGGCGCTGAAGGATCCTCGCCAGGAGGCCTGGCTGCTGCTGGTCGCGGCCACGGCCGCCCTGTTCCTCTCCCAGGTCGTCCGCTGGGCGCTGCCGCCCCGCCGGCTGCGCGCGAGCGGTGCCTCCCGCCGCATGGGCGCGTACGCCGGGGCGGGCGCGGTCCTCGGCTTCTTCCTGATTCCCGTGATCGGCGCGATCCCCGGTTTCATGGCCGGCATCTACCTGGAGGAGCGCCATCGCCTGGGCCGCCACGCGGAGGCCATGGCCGCCCTGCGTACGGCCATGCGCTCGGGCGGCTCCAGCGTCCTGGCGGAGTTCTTCACCTGCCTGCTGATCGCGGCGGCGTGGCTGGGGGTGGTGGTGTGGGGGTAGGGCCGGGGTCCTAGGTCGACATGCCGATGTGCGGGTGCCGGGGCCGTGCTTGGCTGACCGTATGACCGCATTCAGCGAGGCGGAACTGGCCTACCTGCGGACGCAGCGGATCGGCCGGATGGCCACCGTCGACCCGCACGGCCAGCCCCAGGCCAACCCCGTCGGCTTCTTCCTCCAGGAGGACAGCACGATCCTGATCGGCGGCCTGGCCATGGGCCGTACCAAGAAGTGGCGCAATCTCCGGGCGAACCCGCTGGTCGGCCTGGTCGTGGACGACGTGGTGAGCGTACGGCCGTGGAAGGTGCGCGGGGTCGACATCCGCGGTGAGGCGGAGCTGCTGACCGGCCCGCACGAGCTGGGCCCGCACTTCAGCCCGGAGGTGATCCGGATCCATCCGCGCCGGGTCCACAGCTGGGGGCTGGCGGACTAGAGCGCGCGTTCGAGCGTGAGCAGAGCCGTCTTGCGTTCCAGGCCGCCCGCGTACCCCGTCAGGGTGCCGTTCGCACCGATGACCCGGTGGCAGGGGCGGAGGATCAGCAGGGGGTTGGCGCCGATGGCGCCGCCCACCGCCCGTACGGCGGCCCGAGGGGCGCCGATCAGGGCGGCGACGGCGCCGTACGTGGTGGTGGCGCCGTAGGGGACGGTGTCGAGGGCAGCCCAGACCCTGCGGCGGAATTCGGTGCCCTCGGGTTGGAGGGGGAGGTGGAATTCCTTCAGGTCGCCCGCGAAGTAGGCGGCCAGTTGCCGCTCGGCTTCGCGGAAGGCCGCCGGGGTGCGGCGCCAGTCCTCCCCGACCGTCCGTCCGCCCTTCTGGCCGGGGACGGACAGGGACGTCAGCGCTCCCGTCGCCGCGTCCGCCGTGAGCAGGAGCGGTCCCAGGGGGCTGTCCAGGCTTGTCCAGAGCGTGGTCATGAGGGGTTCTCCAACTCTCCTGCGGCGCGCAGGTGCAGTAGGGCGTAGGAGCGCCAGGGGCGCCAGGTGTCGGGGACGGCCGCTCCGGGCGGGGCCACGTCCGGGTCGGCGAGGGCACGGGTGCGCACCACGGCCACGCTACGGGCGTCCATGCCGGGCAGGGCGAGCAGTGCCGCCTCGGCGTCGTCCCGGTCGGCGCCCGGGTCGAGGCGTACGGTGCCGTCGGCGAGGGCGGCGCACAGGGCGCCCAAGGGGCCGTGCGGTTCGGCCTCGGCGATCACGGCCGGTTCCGGGAAGAGGTGGGTGAGGCTGCCGCAGGGCGCGTCCAGCGCCTTGCCGTACGCCCGGACCAGCCGCTCGGCCTCGGCGGACCCCACCAGCGCCCGTACGGCGACTTCCTCGGGGTCGGCGGCGCCGGGTGACCGAAGCCCCGGCCGGGCGGCGACCAGCGGGGCGAGCCGTGGGTCGGCGCCGAGCCGTTCGTCGACGGCGTAGGGGTCGGCGTCCAGGTCGAACAGGCGGCGCAGGCGCTGGACGGCGGTGGTGAGGTCGCGGGGGTCGGTGAGGTGGAGCCGGGCGTCCAGCCAGCCCCCGGGGTGCGTGCCCCCGCCCGTACCGCCCGGCCGTTCGTCCACGGCGGCGATGCCGCTGCCGTGCGGCAGGCGCAGGGTGCGCCGGTAGGTGCGGCGGCCCGGCTCGCCGCTGACCTCCTCCACGCCGGGTACCGCCTCGGTCTGGAGCAGGTCGAGGACGGCGCCGTGCTGGTAGGGGCCGCGGTGGGCGAGCCGGAGCGGGATGCCCGCGGTCGGGGTGGCGGCGCGCCGGGCGGGGCGGCCCGCGGCGCGGCGCAGCTCGGTGGGGGTACGGGCGTAGACGGCCCGGACGGTGTCGTTGAACTGGCGGACGCTGGCGAATCCGGCCGCGAAGGCGATCTCGGTGATCGGCAGGTCGGTGGTCTGGAGCAGCACCCGGGCGGTGTGCGCCCGCTGGGCTCGGGCCAGCGCGACCGGCCCGGCGCCCAGCTCGCCGGTGAGCTGCCGCTGCACCTGCCGGGCGCTGTAGCCGAGCCGGGCCGCCAGCCCGGCCACGCCCTCGCGGTCGACGACGCCGTCGCCGATGAGCCGCATGGCCCGGCCGACGACGTCCGCGCGGACGTTCCACTCGGCCGATCCGGGCGCGGCGTCCGGACGGCACCGCCGGCAGGCCCGGAACCCGGAGCCCTGCGCGGCGGCGGCCGTCGCGAAGAAGCGCACGTTGCGGCGCTTGGGGGTGACGGCGGGGCAGCTGGGCCGGCAGTAGATGCCGGTGGTCTCGACGGCGAAGTAGAACACGCCGTCGAACCGGGCGTCCCGGCTGCGCACCGCCTCGTACCTGGTGTCCTCGTCCTTCACACGGTCCAGTCTCGGTCAGCTCCGCGACCGGCGCTGGCGGGATTCGGACACCGCGATGACACCCCCGAAGGGGGTCACCGCCAGCCGTTGCGCTTGGCCTCCATGGCGGCCCTGCCCTCGGCGCCCTTGCGCTTCCAGTCCCGCCGGATCTCCGCGCGCAGCCGGGCGTCCGTCTTGGCGACGATGCGCTGGTTCTCCCGGATCAGCTTGCGGTAGCTCTCCAGCCGCCGCACCGGCAGCTCACCGGAGTCGACCGCGGCGAGCACCGCGCACCCCGGCTCGCTGGTGTGGGCGCAGTCGTGGAACCGGCAGCGGCCGGCCAGCTCCTCGATCTCGGCGAAGACCTGTCCGACCCCGCTCCCGGCGTCGAACAGCCCGACCCCGCGCAGCCCCGGGGTGTCGATGAGGACCCCGCCGGCCGGCATGACCAGCAGGTTCCGGGTGGTCGTGGTGTGCCGTCCCTTGCCGTCCACGTCCCGGGTGGCCTGCACGTCCATGACGTCCTCGCCGAGCAGCGCGTTGGCGAGGGTGGACTTGCCCGCGCCGGACTGGCCGAGCAGCACGGACGTACCGCCGCCGATGACGGAGGTGAGCACGTCCAGCCCCTCGTCGAGGTGGGCGCTGACGGTCAGTACCGGCACACCGGGGGCGGAGGTCTCGACATCCTGCACGAGGTGCGCGAGCGTCACCGGGTCCGGCACCAGGTCCGCCTTGGTCAGCACGACCACGGGCTGCGCCCCGGACTCCCAGGCCAGCGCCAGGAACCGTTCGATGCGCCCGAGGTCGAGCTCGACCGCGAGGGACACGGCGACGACCGCGTGGTCGACGTTGGCGGCGAGGATCTGCCCCTCGGACCGCTGGGAGGAGGTGGAGCGCACGAAGGCGGTACGGCGCGGCAGATACGCGCGTACGTAGCGGGGGTTGCCACCGGGTTCGACGGCGACCCAGTCCCCGGTGCACACGACCCGCATCGGGTCGTTCGGGGTGACGAAGGCGGTGTCGGCGCGCAGCGGCCCGTCGGCGGTGACGACATCGCACTGCCCGCGGTCGACCCGTACGACCCGGCCGGGCAGCAGCCCTTCGGCCTCGTACGGGATGAACGCGTCGGCCCAGTCGGCGTCCCAGCCGTAAGGAGCCAGCGCGGTGGAGACAGAGGTGGAAGTCAACGAGGTGACCCTTCACAGAGGTCGGGCCCCGGCGAGGTTGGGTGGGTTCAGCCGGTGGCCGCGGAGGTGGACGTGATGGATTCCTGGATGCGGGCAGCGCCCATCGCAATGACAGCCATCGGTCGACACCTCCTTCTCACGCTCGTTGTTCACGCATCGCTGTGATGCGCCGCCACTGTAGCCGGGTGGCGGGGCGGCGCGTCAACGGGTTTTACGGGCCCGGTCGCTCAGACCGTGCGGCACTCCTCGCCGTTCAGCTCGAAGTCGTACGCGGGGCGGTTGCCGCCCTCCCACGAGCCGATGAAGCCGAAGGTCACGGTGCCGTCCGCGGGCACCGCCCTGTTGTAGGAGGCGGCGGAGGCGGTGACCCGGGAGCCCTCCTGGACGAAGGTGGCGTCCCACATCTGGCCGATGTGCTGGCCGTCGCGGAAGGACCAGGCGAGCTGCCAGGTGTCCAGGGGCTGTTCGGTGGTGAGGGTGACGGTGGCCTGGAAGCCGTCGGGCCACTGGTTGTCCAGGCCGTAGTGGACCTTGCAGGAGGCCGCCGGTGCGGCGGTTGTCGGCCGGGCGGTGGTGGAGGACTTGCCCTGGGGTTCGGGGTCGGTGTCCCGGGCGCTCTTCCCGGCGGGCTCGGTGGGGTCGGCGGAGGGCTTCGGGGAGGTCTTCGGGGAGTCGCCCGGGGCGGTGCTGTCGTCCGCGGAGGGTTCGAAGGAGGTGCCGGGGTTGTCCGCGACCGGCTGGCGGTCCGCGAGGTCCCCGGTGGCGCTGTTCTGCGGGCCCGTTCCCGAGCCGCCGAACGGCATCATCGACACGCCGAGGGCGAGCAGGGAGACCAGGCCGGCCGCGACGAGCAGCCCGCCGCGCACCGCCTTCGCCTTCTGCGCGGCCGGATCGGCGTGGTCGTGGTCGGAACCGGGCGTGTCGGGGCGCCCGGCGCCCAGCCGGACCTCGGCGGCCCGGCGGCGGCGCTCCAGGTAGGCGAGTCCGCCCCAGCCGATGACGCCGCCGGCCAGGGCGGCGGGCAGGCCGAGGCCGTGCAGGCGCAGACAGGCGGCGGCCTCGGAGCAGTCCTGGCAGGTGGCCAGGTGCCGGGAGAGGTCGTCCGGGGTCTCGGCGATCGGGGAGCGGGTCACCGCGTCGAGGAGACGGACGTAGCCGCGGCACTCGGGGTCCTTCGGCGCGTCCAGATGGTTGCGGTGGCAGCGGTCCCGGAACAGGCCGCGCACCTGGGCGAGTTCGTCGGCGACGGTGTCCGGGTCCAGGCCGAGCCGGCGGGCGGCGACGGCCAGCGGCAGCGCCTCCACCTCGGCCAGCCACAGCAGTTCGGCGTCCGGCTGCTGCATGTCGCGCAGGGCGCGCAGGGCGAGCGGGCGGGTCTGCGGGGGGCCGGCGTAGCGGGCGGCCTTCTCCGAGTTGAGCCACAGCCGCAGTTCGGGGTCGAGCCGGTTGCCGCGCCCGGTGACCTCCCAGTCGGCCGCCGTGGTGCGCACGGCGGTCAACAGCAGGGGTATCCGGGGCAGTCGGGGTGAGCGGCGGCCGGCGTGGCGGGTTCCGTACGATTCGGCGGCACGGATGTCGCGCATCCCGGTCGAGAACGCCTCCGCGGCCAGCTCGTTGGCGGCGGTGGAACCGGCCGTGCACAGGTCGGCGTACGAGAGCACCGCGTCCCAGCACTCGGAGAACAGCGCGGCCTCGGCGGCGTCCTGGGGGGTCGGCAGGTCGGGCATGAGTCTCCTGCATCCACGAGCGAGGTCAACTCGCCATATTGGCAATGGAGTTGGGGGGAACCTCGCGGCAGGGCACGAGCTTTTCACGTCTTCGACACAACTGACAAGCGCGCTATTCAAATACCACAGGCGCCCGTTCACCGCACCGACTCCGAGGAGTGGTACGGATCCCGGGCGCCCCTTGTTCAACGTCCGTCACACGGCGTTGATCATCCGTCACACGGTGGTCGGCTCCGTGGCGGGCAGGCTGTCCATGAAGGAGCTGACCGAGAAGACGGCACGGCCGGGTCCGGGCGGGCCGTAGCCGGGGGGCGAGGAGAGCCCGAAGTCCTCCATGGTCTGCCGGTACGCCTGGAGCAGCCGGATGTGGTACTCCAGCGGGGCGCCCTGCGGATTGGCCTTGCCGAGCGGGGTCGTCGGCTCCGGGCACCAGGTGGTGAAGCGGGGCGTGATGCCGTGCGACATGAAGAAGCGCAGGCCCTCGGTGGTGGAGTCGATCGCCTCGTCGACGGTCTTGAAGCCGAACGGCTCGGCCATCTCCACGCCCGCCACGAAGTTGGGGATCACATTGCGGGCGCCGAACACCTCCGCCGAGTCCAGGATCCGCTTGTGCCACACATCGCGGCCGACGTACCGCTCCTTGCCCGGGCAGTACATCTTGAACAGGTACTCGTCCCACACCTCGTAGTTGGGGTGGTAGATCTGCACGCCGTAGTCCTTGAACCGCTGCACATCGTCACGCGGCAGCGCCTGGGCGACGACCTTGCCGATCCAGCGGCCGGGGAAGCGCTCCTCGATGGCCTTGGCGTACCGCCCGTAGAAGTCGGCCTCGTCCCGGCCGCCGACCTGCGAGGTGATCGCGCCACCGGTGAGGGTGTACGCGGTGGACGTCTTGGCGGTGTCGTACCGGTCGATGATCTCCAGGGCCTCCAGGACCTCGTCGACGTCCTTGACCCCGGTGTAGGGCCGACCGGCCGCCTTGTGCTGGCGCCAGTTGTGGTTGATGTCGCAGTACTGGCACTCCTCCTTGGCGCCGAAGTACTGGCAGACCCGGAAGACGGTCAGGTAGATCAGATAGCCCCACTGGATGGTCGGGGCGACCTCCATCACGGACTTCCCGTTGGACAGCTTGTGCCGGTAGTACTCCGGCATCGGCGGCACCCCGACATCGGAGATCCGCTTCCCGTCGAGGTACAGCCCGAGCATGCCGTCCTCGTCGGCGGCCACGCGGTACGGCGACGCCGGGTTGACCCGCACCGACACCACGGTCCGGCGCAGGTCGTACGGGCCGCCGGTGAGGATGATCTCCTCCGGCGGACGGCGCAGCGCGGCCTCGCCGAGCTCGGGCAGGGTGCCGTGGTCGAAGGAGAAGATGAAGTACGACTTCGGCTTGACCTCGCCGGACTCGTTGTCGCTCAGCGCGGACGGGTCGAAGGCGACACCGCCGCGGAGCAGGTCCTCCTTGAAGACGGCTTCCCGCGGCACATGCGGAAACCGCTCCATCAGATCCTCGACCAGCGCGGTACGGCTGCCCATCCCGTGTCTCCTCCCGGCTCAGGCGTTCGACTCCTCACGGTATGCCCCCGCGTGCCCGTCCGGCGTACCGGGTCCCCCCGCGCCGCCCGCCGCGGATGAGAGGGTCTGGTGCGGAAGCACTCTTTCGGGAGGGACTGAGGATGACGGACACGGTCACCAACTGGGCCGGCAACATCACCTACGCCGCCAAGGAGCTGCGCCGGCCGCACTCGCTGGACGCGCTGCGGGCGCTGGTGGCCGGGAGTCGGCGGGTGCGGGTGCTGGGGAGCGGGCACTCGTTCAACGCGATCGCCGAGCCGGGGGCCGAGGGTGTGCTGGTGTCGCTGGCCGAGCTGCCCGCGCCGATCGACGTGGACACGGCCGCGCGCACCGTGCGGGTCGGCGGCGGGGTGCGGTACGCCGAGCTGGCGCGGGTGGTGCACGGGCACGGGCTGGCGCTGCCGAACATGGCGTCGCTGCCGCATATCTCGGTGGCCGGGTCCGTGGCCACGGGCACGCACGGCTCCGGGGTGGCCAACGGCCCGCTCGCCGCGCCCGTGCGGGAGGTGGAGCTGGTCACCGCGGACGGGGCGACCGTGCGCATCGGACGGGAGGACGCCCGGTTCGGCGGTGCCGTCACCTCCCTCGGGGCGCTCGGTGTCGTCACCGCGCTCACCCTGGACCTGGAGCCCGCCTACGAGGTGGAGCAGTACGTCTTCACCGGGCTGCCGCTGGAGCGGCTGGAGTTCGAGACGGTCGCGCGGGCCGCGTACAGCGTGAGCCTGTTCACGGACTGGTCCGAGCCGGGCTTCGGGCAGGTGTGGCTGAAGCGGCGCACCGACCAGCCGCTGCCCGACTTCCCGTGGGCGGCGCCCGCCACGGAGAAGATGCACCCCGTGCCGGGCATGCCCGCCGTCAACTGCACCGAGCAGTTCGGCGTGCCCGGCCCCTGGCACGAGCGGCTGCCGCACTTCCGCGCCGAGTTCACCCCGAGCAGCGGCGAGGAGCTGCAGTCCGAGTACCTGCTCCCCCGCCCGTACGCCATGGACGCCCTGCGCGCCCTGGACGCGATCCGGACGACGGTCGCGCCCGTGCTGCAGACCTGTGAGGTGCGTACCGTCGCCGCCGACGAGCAGTGGCTCAGCCCGTCGTACGGCCGTGAGACGGTGGCCCTGCACTTCACGTGGATCGCGGACACGGGGGCCGTGCTGCCGGTAGTGCGGCGGGTGGAGGAGGCGCTGGAGGGGCTGGACGCCCGTCCGCACTGGGGGAAGGTGTTCACCATGCCGGGCGAGGTGCTGCGATCGCGGTATCCGCGGCTGGCCGACTTCCGGGAGCTGGCGCGGTCGCTGGACCCGGAGGGCACCTTCGCCAACGTCTTCGTGCGCGACTTTCTCCACCCCCTTTCCTAACCCCTTGTCGAAAGTCCCGCGCAGGCCATAGCCTTGCGCCCGCGCCGGTGCCGTCCTGGGCCCGGCCCGCGAGAAGGGACGGGGGACGACCTCATGAAGCGCACCTCACGTGACATTCGCACCGCGAACCGCTACGAGGTGCTGCGCCAGATCATCGCCGCCTCCCCCACCTCACGGCAGGAGCTGGCTGCCGCCACGGGGCTGAGCCTCGCCACGGTCGCCACGCTCGTCGGGGAGCTGCTGGACCTGCGGATGATCACCGAGGTCGGCTTCGAGGACTCCGCGGGCGGGCGCCCGCGCGGGCTGGTCGCCGTCAACGCGTCGGGGGGCGCGTTGATCGGAGTCGACATCGCGGAGACGTACGTCCATGTCGAACTGTTCGACCTCGCGCTGAACGTGCTGGCCCGCGCCGAGGAGGACGTACGGCCCGGCGAGAGCCTGCCCGAGCAGGTGGTCGCCCATGTCGCCTCCGCGGTCGGCTCGGTCGTCGCGCAGGCCGGCGTCGAGGGCTCGCGGGTGCTCGGCGTCGGGGTGAGCGTGCCGGGGCAGGTGGACCGCGCCACCGGCACCTCCGAGTACGCGCCCAACTGGGACTGGCACGAGGTGCCCCTGCTCGACCTGCTCACCGAGCACATCGCCTACCCCCTGTACCTGGACAACCCGCTGCGCGCCTCGGCCGTCGCCGAGCTGTGGTTCGGGGCGGCGCGCGGACGCGGGGACGCCGTGGTGGTCAACCTCGGCACCGGCGTGGGCGCCGGGCTCGTCCTCGGCGGCGCGCTGCACCGAGGGGTCAGCAACAGCGCGGGCGAGTGGGGCCACACCACGATCGTGCTGGACGGGCGGCTGTGCCGGTGCGGCAAGAACGGCTGTGTGGAGGCCTACGTCGGCGCCTCCGGGATCATGCTGACGCTGCGCGAGCTGAGCGCGGACACCGCGCTGCTGCACCCGGAGGACCAGACGGCGACCATCGCCGCGCTGGCCCGGGGTGTCGAGGCGGGCGACCCGGTGGCGCTGAAGGCGGTCCGGGACACCGTGCGCTATCTGGGCGCCGGGATCGCCGACCTGGTCAATCTGTTCAACCCCGAAGTGGTCGTGCTCAGCAGCTGGGTGGCGACCGCGCTCGGCGAGCCGCTGGTCGCCGAGGTGCGCGAGGCCGTCGCCCGGCACGCGCTGCCCCGGCCCATGGCCGCCACCGAGATCGTCCTCTCCCCGATCCCCACCGACCCGGTGTGCCTGGGCGCGGCCACGTTCGCGCTGGAAGGGGCCCTGCGGTCCGTCGGGCAGAGGCAGCACAAGAGGAGCCGTACCGCACCACCTTCATGACGACGGAAGGGATGCACGTGACTCACCCCCGCAGACCGGCGCTTCTGACGGCCGTGGCCGCACTGGCCGTCGCCGGTCCCCTCATCTGCGTTCCCCCCGCTTCGGCCGCTCCCCCCATGGCGGCCGAGGTGTCCCCGCACGCGGCACAGACCATCGACAACATCGGCGCGTCCGGCGCCTGGTGGGTCAACGACCTGACGAACTTCGACCCGAAGGTGCAGGCCGGGGTCGGCAAGCTGCTCTTCTCGAAGGAGGGCCTGGACCTCAGCGCGTACCGGTACAACATCGGCGGCGGCGGTACGGCGGTGACGACCCCGTCCCGGGCCCCGGAGGACTTCCTCACCGACGAAGGCGGTTACGACTGGAGCCGGGACAAGGGCGGCCGCACCTTCCTCTCCTACGCCGCCAAGTACGGTGTCGAGGACCTGATCGCCTTCGTCAACAGCGCGCCGGCCGAGTGGAAGACCAACGGGCAGAGCTGCGGCGGGTACTTGAAGGCGGAGCACGAGCAGGACTTCGCCCGGTACATCGCCGATGTCACCGACCACTTCGCCCGCAAGGGGCAACGGTTCGACTACATCAGCCCCTTCAACGAGCCCACCAACAGCTTCGACTCCTGCGGCCAGGAGGGCATGCTCGTCGATGTCTCGCAGCGCGACGACATCGTCCGCGCCCTCGGTGCCGAGCAGCGGGCGCGCGGGCAGCGCACCGGGATCATCGCCGACGAGTCCACCAGCACGGTGAAGTTCAACGACGAGCTGCCGCGCTGGATAGCGGAGCCGGGCACGGCCCAGTACGTCGACCGACTCGCCCACCACACCTACGACAACCCCTCCGACGCCAACCGCGCGAAGGTCTACGAGACCGCGAAGAAGGCCGGTATCGCCTCCTGGTCGACGGAGATCTGCTGCTTCGGCAAGGGCGGCACCGGGTGGGCGCAGGAGTACGACCCGGGCATCGACGGCGGGCTGAACCTGTCCCGGATCGTGCACAAGGACTTCACGGTCGCCCATGACTCCGCGTTCCACTGGTGGGTGGCCCTGTCGGAGATGATCGGCACCGACCCGTACGCCAAGAACGACGCGGGCTGGAACGACGGCCTGATCTACTACGACCCCGACTACGCGACCAACGGCAACCAGACCCTGTACTTCACCAAGCGGTACTACGCGCTCGGCCAGTACAGCAAGTTCGTCCGGCCGGGCTCCGCCCTGCACAACGTGACCGGGGTTCCGGAGGGCGTCGAGGTCAGCGCCTACGACCACAACGGCAAGTGGGTCGTGGTGGTCAACAACCACAACACGACCGCCAGTTCGCTCGACCTGCACTTCAACGGCAAGGCACCGGTACGGGCCACGCAGGCCGTGCGGACCTCGGCGACCGAGAACTGGGCGCGGGTCGACAAACCCTCGGTGAAGCGCGGCACGCTCTCCGCCTCGCTGCCCGCCCGGTCCATCACCACCTATGTCCTCGACCAGAAGGGCAAGGGCGGTTCGGCCCTCACCGGGGCCTGGCAGGGCGCGCAGTCCGGGAAGTGCCTCGCGCCGGACGTGACGATCCGCGCCTGTACGGACGCCGTCGAGCAGGAGTGGTCGTACGACGCCAGGGGCGCGCTGAGGAGCGCCGACGGCTATCTGACGGCCGGGAGTTCGGGGCTGACCGTCAGCTCCGGCTTCACCGGTGACGCCGCGCAGCGGTGGCTGCTGAACGGCAACGGACAGATCGTCAGCGAGGCCACGGGCCAGTGTCTGGACGTGGCGGGACAGGCCACGGCGGACGGCAGCCGGGTCGGTCTGTGGACCTGCAACGGCGGGACCAACCAAGCCTGGTTCCGGCAGTAACGCCGCACGCCTGAAAGGGAGTTGCGGGCCGCTGGTGCGGCGGCCCGCGACCCCGCACGTCCGTGATACCGAACAACACGCAACACTTCGAACGGACTTCGTTCAACCCCTTGCCGAAGCCTTAGCCGAAGGTTAACGTCCCGCACCGCAAGCGCAGCCGCACGAGAGACAAGGACGTCAGATGTCGGCAATGAGGAACACCACCTGGGACCGCCGCACCGTTCTGCGCGCCGCCATGGGCCTGGCCGCCGCCGGCGGTCTCGCCGCGTGCGGCGGCAACAACGGCCGCGGCGGCGGCTCGGGTTCGGGCACCAGCCTGACGCAGTACTTCCACGCCTACGGCGAGGCGGGCACCGAGCAGGCCGTCAAGCGGTACGCGAAGGCGTACGACAAGGCGAACGTGACCACGCAGTGGATCACCGGCTCCAACTTCGAGAGCAAGCTGTTCTCCGCGCTGCTCACCGACAACGCGCCCGACGTCTTCGAGTTCCACCCGCAGATACAGCTCGTAAGGAGCGGTCAGGTGGCCGATCTGACGGACCTCATCGAGCCGGTCAAGGACGACTTCAACCAGGCCGACATCGCCTCGCACACCATCGACGGCAAGATCTGGGGCGTCCGCATGATCGACGACCCGCAGTTCTTCTACTACCGCAAGTCCATGCTGGCGGACGCGGGCATCGAACCCCCCACCACGCTCGACGAGTTGGTGGAGGCCGCCGCCAAGCTCACCACCAGCAAGGTCAAGGGCGTCTTCCTCGGCAACTCGGTCACCCCGGTGATGAACCCGCTGATCTGGTCGACCGGCGCCGACACCCTGGACGACAAGAACCAGATCGCCTACCACACGGACGCGGTCGCCGACGGCCTCGGCAAGCTGCGGACCATGTTCAAGGAGGGCCACCTCCTGCTGGACGCGCCCGCCGACTGGTGGGACCCCTCCGCGATCACCCAGGGCCTGGTCGCCATCCAGTGGTGCGGCATGTGGGCGATGCCGGTCATCGAGAAGGCGCTCGGCGACGACGTCGGCATCATCCCCTTCCCGTCCTCCGGTTCGGGCGGCAAGCAGGCGGTCACCAACGGCGGCTGGTCGATGTTCGTCAACGCCAAGTCCAAGCACCTGGACGAGGCGAAGGAGTACGTCAAGTGGCTGTGGATCGACCAGAAGGAGTACCAGGAGGACTGGGCGCTGTCCTACGGCTTCCACATCCCGCCGCGCACCTCGCTCGCCGAGTCCGCCGACAAGCTCAAGACGGGGCTGGCCGCGGAGGGCGTGAAGCTCTTCAACGAGTTCGGGCACTTCGACAACCCGGCCTGGACCCAGGCCATGATCGTCGCCCTGGAGGGCGTCGTCGCCGACGCCGTACGCAAGGGCGGCAGCGCCGAGGCGGCCCTCGACAAGGCCGACAGGACGGTCAACCGCGAGCTGAAGAAGCTGTTCGGATAGGCCGGCGGAAGAGAACACCACGCCATGTCGACGACCACCGCGCGCGGTGTCGCCAAGAGCCCCGCCGCCGAAGGGACCCCACCGGTCCCCCGGCGGCGCGGGGTCCGTGGCCGCACCCTCAACTTCTGGCTGTTCACCGGCCCGTTCCTGACCGGGCTCGTGATCTTCGTCTATGTGCCGATCGGCTGGAGCGCGTACCTGTCCTTCTTCGACGCGCGCTACACCGTCACCCCGAGTGAGTTCATCGGCTTCGACAACTACACGTACATGCTGACCAACGACAAGTTCGTCGAGTCGCTGGTCACCTTCACCGTCTTCGCCGCCCTCGTCGTCCCCGTCACCTGGGCGCTCTCGCTGGGCCTGGCGCTGCTGGTGAACCGGATCCGGTTCATGCAGGCGTTCTTCCGGTCGGTGTTCTTCCTGCCGACCGCGGTCAGCTTCGTGGCCGCCTCGCTGATCTGGAAGATGTCCGTCTTCAGCGGCGTCCGCTTCGGCCTCGCCAACACCGTGCTCGGCTGGTTCGGCGTGGAGAACATCGCCTGGCTCGCCGACCCCAACCCGCCCTGGTACTGGCTGGTCATCGTCACCGTACGGCTGTGGCTGCAGTCCGGCTTCTACATGATCCTGTTCCTGGCGGCCCTGCAGAACATCCCGCCGGAGCTGTACGAGGCCGCCGCCATCGACGGCGCCAAACCCGGCTGGCAGACCTTCCGTTACGTCACCCTGCCCCAACTGCGGGCCACGTCCACCGCCGTGATCCTGCTGCTGCTCGTCGCCGCCTACCAGGCCTTCGACGAGTTCTTCAACCTGCTCGCCAAGACCACCTGGGGCAGGCCGCCCCTGGTCGAGCTGTACTACACGGCGCTCGGCGAGAACCAGGACTACGGCGCGGGCAGCGCGGGGGCCATGATCCTCACCCTGCTGATCTGCGTCGTCACCCTGCTCCAGGGCAGGCTCATGGGCTTCGGACGAGGGGAGGAGACCAAGTGAGGACCCGCCGCACCACCACCGGCAGCACCGGCCTGTACCTCGCCACCGGCATCGCCGCCTTCCTCTTCCTCGTCCCCTTCTATCTGATCGTCCGCAACGCCCTGTCCACGGACGCCGAGATCACCGGCGAGAACTGGAAGTTCTTCCCCACCGACATCCAATGGGGCAACTTCACCGAGCTGTTCGACGATCCGACCGTCCCCTTCGGGCAGTCCCTGTGGAACTCCGCGGTCGTCGGCGTCCTGCACACCCTCGGCACCCTGCTGGTGTGCTCGCTCGCCGGGTACGGCCTGGCCCGCATCCCGTACCGGCACGCCAACAAGATCTTCTACGCCGTCCTGGTGACGCTGATGGTGCCGACCGCCGTCACCTTCGTGCCCAGCTTTGTGCTGGTCTCCTCGCTGGGCTGGGTCTCCACCCTGCGCGGACTGGTCATACCGGGGCTGTTCAGCGGTTTCACCTGCTTCCTGTTCCGGCAGTACTTCCTGGGGTTCCCCCGGGAGCTGGAGGAGGCGGCACGGGTGGACGGGCTCGGTTACTGGGGCGCGTACTGGCGGATCGTGGTGCCCAACTCGCTGAACTTCTTCGCGGCCATCGCCACCATCACCTTCATCAGCGGCTGGAACGCCTTCCTGTGGCCCCTGGTCATCGGCCAGGACCAGCAGGCGTGGACGGTGCAGGTGGCGCTCTCCTCGTACATGACCAACCAGACCGTCAACTTCCATCTGATCTTCATGGCCACCGCCGTGTCCATCCTGCCCCTGGTGTTCGTGTTCCTGTTCCTGCAGCGCTGGCTGGTGCAGGGCGTCGCGCAGACCGGCATCAAGGGCTGACCTAGGAGTCCGATGACTTTCCGCACCACCGCCGCCCACGTCGAGGACGTCTCCCCGGGCCGCGGGTCCCTGCCGCCCCGCGCCTGGTACGCCGACTCCGACGCCCGTGCCCTCTCCCTGAACGGCAGTTGGCGCTTCCGCCTGTCGCCCACCGCCGACGCCGAGGACGACTCCTTCGCCGACCCGGGCCACGACACCGGGGACTGGGCCGAGGTCACCGTGCCCGGCCACTGGGTGCTCCAGGGCCACGGCGCCCCCGTCTACACCAACCACCTGTACCCCTTCCCGGTGGACCCGCCGCACGTCCCGACCGAGAACCCGACCGGCGACCACGTCCGCCACTTCGACCTCCCCGAGGACTGGCCGGCGGACGAGGGGGCGACGGTCCGCTTCGACGGTGTCGAGTCCTGTGCCGAGGTGTGGCTGAACGGCACCCTGCTCGGCGACTTCAGGGGCTCCCGGCTGCCGCACGAGTTCGCGGTCGGGCATCTGCTCCGGCCGCGCGGCAATGTGCTGGCGGTCCGGGTCCACCAGTGGTCGGCGGGCTCCTACCTGGAGGACCAGGACCAGTGGTGGCTGCCCGGCATCTTCCGTGACGTCACCCTGCTGCACCGCCCGCCGGGCGCGGTCGGCGACTTCTTCGTGCACGCCTCCTACGACCACCTCACCGGCGAGGGCACGCTCCGGGTCGACTCGGAGGTCCCGGGCCGGGTGACCGTGCCGGAGCTGGGCCTCGACCTCGCGACCGGCGAGTCGGCGGCCGTCGCGGTCGAGCCGTGGACGGCGGAGACCCCGCGCCTGTACGACGGCGTCCTCGCCACCGAGGGCGAGCGGGTGCCGCTGCGGATCGGCTTCCGCACGGTCGCCCTGGAGGACGGGCTGATCAAGGTCAACGGGCGGGCGGTGCTGTTCAAGGGCGTCAACCGGCACGAGTGGCACCCGGAGCGGGGCCGCGCGCTGGACCCGGCGACCATGCGGGAGGACGTGCTGCTGATGAAGCGGCACAACCTCAACGCGGTCCGCACCTCCCACTACCCGCCGCACCCGGCCTTCCTCGACCTGTGCGACGAGCTGGGCCTGTGGGTGATCGACGAGTGCGACCTGGAGACCCACGGCTTCACCGAGCAGGGCTGGCGGGACAACCCCGTCGACGACGACCGCTGGACCCCGGCCCTGCTGGACCGGGCGGCCCGCATGGTCGAACGGGACAAGAACCACCCCTCGGTGGTGATGTGGTCGCTGGGCAACGAGGCCGGCACCGGGCGCGGTCTGACCGCGATGGCCGAGTGGATCCGCGGCCGGGACCCCGAGCGGCTGGTGCACTACGAGGGCGACATCAACTGCCGTGACACGGAGGTGTACTCGCGGATGTACGCCTCCCACGAGGAGGTCGAGCGGATCGGGCGCGGCCTGGACGGCGGAACCCACAAGAGGCGTCAACTCCCCTTCATTCTTTGCGAGTACGCGCACGCCATGGGCAACGGGCCGGGCGGACTCGCCGAGTACCAGGCGCTGTTCGAGCACTACGACCGGCTGCAGGGCGGCTTCGTCTGGGAGTGGATCGACCACGGCATCCGCCACCCCGAGCTGGGCTTCGCCTACGGCGGTGACTTCGGCGAGGAGCTGCACGACGGCAACTTCGTCTGCGACGGGCTGCTGTTCCCGGACCGGACTCCGTCACCGGGGCTTGTGGAGTACAAGAAGGTCATCGAGCCGGTCCGCTTCCGGGGCGACGGCGCCGACGGCACCGTGACCCTGGTCAACCGCTACGACTTCGCGGACCTCTCGGGGCTCGCGCTGGAGTGGGCGTACCAGGTGGACGGCGAGACCGTCGGCTCCGGGACGCTTCCGGTGCCGCCGCTGGCGCCGGGTGCCTCGACGGATGTGAAGCTGCCCGAGCCGCCCGCCGACGTCAGCGGCGGCGAGGCGTGCTGGACGGTACGGGCGGTGCTGGCCGACGACACCGCGTGGGCGGAGAAGGGGCACGAGGTGGCGTGGGTCCAACTCCCGGTCACCGAGCGGGAGAAGCCCGCGCCGGCCGTGGGAGCCGCACCCGTGCCGGGCGAGGGGACGGTCGCCCTGGGCCCCGGCGTCTTCGACGCCCGCAGCGGCGCGCTGCTGCGCATCGGGGGCGTCGAGGTGGACGCGCCCCGGCTGGACGTGTGGCGGGCGCCCACCGACAACGACGACGGCGCCGAGTGGCAGACGGACATCCGGTACGGGCTGCTGTGGCGGAAGTTCGGCCTGCACCGCATGCGGCACCGGCTGGACGCCGTGGAGACGGGCGCCGCCGCGCTCACGGTACGCACCCGGGTGGCGCCCGCCGCCTGGGAGTTCGGCCTGCACACGGAGTACCGGTGGACCGCCGACGGCGACCGGCTGCGGCTGGCGGTGTCGGTGACCCCCGACGGCGACTGGACCGTGCCGCTCCCCAGGCTCGGCATCCGGTTCGCGCTCCCCGCGGCGGACGCGGTGAGCTGGTTCGGGGGCGGCCCGGGAGAGGCGTACCCCGACACCCGGTCGGCGTCCCGCCTGGGCCGCTGGCACTCCACGGTGGACGCCCTGCAGACCCCGTACGTCCGCCCGCAGGAGAACGGCGCCCGCGCCGACGTCCGCTGGGTGGAGCTGGGCGGACTGCGTATCGAGGGCGAGCCCGAGTTCTGGTTCAGCGCCCGCCGCTGGACCACCGAACAGCTCGACTCCGCGCGCCACTTGAGCGACCTCGCCCCCGGCGACCGGGTGTGGGTCAACCTCGACCACGGCCAGCACGGCATCGGTTCGCAGTCCTGCGGGCCCGGCCCGCTGCCGCGCTACTTCCTGCGGGCCGAACCGGCGGAGTTCTCCTTCGTGTTCTCGCAGAGCACCGCACCGTAAGTGACCCCGGGGCGGCACCGTCGGCTTCCGACGGTGCCGCCCCCGACCGAGAGAGGCACCCCCCACCATGAGACGGCTCCCCAGCGCCCTCACCTTGAGACCGCTCCTCGGCTCCCTCACCGCCGCCGCGCTGGCCCTCTCCGGCCTCGCCGCCGCTCCGGCGGCGGCAGCGTCCGACTCCGGCTCGTTCAATGTGCTCACCTACAACATCGCGGGCCTGCCCCTCGGCCTCGGTGACAGCGACCCGGAGACCAACACCCCGCTGATCGGCCGGCGGCTCGGCCCGTACGACATCGTCAACGTGCAGGAGGACTTCAACTACCACGCCTCCCTGTACGCCAACGACACCCACCCGTACCGCACCCCGACCAGCGGCGGCGCGGGCTTCGGCGACGGTCTCAACACGCTGTCCGACTTCACCTTCGAGGACTTCCAGCGGGTCCGCTGGAACGACTGCACCGGCACCAACTGCCTGACGCCCAAGGGCTTCTCGCTGGCCCGGGTGCGGCTCGCCGAGGGCGTGTTCGTCGACCTGTACAACGTGCACACCAACGCCGACTCCGACGACGCGGCGCTCGCCGCCCGGCGCGCCAACATCGAGCAGCTGTCGGACTTCGTCCGGGCCAACTCGGCCGGGAACGCGGTGATCGTCATGGGCGACACCAACACCCGGTACACCCGCGAGGGCGACAACATCCGCACCCTACTGACCGAGAACGGTCTGCGCGACCCGTGGGTCGACCTGGTCCGGGGCGGTACGGCACCCGCGCCGGGCAGCGAGGCGCTGCTCTGCGACGCGCAGGCGCCGACCGACGACTGCGAGGTGGTGGACAAGATCCTCTACCGGGGCAGCGAGTTGCTCTCCCTGGACGCCACCCGCTACGCCAACGAGTGGGCGTCCTTCCTGCGCTCCGACGGCGAGCACCTCTCGGACCACTTCCCGCACTCCGTCGGCTTCTCCTACACCCTCAACCCGTCCCTGCGGGCCAGTGACTTCTTCGGCGGCCCCCACGGCACGGCCTTCAACGACGCGGACGACCTCCCGGCCACCCCGGCTCCCCGCACCCTCACCCTGCGCGGCGGCTCGCGCCTGGACGCCGTGTCGCTCACCCACGACGGCGGCACGACCCTCACCCATGGCGGCACGGGCGGCACGGCGACCTCGCTGACCCTGGCCTCCGGCGAGCACCTGACCTCGGTGCGGCTGACGCAGGGTCAGAAGGACGGGCGCACGCGGATCTTCTCGGCGTCCTTCGGCACGGACGCCGGGCGCACCCTGTCCGCCGGTACGGCGACGGCCAACGCGCGGACGTTCACCGCACCGGCCGGCTGGCAGATCGTCGGCTTCACGGGGCGGGCCGGGGACGAGATCGACAAGCTGGGGGTGCTGTACGCGCCGATCAACTGACGCCGCTCACTCGTTGCGCAGCACCTCCGCCACGGTCAGCCGCCCCGCCCGCCGCGCCGGGACCAGCGCTCCCAGCACCCGGATACCCTAGACCCCTTAGCTTCGAGGCTAATACCACCAGCATCCGGAGGTTCGCCCCATGGCCCGCGCGGGTCTCACCGCCGACCGCGTCACCGCGGCCGCCGCCGACCTGGCCGACGAGGTCGGCTTCGAGAAGGTCAGCCTGTCGGCGCTGGCCCGGCACTTCGGCGTCAAGGACGCGAGCCTGTACTCCCACGTCCGCAGCCTCCAGGACCTGCGCACCCGGATCGCGCTGCTTGCGGGCGGGGAGCTGATCGACCGCATCGCCCTGGCGGTCGCGGGCCGGGCGGGCAAGGACGCGCTCAAGGCCTTCGCCGACGCCTACCGGGAGTACGCCCTGGAACATCCCGGCCGCTACGCCGCGACCCAGATCCACGTGGACCAGGACCTGATCGCCGACACCCCCGCGCTGCGCCGCACCGCCGAGATCACCTACGGCATGCTCCGCGCCTACGGCCTGGACGAACCCGATCTGACGGACGCCGTCCGCCTGCTGCGCAGTACCTTCCACGGCTACTGCGCCCTGGAGTCGGCGGGCGCCTTCGGCGCGCCCAGGGACGTACGGGCCTCCTGGGACCGCGCGGTGGAGGCGCTGCACGTGGCGCTGGAGCACTGGCCGAAGTCCGATTCAGCAGGCACCGCGCGCTAGCCGTTGCACCTCGGCGTACGTGGGCGCCGCTCCGCGCGGGGCCCGGCCGGCGCGGATCCCGACGGCCGTCCCGACCGCCGCGGCCAGTGCCCGCCGGTAGAGCAGTGAGCCGAGGCTGACGCGGTGGACGCCGAGGTCGGTGAGGTGCGCGAGGGTGGGGCCGGTGGGCGAGTAGAGGATGTTCAGGGGGACCTGGACCTGGCGGACGAGGGCCGCGATGCGCGCCGGGTCGGTCAGGCCGGGCACGAACACGCCGTCCGCGCCCGCCTGTTGGTACGCGTCCAGGCGGCGCAGGGTCTCCCGCTCGTCCCCTTCACCGAGCCAGTACGTGTCGGTGCGCGCGTTGACGAACAGGTCCGGTGCCGCCGCCTTCACGGCCGCGATCTTCGCCGCGTGCACCGGCACCGGGCCGAGGCCGTCCTCCAGGTTCAGACCGACGGCTCCGACGGCGGCCAGGTGCCGGGCGAACTCCCCCACCTCGTCCGGGGCGTCGCTGAAGCCGCCCTCCGCGTCGACGGAGAGCAGGAACGGTCCGCTGCCCAGGGTGAGGGCCAGCCTCAGCGTGTCGTCCCGGGTCGCCGAGGCACCGTCCGGCAGTCCCGCCCCCGCCGCGACGGCGAGGCTCGTGGTGGCGACGGCCGGGAAGCCCTCGGCGGCCAGCGCCAGGGCGGAGGCGTGGTCGAAGGCATTGGGGAGGAGCAGCGGCGCACCGGTGCGGTGGAGGCGGGCGAAAGGCGTCATGACGGCACGGTAGGGCCGGGACGCTTCGGTACCGGCCGAACCGTCACGGCCTCAGTCGCCGCTCGTCACCTCCACCCGGCCGTCCTCGATCCGCAGCCGGCTCTCCCCTCCGCCGGCCCAGCGCACCAGCAGTCCGCCGCCGTCGTCCGGGATCACGTCGACCAGCCGGGACAGTTCCTCGGGCTCCGCTTCCGCCGTGAGGCGGGCCAGCGCCACGAAGAGGGCCGGGGTGTCGCCCACCGTCCCCGTGAGGGCGTCCGTCAGACCCACGGCCGGGGCCAGGTCCGCGCGCGGACCGGCGGGCGGCGCCCAGCCCGTGACCCGGACCTCCGTACCGGGTCCCGCCCCCGCCACCAGATACGCCCTGACCTCCACCGCGCCGCGCACCAGCACCGCGCCGGTGACCCGGGCGCCGTGGGCCGCGGTGTGCCGGGAGGCGGCCCAGCCGGGGCCGGTGCCCAGGGGCTCGATGGCGGTGCGGCTCGGGTCGCCGTCGACGAGGACGCTGTTGTCGCCGGACGGGGACGGCCCGGTCGCCGTGGAGTAGGCGAGCCGGGAGTAGTAGGGGTCGTAGTCGGGGTGCTCGCTGCCGTGGTTGTGGAGGCGGACCAGGCCGTCGGCGGCGGTGGACTGCAGGAGCCAGTTGGGCGGGCCGACGGGGTATGCCGTGTCCGGGCCCTCCGCCGGGGCCGGTTCCTCCGGTGCCGCCCAGACCTCGTGGTCCGCCGGGAGCAGCAGGCCGAGGAAGCCCTTGCTCGCCCAGTACGGGGACGCGGGGCCCGAGTAGTTCTGCAGCACCGCCGGGTCCGGGCCGTGCCAGCCGAGGGTGAGCAGACCGTGTTGGTCCAGGGCGCCGCGCTCCAGGAAGTGGCGCAGGGCCCCGGAGGCGAGGCGGCGGGTGCGGCCCGGGGGCAGCGGGGTGCGGCCGGTGAGGGCGCCGAGCCACAGCGGGGCCGTGGTCGCGAAGCGGTACGTCAGGGAGCGGCCCTGGTGCATGGGGGCGCCGTCGGCGGCGAACAGGCGCTCGTAGTCGGTCAGATGACGGTGCAGGCGGCGGCCGTAGAGGTCCAGCAGCCCGGCGTCGTCGGCGAGCCAGGCGTGCAGCACCGGGTAGAGGTGCATCGCCCAGCCGTTGTAGTAGTCGAACTTGCGGCCGTCGCCGTCGGTGTACCAGCCGTCCCCGAGGTACCACTGCTCGATGCGTTCCAGGCCGCGGTCGATCGCCTTGCGCGACGCCTCCGGTTCGTGGCCCACCGATTCCAGGAAGCCGCCGACGGTCACCGGGAACAACTCCCAGTTGCACGGCCACGGTTCGGCGGTCAGCGCGCCGCCCAGCCACTCGGCCGCCCGCTGCCGTACCCGGTCGTCGAGGCGGTCCCACAGCAGCGGCCGGGTCAGCCGCAGGGCCAGGGCGATGGAGGCGGCCTCCACCAGCGGCTGGCTGCGGTGCCGCACCTCGGGCCAGACACCGGACGTACCGGCGGCGAGCCCGTCGGCGTAGCGCTCCAGTGCCGTCGCGTCGCGGCGGAAGGCGGCCAGCAGGAGCGTACGGGCGTACCCCTCCAGGCCGTCGGAGAGCCGCCCGGACCAGCTCTGCCGGTCCCCGGGCAGGTGGTAGAGGGCGCGGTCGGCGGTGGCGTACGGCTCCACGGCGGCCAGCAGCGCGTCGGCGGCCGCCTCCCAGTGGGCGCGGCTGTAGCCGGTGCGAGGGCTGAGCGCGCGGTCGTCGGGGGGCAGGTCCATCAGCAGGCGTTCCTTCCGGCAGTGGCCTGGGGCGCCCCGGTTCCGGTCGGGACGCCCCAGGGGTCTCATCCCACCCGTACCAGGCCCTGGGGCACCAGACCCTGGGCGAGCAGTTCGTCGCGGACGATCTCGGCATAGGCGGTGGCGCCGCGCACCGAGGTGTGGGTGTTGTCCCGTTTCTCGTTGTAGAGGTACAGGGACTTGGAGCCCTCGACGCCGAGCGACTCGACGAGGGCCTTGGTGTGTGCGGTGAGGTCGATGAGCGGGACGTCCCGGTCGGCGGCGACCGCGCGGACGACCGCCGGGTGGTCGACGCCGAGTCCGTTGACCAGCAGGGCGGTTCCGTTGTTCAGGGTGCCGTCGGCGTTGAACCAGCGCCGCACGACCGGCGTGACGAGCACCGGCCGGCCGCCCCGCTCGCGGACCCCGGTCACCAGGGTCTCCAGGTTGGCGCGGTAGGTCGCCTCATCGGTCGTCTTGTCGTTGTGCGCGAGCTGGATCAGAACCAGGTCGCCGCGCCGGATCCGCGGCCGGACCGTGTCCCACAGCCGGGGGTCGGCGAGATAACTGACCGTGCTCTCCCCGGAGTCGGCGTAGTTGGCGACCGACACTCCCTTGCGCAGGTACTGCGGGAGCTGCTGGCCCCAGCCGGTGTAGGGGTCGCCGAGCTGGTCGCAGACGGTGGAGTCGCCGACGAGGAAGATCTGCCGCGCGTGCCGGGCCGGGGTGACGCGGATGCCGGCGAGCGCGGGCGCCGAGCCGCCGATCGCCAGGTCCAGTCCGGGCGTTCCGTCGGGTCCGGTCGGTTCGCCCTCGGGGGTGCGGACGTCGACGGTGAAGGAGCGGGCGACGCGTGCCCCGGCGGGTGCGGCCGTCTCGGGGAGCAGGGCGCGGCGGGTCTCGCCGCTGATCGCGGTACTGGAGGCGGCCGGGCCGCCGAGGAGCACCCGCACGTCGTAGGTGCCGGGCGGCAGGTCGAAGTGGCAGGCGGTGGCGGTGCAGTGCGCGATGTCCCGGGCCGCCCCGGCAGGTCCCGCGGCCTGCGCGGGCACGGCGGTCAGGGCGGTGCTCAGCGTCACCGCCGCCAGTACGGCGATGTCGAAACGTCTCACTCGCGGCTCCTCCGTCACGTCCGTCACGATGACCAGTCCTGGCGCTGGACCGTACCGCCCATCGGCAAGCGCTTTCTAGATCCATGCCGAGATTGACAGGATTCCCAACACCAAACGCGCGCAAGCCCTTTCACGAAAACGATTCAACTGTCAACCTCGGACCCACCGGCAACCCCCACACCTCCCGAAAGGGGCACCCCCATGCCCGCATCCGGACCGGTCGCCCGCCGTACCTTCGTCCTCGGCGCCGCCGCGGCGGCAGGCACCGCCGCCCTCGGCGGCACGGCCCGCGCCGCCGCCTTCGGCTGGAGCGACGACGGCGCGAACTACGTCGTCGACACCGGCGCCCACCTGGTCTTCAAGGTCAGCAAGTCCAACGGCGATCTGACCTCGCTGGTCTACCGGGGCGTGGAGTACCAGGGCTACGCCGGCAAGAACTCGCACATCGAATCCGGCCTCGGCTCCTCGACCGTGACGATCGGTCAGTCCGGCTCGACGATCCTGGTCTCCGTCACCTACGGCACGCTCCGGCACTACTACGCGGCCCGCAGCGGCGAGAACAACATCTACCTGTGGACCAACAAGGCCGACACCTCGGTCTCCGCGACCCGCTTCATCCTGCGGGTGAAGGCGGGCCTCTTCCTCAACGACGAGCCCGACTCCTACACCTACGCCCCCACCGCCATCGAGGCCTCCGACGTCTTCGCCAAGCCCGACGGCCAGACCCGCTCCAAGCACTACTCCAAGCTGCGCGTGGCGGACTACGACTACGTCGGCTGGTCCAGCGGCGGTGTCGGCCTGTGGATCGTGCGCAGCAACCACGAGAAGGCGTCCGGCGGCCCCTTCTACCGCTCCCTGCTGCGCCACCAGAGCGCCGACGGCGGCGGCCTGTACGAGATCCTGTACTACGGCCAGAACCAGACCGAGGCCCAGCGCTTCGGCCTCCAGGGCCCGTACGTCATCGCCCTCACCGACGGCGGCGCCCCCTCCTCCGCGCTCTTCCCCGGCACCCTGACCACTCCCTGGGCGGACTCCCTCGGCATCGCGGGCTACGTCGGCGCGAGCGGCAGGGGCCGGGTCGCCGGGGTCGGCATCACCGGCCGGAACACGGCGTACGCGTACACGGTGGGCCTGGCCAACTCGGCGGCCCAGTACTGGGGTCCGGCCCGCGCCTCGGACGGCTACTTCTCCCTCGCCGGAGTGCTGCCGGGCACGTACACACTGACCGTCTACAAGGAGGAACTCGCCGTCCACACCAGCACGGTGACGGTCACCGCGGGCACCACCACGACCCTGAACACGATCACGATCCCCGCCTCCAACGACCCCTCCAACGCGATCGCGATCTGGCGGATCGGCGACTGGACCGGCACGCCCCGGGGCTTCAAGAACGCCGATCTGATGACGTACGCCCACCCCTCCGACGTTCGAGCCGCCCCCTGGACCGGGAACGTGGTGATCGGCAGCGGGACGGAGACCTCGGCCTTCCCCTGCTACCTCTGGAAGGACGTCAACAGCGGGATCGTCGTCCACTTCCGGCTCACCGCCGCCCAGGCCGCCGCCGCGCACACCCTGCGCATCGGTGTGACGACGGCCTACGCCAACGGCCGCCCGCAGGTCGTCGTCAACGACACCTGGACCTCCGCCATCCCCTCCCCGCCCACCCAGCCGAACACCCGGTCGCTGACCAACGGCTCCTACCGGGGCAACAACCACACCTTCACCTACAGCGTCCCGGCGTCCGCCTGGCTGACGGACACCGGCGCCTACAACACGCTGCGGATCAATGTGGTGAGCGGTTCGGGGACGACGTCCTACCTCAGCGCCGGGACCTCGATCGACGCGATCGACCTGCTGGCCTGACGTCCTGGTGTCAACTCCCGCGTGTCCACTGCTGGTTGGTGCCGCCGTTGCAGGTGTAGGTGATGACCGCGGCGGAGTTGGCGGTGGACCCGCCGCTGACGTCGAGGCACTCCCCGCTCGCGCGGGAGACGACGTTCACGTACGAGCCCGTCGTGGTCACCGACCACTGCTGACCGGCCACCGAGGCGGCGCAGTCCTCCTGGGTCACCGTGCTCGCGTTCTCCCGCAGACACAGGGAACTGTGCCGCGCCACCAGCTGGTAGTAGCCGCCGCCCACCGGCTTGAACCAGTACTTCTGGTTGTTCCCGCTATTGCAGTCCCACTGTTTGATCTGTGCCCCCTGCCACTGCGACTGGCTGGTGACATCGGCGCACTTGCCGGAGTGCCGGGCGATGAGGGTCTGATACGTGGCGCTCGTCCCGCTCACCGTCCCGGCGGCCGTGTCGACGGTGACCTCCGGGGTCCAGGACATCGACATCGTCGTGGCGGTCGGGAAGGTCAACGGCAGCCACACATAGCGGGAGTCGTTGACGGTCCCGCCGAAGGAGTTGCCCCAGCGGTCGCCGAGGTAGAGATAGCCGGTTCCCGAACTGCCCTGCACGGGAAGCACGTACGCGGTCTGCGAACCGTAGGCGGTGGAGTCGCCGACGTTGGCCATGGCGGTCCAGGGCCCGGCGAGGGAGGTGGCGGTGGCGTACTGCTGCTGGTTGGGGTTCCAGCCGGTGGCGCCGGAGGTGAGCATGAAGTAGACGCCGCCCCGCTTGAACAGCGCCGGTGCCTCCCGGTGGCCGCCGTGCCATGGGTCGGCGACCAACGCGTCGATACCGGTGTAGTCACTGGTCAGGCGGTAGATGTGCAGGTCGTAGTTCTCGCGGGCGGCGGAGACCATGTAGCCGGTGCCGTCGGTGTCGACGAAGACCGTGATGTCACGGGACATGTGACCGAGCGGACGGAAGCTGCCCTGCCAGGTGTAGTCGCCGTCCACGGTGTCGGAGACGGCGACGGCCGCGCGCGCCTCGCCGTAGTCGACGCCGTTCTCCTTGTGCATCCACATCACGAACTTGCCGGTGGCCGCGTTGTACATGACCTTGGGCCGCTCGATGTTGGCGGTGGCCAGCTCCGGATCCGTCGCCTCGGTGAGGACGTGGTTGCGGAACTCCCAGTTCTTCAGGTCCGTGGAACGGTAGGCGGAGACGTAGCGGAAGGTGTTGTCGGCGTTGCGGTTCTCGCCGAACCAGTAGTAGTACGCGCCGACCTTGATGACTCCGCCGCCGTGGGCGTGCACGGGGTTTCCCGAAGTGTCGGTGAACCGGGTGCCGTTGAGGACGGTCTGGGGGGCCGCCTGCGCGGGCCCGGCGATACCGAGGGCACCGGCCAGCGCCAGGCAGAGGGCGAGCAGGATCGCGTACGCACGTCTCCTCTCGCGCACTCTCCTCTGCGGTGTCGGCTCCGGGGGGTGGGGCAGGTCGTGTTCTTCGCGGCTCATACGCGGACTGCCTCTCGAATGGGGGGAGTTGTTCGGAATCACGGACAACATCTGTGATTCCGAACGCCGGTAAGGTAAGGGTGAGCCAGGAAGAGGTCAACGGGTCCGACGAGAGCAAGCGCGACCGACCGATTCACGCCGACGACGACCGGAGCGGGGCGACCCCGCGCGAGGTCAACTGACCTGTATAGCGCGGGAAAGAGCATTGCGGCTGAACTCAACAAATGATGAGATCTATCTCATGACGGAACAGAACGTCGTCGTGGACGACGAGGTCGAGGTGTTGGTCGTCGGGGGCGGACCGGTCGGGCTCACCGCCCGCATCATGCTGGAGCGCTGGGGCGTCAGCACGCTCCTGGTCGAGAAGTACCGCGAGTTGTCCCCGTTCCCCCGGTCCAGGCTGGTCAATGTGCGCTCGATGGAGATCCTGCGCGGGCTGGGCCTGGACGAGAAGGTCGAAAGCACCTCCTTCAGCCGGGAGTTCGGCCGGATCCGGTTCCGGGAGAGCCTGGACAGCCCCGACTTCGCCGGGGAGGACTGGGTCGGCGTCAAGACACCGGTACCGGAGAGCCCGGTGCTCGGCGTGGTCACCACGCAGGACCGACTGGAACCCCATCTGCTGGGCGGCGCCTCCTCGCCGGTGCTGTTCGGCTGCGAACTCGTCGACTTCACCGAGGAGTCAGACGCCGTCGTCGCCCGGATCCTGGACCACGAGCACGGCGTCCACCGGCACGTCCGCGCCCGCTACCTGATCGGCGCCGACGGCGCGGGCTCAACGGTCCGGCGCCTGCTGGACATCGGCACGGCCGGCCCCGGAAGGATCGCCGACCTCACCACCCTCGTCTTCGACGCCGACCTCGACCCCTGGTGCGCCGAGCACCCGGCCGGGGTCTACTTCCTCACCCACGGCTCCCTCATCCCGCTCTACCCCGAGGGCGGCTGGGCCTGGGTCGGCCCGACCCCCGAGCCCGCGGAACACGACGACTGGCCGGGCTACCTCAACCGCATCTTCAACACCCGCGAGAAGGTGGCGGTGAAGATACTCCGGGTGCAGCACTGGGAGATGAAGGCCTTCGTCGCCGAACGGTTCCGGCACGGCCGGATCCTGCTGGCGGGCGACGCGGCCCACGCCGTCCCCGTGACCGGCGGCCTCGGCATGAACGCCGGGATCGCCGACGCGCACAACCTCTGCTGGAAACTGGCGGGCGTCCTGCGCGGCTGGGCCGCGCCGAGCCTGCTGGACAGCTACGGCCCCGAACGCCGGCCCGTCGCCGAGCGGACCCTGCGCCAGGCGGTCGCCAACGCCCAGCTGTCGATGCAGGTCCAGGCCCGGCGCCGGGAACAGCTCCTGTCCGGGGCGGCACCCTCGGAGCGGATCGAACTTCCGTGGTCCGAGCGGTACTTCGCGCAACTCGGGCTCGTCCTCGGCGTGGCCTACACCTCCGGCGCCGTACTCCCGGACGGCACGGAACCGCCCGAGCCGGAGGACCCGGCGACCGACTACATCCCCACCGCCCGCCCCGGCCACCGTATACCGCACTTCCCGCTCGCGGTGAACCGCTCCTCGCTGGACGCGCTGGGCGAGTGGTTCACCCTGCTCACCCCGGACCCCGAAGGCTGGGCCGGGCAGCCCACCCCGCCCTGGCCGCTCCGGGTCGAACGACTCACCCCGGCCCACCTGGACGCCTGCGGCCTGGGCCCGCGGGGAGCGCTGCTGGTCCGCCCGGACGGCCATGTGGCGGCCCGCTGGGCGGACGGCCCACCGACGGACTCGACGGTGCGCGAGGCCCTGGAGGCGATCACGGGCGCCGAAGCGACGGGCTGATCCCACATGTCGAACAATCGGTCCACTGGCCGGACATACTGAACCACCCTCGGAAGCCGCTCGACTAATGTCATGACATGACCAGCGACACCCCCCTCGCCCAGGCCCTCTCCACCGGTACCGTCGTCCTCGACGGCGGGATGTCCAACCAGCTGGAGTCGGCCGGGCACGACCTCGGCGACGAGCTGTGGTCGGCACGACTGCTCGCCGAGCGGCCCGAGGCGATCACCGAGGCACACCTCGCCTACTTCGAGGCGGGCGCGGACGTGGCGATCACCGCCAGCTACCAGGCCACCTTCGAGGGCTTCGCACGGCGCGGCATCAGCCGCGAGCAGGCGGCCGGACTACTGGCGCTGAGCGTGGAGTCGGCCCGGGAAGCGGCCCGCCGGACCAAGGCGGAGCGGCCCCTGTGGGTGGCCGCCTCCGTCGGCCCGTACGGCGCGATGCTCGCCGACGGCTCGGAGTACCGGGGCCGCTACGGCCTCACCGTCGACGAGCTGGAGCGCTTCCACCGCCCCCGCCTCGAAGTCCTGGCCGCCGCCGGTCCCGACGTGCTCGCCCTGGAGACGGTCCCCGACTCCGACGAGGCACGGGCTCTGCTGCGCGCGGTACGCGGACTCGGCGTCCCGGCCTGGCTGTCGTACTCCGTCACCGGCGACCGCACCCGCGCGGGCCAGCCCCTGGAGGAGGCCTTCGCCCTGGCCGCCGAGGCGGAGGAGATCATCGCGGTCGGCGTCAACTGCTGCGCGCCGGAGGACGTCGACGGCGCGATCCGGACCGCGGCACGCGTGACCGGCAAGCCGGTCGTGGTGTACCCGAACAGCGGGGAGAGCTGGGACGCCGAGTCCCGCAGCTGGCGGGGGGAGTCCCGGTTCACCTCGGCGCAGGTCAGGAGCTGGCGGGACGCCGGGGCGCGGTTGATCGGGGGGTGCTGCCGGGTGGGGCCGGAGGCTGTTGCGGGGATTTCGGAGGTGGTTCGGGGTCAGGCGGTTCACCAAGCCTGACCGTGAACCAGCCGTCAACGGCATCGCTGCCGAGGGCCGCGATGTCGCGGTCCGTCGCGGGGAGCCACGGCCGCGCCGGTGCGCCGTCGGCGTCCAGCCCGTGGTACACCAGGCTCCCCGCCCGTGCCGGGTCCCCGGCCTCCTCCCAGATCGCCGCGAGCCCGCGCAGCGCCGAGGACTCGCCCGCGTCGATCCCCGTCCGGTACAGCCTCTCCGCTTCGGTGAGGTTGCCGGTGCTCCGATGGAAGTGCGCGAGGGACACCAGTGCACGCGCGTAGCCGCCCGCTGCCGCCCGCTCGTAGAGGGCGACGGCCCGGGCCTGGTCGCCGACCTCCATCGCCCGGCTCGCCAGCCATGCCATGACGTGCGGATCGCCTTCCTCGGCCACCGCACGCAGCAGCGCCTCGCCCGCCCCCGGGCCCTGGGTGTCCTCCGCGTCGTCCGCTAGCACGGCCAGCCCCTGCTGCCTGACCGTGTTCTCCCAAGGAGTCAGCTGTGCCGCCGGGGAGGGGCCGACGCCACCCATGTCCGCCGCTTGCCGGGCCATGCGCCGCCCTTCGGCGGGGTTCATTCCGATGATGAGCTGGGCCATGATCCCCGGCGTGAAGTAGTCCCCGAGTCCAGCCGCCCGTTCGGCCGCGGCCACGGCACCGGGCACATCACCGGCGGACAGCCGCAGCCGGGCCAGTTCGAACGCCGCGGCCGGATCCCCGCCGGACATCGCCCGGCGGAACAACCGCTCCGCCTCGCCCTCGTCGCCGCCCAGCATGCGGCGGCGCCCGAGGAAGGTCAGCGCCTCGGCATCGCCGAGGTCGGCCGCGGCCCGGGCCAGCCGTTCCACTTCCCCCTCTCCGTCGAGGAGTTCGCCCCACTCCGCGAGGAAGAGCAGCGCCTTCGGACTGCCGGTCGCCTCGATACGCGGCACCAGTCGGCGCGCCCCGGCGACCTCACCGCCCTCCAGCAACGAGGAGGCGAACTCCGGCAACGCGTACGTGTCCCCGGCATCGTGTCCCGCCCACCACAATCGCGCCGCCTCCTCGAAGCAGCCGCGGTCCCAGCGCAGATAGGCCCGCTCGGACCAGGCCGAGGCGTCCCCGCGCTCCGCCGCCCGGGCGAAGAGCGCGTCGGCGACGGCGTACCGCCCCCTGGCCCGCGCGGACCGTGCCAGCCGGGACAGGTCGGAGGCCCTGCCCGCGTGCCGCTGCGCCGCGTCCCAGAAGGCGGCGCCGGGACAGACGTAGGACCGGGCCGTACGGCCGTGATGGTCGAGGTAGTCGGCGAGTCTGCGCACCCCCGGCCGGGCGCCCATGCCGCTCGGCGCCGCGAGGTCACCGAGCGGGGCGACCACCCCCATGACCTTGGTCCGCGCGTGCCGCAGCGCCCCGGCGAACCAGTCCGGTCCGGCCCCGGCGCGCCGGTCCTCGTCGAGGTAGGCCGGGGCCGCCGACTCCAGGAGAGCGTCCGGCAGTTCGGGGCCATGGCCGAGTCGGCGCGCGTCCATCGCGGCGGTGACGAGCGCCTTGCCGTAGCAGTCCGGCCGGGCGTCGGCGGACTCGTAGAAGCCCACCAGTGCGGGGCCCGCCGCGAGCGTCTGGGTGAGGGCGCCGTCGCGGCTGCTCCGAAGGGCGGTGCTCACCGCACGATCGCCGGTGGCCCGAACCCGCCGCTCCTCCTCTCCCGAGAAGGACACCGGGACCAGGACTTCGGTCGCCTGGCCGAGGAGCGCGCGGGCCTGGGCGTGCGGGTCACGGACCGGATCGTCGGAGCGCGCGACCAGGATCCCGTGGTGCCGGTGCCACATGGTCATCAGCACCAGCAGCGGCACCGGCCGTTCCAGCAGCCGGCGCAACCCGGCCGCCACCGACTCGCCGCGCTCCCCGAGCAGATGCTCCTGCCCCTCGTCCAGCCACAGCACCGTCCTCGGCCCCAGCCCGTCAGCCGCCAGAAGGTCCAGCAGGCTGTCGGCGTCCTTGGGGAAGGCCAGCCGCCAGTCGGGCAGACAGTGGCGCACCGCTTCGTACGCCGTCCGCGTCTTGCCGGTGCAGGACTCGCCGCGTACGAGCACGAAGCACGGCTCCTGACCGGCCGCGAGCCGTTCCAGACAGCCCCTGAGGCGCCGGTCGTGGTCGCGCGGGACGTACTCCGGCAGGACGAAGCCGGAGGGGCCCGGCGCCCCGGAGATCGAGGGGTGCACTCCGAGGCTGCGCGGGTGCCAGTCCCCGAATGGCCGTGGTGGATCGGCCGGTTCAGTCGTCGACCGCCCCTCCAGCGCCCTGGTCACCAGCTCGCTCCGGACCGCGTCGCCGGTCGCGCGGTTCCGCTCACGGGCCAGGTCGGCGTAGAGCCGCTCCCATTCGTCGCTGTCGAGCAAGGGCCACCACTCGTAAGGGAGTTCACCGTGACGGCGGACGGTCTCCTCCCGTAACGCCGCGACCAGGCGCAGCAGTTGCCCGGGGTCCTGGGGCACCCGGCTGCCGCTCAGCCACTGCCGGACCGTCTCCCGGGACCCCGCGCCCGCCGCCTTGGCCAGTACGGCGAGGCTGGTCCGCCCGTCGCCCAACTCGGCTCTGCGCAGCTCCCCCAGCCGCCGCAACCGCGTGAGGAAGACCTCCGCGGCGCTCCCGTTCGTCACTCATCCCCCGGAAGTCCCACAGTCCAGCCGTCCAGCGCGCACGACTGGACGCCGTCGAGTCTAGGCGGCCCGATCAGGCACGCGGCCGGCCCGCGCGTCCAGTTGGCACGGACGGTCGCGGGACGGAGGGCGCGACAGCGAGGTTGGGCGCCACGTCGTCCATTCCCTGAAGGAGTTCTTGTGCACGCACGCGGTCAGTCCCGCCGTACCGCCCCCGGCAGCCGGAGTCGTCGTACGACCGAGCGGAGTTCCGTCCCCCGTAGCGGCAAAGCGGTAGTGGCAGGTGTCGGTTCCGCCGGTGCCGTGGAGGCGGGGTCGGCGGCCCACAGGGCCAGCTGGCGGTCGCGGGGGCCGTAGACCGTGTGGGGGTCGCCCTCGCCGAAGACACGGACCGGGTGGCTGGGGTCCCAGTGCTCCCAGCCGGGGTCGCCGGTCTCGGCGAAGCGGACCCAGGCGCGGTGCATCGCCCCGGAGAGTTCGCGCGGGGCGCCCTCACCGGC
The DNA here is from genome assembly GCF_055657065.1 of Streptomyces sp. NPDC110618. Lineage (NCBI taxonomy): Bacteria > Bacillati > Actinomycetota > Actinomycetes > Kitasatosporales > Streptomycetaceae > Streptomyces > Streptomyces sp. NPDC110618. The sequence continues at coordinate 25,238 of NZ_JBVKBN010000001.1, read as the reverse complement.
GAGCTTCACGGACTCGGGGGTCTCGCCGGTGCCGAAGACGAAGCCCAGCTCCAGGGCGTGGCAGGCGCCGAGGCCGGGGCGGTTGGAGGGCCAGGCGAACTCGTACACATGCGTGGTCTCGGGGCGGGCGTCGGCCAGGCGGTGCACGGGGACGCGCAGCAGGTGGTCGGTGACCATCTGGCCGACGATCTCGGCGGTACCGGCCTCGGGGTGCAGGGCGCGGTAGCCGCGGGGCACCTCGTGCCCGCAGTGGCAGCGGGCCATCGCCCCGGCCAGCGCGACCGGTCCGAGCCGGTCCACCCGCTCCACCAGCCCGCCGGGCACCAGCCACAGCCGGTACTCGTCACGCGTCCACCCGGCCATCAGATCGACCCCGCGGGCGGCCCCGCCCTCGGTCAGGGCGGTCAGCGGGTCGCGGGGCACGAGGTCACCGTCCTCGACGATCCCGAAGGCCGGCCCGCCCAGCACCGGACTGCTGAGTCTGCCCACGTCGGCCTGGGTGCGCAGCAGCAGCTCCCGGTCGACCTCGGCGAAGGCGGCGGCGGTGGCCGGGATCTTCAGCCGGGTGGCCATGCGGCGCACCATCCGGCGTACCTTGTCCCGCTCGGACACCTCGGGCGGCCCGCTCTGCAGGATCGCCCGCCTGACCAGGCCCTGCGCCTGCGGGGCGGCGAGCAGCGCGCCGGCGCTGATGGCCCCCGCGGACTGCCCGAACAGCGTGATCCGGTCGGGGTCGCCCCCGAAGGCCCCGATCGCCTCGCGCACCCACTCCAGGGCGGCGAGCTGGTCCCGCAGCCCCGGGTTGGCGGGGACGTCGGGGAACAGTCCGTACCCCTCCACACCCAGCCGGTAGTTCACCGAGACCAGCACGATCCCGTCCCGGGCGAAGTGCCGCCCGTCGTAGACCGGCACGGCGGACGAGCCCCTGGTCAGCGCGCCCCCGTGCAGCCACACCATCACGGGGAGCCGCGCCCCCGGGTCCGGCTCGGGGGTCCAGACGTTCAGGTTGAGGCAGTCGTCGCCCGCCACCACGGGGTCGGAGAGGTACTGGGCGAAGGCCTCCGAGTACGGCGGCTTCGGCGCCGTGGGCCCGAAGGCACCGGCGTCGCGCACGCCCTCCCAGGGTTCCGGCGGCAGCGGCGGCCGGAACCGGCGGGGGCCGAAGGGGGGTGCCGCGTAGGGGATGCCGCGGAACACCGCGACGCCCTGCTCGTACCTGCCGCGCACAGCCCCGTAGGGGGTGCTGACCACGGGTTGCGTCCGGTTCGCCGCCATGCGCCCACCAGCCCTTCGCCACGCTTCCGCACCGTTCACATCAGAGCATCACATCGCCCGAATGTATTCCGGTACAGGACGTCCCCGCTCGGCCACTCGGGGTACCCGGGGCCGACGGGACGCGTGCACGACCGATTGACCACCGCTTCCCACCGGATCTACGGTGGACCCGCAATAGAATGCGCTTTCTACAACCGTCGTCCACTCGCCCCGGCCCCGCTCAGCGCACAAGCGCGTAGGAGACTCATGCCAAGTCCTCAGCCGCCAAGAGCCGTGTTCGCGCTGGATCCGGTGCACCTCCCCCAGCTCTTCCCGCCGCCCCTCATGGCCCGCCTGCGCCGCACGGCCGACCTGGACCCGGCCCTGGTGGTCCGCGACTTCACCGACCCGTCGGTCGCCGACGCGCTGGCCCGGGCCGACGTACTGATCACCGGCTGGGGCTGCCCCCACCTGGACGCCGAGGCCCTGGCCGCCGCACCCCGGCTCCGCGCGGTACTGCACTCGGCGGGCTCGGTGCGCGCGCTGGTCGGCGACGCGGTGTGGGAGCGCGGTATCAGCGTCTCCAGCGCGGTCGCCGCCAACGCGCTGCCCGTGGCGGAGTACACGCTCGCGATGATCCTGCTCACCGGCAAGGACGCGTTCGCCCAGCGCGACCGCTACCGCGACACCCGCACACAGCCCTCCCCCGCCGAAACGGCCCGCATCGGCAACGTGGGCCGCCGGGTCGGCGTCATCGGAGCCTCACGGGTGGGCCGCCGACTCCTGGAACTGCTGCGCCCGTTCGACTTCGAGGTGCTGCTCCACGACCCGTACGTGAGCGAGCAGGAGGCGGCAGTACTCGGCGCCCAACTGCTCCCCCTGGAAGACCTGCTGAGCCGAAGCGACATCGTGAGCCTGCACGCCCCGGACCTCCCCGAGACGCACCACATGCTGAACGCGCCCCGCCTGTCCCTGATCCGGGACGGAGGGGTACTGATCAACACGTCCCGGGGGGCGCTGATCGACCAGAACGCCCTGACGGAGGAACTGATCAGAGGCCGCCTACAAGCAGTACTGGACGTAACAACCCCGGAACCCCTGCCCCCCACCTCCCCCCTCTACGACCTCCCGAACGTATTCCTGACCCCCCACATCGCAGGCTCACTGGGCAACGAACTCAACAGACTGGGCCAAATAGTGACAGAGGAGTTGGAACGCGTAGCGACCAACTCCCCCTTGCAACACCGGGTAAGCCATTCAGACATGACCCGAGTGGCATAAAGACCCCGGGCCCCAGACAACCCAAACCAGGGGCACAGGCCCACCAAGGTCCACAAGAACGCAGGCCACCGGCCGGGAGGGAGCCGGAGGGCGCGCCGTTGTCGAGACGGTATGGGGGCACCTCCCGCGCGAGCGAAGCCGAGCGTGGGGGAGCGCGGAGGCCCGAAGGGCTGAGCACGATCACCGTCTCGACAACGGCAGAAAGCGCCCGCAGGCGACCGACCCATCCCACACAGAGGTGACTTGATGGTGCGTACGGGCAGTGCGGCCGCCGGGCCGACCCTGGCGGTCGTCGCCCGTGAGGCCGGGGTGTCGGTGCCGACCGCCTCCAAGGTGGTCAACGGACGGGAGGACGTCGCGCCCGAGACCCGCAGACGGGTCACCGAGGCCCTGGACCGCCTCGGATACGTGCGCCGCCCCCGCTTCGACGCCGTCCGCGCACCGGGCCTGGTCGACCTCGTCGTGCACGCGCTGGACACGTCGTGGTCCGGGACGGTGCTGCACGGTGTGGAGTCGGCGGCGCGGGACGCGGGCCTGGACGTAGTGGTCTCCGCCGCGCGTCCCCGCCCGAGCGGTGCCCGCCCGGAGCGGGGCTGGCAGGAGAGGTTGACCGCGCGCGGCTCCGCGGGGGTGCTGTTGCACCTGCCGGATCTGACCGCCGCCCAGTACGCCCGGCTGGAGCAGCACCGCATCCCGTTCGTGCTGATCGACCCGGAGCAGGAGCCGCCGCCGGGCGTGGTGTCGGTGGGCGCGGCGAACTGGCGGGGCGGGGTGACGGCGACCGAGCACCTGCTGGCGCTGGGCCATGAGCGGATCGGCGTGGTGGCGGGCCGCCGGCGCACGATGGCGGGTGACGCGCGGGTGGCCGGGTACCGTTCGGCGCTGGCCTCGGCCGGGGTGCGGCATCGGCCGGAGTATGTCCGTTACGCGGGTGCGGAGGACTGTCTGGCGCACCGGCGCACCCTGGAGCTGCTGGATCTGCCCGAGCCCCCGACGGCGGTGTTCGTGTGTTCGGACCGGCTGGCCCACGGGGTCTACGCGGCTCTGGCGGAGCGCGGGTTGCGGGTTCCGGAGGACGTGAGTGTCGTGGGCTTCGACGATCTGCCGGAGTCCCGCTGGATCAGTCCGGCGCTCACGACCGTCCGCCAGCCGCTGTCGGAGATGGCGGCGACGGCGCTGCACCTGCTGGTGCGGATGATGGACGGGGACCGGCCGGAGAGCACGCGCACGGAGTTGTCGACGCGCCTGGTGGAACGGGCGAGCACGGCAGGGCCCCGGCCTAAGGCGTGATGCCCGCCGCCCAGGCGATGCCGCCCCTGAGGTGGGCGCGGAAGCGGGCGTCGCCGTATGCCTCGGCCGTGTGCCCGAGTGCCGTGTAGAAGACGCGTCCGGAGCCCTGCTCCCGGCACCAGGCGAGCGGGTGGTCCGGGCCCATGCCGCCGCCCGCGTACGAGGACTCGTCGGCGGACAGCAGCACCCGGACCGTTGCCCGGGGGTTGGCCCGGAAGTCGTACCACTCGTCCGTGAAGTTCCAGGCGGGCGGCAGATGGCGGGTGGCGGGGTGGTCGGTGTCCTCGGTGAGGACGCGTCCGGGCTGTAGCTCGGGATGGCGGTCGAAGCGGGCGCCGAGCAGGTGCCCGTAGGAGGGCCAGTCGTACTCGGTGCAGGCCGCGGCGTGCACCCCGGCGAAGCCGCCGCCGTGCTCGATGTACGAGGCCAGGCGCTCCCGCCCGGCCGGTGTCAGTACCTCACCGCTGGTGGAGAGGAAGACGACGGCGCTGTACGCGTCCAGGGTCCCGGCGAGGGCGTCCGGATCCTCGGTGTGGTCGATGTCGAACTCCCCCAGCGCGCGCAGGCAACCGACGCCAGCCGGGATGGAGTCGTGCCGGTAGTCGGCGGTACGGGTGAAGACGAGCAGCCGTGGACGCATGCCCAGAGCCTACGAGCCAGGACGTCAACACCCGTGGCGGTTGGGTCGGTTCGGGGTTCGGGCGCCCGCGGCCGCCACGACAATGCGTGCATGACCGATGACTGGCGGCAACGCATCGACGCGCTCCAGGAGGAGCTGATCCGCCGTGACGACCCCACCGCCTGGGTGCGGGAGGCGGACGCGGTGGACGCCTCACTGCGCTATCCCCATCTGGCGTTGCGCGGCCCGGTGTTCGGTGTCGCCGTGCAGGATCCGGCCGAGGGACCCGAGTGGCGGCTGCTGAAGCCGGTGGTGGATCCGATGCCGCAGGTGGCCCGGGACGGCCTGAACTCCCATCTGTGGTTCACGGCGAAGGACGGCACGGACGATCCGGCGGTACGGCGGGAGTTGCTGGCCGCGGTGGCGGTGCTGGAGGAGAAGCCGGTGAACGAGGTGACGGTGTGCGGGGTGCGCTACCGGGTGGTGCGCGCCGACGAGTTCTCCCGCGGCGACGGCGAGGACCTGGAGCCGCCGAGGCCCACGGATCCCGAACCGGCGGACCGGTCCTGGGAGCGTCCGCGCCGTCAGCCGTCCGTCCCGGACGTCGGTTTCGTGCTGGACCCGGGGCACGACGAGGGCCCGATGGCCGGGGCGATCCGGCTGGGCCTGCGCTCCTTCGTGTACGCCGGTGACCGGGTGCCGGACCGGGTGCGCGCCGATTCCCGGCAGGCGGTGCTGTCCCACCCGGATGTCGTCCTGCTGCCGACGGCGTTCGGCGTGGTGGAGCGCGGCGCGTCCGGCTGGGAGCCGGCCGGGGGTCTCGCACCGTCCCCGCACGAGGCCCGGCGCCAGCTGTACGACGGCATGTCCGAGGTGTGGGCGGTCCTGTACCAGTACGACGAGACCACGCGTTCCCTGTACGCCGAGGCGGCCGAGCGGTTCCGGTCCCTGGGCCGTGCCGACGAGGTGTCCGTGGCGGGCCGCCGGTTCCGTCTGTGCCGGGTCGAGCGCATGCTCCGTGTGGGTCCGGACGGCCCCGAGCCGGTCCGGGACTCCGACCACGACGAGTACGGGCCGATGCGGTTGCATCCGCCGATGGACGAGTTCGGGAGGATCGCGGAGGAGTGACGGCCCGGTTTTCAGGAACCGATTCGCTCTCTCACCGGCCGTTCACCACGCGGCGTCCTGGTCACCGACCGTTCACCACGCGGCGTCCCGGTCACCGATCGCTCACCCGGTGGCGTCCTGGTCACCCACCGCTCACCCCGTGGCGTTCTGGTCGTTGAGCGGGGCCCCGTCGCCGGTCGTCGGCAGGTCGCCGCGCTCCACCGGGCCGCTGCCGCCGCCCTCGCGTTCCCCGGCGGGCGGCAGCAGGGCATCCAGTTCGGCGTCCGACGGCCGGTGCACGGCCTCGGCGGCCTCCCGGAGCACATCGCGGGAAATGGCCTCGCCCGAGACGCGTACGACATGGCCCTTCTTCGGTACGGCGTACTCCTGGCCCCGGTACCAGGCGTCGCCGTCCTTCTCGCAGGGCGCGCTCGCGCCCTCGGCGCAGGTCTCGGCGGTCATCGTGCCGCGGTCCACCGACAGCTGGAGCTGGGCGCCGGTCTCCTGGGAGACGTACACCGCGGAGAAGCCGTCGTCGCCGAGGACGCCCACGGACTGCTGGGCGAGGGTGAAGCCGGGGGCCTCGGTGACGTAGACGTGTTCCGGCGCGATGCCCAACGCCGAGGCGCGGGCGGCGAGTTCGGACTGGTCGGCGGCCCGGTCGGCGGCCGGGTCCGTGGCTTTCTCGGAACCGCAGCCGGTGAGCAGGAGAGCGGACAGGAGCAGGACGGACAGGACACCCCGTTGTCTGATCATGCCGCTCATCCTGCCGCACACCTGTTCCACAGGAAGGGCGGTCCGCATAGCCTCGACCCCGATGAACACGATCCCAGCCCTGCTGGACCATCTTGTCCTCGCCACCCCCGATCTGGCCGCGACGGTCGCCGACTTCGCCCGGCGCACCGGCGTCACCCCCGCCCCGGGCGGCGCCCACGAGGGCCGGGGCACGCGCAACTACCTGGTGGGACTGGGCGGCCGCGCCTATCTGGAGATCATCGGGCCGGACCCGGAGCAGACCGACCCGGGCACCCCGCGCCCCTTCGGCGTCGACACCCTTCCGGCTCCGCGCACGATCACCTGGGCGATCAGTCCGCCCGACCTGGACGCGGCGGTCGAGCGGGCCCGCGCCCGCGGTTACGACCCCGGGCCGGTCATTCCCATGAGCCGACGCCGTCCCGACGGCACGCTGCTGCGCTGGCGGCTCACCGACGGCGCCGGCGCCCACCCCTCCGGCCTGGTGCCCTTCCTGATCGACTGGGGCGGGTCCGCGCATCCGACGGACTCGGGCCTGCCGACGGTGCCGCTGCTGTCGGTCTCCGCGACCGCGCCGGACCCGGAGGAGATCCGGTCCCTGCTGGCCCTGCTCGGCACCGGCTTCCCGGTGGCGGAGGGCCCGGTCGGCATGTCGTTCGCACTGGACTCCCCGAACGGGCCCGTGACCTTCGGCTGAGCCCCGCCGTTGCCCGTGTCCACTTCCTCCCGGACCCCACCCGCCCGCATCCGGCCGTGTCCGTTTCCCTCAAGCCCCCGCACCCCCTGTAGCCCCCGCGCCCGCCCATGTCCGTTTCTTTCAAGACCCCCACCCCCACCCCTGCCTACCGTGGCCGCATGACTCCGCGATTCGATGCCTTCGGTCTCGTCGTCTCCGACATGGCCGCCGCCGTCACCTTCTACCGCCGTCTCGGGTTCGAGTTCCCCGAGGGGGCCGAGTCCGAGGCGCACGCCGAGGCGCCGCTGCCCGGCGGGCTGCGGCTGATGCTGGACACCGAGGAGACGGCCCGTTCCTTCAACCCCGGCTGGCAGCCGCCCACCGGAAGCCCCCGGCACGCGCTGGCTCTGCGCTGCGACAGCCCGGCCGAGGTGGACACGGTCTACGACGACCTCGTCGGCGCCGGGTACCACGGGGAGTTGAAGCCCTGGGACGCCTTCTGGGGCCAGCGGTACGCGGTCGTGCACGACCCGGACGGCAACGGCGTCGACCTGTTTGCCCCGCTAGACCCGGCCCAGTAGCACCCCGAGCGGCACCCCCGCCAACTCCTTTACCTCGCGCGCCAGATGGGCCTGGTCGGCGTACCCGGCGCGGGCCGCCGCCGCGGCGAACGGGACCTCGGCACGGGCCAGTTCGAGGGCGCGCCGAAGCGCAGGATGCGGGCGAGGGTCTTGGGGCCGTATCCGAAGGCGTTCAGGGAGCGCCGGTGCAACTGCCGTGCGCCGAGCCCGAGTTCGTCGGCGGTGGCGGCGACCGGCCGTCCGGCGTCCAGGGCCGCCACGAGTTGTCGCAGCAGCGGATCGGGCGGCTCGGCACGCTCCAGGACCGCCTCTTCGAGCCCGGTCGGCACGTCGGCGGCGCCCGCGATGCGGCCGTGCAGGCGCCGTACCTCCCGGGCGGGCCACAGGTCGGTGAGGTCGACGCGCCGGTCGCGCAGTTCGTGCGCGGGTACGCCCAGGAAGGCGGGGGCGCCGCCGGGGAAGAAGCGCACGCCGTACCAGGCGCCGCCGTCCCGCGTGAGGTGGGCCCGGGTGTCGGCGCCCGCGACGATCAGTTCTCCGTCGTGCCAGAGCAGGTCCATGCAGCCGTCGGGCAGCACCCGGCCGCCGCCCGCGGAGGCGGTGTTGGCCCAGACGACGGCTCCGGGGAGCCGGGACGGCCGTTCCCGGTACACGCGCCTACGCTCCCCTCTCCCGGTGTTCCTGCGGGCTCACCCCGTACACCCGTTTGAAGGCGCTGGACAGGGCGAACGCGCTGCCGTAGCCGACGCGGCGGGCGATCGCCTCAAGGGTGTCGGGGGTGTCGCGGAGGGCATCGGCGGCCAGGGCGAGGCGCCAGCCGGTCAGGTATGTCATCACCGGCTCGCCGACCAGTTCGGTGAAGCGGCGGGCGAGCGCGGCCCGGGACACCCCGGCCTTGGCGGCGAGGGACGCCACGGTCCAGGGGTGGGCGGGGTCGTCCTGCACGAGGCGCAGCACCCTGCCCACGACGGGGTCGCCCATCGCCCGGTACCAGGCGGGCGCCGCCGCCTCGGGGCGGGAGAACCAGGCCCGCAGCGCAGCGATGACCAGCAGGTCGAGCAGGCGGTCCAGGACGACCTCCTGCCCGGGTTCGTCGCGGACGATCTCCGTCATCAGGTACGGCGTGAGCGGGCAGTCCCACACGTCGGCGGTGAGCGCGAGCAGGGGCGGCAGGGCGTCCAGCAGCCGTCCGCTGACCTCGCCCTGCCACAGGTAGGTGCCGATCAGCATGACGGCCGGGCCGTCGAGCCGGTCGCCCCAGGTGCGCACCCCGAGGTCCATGGAGCCGTTGAGGGGGCGGCCGTCGGGGTAGGAGCACTCGGCGCCCGGCAGGATCACGGCCTGCGGCGCCGTGTCCGGGCGGTCGCCGCAGGTGTACGGGTCGGGGCCGCGGGCGATGGCGAGGTCCCCGGGGCCGAGGCGCAGCGGTTCACCGGCGTCCGGGGTGATCCAGGCGTCGCCGCGCACCATGAGCATCAAGGTCAGCGGGGCGCGGTCCTCGATGCGCACCGACCAGGGCGGCTCGAAGCAGGCACGGATCATGAAGGCACCGCGTGCGCGCGGCCCGTCGAGGAGACCTGCGAGGGCGTCCATGGCGCCAGGGTAGACGCGCGCTTATGGGAATGAGCCGTTCGGCGATGGGGCGTTGGGCCCGGCCGCCGTTGACTGGACGCATGACGACGAACACGCGGAACACGACAGTGATGGTGACCGGCGCCTCGGGCCGTACCGGCAGCCGGGTGGCCGAGGCCCTGCGCACGGCGGGGCTCGGCGTACGGGAGGCGACGCGCGCGCGGGGCTTCGACTGGGGTGACCCGACGACGTGGGCGGAGTCCCTGCGGGGCTGCGACGCGGCGTACCTGATGTACCCGACCGACATCAGTGACCCGGCCGCCGCCGAGGGCATCGGGGCGCTGGCCCGGGAGGCGGTGGGGCTCGGCGTACGGCGGCTGGTGCTGCTGTCGGCGCGCGGCGAGGACCAGGCGCGGCCCACCGAGGAGGCGCTGAAGGCGTCGGGCGCGGACTGGACGGTCGTCCGGGCGGCGTGGTTCGCCCAGAACTTCAGCGAGGGCCCGCTCGCCGACGGGCTGCGCGGGGGCGGGGAACTGGTGTTCCCGGCGGGCGAGGTGCCGGAGCCGTTCCTCGACGTGCGGGACATCGGGGAGGTGGTGGCGGCCGTGCTGTCGGCCGGGGACGCCTACGTGGGACGCACCCTGGAGCTGACCGGCCCGCGCCTGCTGTCCTTCCGGGAGGCGGTCGCGGAGGTCGCGGCGGCCACGGGCACGGAGCTGACGTACACGCCGGTGCCGGCGCGGGCGTACGCGGAGCAGCTGACCGGCTTCGGTATCCCGCGGGAGGAGGCGGACTTCCTGGTCGAGGTCTTCGCAACCCTCCTCGACGGCCGCAACGCCCACCTCACCGACGGCGTCGAGCAGGTCCTGGGCCGCCGCCCCCGCGACTTCACCGACTTCGCCCGCGAGGCGGCGGCGGGGGGTGCCTGGAAGGCATGAGCCCCGGCGCCGGACGCCCGGAGGGCTCGCGGTGAGCGGTCCTGCGGGCTGGGCCGGGAGCACGGGCCGGTCGCGGGGCTTCTCAGTCCGCTGCGGACACGGCTCCGCCGGGAAGACGGAACGACCCGCCGGGCAACGCGGCACGCGTTCCCGGACGGGCGCCGCGCAGTCCGTCGAAGGACGAACCGGCGCCTCCGACCCGTGCCGGTGACCAGCCGGGCGGGAGCCGCAGCTCGTCGGGCCGCCGCAGGCGCCGGAGTCGGCCCCGGGTCACCGGTCGCCGGGCGCCCCGTCAGCAGTCGTCCGGCTTGTGCGGGGGATGCGTGCTCTTCACGTGGGTGCGCAGGCGGGAGGTCACGTCCTCGGGGGGCAGGAAGCGGGACCAGCGTTCGGGGAACTCCGAGGGCATGTCGGGGTCGTCCGGGTCCTCCGCCGCGGCCTCGCGCTGGGCGGCGGCGCGGGCGACGTACTCGGCGACCTGGGCCTCGCGCAGCCGTTCGTTGGCGTCGCGGGCGGCGGCCGTGGCGGCGGCCGGCCAGACGCGGTCGATCGCGGCGTTGACGGCGGCGCCGACGAGCACCGCGAAAGCGGACACGCCGATCCAGAGCAGGACGGCGACGGCGGCGGCGAGGGAGCCGTAGATGGTGGCGCCCTCGACGGTGTTGGTGAGGTAGATGCGCAGCAGGAAGCTGCCGAGGACCCACATGCCGAGGGCGACCAGCGCGCCCGGCACGTCCTCGATCCACGGGGAGCGGACCGGCACGGAGACGTGGTACAGCGTGGTGAGGAAGGCGATCGACAGCAGGATGACGACCGGCCAGTACAGCACTTGGACGACCGTCTCCGACCACGGCAGGACGTTGAGGACCGCGTCCGGTCCCGCGACCATCAGCGGCAGCGCGATGGAACCGATCACCAGGGCGACCAGGAAGAGTACGAAGGCGACGAGCCGGGTCTTGACGATGCCGCGGACTCCGTCGAGGCCGTACATCACGGTGATGGTGTCTATGAAGACGTTCACCGCGCGCGAGCCCGACCACAGGGCGAACAGGAAGCCGATGGAGATGACGTCGGGGCGGCCGCCCTTCATCACGTCGTCGAGGATCGGCTGGGCGATCTGCCGGACGCCCTTGTCGGACAGGACCGTGCGGGACGCCTCCAGGAGGTTCTCCTCCAGGCTGGTGATGGTGTCGGTGCCGGTCCAGTCGTCGACGTAGCCGAGCAGTCCGATCATGCTCAGCAGCAGCGGCGGCACGGACAGCAGCGTGAAGAAGGCCGCCTCCGCGGCGAGCCCGAGGATCCGGTACTCGATGCAGGAGTTCACCGTGTCCTTGAGCAACAGCCAGGCGGTCCTGCGCTTGGAAACGTCCCGGTAGAGGGCACGCGCGCGGTGGAGTCGGCCGGACGGCCGCTGAGGGGATTCACTTGCTGGCTGCACGGACTAACGGTATCCGCCATCAGGGCCGCTTCCGTCCCGCCGGGGGGCGGCCGCGTCGGCGGCGTGACCGTCCCGATACGGAACGGTAGGTTCACACCTATGGACGGGACCACCCACACCGTGACGAACCAGCCTCCGCCCCTGGTCGGCTACGACGTGTACGCCGCCGACCGGGCGCTGACCGAGGCGGTGGAACGGCACCTCGCCCCGGAGCTGCTCGACGAGGCCCGCGCGGACCTCTCGGCGCTCGGTCGCTCGGCCGGCGCCGCGCAACTGCAGCAGTGGGCGGCGCAGGCGAACGAGTACCCGCCCCGGCTGCGCACCCACGACCGGTACGGCAACCGCGTCGACGAGGTCGACTTCCATCCGGCGTGGCACCGGCTGCTCGGCAAGGGCGTGGCGGCGGGTCTGACGGCGGCCTGGGACCGGCCCGGCGGCCATGTCCGGCGGGCGGCCGGGTTCCTGGTGTGGACGCAGGTCGAGGCCGGCACCTGCTGCCCGCTGTCCATGACCCATGCCGCGGTGCCCGCGCTGCGCCAGGAGCCGGAGCTGGCCGCGGAGTGGGAGCCGCGGCTGACGTCCGAGGTGTACGACCGTGAGCTGCGGCCCGCGCGGCACAAGGCCGGGGTGCTGTTCGGGATGGCGATGACGGAGAAGCAGGGCGGCAGCGACGTCCGCGCCAACACCACGGTGGCGCGTCCGCTCGGGGACGGGGTGTCGTACGAGCTGACCGGGCACAAGTGGTTCTGCTCGGCGCCGATGTCGGACGGCTTCCTGGTGCTCGCGCAGGCGCCGGGCGGCCTGACCTGCTTCCTCGTCCCGCGCGTCCTGGAGGACGGCACCCGCAATGTCTTCCTGCTCCAGCGGCTGAAGGACAAGCTCGGCAACCGGGCCAACGCCTCGTCGGAGGTCGAGTTCGCCGGGACATGGGCGCGCCGGGTCGGAGAGGAGGGGCGCGGGGTGCGCACCGTCATCGGGATGGTGGCGGCGACCCGGCTGGACTGCGTGCTGGGGTCGGCGGGGCTGATGCGGCAGGCGGTGGCGCAGGCGATCCACCACTGCGACCACCGCGAGGCGTTCGGCGGGCGGCTCTCCGACAAGCCGCTGATGCGCGCGGTCCTGGCCGACCTGGCGCTGGAGTCGGAGGCGGCGACGACGCTCGCGCTGCGGCTGGCGGCGGCGTACGACGACGGGGGTGAGCAGGAGCGGGCGCTGCTGCGGATCGCGGTGCCGGCCGCCAAGTACTGGGTGACCAAGCGCTGTACGCCGGTCACGGTGGAGGCGTCCGAGTGCCTCGGCGGCAACGGCTACGTCGAGGAGTCGGGCATGCCCCGTCTGGTCCGTGAGTCCCCGTTGAACTCGGTGTGGGAGGGCGCGGGCAACATCCAGTGCCTGGACGTCCTACGGGCCCTGCGCCGCGAACCGGAGTCCCTGAACGCCTACCTCCAGGAAATCGGCCGGGCCCGGGGCGCCGACCACCGCCTGGACGCGGCCATCAAGGACGTCCTGACGGAACTGGCGGACCTGGAGTCCGTGGAAGCCCGCGCGAGAAGACTCACCGAACGCCTGGCCCTGGTCCTCCAGGCCTCCCTCCTGGTCCGCTTCGCCCCACCGCAGGTAGCGGACGCCTTCTGCGCCGCCCGCCTGGGAAGAGACGGGGGCGCGACCTTCGGCACCCTCCCGCCGACACTGAACCTGCCCGAACTCCTGCAACGGGCGAGGCCGCAGACCAACCCTTAGGGGCGCGGGGAACTGCGCGACAAGCCCCCACACAGCCGCACCCGCCACAAAACCAGAAACCCCCACCCCGGTGGGCGAACGGGCAAAGGCCGAAGGCCAAGCCCCCGAGGGGCGCGGGGAACTGCGCGAACAACCCCCACACACCCGCACCCGCCAGCACAAAGGCACCCCCCACCCCGGTGGGCGATCCGGCGAACCCCCGGAGGGAGGGGGTGGTGCTGCGCCGACACGGCACCACCCCCTCGCAGGCCCGTTCGAGGCCGCGAACACCGCTCGGGACGGTGTTCGCTCAAGTTTCAATCAGCTCGAAGCCGACCACCAGGGTTGCAAGGGGTTGCAACTTTCTGTCCCCTCTGGCCGGAGTGCACCCTTCCGCACCCCGAGAGGAGCAGGATGAGACATCCGGTCAGTAATCGACGCACCCCGAGGGGGAAGGACTCGTGGCCCTGTCACCGATGGACGTGACGCAGCTGGCCGCCGTCGACGCGGCGCGCGCGGCGCGAGTGCTGAGCGAGGTACGCAACGCCACGCTCTCCGGGCAGCGCGCACCGGTCGCGCCCCGCCCGGTGATCGAGGAGTCCTGGGGCCGGATGCTGCGCAGCGGGGTCGACCCCGACCACGACTTCCGCACCGGTCTGCTCTCCCACGAGGAAGTGCAGCGGCGGCGGCAGACGAGCGCGCTGCGCCATGTGCTGCCGGTGCTGCGCGAGGGTCTGCTGTCGGTCGCGGACATCGCCCACCACATCATGGTCGTCGCCGACGAGGAGGGGCGCGTGCTGTGGCGGGAGGGCAGCGCGCCGGTGCTGCGCAAAGCGGACAGCCTCGGCTTCGAGCTGGGCGCCGACTGGCGGGAGGACGTCGTCGGCACCAACGGCGTGGGCACCCCGGCGGTGGTGGGGCGGCCGGTGCAGGTGTTCGCCGCCGAGCACTTCGTGCGTACGCACGCGAGCTGGACGTGCGCCGGGGCCCCGATCACGGACCCGCGCGACGGCCGGCTGATCGGCGTGGTGGACGTCAGCGGGCCGCTGGAGACGATGCATCCGGCGACCCTGGCCTGGGTGGACTCGGTGGCCAAGCTCGCCGAGGCGCGGCTGCGGGAGCTGCACATGTCGTCGCTGGAGCGGCTGCGGGCGGTGGCGGCGCCGGTGCTGTCCCGGTTGTCGGGGCAGGCGCTGGTGGTGGACCGGGACGGCTGGTGCGCGGGAGTGACGGGGATGCCGTACACGGGCCGGATCGCGCTGCCCAGGCCGCTCGCGGCGGGCCGCCGGTGGCTGCCGGGGATCGGGCTGTGCGCGGTGGAGCCGCTGGCGGGCGGCTGGCTGGTCAGACCGGCCGACGAGCCGGTGCCGGGCGAGGGCACGCGGATCGTGCTGGATCTGTCGCAGCCGCGCGGCGGGGCGCTGACGGTGACGGGGGCGGCGGGTTCCTGGAGTCATGAACTGAGTCCCCGGCATGCCGAGTTGCTGTATCTGCTCGCGCTGGACCGGGAGGGCCGCAGCGCGGCGGGGCTGGCCGAGGAGGTGTTCGGCGACGCGGGCCGCACGGTGACGGTGCGGGCGGAGATGTCGCGGGTGCGGCGCTACCTGGGGGCCTTGCTGCAGCATCGGCCGTATCGTTTCTGCGATGACGCGGAGGTCGAGGTGCTGCTCCCCCGCGACCCCCGGGACCTGCTGCCCCAGTCGACGGCGCCCGCGGTGGCCAGGGACCGGGCGCGACACGGCGCGCACCAACAGTAGCCGGGCGCGTACCGCCTGAATCGCTCAGGTAGGCATCTTCTGGGTATTTGCTCGGTCTTCGTCCCCGACCGTCCCGCACTGTCGTAGCATCCCCTCTGGGCCACCCCACCTGCTCCCTGGTCAACGCACGGATCATCAGGCGCAGTTGGCCCGCCCTCGGGAGGACGGCATGAAGAAGCAACGCGGCAGACACCGTCGGCGCAAGCGGGGCCGCGCGCTGCGCGGAGTACTGGCCGGTACCGCGCTGGCGCTCACCGCCGCCGCCACCATGATCAGCGCCTCCCAGGCCACGGTCGACGACGACCCCGGAGCGATCAAGCCGCTCACCTCCCGCGCCGAGCTGAACACCCTGCGCCTGACCGAGGAACTGGTGCCCGAGCGGACCCTGGACCGGCTCACGGACGAGCAGGGCCGCCCCGTCGGGGTGCGCGCGGTGCTCGCCGACGCCGACCACACCCTGCGCGGCGCCGCCGACTGCACGGCCGTCGAGCGCGCGGCGCTCCCGGTGGCGCCCGCCCCCACCCGCGCCTACTGCTGGGACGCCGCCGACACCCGCGGCTGGCGGCCGGGCCCGCTGACCACCTCCGGCGACGCCGACGACGACGGCCACTGGGGCGAGCAGCGGGTCGTGCTGTCGGCCTGGTCCGACGGCACCGCCTCCCGGGTCGCCTTCGTCGACGCCACCGACCCCGAGGAGCTGCGCTACACCTGGGTGGGCCTGGCCGCCCCCGCCACCGAGGACGACGCCCGGCCCGCGCTGCGCGGACGCGTCACCGGAATGGTCTGGTACCAGGACAAGCTCCTGGTCAGCACGGGTGACGGGCTCTATGTCTACGACGTGCGCCGCGTCCAGCGCGAGAGCGGCCCGACCGGGTCCCGGTTCACCCTGCCCGCGGTCGGCGTGTACCGCCCGGACGGACCGAACCCCACCCGTATCTCCCTGGACCGCACGACCGCGCCCGACAGCCTGGTGGCCCGCTCCGGCGACCGGCTGTGGCGCTACGACTTCAGCTCCGACCCGGAGCGCACCGGCCTGCTCGACACGGGCAGGGCCACCGAGGCGTACCGCTCCGAGGTCGGCGGCCCCGGCGCCGTCCTGTCCTACCGCTCCCGCTGGTATGTGGCACAGGCGGACGAGGAGCACGGCACCCTGTGGCGGCAGACCGCGAAGGGCGCGAAGGTGGCGCACTGCGGGGACGACGCCACGCGGCGCTGCTGGAGCGCGGCGACGTCCTCCCTGTCCTACTGGGAGGAGACCGGCGAGGTCTGGGCGCAGTCGGGGCGGACCCTGTTCGCACTGCCGCTGAGCGCGATCGACAGATCCTTGGACTAGATGATTCCCTGGTCGGCATGCCCAACATTCCCGTGACCACCTGGTCCCTGGAGCAGACGGACCCCGCCGACCTGCTGCCCGCCCCCGCCCCCGACGGCGAGGTGCGGATCGTCCGCTCCGAGGTCCCCTCCCCCGAGTTCAGCCGCTTCCTGTACGCCTCCGTCGGCGGTGACATCCGCTGGATCGACCGGCTCGGCTGGAGCCACGCCCAGTGGCTGGCGCATCTGGAGCGCCCCGGAGTGGAGACCTGGGTCGCCTACGACCGGGGCACGCCGGCCGGGTACGTGGAGCTGAACCCGCAGGACGACGGGGTCGTGGAGATCGAGTACTTCGGGCTGCTCCCGGCCTTCCGCGGCCGCCGCATCGGCGGCCACCTGCTCTCCTACGGCGCCGCCCGCGCCTGGGACCTCGCCGAGCGCTGGCCGGGGCGGGCGCCGACGAAGCGGGTGTGGCTGCACACCTGCAGCCTGGACGGCGAGCACGCGATGGCCAACTACCAGCGCCGGGGCTTCAAGCTGTTCGACACCAAGGTCGAGGAGCAGCCGGAGGTGGCCACTCCGGGACCCTGGCCGGGGGCCTACCCCGCCTGACCTGCGTGATGCGGCACCGGCCCGCTATGTGACCAAGGACACCCCTGTCTCACTCTACGGGACAGGGGTGTCCGCATGATGGACGAAGCTGGACTGTGTCCAGATCGCCGTGACACGCTTCCGTCATGCCTGGAACTGGAATTGCCTTGGTGAGTCGGCGGCACGTCGACCTCGGCCGCATGTCCAGCGCCATCTGTCCGGCGCGCTGAGAGTACTCCAGCACCGCCCGGATCTCCCCCTTTTGCCTGCTTTCCTGCGCAATGAGGCGCACGACTGCCCGTGCGCGCTTCCGCGCAGGTCAGAGCCGCTTTCCCGCCTGTCCCGAAGGACGTACCAACCATGGCCGCCACCCCTGCAAACCCTGCCGCCGCGACCCCGCGCCGCAAGGCGAGCCGTCACCGCGGCGAGGGCCAGTGGGCCGCGGGGCACTTCACCCCGCTGAACGGCAACGAACAGTTCAAGAAGGACGACGACGGTCTCAATGTGCGGACACGCATTGAGACGATCTACTCCAAGCGCGGCTTCCACTCCATCGACCCCAACGACCTGCGCGGACGCATGCGCTGGTGGGGTCTGTACACCCAGCGCCGCCAGGGCATCGACGGCGGCAAGACCGCCGTGCTGGAGCCGGAGGAGCTGGACGACGAGTACTTCATGCTCCGCGTGCGCATCGACGGCGGACGGCTGACCACGCAGCAGCTGCGCGTCATCGGTGAGATCTCGCAGGAGTTCGCGCGCGGCACCGCGGACATCACCGACCGGCAGAACGTCCAGTACCACTGGATCCGGATCGAGGACGTGCCCGAGATCTGGAACCGCCTGGAGGCGGTGGGCCTGTCCACCACCGAGGCGTGCGGTGACACGCCCCGTGTGATCATCGGCTCGCCGGTCGCGGGCATCGCCGCGGACGAGATCATCGACGGCACCTCCGCCATCGACGAGATCCACAGCCGCTACATCGGCAGCAAGGAGTTCTCCAACCTGCCGCGCAAGTTCAAGACGGCGATCTCCGGCTCGCCGCTGCTGGACGTGGCGCACGAGATCAACGACATCGCGTTCGTCGGTGTCGTCCACCCCGAGCACGGCCCCGGCTTCGACCTGTGGGTCGGCGGTGGACTGTCCACCAACCCCAAGATCGGTGTGCGGCTCGGCGCCTGGGTGCCGCTGGACGAGGTCCCGGACGTGTGGGCCGGAGTCATCGGCATCTTCCGCGACTACGGCTACCGGCGGCTGCGCACCCGCGCCCGCCTGAAGTTCCTGGTCGCCGACTGGGGCGCCGAGAGGTTCCGGCAGGTGCTGGAGGACGAGTACCTGAAGCGTCCGCTCATCGACGGCCCCGCCCCCGCCGAGCCCGTCGCCCGCTGGCGCGACCACGTCGGTGTGCACCGGCAGAAGGACGGCCGCTTCTACGTCGGTTTCGCCCCGCGCGTGGGCCGCGTGGACGGCGCCACCCTGACGAAGATCGCCGAGCTGGCGGAGGCGCACGGCTCGGGCCGGGTGCGGACCACCGTCGAGCAGAAGATGATCATCCTCGATGTCGAGGAGGGCCAGGTCGAGTCGCTGGTCGAGGCCCTGGAGGCGCTGGACCTGACCGCCAAGCCGTCCCCGTTCCGGCGCGGCACCATGGCCTGCACCGGCATCGAGTTCTGCAAGCTCGCCATCGTCGAGACCAAGGCGCGCGGCGCCTCGCTGATCGACGAACTGGAGCGCCGCATCCCGGACTTCGACGAGCCGATCACCATCAACATCAACGGCTGCCCGAACGCCTGCGCCCGTATCCAGGTGGCGGACATCGGTCTCAAGGGGCAGCTGGTCCTCAACGACCGGGGCGAGCAGGTCGAGGGCTACCAGGTGCACCTCGGCGGCGCGCTGGGCCTGGAGGCCGGGTTCGGCCGCAAGGTGCGCGGTCTGAAGGTGACGGCCGAGGAACTGCCCGACTACGTCGAGCGGGTCCTGAAGCGGTTCCAGGCCGAGCGCGAGGACGGCGAGCGGTTCGCCACCTGGGCGGCGCGCGCCTCGGAGGAGGCCCTCTCATGAGCGAGCGGGCCGCCCCCTTCTACTGCCCCTACTGCGGTGACGAGGACCTCCGTCCCGGCGAACAGGGCCACGGCGCGTGGGAGTGCGCGGCGTGCAACCGGGCCTTCCAGTTGAAGTTCCTCGGGCTGCTGGCCCGCGGTCTTCAGGCGAACGACGCAGGGGGAGACGGGATATGACGACCGCTCAGGAAGATCGCACCGCCGAGGATCTCAAGGCGCTCGCCGAGCGGGCGGGCCGTGAGCTGGAGGACGCCTCCGCGCTGGAGATCCTGAAGTGGGCCGCCGACACCTTCGGTTCCCGCTTCTGCGTCACCTCCTCGATGGAGGACGCGGTCGTCGCGCATCTCGCCTCGCGCGTGCTGCCCGGCGTCGACGTCGTCTTCCTCGACACCGGCTACCACTTCCCCGAGACCATCGGCACCCGGGACGCGGTGGAGGCGGTGATGGACGTCAACGTCATCACCCTCACCCCGCGCCAGACGGTCGCCGAACAGGACGCCGAGTACGGGCCGAAGCTGCACGACCGCGACCCCGACCTGTGCTGCAGGCTCCGCAAGGTCCAGCCGCTGGAGGAGGGCCTCACCGGCTACCGGGCGTGGGCGACGGGCCTGCGCCGCGACGAGTCCCCGACCCGGGCGAACACCCCGGTCGTCGGCTGGGACGAGAAGCGGCAGAAGGTCAAGGTCTCGCCCATCGCCAAGTGGACCCAGGAGGACGTGGACGCCTACGTCACCGAACACGGCGTACTGACCAACCCGCTGCTGATGGACGGCTACGCCTCCGTCGGCTGCGCCCCCTGCACCCGGCGGGTGCTGGAGGGCGAGGACGCGCGCGCCGGCCGCTGGGCGGGCCGCGCCAAGACCGAGTGCGGGCTGCACCTGTGACCACGACCCCGTTTCCGGAGAATCAGGAGAACCACGTGACGACCGGAGCCACCGTCTGGCTCACGGGTCTGCCGTCCGCCGGCAAGACCACCATCGCGTACGAGCTGGCCGGCCGGCTGCGCGAGGAGGGCCACCGTGTCGAGGTGCTCGACGGCGACGAGATCCGCGAGTTCATCTCCGCGGGCCTCGGCTTCAGCCGCGAGGACCGGCACACCAACGTCCAGCGCATCGGCTTCCTCGCCGACCTGCTCGCCCGTAACGGCGTCAAGGCGCTGGTGCCGGTGATCGCGCCGTACGCCGACAGCCGTGAGGCGGTGCGCAAGCGCCACCAGGCCAGCGGTGCGCCGTACCTGGAGATCCATGTGGCCACCCCGGTCCACGTGTGCAGCGAGCGTGACGTGAAGGGCCTGTACGCCAAGCAGGCGGCGGGCGAGCTGTCCGGGCTGACGGGGGTCGACGACCCGTACGAGGAGCCGGTCTCCCCCGACCTTCGCATCGAGTCCCAGAACCAGACCGTGCAGGAGTCCGCGGCGGCCGTGTACGCCCTGCTCACCGAAAGGGGCCTGGCATGACGACGACCGTCTCCACCGTGGAGGGCACGCGTACCCCGTACACCCTCTCCCACCTGGACGCGCTGGAGTCCGAGGCGGTGCACATCTTCCGTGAGGTGGCGGGCGAGTTCGAGCGGCCGGTGATCCTGTTCTCCGGCGGCAAGGACTCCATCGTCATGCTGCACCTGGCGCTGAAGGCGTTCGCCCCGGCGGCGATCCCCTTCTCGCTGCTGCACGTGGACACCGGGCACAACTTCCCCGAGGTCATCGAGTACCGCGACCGCGCCGTCGCCAAGCACGGGCTGCGGCTGCACGTCGCCTCCGTGCAGGACTACATCGACCGGGGCGTGCTCAAGGAGCGCCCGGACGGCACCCGCAACCCGCTGCAGACGCTGCCGCTGACGGAGAAGATCCAGAGCGAGAGGTTCGACGCCGTCTTCGGCGGCGGGCGGCGCGACGAGGAGAAGGCGCGCGCCAAGGAGCGGGTGTTCTCGCTGCGGGACGAGTTCTCCCAGTGGGACCCGCGCCGGCAGCGGCCCGAGCTGTGGAACCTGTACAACGGCCGGCACGCGCCCGGCGAGCACGTACGGGTCTTCCCGCTGTCCAACTGGACCGAGCTGGACGTGTGGCAGTACATCGCCCGCGAGGACATCGAGCTGCCGGAGATCTACTTCGCGCACGAGCGCGAGGTGTTCAAGCGCAGCGGCATGTGGCTGACGGCCGGCGAGTGGGGCGGCCCCAAGGAGGGCGAGACCGTCGAGAAGCGGCTCGTCCGCTACCGCACGGTCGGCGACATGTCCTGCACCGGCGCCGTCGACTCGGACGCGACCACCCTGGAGGCGGTCATCGCCGAGATCGCGGCCTCCCGGCTCACCGAGCGGGGCGCGACGCGGGCGGACGACAAGCTGTCCGAGGCCGCGATGGAAGACCGTAAGCGCGAGGGGTACTTCTAAGCATGAGCACCACCACGGAACTCACCGAGACGACCCTTCTGCGGTTCGCCACGGCCGGTTCGGTCGACGACGGCAAGTCCACACTCGTCGGACGGCTACTCCACGACTCCAAGTCGGTGCTCGCCGACCAACTGGAGGCCGTCGAGCACGCCTCCCGCAACCGCGGCCAGGACACCCCCGACCTGGCCCTGCTCACCGACGGCCTGCGCGCCGAACGGGAACAGGGCATCACCATCGACGTCGCCTACCGCTACTTCGCCACCCCGCGCCGCCGGTTCATCCTCGCCGACACCCCGGGCCACGTGCAGTACACCCGCAACATGGTCACCGGCGCCTCCACCGCCGAGCTGACGGTGATCCTCATCGACGCCCGCAACGGCGTCGTCGAGCAGACCCGCCGCCACGCCGCCCTGGCCGCGCTACTGCGCGTCCCGCACGTGGTCCTCGCCGTGAACAAGATGGACCTGGTCGACTACCAGGAGTCCGTGTTCGCCGCCATCGCCGAGGAGTTCACGGCGTACGCGACCGAACTGGGCGTCCCGGAGATCACCGCGATCCCGATCTCGGCGCTCGCCGGTGACAACGTGGTGGAGCCGTCCGCGAACATGGACTGGTACGGCGGTCCCACGGTGCTGGAGCACCTGGAGACGGTGCCGGTCTCGCACGACCTGAGCCACTGCCACGCCCGGCTGCCCGTGCAGTACGTGATCCGGCCGCAGACCGCCGAGCACCCCGACTACCGCGGCTACGCCGGTCAGATCGCGGCGGGCTCCTTCCACGTCGGCGAGCAGATCACCGTGCTGCCCTCGGGCCGCTCCACCCGGATCTCCGGCATCGACCTGCTCGGCGAGCCGGTCGACGTCGCCTGGACCACCCAGTCGGTGACCCTCCTGCTGGAGGACGACATCGACATCTCGCGCGGCGACCTGATCGTGCCCAGCAAGGACGCGCCGCCGACCACCCAGGACATCGAGGCCACCGTCTGCCACGTCGCCGACGCCCCGCTGACCGTCGGTCACCGGGTCCTGCTCAAGCACGGCACCCGCACGGTCAAGGCGATCGTGAAGGACATCCCCTCCCGGCTCACGCTGGACGACCTGTCCCTGCACCCGCACCCGGGACAGCTCGTCGCCAACGACATCGGCCGGGTGAAGATCCGTACCGCCGAGCCGCTCCCGGTCGACTCCTACGCCGACTCCCGCCGCACGGGTTCGTTCATCCTGATCGACCCCAGCGACGGCACCACGCTCACCGCCGGCATGGTCGGCGAGTCCTTCGCCTCCCCGGAACCCGTCAAGGACGAGTCCGAGGACGACGGGTGGGACTTCTGACGATGACGATGATGACGACGCCGATGATGACGACGCCGATGACGCCGATGACGTCGATGACGTCGGTCTCGATCCCGATGTGCCGGACGACGCGATGTCCGCTGTGATCCCGCACCCGCACCACCGCCGCATCCCCGGCCGCGCTCGATAGGGCGCGCGAGCCGGGCCACCGAGAGGAACCCCTCCCCCGTGCCTGCCATCCCCGCCGCCCTGCGCCGTGCCCTCGCGGCAGTGGCCCTGCTGCCGCTGCTCGCGCTCGCGGCCGCCTGCGGCTACGGCTCCCAGGCCGTGGAGAACAGCGAGGGGGCCATCCCGGGCGCGGCGAAGGTCGACGGCCTGGACTCGGTGCGCATCGGCTACTTCGGGAACCTCACCCACGCCACCGCGCTGGTGGGGCGGCACGAGGGGATCTTCCAGAAGGCGCTCGGCGGGACGACGGCCAAGTTCTCGACGTTCAACGCCGGTCCGTCCGAGATCGAGGCGCTGAACTCGGGGTCCGTCGACATCGGGTGGATCGGCCCTTCGCCGGCCATCAACGGCTACACCAAGGCGGGCGGCACCAACCTGCGGATCGTCTCCGGGTCGGCCTCCGGCGGGGTGAAGCTGGTGGTCAACCCCAAGAAGATCAAGTCCCTGAAGGACGTCAAGGGCAAGCGGATCGCCACTCCGCAGCTCGGCAACACGCAGGACGTGGCCTTCCTCAACTGGGTCGCCGAGCAGGGCTGGAAGGTCGACGCGCAGAGCGGCAAGGGCGATGTGTCCGTGGTCCGCTCCGACAACAAGGTCACGCCGAACCTGTACCAGTCCGGCTCGATCGACGGGGCGTGGGTGCCGGAGCCGACCGCCTCGAAGCTGGTCGCCGAGGGCGCGAAGGTGCTGCTGGACGAGGCGGACCTGTGGCCGGACAAGAAGTTCGTGATCACCAATGTGATCGTGTCGCAGTCCTTCCTCAAGGAGCACCCGAAGGCCGTGGAGGCCGTCCTGCGGGCCTCCGTCGAGGCCAACCGGTGGATCAACGCCCACCCCGACAAGGCCAAGGCGTCCGCCAACGCCCAGTTGGCGGCGGACACCGGCAAGCCGCTGCCCGCCGATGTCATCGACCGGGCCTGGCCCTCCATCGAGTTCACCGACGATCCGCTGGCCGCCACGCTCGACGCGCAGGCCGACCACGCGGTCGCGGCGGGCCTGCTGGAGAAGCCGGACCTGACCGGCATCTACGACCTGACCGCACTCAACAGGGTCCTCAGCGCCGAGGGCGAACCCGGGGCCGCCGACGCCGGCCTCGGCGTCAAGTGAGCCACCAGTCCAGATGAGTTCCCAGGAGGTGACGACCATGGCAACCGCCCTCGCCAAGGCAGTCGACACGGACACGTCCGTGGAGCACGCCGCGCGTATCGAGCACGTCTCGAAGTCCTTCGCCGGCCCCGCGGGGCAGCAGCTCGTCCTCGACGACATCTCGCTGGATGTCGCGCCGGGCGAGTTCGTCACCCTTCTCGGTGCTTCGGGCTGCGGCAAGTCCACCCTGCTGAACCTGGTCGCGGGCCTGGACCGGCCGAGCGCCGGGAGCATCAGCACGGACGGGCGTCCGGCGCTGATGTTCCAGGAGCACGCCCTGTTCCCGTGGCTGACCGCGGGCAAGAACATCGAACTCGCCCTGAAGCTGCGCGGCGTGCCCAAGGCGGAGCGGCGGGGGCGTGCCGAGGAGCTGCTGGAGCTGGTGCGCCTGCACGGCGCGTACGGCAAGCGGGTGCACGAGCTGTCCGGCGGTATGCGTCAGCGGGTGGCTCTGGCGCGGGCGTTGGCGCAGGACAGCAAGCTGCTGCTGATGGACGAGCCGTTCGCCGCTCTGGATGCGATCACGCGGGATGTGCTGCACGACGAGCTGACCCGCATCTGGCGCGAGACCGGGTTGTCGGTGCTGTTCGTCACCCACAACGTGCGCGAGGCCGTCCGCCTCGCCCAGCGCGTGGTCCTGCTCTCCTCCCGCCCCGGGCGCATCGCCCGGGAGTGGACGGTGGGCATCGCCCACCCGCGCCGTATCGAGGACAGCGCGGTCGCCGAGCTGTCCGTCGAGATCACCGAAGAACTGCGTGGGGAGATCCGCCGCCATGGCCAGCACTGACACCACCGCCAAGGACGGCGCCGACCTCGCCGGCCTCGAAGCCGGCCTGGACGCCCTGGACGCCGTCACCACCACCCGCACCCCCCTGCGCGAAACGCTGGTGCGCAAGGTCCTGCCCCCCATCACCGCCGTCGCGCTAGTGCTGGCGGTGTGGCAGCTGCTGGTGTGGCTGGAGGTCGCCCCCTCCTACAAGCTCCCCTCCCCCGGCGCGGTCTGGGACGAGGTCCGCACCGCCTGGCTCCAGGGCACCCTCCTCGACTACATCTGGACCAGCGTCTCGCGCGGCCTGCTCGGCTTCCTCTTCGCCCTCGCCATCGGCACCCCCCTCGGCCTCGTCGTCGCCCGGGTGAAGTTCGTGCGCGCCGCGATCGGCCCGATCCTGTCCGGCCTGCAGTCCCTGCCCTCCGTCGCCTGGGTGCCCCCGGCGGTGATCTGGCTCGGCCTGAACGACTC